>CAZLWV010000200.1:0-12569 GCA_964563135.1 uncultured Planctomycetaceae bacterium
CGCCCGGACCGAGTGGAACTTCCACGACTCGACGGAAGGATGGTACCGCCAGCCTTACGGCGCCGGCGTCCTCCGCGTCCGCGATGGATGCCTGCACCTGGTCACAACGCGGGACGACCGCACGGCGATGCGCATCAAGATCGCCCCCGTTCCCGCCTCGGAATACCGTTCAATCACCGTCCGCATGAGGGTCGATTCCGCGGGTGCCGACGGGAACCAGACCACGAAACTCTATTGGGGAACAGACCGCAGCCCGCTGGTCCAGGATCTCGTCCTCCAGGAGGACAAGACCGCCACCCTCCCCGTCAAGGCGGACGGCGCGTTTCACGAATACGTGTTCTCCGTGAGCGAGTCGCCCAACTGGAAAAACCGCATCGTCGAGCTCTGGCTAAGTCCGATCAACCGCACCAACGCAGTGGTCGATATCGACTGGATGAAGTTCTCGAAATGAACCGGCAGGAAGGACGCCTGCAATCACCGCCCATCGAGATCCGCTCCTCGCACGCGACGCGACAACCGGCTCGGGCAGTCGAATCCGGCCGCGGTCCCGCCGTGCAACGCCCCCCGATGCAACATGACCCCTTGGCCGAAGGCCAACTCCCACCATACCCTGCGGCAACGCAATCCTTTGGCTGAAAGCCAAACCTCACCGTAGCCTGGGGCAACGCCCCAGGTCAGCCACCGCGCAGCCCCCTTTGGCCGAAGGCCATATTCACCGTTTCCCGCCGTGCAACGCCCCCCGATGCAACATGACCCCTTGACGCAACGCCCCATGGCGGTAGCCGCCTGACATAGCCCGTCAATTCAGAAAGTCGAGTCTGTCGATACGAGGCGGATGTTCTCCCAAGACACGCCACATGCGGCGAACGCGGACCATCTGCGAACGGTTTATGTGGAGGGCGGCAACGGTGGCACGGCCCGTTGCCGTCAGGCCGACGATTTCGGAGGCGTCCACAGACCACGAAAAATGCTCGGCCCAGACATCTCGCTGAGGATGGAACAGCGGCACGTCTTGTCCCGACACCGAATCGCGGGCCGTGGTGCGGTCAGCCTTGGAACGGTTACATGTGGGACAGGCCAAACAGAGATTCTCAAGAACTGTCTGACCGCCCGCAGACTGCGGTTCGATATGCTCGAACTCGAAGGTGACGACCGTCAGCTCCTCCGCCGTGTGGCAATATGCACAGCAGTCTGCAAACTGAGTGCGAATCTCTCGCTGAAGATCGACGGGAACGTAATCGCTCAAGTGCCCGTCGCTCCAGCTTTCTGGTGTCGTAAGGTGTATCTGGCCCGAGTCTTGACGAGCGTGAGCTGATCGGCACGGGTCAGGAGTCGATCGAGCTCGGCGTCTTCTTCGGGAGCAAGTCGTCCTGCCTTGCTTCGGGCGATGAGCTCATCCAGGCGAGCCTGGACGGCCGGAGCCAGCATCCCTTCGGCCAAGGCCTCCAGCTCTCCGCTGCTCAGACCGACCAGGATTTCCGGATCGTTGGTCACAGAACCAATCCCCAGTGGTGATGAATGCAGTGGGAAGGATGACCGGGACAGCGGTGTCCTCAGTCGCCTTTGTGTACATTCTAGCGTTTCCGGAGGTGGGTCGTCCAGTTCGTCGCGAAACAGGTGAAACAGGGCGAGAAGGGGGCAGGAATCCAGGCACGTCCCGCCGGCTCGCTTTGGTCGCCCAAGCTACCGGAATGACTCCATCGGCCGGAGAAGATCTACTCAGGCGGCGATGCGTTTTGCCGGGTGTATCTGACAAGCGACACTCTTGGGTACTTTGCCCCGTTCCGTAGCCAACCCCCACCAAGAACACTCGCCGCCGACCTCGAATTTGGCAGAATCGGCCCCCTGTTGACCAAGTCCCTGATCGACCTGCTCGCCCGGCGGATATATACTCGACTGTGCACCACAAACCAACCGCGGGCAGGGAACTCTCATGACCAGCGATCCCCAAGCGACGCCCGACGCCACGCCCAGACAGGACTACCAGTTCGGTCTGAAGACTCTGTTCGCCCGTCCACAACGCTTTCACCATCGCCGGCAACGATCCGGTTGATCCAGATTGGTAGCGCCCGGCTGATCTCACAGGCAAGATCGTTCCCAGTGCGAGGGTTCTCACGCAACGGCGCCGAGGCGCAGAGGATGAGAAGGCAGCGTGCATCTCGCAGCTACCAGGCCATCAGATCCCCCTCAAAACCGTTGACCTTGCCGGTGAGGTTCATGATCCGGGCCTTGATCGCCCCTTCGCCCATCAATTCAGCCGCCTCCGGATCCACCTTCTTCAGCTCCTCGGTCGTCACGTCCACCGACTGGTTGCCGATCACCTTGATCTGGTTCACGTCGAGCCCGCCAAAGTTGTGCAATGCGCCGTGCGTGAATACGGCAAGCTGGACCGTTGTGTCGCCCGAGCCGCCGATCTTGCTGATCACCAGCGGGTAATAGACGAACTTCGACTCGAACCGGTAGGCAATCGCCACCTTGGTCGTATTGTCCTCGCTCATGAACGTCAGGTCGAAGGCGAAGTAGCGGAAACCCTGGTCGAAGTACTGGCGGACGATCTTCTCCGCATCCTCGGTGATCAGGGCGTCGGCCTGGCCCTCGTAGGTCTTCTTGATATAAGCCCGCACCTCGTTGCCAAAATCGTCAGGACTGTCGAGCTTCCAGACGAAGATGTTGTGGGTGCCGATCTTGGCCGTCAGCACCTTCTCGCCCATGCCCACCACCGCCAGCTTCGATCGGATCAGCCGGATGGCTTCCTCAAACGCCTCGGTCGAAGCCGGCAGGATCGAGACCGGTTTGCCGGGCAGCGGCAGCACGCTCAGCACGGCGCCGCCCCCCTCGATCTGGTTCCCCTCGTTGGTCGAGAGGATCATGATCTCCTCTTTGCCGTCCCAGGCAATCACGGCGTTCTGCTCCGGCTCCTTGAACGTGAAGCCCATGCCGGCCGCCAGAAACTGGTTCGACGCCGGCCGGGGCATCACGCCCGCGCCGATGTTGATCTGCGTTCCCGAATTGATATTGCTGTTCTGGATGATCTGGTTGTTCGAATTGATACGGTTCCCCGAATTGACGTTCGTGTTGCCCGAGGCGATGTTCGTGTTGTGGCTGTTGTAGTCCCAATTGACAATCGGCGGGCGGGGCGGCGGCAGCGGCGGCCAGACGTAGGTCGGCGGCACGCGGTGAATGATGATCTTCCCGCAGTCCGCCCGAACCGGCTGCTCGCCCGGCACAAACGGCGCGGCAATCACTGCAAGCAATGCAATCGCCACTGTTCTTGTTGCCATCGTAGTCACCTCCCTTGAGTGATGATGGAATTGGCCGCGGCGAGCCTTCGCGGATCGCCCGCTGTTGCTGCCCGGAATTCTAGCCAATTCGGCAATCGTCAAGAAGCAGACCAACCGAAACCGGCCGGTTGACGCCGAGCGACAATTGGGCGATGATCCCTGTCGGTAAGCCCGGCAGACTCCGTACCCAGCGAGGTTCACCATGCAATCTCCAACCGGCAATCGGGCAAGACTCTCGTTCCTCCTTCTCTTGATCGGCCTTGGCCTCGGCGCTCCACAACCGGCACCCGCGGCTAAGCTCTACGTGATCATCGCGGGCGATACGCTCGATAAGAACATCGGGTCCGCCGCCGAACAAAGCCTTCACGACGTGTTTGCCGGCTTCTACACGAACGTGCCCGAACCGATGCTCGAAATCGACCAGCTCAAGGGTCAGGATTTCACCCGGAACCAGATCGTCGACAGCATCAACCGCATGCCCGTCGCGTCGGACGACGTGCTGGTCCTCTACGTCTTCTCCCACGGCCAGTACGACGACAAGGGGCACTACTTCGTCGACATCAAGAGCAAGTCGCCCATCTACCGCGCCGACCTTTTGGCCGCCATGGAACGAAAAGGCCCGCGCCTCCGGGCGCTGCTCTCCGATAGCTGCAACACCTACCTGCCCACCGGCAGAATCGATCGCGCCTATGCGGCTCCTTCCTTCAGACCGGCCGAGCGGCTCAGTCCCCTGTTCGTCAAGCTGTTCTTCGGCTACCAGGGTCTGCTCGACGTGAACTCGAGTTCCAAGGACCAGCCCGCCCTGTGCATCCCGGGGCTCGGCGGGCTGTTTTCCATGACCCTGAGCCTCCCCTACACCGACGAAATGCTCGACGGCCTGTTTGGAACCGAAATCCAGAAAGGGTCCCGGCTCGGCAACACGATCAAGGCGATCAACTTCACCCCAGGCCTGTTTTTCTCCGCCACGGATCAGTCCCGGTCCTGGGACGAAGTGCTCAACTACTGCCAGAACCAGTTCGACACCACGTATCTACCCGTCTACCAGTCGCTCAACGTCACCCAGAAGATCTCCCGCATCTCCATGCCGGCTGAAGCCTCCGTGCCGCCGGGAATCGGCAGCGGCGGCGGAGGTGGCGGAGGAGAATGGGGCGGCGGCGGACCACAACCGGGCCGCTTTCCACCCGGCACGGTCGTGACCCTGCAGGCGGGCGACATCATCCTCAGCGTCAACGGCCAGGCAATCCTCCAACTCACCGACTACTGGAACTCCGTCAAGACCTCAGGCTCGGAGATGCACTTCACCCTCCAGAGTGCCCACGACGGAAACGTCTACCATCTCAAGACCCGGCTGTTCGACTCCTCGGCCGACTCGCGATTCGGCGTCCTCGCCGAGCAGATGTCCGGCCGCAACGGCGTCCTGGTCCGCACCGTACGCCGCGGTTATCCCGGTTCCCAATGCGTGATTGTGGAATGACGCCCAAAAGGATCTGGAGTCTCTGTTCCTGACGGAGCAGCAAGCATGGGGTAGCCTCCGGACATGCCACGCCGATTGCGAGTTGCCAGCGGGGGGACATGCATCCCACGTGCTCAATTGAGCGGTGGGGAAGAGTCGGATTTTCAGCAAGCAGCGCGACTTCGAGGAGAAGATCGCGGAGACTCTCGGGATCCAGGCGGTCGTGACAACGCCGCGTCACGGAAGCTGAGAGCCGACGATTCTTCTACTCCTTGCCCGATCCTTGATCGGAAAGCGGCACGCATTCCAGGACGATCAACTCGAACGGTGCCAGTCGCAGGTTGACGGACTGCTGCGAGTCAAC
This sequence comes from uncultured Planctomycetaceae bacterium, assembly GCA_964563135.1. Taxonomy (GTDB): domain Bacteria; phylum Planctomycetota; class Planctomycetia; order Pirellulales; family Thermoguttaceae; genus JAAYAY01. The sequence goes on from CAZLWV010000200.1 coordinate 5,099, forward strand.
CGTGACCTCGGGCTGCGTTCCCTTTTGCCACCGGGGCACGATTCGATACTGCCCTGCGGCCTCCGCCGGCATTTCCAGCATCGTTTTGAGATCAACGGCAATGTCTTGCGGCTTGTCAACCGGGTTCCGCAAAGCGAGGATTCCCTTCCTGGGAGCCCACGAGCCGTAGCCGTAGATTTCTCCTTTGGCGGGGTCGCCGCCGATCCAATGCGAGTCGACCAGCACGTCGGTGTTCTCCCGCACCCACGCGATCGCCTCGGCCGCGGCGTCCCAGGCCTCGGCGGGCATCATGCCGGGGGTCACAAAATACTCCTGCACCTGCGTGCCGGAAGCGGCGGCCATGCGGATGTCGTCGATCAGATCGTCGAGATCCTGCGACAACTCGGCGGCCAGCCCGAGTTGAGCGCACATCACGCCCTGCGATTTGATCGAATTGACCGGGTAGAGCGGTGCCTTGCAGATGCGGATGTGGTAGGACGCGTTATCGCGGAACGTCAGCCACTGCTGGCGGCGCGTACCCGCGCCATGATAGCTGAGATCGGCGTCGCCCCGCCAAATCGAATCGCTGAAGAATAGCCAGTACGGCGAGGGCCACGTTCCCACCGTCGTGTTGAAAAACAGGTCCGGCTGCTTCGCTCGCAGTTCGGTGATCAGATCGAGCATGGCTTCGATATCGGGACCGAACTTCTCGCCCGGGCCGGCGGCCGAAGCCCCGCTGCCGATCCCGTCGAACTTGAAATAGCATACTCCGTATTTCTCCGCGTGTTCCATGCAGACGTCGCGGAACCGGGCGTAGTAGGTCGGGCCGGCGAGCGAGAAGCCGCCGTGGGCCATCTCGAAGCCTTGTTCCCGCCCGTACTGGAGCCTCGCGGTCTTGGCCTTGCTGTAGCCGCCCCACGGCGAGATCCAGGTGCCCAGCGCGGCCCCGTACCTGGCGGCCGCTTTCTCGAGCGGCGAAAAACCGTTGGGAAACTCTTCGTGGAACCGCCACAAGGTCTGGTTGTCGTCCCAGCCGTCGTCGAAGACGAACAGGTCCGGCTTCACGCCACGCTTGACCGCCGTCTCCCGGCCGAACTCCTCGATTCGCTGCAAGCACAGTTGTTCGCTCATCTTGCGATCGCTGTAGGCGATGTCGAACCAGGAGATGTAGTAGAACAGCGGATGGTAGGGCCGTGCCCGCTCGCGCTCCAGGTAATAGAGGAATCCCCGGCGAAGCTGATCGTCGGGCACGACGCCGACGACCGAACTGACCGTCCAGGTCTGCCCCGGGGCCAGGCTGCGGTAGCGAGGCACGCTGCAAATGGCGCGCCCTTCGGCGACGCGATTGTCGGCCATGGGATGCTCGCAGGCCAGGAACAGATCGCCGGCCGCCACGGGCGTGCCCACGCCCTCTCCACACACGGCGGCCGAAGGCAACGCAGCGTCGATCATCGTCGCCTCGCGAATCCGGAGCGTGTTCTTCACTGGTTCCAGGACCAACCTTTGCTGAAGGTAGTTGGACCCGTCTCTTAGCACGATCTCCCGGCGGACGCGAAGAGATCCGTCGGGCGACACCAGGGCAAGAGAAGCCTTCCAGCCCGGAAAACGCCCCGCCAGTCGCTCGGATTGCGGCTCCGCGGCAAGCCGCTCGAGAACCGGTTCCCTCTCCGCCTTGAACTGTGAGGCGCGCAGCACGACCCCGTCGCTCAACTCGACCACGAAGGCCTCCGGCGAATTGAGCGGCTGCTTGCGGCCGGAGATCCGGCTGACAACCTCGACCAGTCCGGCCTGTTCGCCCTGGAGAGTCCAAACGCTCTCAATCACGTCGTTTCCGAGCACAAGACGCCCGCCGTCCAGTTGGGCTCTGGCGGTTCCCGGTGCCGGGCCGGGAAAGTCGACTGCACGGGCCGCCGCACTGATCCCCAGGACAAACAGAAGCATCAACGCGAGCGTGCCGTATCGAATGCAGTTCTTGCCTTGTTTCTCTTGGTGCCGTATCACGGACTGGCTCCTTATCGGTTCACGCGGCTTCTTGGACTATCTCGTCTCGCCGAGTTTCTTCAGCGCTTCCCGGGCCTTGCCGGTCCATTCGGATTCCGGCAACGAACGGGCTGCCTTCGTCAAGTATTGCTCGGCAGCGTCTTTCTCCCCAGTCGCCTGATAGCAGAGGCCCAGATGATAGTATTCCCGACCGAAATCGGGCTCGTGCGGTCGGCCAACGCCGAGGTTCCTGGGATACTCCATGGCGAGAAGCAGATCCTCGATCGCCTCCTTGTGGGCGCCGGCCTGCATCTTCCGTTCGGCACGGGCGTTGAGAATCTGTGCATAGAGCTGATGAACGGCCGTGAATCCCTCCCAGGGTGTGAACGTCGTGCTGGCGAGGATCTTGAGGGCGTCGTCATACCGGCCCTCGTCGTAATGGAATGCGGCCCGGCAGAAACGCACGCGGAAGTCGCTTTCCACCTCGGGCGGCGCCTCCGAGAACAGTTGTTCCCGCCTGGCAGCGTCCTTGGCCCCGGCATACAACGAGTCCAAGGCCACGTAGTAGTGGTAGTCGCCCGGATCGCACGACCGGGCTTTCTCGAAGGCCGCCTGGGCCTTCTTCACGTCGCCCAGCTTGCTCCAATAGATCGCCCCAAGGTTGGCATACAGCACCGAGAAATCGGGCGAGGACTTCTCGGCCGCGACAAAGTGCTCCAGCCCCTCCTGCCACCGGCGTTTGGCGGTCAGCAGGGTTCCCAGGTAGTAGTGAAGTCTCCAATTCCCCGGCTCGAGACGCAAACCGGTCTGAAAAACTTCGAGACTCTCCGTGCGGAACGGGAAGACGGATTTCGGCGCGAGAGCCAGGCCCTTCTGGTAGCACGTGCGAGCCCGCTCCGCTTGCCCCATCCTGTCGGCAAGGTATCCGCGGTAGAAGCAGACGAAGGGGTGTGGCGACACGTCGGATCTCTCTTGGCAGCGATCCAGAACCGCGTCGGCATCGGCGAGCAGGTTCATCTCCATGTAAGAGCAGGCCGCTTCAAGATAGTATTGGGGATCGCCAGAAGGCAAACTCACATCGCCTTCGCGGCCCGTGAGTAGCGCCCTCTCCATGATGGCCAGTTCGTGGATGGGGTCCTCGTCCAGCACCTGTTTGACAAGCGTTTCGGCTTCTTCGCGGCGTCCCGCATGCCGCAAGACGGCCGCGAGCAGCGTGCGGGCCCGCAGATCGCTGGGGTTGCACGCCACGCTCCGGCGGAGCAGGTCTTCCGCTTGGGCCAGGTCCCCCTCGGCGACCGCCAGCGACGCCAGCACGTACGGCGCCACGTGGCGGTACGCGGCACGCCGCCCGACCAGGTACAGGTCGTCCTTGGTCCTCTCCCGATTGCCCAGCTTGATCCTGGCCAGGGCGTTGTAGTAACGGGCCGTATCGTCGTCTTCGTTGCGATCCAGAACCGCCTTCGACAATTCAAAGGCCTGGTTGAAGTCGCCGGCCTGATAACTGAGCATGGCCAGCACGCGCAGGGCGGGCGTGAACCCCGGGTCTTTCTTCAGGGCAGAGTGGAACAGGGCCTCGGCACGGTCGACTTGCCAATGCTTCCAGGCGTAGTACCCGGCCAGGAAGGCCTGTTCGGCCGTCGCTTCCTGCTCGTCCGGAAACTCGGGTTCCAGGTCGGGAGCCGGTAGCGGCTCACGCTGGGTTGTGTAGTCGATGATCGACTGGCCGGACTGGTCGCGCAACTCGAGTTTCCAGACCTGGGCCTTGTCGGCAATCGCAACCTTCTCTTGCCAGGGTTCCCGCGGCCCGATTGTCAGAGCCCTGTGAAAGACCTGTTTTCCGTCGGCCAGCAGGCGGACCTCGGCATTGCGGTACTGCCGAGTTGCGTTGACGGCAACGAAGGCCGCACCGTCATCGATGGAGAGATTCACGGCCGCTTCGGCGTTGGCCTTGACAAAACCCTTCATGCTCCGGACGGGATACCAGTGTTCGTCCCACTGCTGCTGCATGTGAGGTTCGAAAACCCACGTGTCGCCCTGGGTCGGCAGCCGCCCCGCCTGGACCTCGATGTACTGCCCGTCCTCGTCCGTGAGCAGGTCTTCCCAAATGGTGCCGCTGGGGGCCGTTCCCCAGGTCCAGAACTTCTGGCCGAAGCTATCATAGCGCGAGGCCGTGTGCACCGTCCCGCAATCGCGATCAACGTTGTAGGCCCCGTGATAGTCTCCGGCGATGCCGCAGAAGTAGTCGTGGGCAAAGGGCGTGTTCCTATACCACGACACGTCCCTTCCGTAGTTGATCGGCCAAGGCTCCGGGTTGCGCCGCATGCCCGCGAACGTGTGGTCGGCGGGCGGGAAGGTGACCCGGGTGTCGGGCCAGGCGTGCGTGGCGGCGTTGGCCCAGAAATAGGCCCGATTGTCTGTCAGCGTCGGGTTGTCGAGCATGATCCGCGTCCGAAAGCACGAACGATCCGGATACGCGGTGATGCCCACGGACCATCTCATCCGCCGCACCCATTCGGTGGTGCCGACGATGCACGTGACGCTGCCGTCTTTTCCCTCAACGATGCGATGCGCCACAGGCGAGAAGGTGTTCGTCGTGTGCCCCCGGGTGGGAAAGTTCCACTCGATGCCGCCCGAGATCCAGGCCCCCCGCAGCGCCACGAGCGACGGCTTGATCACGTGGTTGTGATAGATGAAATCGAAGTCGTCGTTCGTTTTGTCGTGGGCCGCATAGATCCGGCCTCCCAGTTCCGGCAGGATGATCAGGCGGATGAACTCGTTCTCCATCACCACCGCCTGGTAGGTCTTGTCGGCTTTTTCGTTCGTAATCCCCGTCTGCATGGCGTAAGGGTAGACGTTCTGGTTATAGACCGGGGCGTCTCCTGAACCTGCATGAAGAGCCTCCGGATTGTGGAAGGCCGGGTTCTGATCCTCCGGGCCCAGCAGATAGGTGGGGATCGTCATCGGCACTTCGGAGATCGACACCTCGCCGGCACCGGCCTGTTGCACGAAGCCCTCCTGGAAGAGAAGGGCGAGCACCAGCCAGGGCACCCAGGCCCCGCAACGACCACGAAAGGACCTCGAATCAACGATTCGGGGTTTCCCAGCCTTGAAGTCAGACATACCTTCCTCCTGCGTCCATGGGTTCACACCAGCCGAGTTCCGCGGAAACGACCGCCGCAGCCTCTCGAACGCCGTTGAGAACAGCGGAAAAATGGGGGTCACGGAAACGCGGTGACGGCATCGAAACGCCCATCGCCGCCGCGACGGCACCCGTGTGGTTTCGAATCGGTGCCGCGACGGCCGACAACGAGTCGGCTCGACGCCGGCGAATCATCGAATAGCCGCACTCTCGAATCTTCTCCAGTTCCGCGCTCAGATCCGATCGCGAACGGATTTGTTCGCCCGACGATTCCGAGATCGGATGGGCGCAAACAAATGCATCCAACCGGTCGGGCGGCAAGAACGCCAGAAGCGTTCGGCCCGTCACGGTCTCGTAGGAATCGGGGGGCGGGTAGTCTTCCAGGTTGGCAACCAGCGGACGCGTCCCGAGAGCATGAGAGGCCCAGACGATGTTGCGGCCCCGTACCATGGCCAACAAGATGGTCTCGCCCGTTTCGGAGGCAAGCCTTTCCATGTGCGGCACGGCAACGCCCGGCAGAACGCGAGATCGCCTGCAAGCACCGGCCAGGAGAAAGCACTTGTGTCCCAAACCGTATTTCCCCGTGCCTTCCTCCTGGCACAGATAACCTTCGGCGGCCAGCGTCTTGATCAGCCCGTGGGCTGTCGGCACCTTCAACTCGGCAATTCGGGCAGCCTCGCGGACTCCCAGCCCCGCAGGAGACTTCGCCACGCCCTCCAGGATCCGCAGCGCTCTGGCTACCGATTGCACTCCTGCCGCCACCTGCCTTCCTCCACGATGTTCAGTATCGCTGTACGCCGTTCATAGACTGCGTGCGGAGTATAGCGGTGCGCGGAAGGCGTGGTCAAGGGTGCGAGTCGGTTTTGTCGGAAACCGGGAACTCTTCCACCAGCAATTCCCGAGCCCACTCGAACAGCATGATGGAGCCTGCAATTCTTGAATCTGCCGGATCAGAAGGCCAATCCGTCCGTTCCTGAATCCACGGATCACGGCAACGGCGAGGATCAGACAGGCTAGGGCGATCAGGAGCGTCTTCAGTCTGAACTGAAACCAGCGGCGGTGTTTGGGAAGCTCGTGGGTCATTCGCGGAGAGGCGGAACACATAAGACTTGGCAGTTTGGAAGTGACTCTTGCAGGTCGTTGATGCCTTCGGGGGTGGTACTGGTGTTCCAGAGCGTCAAGAATTCGAGCTTCGACAGTCCTTTCAGACGCTCAAGACCTGCATCCGTAATGTCTGGGCCTCTGAGTGTCAATCTTTTCAAACCAGGCAATTCCCTGAGATTTGAAAGCCCGCCATCTGTGATCTCCGTATCATAGAGTACCAGTATCTCAAGAGAGTTCAGCCCTCTAAGGTGTTGAAGCCCACTGTCTGTCACGGGCGTGCCGACAAAGACCAACATCCGCAATTCAGGGAGTTCTTTGAGATGCTTGAGTCCGGTGCCCGTGATCTCCATCTTGTTGAGGTAAAGCTTCCAAAGGTGCGTCAGCCCTCTGAGGTTCTCGAGCCCGGCATCCGTAATCTGCACATCTTGGAGTTGAAGCCCTCTGAGGCCGGGCAGATCCTTTAAGCACTTCGCTTCGTCGTCACCGAATGCCGCCGTTGGCGACACTACTGCTATATCGAGGAAGGAGTGAACGCCCAGAACATCTCGTGCCCATTCTGGGGCTGACGAAATCGTTTCGTAATGAACACGGCCTTCCAATCGCCGGATTGCCGCAATCGCCTCTCTCTGCTTCCTCGTCCTTTCCAGCCTGACGGCAAACCACGAGAGCGGCAGACTCAGCACGAGGACGGCGATCAGAAGCGTCCTCAGTCGAAATTGGAACCAGCGGCAGCGGTTGGGAAGTTTGTGAGTCATGGGATGAGCGGAATCAGTAGGTAATTCTGCAGTTGGAAGGAGCACTTACACGGGACAGGTCTAACTCCTGAAGCCGTGTGGCCTCGCCCCCATCCTTCCGCGACCGACAGCGGCGTCGTAACGTCGATTCGAGCCCCAACCGGTCGGCCGTCTTCCTGGCCCACGCCTGGCTCCCGTAGAGCTGGCCCCGAAAACGATCAAAGCGGCCGCGAGTCTTTGTCCGTGACCTGTCAATTCCAGAGGATGGGGCTGGTGGCCCTGACGTGACCGTGTGAACCGATCACCGTGTGCTACTGCTCGCTTGCCAGGCAGCGCCAAGTGACGATAGACACATCCAATCCGCTCGCTCCCGCACCACCATCCTATCCCGTAGGACGGGTCTCCAGGCCCGTCACCCCTGCGCACCCTCGCATGCCCAACGCATCCACGTAGGACGGGTCTCCAGACCCGTCACCCCTGCGCACCCTCGCATGCCCAACGCATCCACGTGGGACGGGTCTCCAGACCCGTCACC
>CAZLWV010000201.1:0-10447 GCA_964563135.1 uncultured Planctomycetaceae bacterium
ACCTGACACCCCAGAAAAACACCTATAGCAATTCAAATGCCCGTGAACGCCGACGTTACAAATTCAGTTCCGTTTCGGACGGTCTGAGCAATACGGTTGCGTTGAGTGAGCGAGTGGTCGGCGACAACATGGGAGAAAAGAAAGGCGGATTTGCCCTCCCCAACAGCGGTGTCTTTCCTGGCGCGACGGTGGGAACAGCGATGCTTCCGATTGTGCCCCTTGATTGCATGAATGTTGCAGTTGTCAACGGAAGGTATTCGAGCCCGTCGTCGGGAAACCTCACGGGACGCTACTGGTCGGATGGAGCCATGACCGACTCGGGCTTCAACACCATCCTGCCTCCCAATGCGCCCAGTTGCACTGCACCCGGCACTTCGAGTCAGGAGTCCCGCATCCTTGCGCCACCAACTAGCAATCATCCCGGAGGGGTCAACGTTTGTATGCTTGACGGTTCCGTCCAGTTCATTTCGGAAACCGTCGATTGCGGCAACCTGACACTTGGACTGGTTCAAGCGGGAAAGAGCAATTACGGCGTCTGGGGCGCATTGGGAAGCCGAGACGGCAGAGAACCCGTTTCTCTACCGTAGCCGTAACTGCGACGATCAAGCGTGGAACGGTGTTAAGCAAAGGATCTCGATCAACTATGAAAACAACCAGAAATGTTTGCGCCAGTCCTCTGGGACTGTCGCGGGTAGTGGGACTGATTGCGTGTTGCGCGGCTGTTTTGCTGGCTGGCTGCAACAAGGGGCCGGCCAAACCGGATGATATGCCCGATTTGACCGCCTGTACGGTGACTGTGACGTACAAGGGTGAGCCCGTTTCGGAGGCGAGCGTGCTGTTTGCACCAAAATCCGGAAAGTATTCCGCTGCGGGGACGACGGACACCTCTGGAAAGACCGTTATGAAAACGGATGGTATGTATGATGGTGTCGCCGCAGGAGAATACCAGGTAAGCATCACAAAGAAAGAAAAACTGGAAAGCGATCTCGGAGAGACCCCCGAAGACCCCGCCCAACTTGCGGAATACGAGAAGAAGCTCCGGGCACAACCTGCCCCCAAACATCTGATCCCAGAGAAGTATTCATCATTCGGGACATCAGGCCTTGCTGTGACCATCACCGATGGAACACCGGCCGAAGAGACCTTTGAGCTGACCGACTGAGCTCAGAAGATCGTGGAGATTGTTCACGAGGTTCAGCGACGAACGGCAGCGGGGCACCGGCAACCGAGCGGCTGTCGGCGACAGACCTTCGGTCGGTGCCCGCCGGCGGCCCTGCCGCCCCTGCCCCCATGCGATACTTAACCGACAGCCCGGCTGCTCCTGAGGCAGACGGGCTGTTGGAATTATGTGAGCCGAGTTTCTTGACTGGCGCTGTCGGATGCACTAACCTCACGGCAGCGTTGCGACCGGCGTTGCCGGAGCGCGTGTGCTTCCCGCCCCCATTTCCCTCCCTTGGACATCGACGATATGTGCACCCTTCCCAATCTCGTTCTTGTCCTGAAACGGTGCGTCTCTCCCGCAAGCCTGTGGACGTGGGTGATCCTTGCCCTGACGGCCCCGGCAGCCCTGGCCCAGCCAGCGCCGGAAGGCAAGGCAGCGCTCGATCAGGCCTTCCAAACCTTGGCGAAGCTGGAACTTGGCCAGGATCTGGGAGTGTTTGGGCCTATCGGCCAGGCCGTGGCGGCCTCGCGGTCGGACGAAGCGATCCGCACGGATCTGGAGAGCCGCCTCACGGCCATCCTCCAGGGCGATGCAACCGATTTGGCCAAGGACTACGCCTGCCGGCAACTGGCGATCGTCGGGTCGGAGGCCTCGCTGCCGGCGCTGGCGGCTCTGCTCCCCAATCCGCGGATGTCCTACATGGCGCGCTTTGCCCTGGAGGGCATCGCCAGCCCTGCGGCCATGAAGACCCTCCGCGAAATGCTCGGAAAAACCGAGGGCCTGCAGATGATCGGTATCGTTGTCTCGCTGGGAAGACTCGCCGATGCGGATGCCGCTGCGCTCATTGCGCCTCTCCTCGAAAAAGACGACTTTCAGCTTCGCGAAGTGTGCCTCGTGGCCCTGGGACGCATCGGCACCGCTGCTGCGGCCGAAGCACTTCAGGCCTTTGCAGGCAAGACGCCGCCGGCGCTGCAAGCAACGCTTGTCGATGCCCAACTGGATGCGACCGAGTCGCTCTGCCAACGGGGCGAGCACCAGGTTGCCGCCAAGATTTGCGAGTCGCTGTTGACGGCCGAATCGGAGCGTGTTCGAGCGGCCGCCTATCGCGGGCTCATTGCGGCCAAGCCGGCCGACACGCTCGAGATGATCGTGGCCGGACTGGCCGCGGAGGAGCCGTGGAAACGGGCCGTCGCTGCCGACTGCATTGTGGGGTTGGCCAAACCCGAAGACGTTCAGAGCATCGCTTCGGCCGTTGAAAAACTTCCCGCGGCGGGCAAGATCGCCGCCTTTCTCAGCTTCAGGAACCACCGGAGCCCGGCAGTCCGCCAGGCAGCTCTCAAGGCGCTCGAATCGCCCGATCCGGGTGTGTCGGAGGCCGCACTGGCGGCGCTGGTCCGCTCCGGCACCTCCGAGGATGTGTCCCGGCTGGCGGCCCTGGTTGCCAGCAGCGGGAATGCCGCGGTGTGCGACGGGGCCTTTGAGACGTTGCGGCTGATGCCTGCCGAGGGAGTCGACCAGGCCCTGGTTGCCTGGATGGAGCAGGCCAAGGAACTGCCGCCCGCGGTGGTCCGCTGTGCCCTGACGCGGCGGTCGCCGGTACTGGTATCCACGTTCCTCAAGGCGGCCGAGGCTTCCAACGCCGCCACCCGCATCGAGGCGCTCAAGGCGCTGGAGGTCATGGCCGCGGCAGGTGATGCGGATGCCCTGGTGGGCATCCTTTGCCGGGCCGCTGCGGGCGACGAGCGGGAGGCGGCGGGGCGTGCGGTCTGGCTGAGCTGCCAGCAGATTGCCGATCCGGCGCAGCGTTCGGCGCCGCTGCTGGCCGCGATGGAGAAAGGAGACGCCCATGCCCAGTGCGCGATCTTGCCGACGCTCGCCCGCATGGGCGACGGAAAGGCCCTTCCGGCCGTCCGCAAGGCCATGCAGAGCTCGGACGCGGCGGTTCGTGACGCCGGCTACCGGGCGCTGGCCAACTGGCCCGACGCCTCCGTGGCCGACGAACTGCTCGAGATTGCCAAGACAAGCGATGTGGAATCCTACCGCATCTGGTCGCTGCGGGCCTATGCCCGGGTGGTGGCGCTGGCCAGCGATCGGCCGGCGGAGAAGACGTTCGAGATGCTCCGCGACGCGATGAAGCTGGCAAAGCGAGGGGAAGACAAGGCGCTGTTTGTGGAGCGGCTGGCGGCGGTCCGGGTGCCCGAGGCTCTGACGCTGCTCGTCTCGCTGCTGGACGATGCCGAGCTGAAGGGCTCCGCTGTGCCAGCGGTGTTCACACTGGCGAAAGGGCTCAGCCAGTCGCATCCCGACCAGGCGGCTGAGGCCCTCAAGAGAATCCAGCCACTCGTACAAGACCCGGCCCTCCAGCAGCAAATTCCCAAGGTGCTTCGCGACATTGAGTCCCGAGCGCAGGAACCCGAAAAGAAGTAGGAGCCCATGGCCATGACACGCACACGACTTGCCCGCTTAAATCGTCGCGACATGCTCAAACAAGCGGCCACCGTGGCCGGGTCGCTGGCTGCCCCGCTCGCCCTGCGTTCGGGCGTGCTGGGGCTCGACGGGGCCACAGCGCCGAGCAACCGGATCACCGTCGGGGCCATCGGCGTGGGCATGATGGGGCGCGGCCATTTCCGCATCCTGGCCGACAACCCGGACGTGCAACTGCTGGCCCTCTGCGATGTCGACTCCTGGCGCCGCGACCATTCGACCCAGGTGCTCCAGGAAGTCTATGGAGCCAAACAGCCGAGCGGCCAGTTCCACGGTTTCAAGGCCTACAACGATTTCCGCGAACTGCTCGCCCGCGACGACATCCAGGCGGTGACCGTCGTGACCGGCGAACGCTGGCACCCGGCCATTTCCGTGATGGCGGCCAAGGCCGGCAAGGACATCTACTGCGAAAAGCCTATTTCGCTGACCATCCGCCAGGCCCGCACCATGGCCGAAACGGTGCGCAGGCACAACGTCGTCTTCCAGACCGGATTGCAGCAGCGCAACTCGCCTGAGTATCTCAAGGCGTTCGAGATGGTGCACGCCGGCCGGATCGGCCAGGTCAAGCTGGCCTACGTCTCGGCCAGCGGCGTGAGCGACTACCTCAACCTGCCGGCCGAACCATTGCCCAAGGGGATCGACTGGGACATGTGGCTCGGCCCGTGCCCCTGGTATCCCTACAACTACCGGTACCACCATGCGGGCGAACCAAAGAACGTGGTTCCCTGGACCTGCAACCGGGCCTTCGGCGCCGGCGGAATGACGGCCGGCCTGGTGCACAACCTGGACTCGGCCCATGCGGGTCTTCAGAAAGACGGCCAGGGGCCGGTCGAGATCCTGCCGCCGGGAACCGGCGGCGCGTCGCACCTGACGTTCAACTACGCCGACGGTACCCGGATCGTGTGCGCCACCCGGCTCGAGCCGGGCCAACATCCCATTCCCGAAGGTTGGGATCCGAAGACGCCGATCCAGAACTTCGGCGTGCTGTTTGTGGGCGACAAGGGATGGGTGCATGTCGAGCGTTTTGGGCTGCTCCGCTGCTATCCGGCCAACCTGCTCGACGTGGAGGTTCCCAAGGCCCATTCCGTGGCAGAGAATCACCGAGACTGGCTCGACTCGATCCGCACCCGCCGGCGGCCCCGGGCCGATGTCGAGATTGGTGCGTGCTCGACGATCCTCTCCCACCTGGGCTGTATCGCTCTCTGGACCGGCAGGGCCCTGAAGTGGGATCCGGTCAAGGAAGAGTTCCTCGACGACCGCGAGGCCAACAGCCTGCGTGCCCGGGCCACGCGGGAGCCGTGGAGCGTGTGACGCCAGTTGTTGGGGTCCAGGGTTCAGGTAAGGATCGCCGAGGAAATGACCGTCGCCATTGGACTCGAACAAGCGGGAGAATCCCCATGAAACCAGTTTCCTATGCTGCTTTAGTCGTGGTCCTACTGTTCTCTTCTGCCTTTGCTGAACAAAGGCCGCGCCGCGAGCTTCCGGAAGAAGAGAAGGCGAAGATCGAAGCGGCACTTCCCGCGGAGGCACCGGCGAAGGTCGACCGGGTGCGCAAGCTGTTGATTTACGAGGGCAACGTGGGCTACGGCGGGCACGCCTCCATCGAGTCGGCCAGCTACGCCTTCACCTGCATGGGCGACAGGTCGGGAGCCTTCACCACGGTGATCTCCCGGGATCCGGCCGTTTTCGAGAAGGAGAACCTCAAACAGTTCGACGCCGTGTGTCTGAACAACACGGTCGGAAACCTGTTCACCGATCCTGTACTGCGGCAGAACCTGCTCGAATTCGTGCTCGGCGGCGGGGGCCTGCTGGGCATCCACGGAACGACGGTCGCTTTTACGGATTTTGAGCAGGGCGCCAAAGAAACCTGGCCCGAATTCGGACAGATGATCGGCGGAAGGGGAGCGTCGCACCTGGCGCAGGACGAACGGGTTGTCGTCAAGCTCGACTCCCCCGAGCATCCGCTCAATCGGCCCTTTGGCGGGCAGGGCTTCGAGCATGTGAGCGAGTTCTTCCGCGTCCACGGGCCCTACTCGCGCGACCGTGTCCACGTGCTGTTCAGCATCGACACCGACAAGACCCAACTGCCGGCCAAGGGCACCCATCCCGGCCTGGAGCGGGAAGACGGCGACTACGCCCTGGCCTGGACGCGGAACTACGGCCGCGGCCGGGTCGTCTACTGCACGATCGGACACAGCCCGGAGGACTTCATGGCGCCCCGGATCCTGGAATTCTACTTGGGAGCGATCCAGTTCATCATGGGCGATATCGAGGGCACTACCACGCCCAGCAATCGGATGACTCCCGCTGTTGCGGCCCAGGAGAGGCTCGGCTGGAGGATCGAGGTGACGGCCTGGGGGCTGAACAAGTTCACGCTCTTCGAGACCATCGATAAGACACGTGAGTTGGGACTGAACTATGTGGGCGGCCTGAGCTTCCAGAAGGTCAGTGCCGAGATCCCCAGGAACTTCGACGCCGATCTGACCGACGCGGAACTGGAGCAGGTGCGCCTCAAGATGGACGCGGCCGGCGTGCGGATGCCGACCTGCTTCTATGCAACCATTCCGGGCGATGAGGAGGGTTGCCGCAAGGTATTCGAGTTTGCCCGCAAGATGGGGATCGAAACCCTGATCTCCGAGCCGGCGGCGGAATCGCTCGACACGATCGAGCGCTTCTGCGACGAGTACCGGGTCAACCTGGGCATCCACAACCACGGCCCGGAGCAATCGCCCGTCTACTGGAAGCCGGAGAACGTACTGGCGGTCTGCAAGGGGCGGAGCAAGCGGATCGGAGCCTGTCCCGACACGGGTTACTGGATCCGCTCCGGGGTGAATCCGATCGACGGGATCCGCACCCTGGGCGACCGGTTGATCACGATCCAGCCCCACGATCTGGACGTATTGTCGCCGGAGGGGCACGACGTGCCCTGGGGGACCGGCAAGGCCGAGTTCGGCAAGATGCTGGAAGAACTGCACCGCCAGGGGCTCAAGCCGACCGCAATCGGGCTGGAGTATTCCTACGACTTCCTCGACAACATGCCCGAGATGGCCGAGAGTTTCGAGTTCTTCAACCGGGTGACGATGGAGATGGCGAAGTAGGTCCCGTACGCCGTACGGGACTTTGGGCTGGGGTTTTGTCGCTATACCACTGTCGGAAAACCATCGTGGCAATACGCGTTACGACGAAGCTTGGGCTTTCTCCGCAATCCAGCTTCGGATCAGATCGGACGGATCTATCCCTTGTGTTCGCGCGATGTTTTCCAGCGTTTCGGCATCTTTGGTTGTCAATCGAATCTCTACGACTTTCTCGCGCTCGAACACAGGTTCGGTGACTTCTTCAAGCTGATCTTCGAAGTCGGTAAGGTCATGAGTGTCCCAGAACTGGGCCAGCTCACGGATGGAATCCGTCTGCGGAAATCTGTCTGTAGTCATCGGTTATTCCATTTTGGGGCGTCGGCTACGTGACAATCTCATGAGTCGATTGAGATTGGCGGGTAGAACACGTCCCGAAATCCAAACATTAGTCGATCAAGTTCCCAACCGCTCAGGTCGGCAGCATGGGCAACCGATAGATAGAACGATTCGTGGTCACTGTACGAATTGAATGTCAGCTTCCAGTTGGTTGAGATTTCTTGTATTCGAGAGTCAACTGCAATCGACTCACGGAAGTCCTCATGGTACACATCCATCATTAGATTACGCGCATATTTCTCACCGATCCCCGGAAATGAATCGAGAAACTCGATCTTGGGATCGCGACCGGGTAGATTCAGTAGGTACTCCTTTGCAGCTAGCGGTCCGCCCAGTTCTTGAATCTTGTCATAGCAATCGACAATGAACTTCGCCTTTCTTCGGGCGTATCGGACTTTTGCCCTCGCGCATATATCGGAAGCGTGTGCCAGTCGATTTGCAGCAGGCACGTTGCCCAGTGCTTCGAACGTAATCTGCTGGTAATTGGCCTCGTCTCCAATAAGGCCGTTCCAACCCGATTCACGCCCCAGGGTGGCGAAACTCTGGAGCAGATAGCGCCAGAGGAAATCGTCCCGCTGCAAGTCGGCGTAATTGTCCTTCAGTTCTTTGAGATAAGCACGCTTCAGTCGTGCAAGTACGTGAGCAGCCCAGGAAAGCTGCTCACGCACTGTGTCGAGGTTGCCCATTTTGAATCGTTTCCAGAAGCATGTCTTTCGCTGACTTCGGGTGACACCCGGCAGGTGTCACCCACTTGTCAATCGCGGATCTCGAGCGGCGGCATGGCGAGGATCACGCCCTCCTTCTCGATCAGGCTGAGCCGCTGGAAGGCGGCTTCGATCGAGCGCACGCGCTGGGGGTCGAGGCCTTCGAGGTAGGGCATGGCGGCGTGGAACAGCGAGACGGCTCGCGGGCCCCAGGCGGCGGAGAGCGACAGTCGGCCGGTTTCCTGGTCGTCTTCCTCAGCCCCGAGGTCGGCCAGGAGCAGGTCGATGAAGCTCTTGGGTTTGGGCAGAACGCGGATCTCGTAATCCTCGATCTTTGCCTCCTTGGCGATGTAGGCGATGGCGTCGTCGAGGCCGCCGATCTTGTCGACCAGGCCCAACTCCAGGGCCTGCCGGCCGGTGAACACGCGGCCTTCGGCCAGTTCGTCGATGCCCTTCTTCAGCCGCTCGCCGCGAATGGCAACCACGTGGGCCTTGAAATCGCCGTAGACCTCGTCCATGAAGGCCCGCATCTGCTTGCGTTCGGCGTCGGTGAAGACCGCGCGGGAGCTGAACAGGCCCGCGTTGGCGCCGCGATCGTAGGTATGCCATGTGATGCCGATCTTGTTCCACATCCCGGTCGTGGCGAGCTTTCCGCTCACCACCCCGATCGACGCGGTGATCGTGGCCGTGTCGGCGAAGATCGTGTCTGCCGCGCAGGCAACATAGTATCCGCCGCTCCCTGCCACGTTGCCCATCGACACGACCAGGGGCTTCTTCGCCTTCAGGCGTCGCGTGGCATCGAGGATGATCTCGCTGGCGGTGGCCGAGCCGCCGGGCGAATCGACGCGGAGGATGACGGCCTTGATCGAATCGTCTGCGGCTGCCTTGTCGAGGGCCTGGCGAATCGGCTCGCTGTAGGCAATCCCGCTGGAACCGAAGGGGCTCGGCTCCGGCTTGCCGGGGAGGATCGCGCCCTCCACGTACACGATGGCCACGGCGGTCTTGGTCGAAGTCTTTTTCGACGGGCCCTCGAGGATCTCGGCCCAGAGCTTCAGCAAGCCCAGTGGCGACGAAAGATCGAACTGGTCGCGTTTCTTCTTGCCGTACTTGCGATCGAACTGGATGTCCTTGCCGTATTTCGCCTTGAGGTCCTCGACGAAGTCCTGGCGGAATTGAACCGCATCGATCATGCCAGCCTCTTTGGCCTTCGCCGCCGTGTAGAGGCCTTTGTCGATCCAGCCGCGGGCCTTTTCCGGTGAGACCTTCCTGCCTTCGGCGATCAGGTTCACCGCGGTCTCGAACAGGCTGTCGAGCAGCCAGTTGTCCATCTCCTCGGCCTGCTTGCTCGGTCCCTTGAGCATGAACATCTCGCTGGCGCTCTTGTACTGGCCGCAGGTCATGAAATCGGGGGTCACGCCGATCAGGTCGAGCAGGCCCCGGATGTAGGGGGCTTCGCCGCGAAGGCCGTGGACCATCAGGATGCCCTCGGGCACCACGCTGATCGAATCGGCCCCGGAGAAGAGTACATAGTCTCTCATCAGAAGGGAGTCGGCATGGACATGGATCGGCTTGCCTCCCTTCCGCAGTTCGGCCATGATACGGCGCAACTCCTCAACCTGCGCGTAGCCGAGGCCCGACTGGCCGGGCAGAAGCACCACGGCCTTGACCTGGTCGTCGTCGCCCGCTTTCTTCAGGCGGGTGACCTGGTCCTTGAACGTTTCGCTTCCCACCGAGCCGAACAGGATGTCCTCGCCCCTGGGGGCCTCGGTCACCGGCCGATCGAGCGAGAAGACGGCGATCGTTGCAGGTTCCTCTTTGCCGGCGGCCGACGCCGGAGCAGCCGCCGCCAGTGGCAGCACAAGCACCAGTAACAGGCAGAGTCGACGCATCGCGGTTCCTCCCAGTTGGTGGAGTCAGAAGGCAGTGTTTCCGTACAGTCGGGGTGGAGAGACCCAGGGTTCTCACGACGCCCATCGAAAATGTACGTCCCGGCAGGGCAGAGGACGCACGCACGATACCCCAGTTGAACCCGAACCGGGCCTGCGAGGCAAGTAGTTTTGCCCCGGATAGCAGAATAGAGGACTATCCCTCTCTGGCGGGAGAGCCGTCGCCCGTGGGGGCAACACGTGCGGGATCGATCCGGTATTCGCTGCGATCCGACGAGTATTGGAGGAAAAGTCGACTCGGGTGACCGCCGGACGGGTGGAAATTGGGGCAGCATCGCCCCGGCGGACAGATTCCCCGTCAGGCGGTGCTGCGAGATCGCGCCGGCCTGGGTGGCCTGGCAGTACTCGACCAAGTCTTGCCGGAGCGCGACCGGATGGCTCGACGTGCCGGGGCAGCGGCCGGAACTACGGGACGCCGGTCGCGGCAAGCGATGCTGCCGTGGCCGGGTCAGCCGGGAACTCGGGTTGCCCCGGGTAGATCCCGCACTCTGGCAGGGCAATCCGCAGCCTGTTGATCGCGTCGGGCGACAGTTCGCACCGATGAATGTGCAGGGCGATCAGGCCCTTGAGCGTTGCCAGGGTGGTGACTGCGGCGTCGGGCTGGCTGTCAACTACCTGGCGACCTTTCAGTTGCCGCTTCCGGCAAGCCGCTTGATCAACTCGGTTTCCGCCGGGTCAAAA
>CAZLWV010000201.1:10492-12472 GCA_964563135.1 uncultured Planctomycetaceae bacterium
CGTGCCGTCGGGGCGGAAGATATCGTGGAACCAGACCTCCGGCTCAGGCGAGCCCTTCTTACTGCCCCAGGGGAATTGGGTGTTCATCTTGCCCACCACCAGGCCGAAGCTGATCGCTCCGATCCGTTCGCGGTGCAGAATGGGAAGGATGGCCTGGAACGTGCTGCCGCGGGGCCGGGCCATGTACTCCGTGCAGATGAGGGGCCGCTCGTACGGCTGCAAACGCCCGATGAATTCCATGATGGCTTCCGGTCCGCCATAGCTGTGGAAGGTGATCACGTCGCAGTTCTCCTCGAGGAACTGCGTCATGTCGTCCTTGGTTCTCGTTTCCAGAACGGCGCTCAGCGGCTGCGAGGGATTGACCTGGCGGCCCCACTCGAACGTTTTGCGCAGCAAGGGCAGGCTCTGGCATCCCTTCTTGGTATTGGAGGGCTCGTTGTACAAGTGCCACAGGAGAATGCGGTCGTCGTCGCGGAACGTGGTCAAGACGTCCGTGACGTACTTCTCGAGACGCCCCCACTTCGCCGGATCGTTCACGCTAGCCACGCCAGGCGTCTGCACCCAGCCTGAGTTATGAACGCCGGGAACCGGATCGGGCTGCTTGCCGAGCGCCGGCTCGCCTTCGAAGCCGTAGCAGCCGTTGGTGAAGAAGTTGAAGATCACGCGGATATGGTGCTTTTCACAGAGGTCGAGGACCTGTTTCACCCGGTTCTTGAACCCTTCCGGATCGGCCTGCCACACCAGGTCGTGCGAGAACATCCGCACGGTGTTGAAGCCGATGCTTTCGGCCAAGGCGAGTTCGCGGTCGATCGTTTGCGGATCGAAGCTCTCGGCCTGCCAGGTTTCGATCTGGTTGATGGCGGTGGAGGGGATGTAGTTGCAGCCGACGGGCCAGGGCCGGGCGGCATACCACTGGTTGGCCTTTTCAGCGGACCAGCGGCCGGGGATGGTGTCGGCGGCGACGAGATAGTTGACGCCGAGGGCGAGCATGAAAAGGGAAACAGAAGATCGGTACAGAAGGCGTGTCATTGGTGAGTCTCCTTGAAGAGGGTGGCTGCTTGGAGTGGGTTGCGAGGCGGCCGGCGCCTGCGGCTGGGCGCTGGACTATTTTTTTGGCAGGGCGGCCGGCGCCTGCGGCTGGGCGCTGGACGATTGAAAGCGGACGAGAACGACGCCGTGGGGGCGGACATTGGTGGTGAAAGACTCGGCGTGGGTTCCGAGGTCTTTTTGTCGCCAGAGGTCGCGGACGTTTTGTTTGCCCTTCAGGCCGAGAGTTTTCCAGTCGACGGTGACTTCGGCCGGTTCGGTGCCGGGGTTGAAGATGCCGACGGCCTTGGAGCCATCTTCGAGCGGTTTGACGACGGCCTCGCCGCCTTGGGCCTCGGCCTGCCGGCCCTGGATGCCCAGGGGGTCCTGCTCGATTTCGAGAACCTCGTCGTTGGAGAGCAGCGACAAGGTGAAGGGATCGAGCCGCTCGATCGGCGTGCCGATGATCATCGGTGATCCCCAAAGACACCAGAGGCTGATGTGGGTGTATTGTTCGTCGGGGTTGAGATGGGTCGGTGTGAGCGGCTCATCGCGCCAGCCGCCCAGGAGGCCGGTGCGGAGGTTGCAGGCGTGGTTCCAGTGCCCGGGACGCTGGAAGGGGGCCCACTTGTCGTGGGCCAGCCAGACCTCGCGAACGCCTTCGGCCCATCCGCGGATTCCCTCGGGCATCTGGGAGCGATCCCAGAAGTCGACCAGGTCGCCGGTGGTGCGGGATAGCTGGGCGAGACTGGTGTGCTCCGCGGCTTTGTCGAAGGGCACGGAATTCGACAACTCCAAGACGATGTCGCGATCGCAGGCGGCCAGCGCGTCGGCCATCCGCCTGGTCAACTCGACGCGATCGACGCCCCAATCGTACTTGGCGTAGTCGAATCCCCACTCGGCCCACTGGCGGGCGTCGTTGGTCTCAAACAGGTGCTTGCCCGTGCGCCAACC
>CAZLWV010000202.1:0-12391 GCA_964563135.1 uncultured Planctomycetaceae bacterium
GGCGGATCTGGGAGACGATTCAGTCTCGCAGTACCTGGTGGACTGGGGTGACGGCGGGAGCGACACGTACGCCTCCGGCGGCAACGTCACGCACGTCTATGAGGACGGGCCCAACAGCTACACGATTCGGGTGGACCTCGTCGATGAAGACGGGACGTATGTTGATGTGGGCCAGCTGTCCGTCACGGTCGACAATGTGGCACCGACCATCGTTCTGTCGGGCGCCAGTTCGGTTGACGAGGGGGCCACATACACGCTGACCCTGGGAGCGGTGGCGGATCTGGGAGACGATTCAGTCTCGCAGTACCTGGTGGACTGGGGTGACGGCCGGAGCGACACCTACACCTCCGGCGGCAACGTCACGCACATCTATGCAGACGGACCCAATAACTACACGATCCGTGTGGACCTCATCGATGAAGACGGAACGTATGTTGGTGGGGGCCAGCTGTCCGTCACGGTCAGAAACGTCGCCCCAACGCTCACGGTCGTTGCCGATCAGACAGTTAACGAAGGAGCCACGCTCAGCCTGGTCGACCTGGGAGGTTTCACGGATCCGGGCTTCGACAACCCGCTCAGTCCAACGGGCGCGTCGACCGAGACGTTCGCGTATTCGATCGACTGGGGGGATGGAACGGCCGTCGACGCGGGGGACGCGAGCGTCGATCTACCCGGCAGCGAGGGTGTGCCATCGAGCGGCTCCTTCGACGGTTCCCACATCTACGCCGACAATGGGACGTATACGGTGACCGTAACGGTCTGCGATGACAACGGTGGCACCGATGCAGAAACGTTCACTGTGACTGTCGGCAACGTGGTGCCATCGATCAGCGGCTTGACGGGGAGCGAAACGGTCGACGAGGGATCCGCCTTCACGATCGGCGACTTCGGCTGGGGAATCGAAGATCCGGGTTTTGACAATCCGGGCAATCCGGAGGGAGCAACGAGCGAGACCTTCACTTCGACCTACACAATCGACTGGGGGGACGGAACGGAAGTCGAAACGCATTCGATCGTCAACCGGGTATCGGGCGGGCCTGGCGTGGCCACGGTCGCGGAGTTTGAGGCCCTGCCGCACACCTACGCCGACAACGGCGTCTACACGGTCTGGATCACATTGGGCGACGACGACAGCCCGATGGTGACCCATGCCCATCAGATCACGGTTGCCAACGTGGCACCGACCGTTGTGGCGGCGGCCGGACAAACGATCGACGAAGGCGCCGTCTTGAGCGTCACCGATCTGGGGATGTTCACGGATCCGGGATTCGACAATTCGCTGCGGCCCGGCGGCCCTTCGGTGGAGACGTTCAGCTACGTGGTCGACTGGGGTGACGGGTCGGCGGCCGAGTCAGGGGTTGCCACGATCGACGCGGCCGGCTCTGCGGGATCGGCCACGGCCGGTTCCTTCGACGGTGTCCATGTGTATGCCGACGATGGAGTCTACACGGTCACCCTCACGGTGATCGACGACGACGGCGGTCGGACCACAACGGACACGAGCGTGGCGGTGTTCAACGTCGATCCGACTGTGCTGGACTTCGTCGACAACGACGTCAACGCGCTCGGTCAGGTAACGGTCGAGGGCGATTTTTCGGATCCCGGATTCGACAACCGCGCAAACCCGCTTTCGCCGCCGGATGGGAGCCGGGAGTCGTTCACAATCGTGGTCGATTGGGCGGACGGCACTTCCAGCACGATTCTTCTGGGCGGACCCGGGCCGTACCGTTTCACGGCGACGCACACTTACTATTCGCCGCCTGACCCGCTGAATCCGGCAGCCGACATCCGCATCGTGGTTACGGTGACCGACGACAACGGCGGCTCCTGTGCGGCGGAAACCTACGCCGATGTGCCGGGGGAAGGGGTCCAGTACGTCTACATCGACACGACGCCAGTCGTTCCGCATCTGGTATTTCCACGGGCATCGCAACTGGACACGACGAACCTGGGAACCGGTGCGGCGGAGGTTGTTCTTTCGTCGGCCGAATACGAGCCGGTGCGGGCCGACAGCGCGGCGGCCTCCGAGAACTACATCGTCTTGCGAACCGTGCTGCCCGACGGCAGCGAGAGCAGCGACTACCGGATGCCGGACAACTCACTGAACATCCTACCCGAAATCCTCAGCCGCCTTCCCGACAACCGTTATCGGGTGTACGAAATCCAGAGCGATGGGCCGGAGCGGCTCGTACGCGACGTCTTCGTGCGGCAGCACCGGGTCATCGATCAGACCGATGCCTCGGAGGGGATGGAAGAGCGGGCGGCCGAATCGCAGCAGGAGCTTCCGGAGGCGGCAGCGCCCGCGACGAGCAAGGGTGTCGAGGCCCCGCTGACCTTCTTCTGGGAGGAGTGGCAGCCAGAGGGTTGGGAATCGCCCGCGGCCAGCGGGCTTGGAAGCGAGTGGGCCGGCGACGAGCCCCGACAAGATGCCGAGCCTGCCACCGCGGGCACGGCGCCGGTCGTGGCGGCCAGCCCTTCGGTCCTGAGCGCAGCCCTGCTGGCCTATCGGGTCCGCCAGTGGCGCCAGCGCGAAGCGGAACAGAAGCGAGAGCGATTTTCCCAGTGGGGCGCAGACTCCAGTGAAGGCAGCATTTATCCGAAGAAACCGCGGTAACGACACCGACAGCAGCAAACTCTGATCAGGCCCTCTGTCTATGCGAACCTGTCCTCATTGTGGAGCCAACCTCACGGACCAGGCCGTTCTGGCAGGCCTCTGCCGGGCATGCGGAGCGTCGATCGAGGATCTTTCCCAGCCTGCTGGCGAGGGACAGACGAGCCGCGACACTGCCGCCGACATCATGGCCACGATGCAGTTGGGGCCAGGGGATTCGGGTGTACCGGCAGCCAAAGCAGAGGAACCGGCAGTCTCCGACATGGGAGCCACGATCGAGGTGCCGGGCAGAGTGCCGGTCGGACGGGAAACGGATCGACACGACGTCTTCCAGACGGTCGACCTGGGGGGACAGGACGATGCGGCCAAGTCGAACAGTTCCGATCCAACGGTAACCGTGAATCTGCCGGCAGCAAGCGACCGGGGGCCATCGCGGCCGCCGGGACGCGAGACCAACAAGGATCTGAACCTGCAGACGGCGGGCTTCGATCCGGGCGGCGGCGACAGAACCATCAATCAGGGAGTCCAGGGAACGATCCAATTGCCGCCCGCCGGGGCGGAATTCACATCGCGAGTTCCCGGGGGCGCAACGGCAGCGGATTCCGACCGGATTCGGGAGGTGTGGGCCGGGAGAATTCCGTCGACGAGCCGCTCCGGGGGCACGATCAAGATCGATTCGACGACCACGCTGGGAACCGGCACGCTCGTGATCAAGTCGCGATCAGTTGCCCAGTCGGCTGAGACTCCCGGCGCCAAGGCGGCCGACTACGAACTGCTCAAGCAGATCGGGCAGGGGGGGATGGGGGTGGTTTATTCGGCCCGCCAGGCGAACTTCAACCGCATGGTGGCCGTCAAGATGCTGCGGCCCGACTCGTCGGGAAGGAACAAGCGGAACGAGTTCGTGGCGGAGGCGGTCACAACCGGCGATCTGGACCATCCGAACATCGTGCCGGTCTACGATCTGGGGACGAATGAAGAAGGGGCCCTGTTCTATGCGATGAAGTGTGTGCAGGGGACTCCCTGGGACAAGGCGCTGCCGGAGAAGCCGCTGACGGAGAACCTGGAGATCTTCCTGAAGATGGCCGATGCGATCGCCTTTGCCCATGCCAACGGGGTCGTGCATCGCGACCTCAAGCCCGAGAACGTCATGCTTGGGAGCTTCGGCGAGGTGCTCGTGATGGACTGGGGGCTGGCCGTTCGATTCCAGGTGGAACACGACGGGCGGATCCACTCCAGCGGTACCAGCATGGGCGGAACGCCTGCCTACATGGCGCCGGAGTTGGTTCTGGGCCCCATGGAACGAATCGGGCCGGCGGCCGATATCTATCTCCTCGGGGCAATTCTCTACGAGATCGTGACCGGCAGACCGCCCCACTGCGGTTCCACGCCGATGGAATGCCTGTATGCCGCAGCGGCCAACAAGATCCAGCCCAGCAGTGCGACCGGAGAATTGATCGAGATTGCCCTGAAGGCCATGCAGACCGAGCCGAGGCACCGTTACAAGAGCGTGCTGGCCCTGCAGAAGGCGGTGCGCGAGTACCAGTCACATTCGGAGAGTATCGCGCTGCTGGAGAACGCCCGCAAACAACTGGCCCTGGCGGAGAAGTCGGGCGATTACCAGGACTACGCACGGGCCTTGTTCGGCTGCGAGGAAGCCCATGTGCTCTGGGCCGGGAACCAGGCGACCAAAGATGAGATCTCGCGGGTCCGGTTGGCCTACGCAACGGCAGCCCGGGCGAGGGAAGATTATGATCTGGCTGCTTCCCTATTGGATCCCGGCACGGCGGAACACGCCGAGCTGATCGGCCAGGTGGCGACGGCCAAGCGGGAGCGGGATGCCAAGGTGCGGCGCTTGCGGAACGCGAAACGCCTGGCCCTGGCGATGGTTGTCACTGTGCTTGCCGTGGTGACGACGGCCTTTTTCGAGATCCGCAAGCAACGTGACCTCGCGGACGGAGCGCGGCAGCGGGCGGAGATTGCCAGGAACGACGAGGCGGAGGCGCGGCAGGCCGCGGAAAAGGCCACGGCCGACGCGGTCACCGCCAGGGACATTGCCGAGCAGCGAAGACATGCCGAAGAAAAGGCGCGACGGGACGAGGAAACTGCCCGCAAGGCTGCGATCGCGGCCAAGGATGAAGCGGATCTGCGGCGTCAAGAGGCCGTGGCCGCCAAGGAAGAAGCCGACCGACAGCGGGATGCGGCGCTGACGGCCAAGCGAGCCGAAGAATACGAGGCCTACGTAGCCCAGATCGGGTTGGCGGCGGCCAAGGTGGACGACAACGCTTTCAGCGAAGCAGAACGTCTGCTGTCCGACTGCCGCCAGAGCGAATTCCGCAACTGGGAGTGGGGACGTCTGTGGCACCTCTGCCAGCAGAGCATCGAGAACATTCCCGCCGAGGGGCCTGTCGAGTCGGTGGCTTTTGGCCCGGACGGGCACCGCGTGCTCCTGGGCAGTTGGGACGGCACGGCACGCATCGTCGACATGACGTCGCGAGCCGAGCCGGTCGTGGTCAGGCACGGCGGACTGGTGCATGGCGTGGCGCTAGCGGCCAGTGGACGGTTGATCGCCAGCGGAGGAGCCGACCGCGCCGTGCGCCTCTGGGACGCCTCGACCGGCAAGCTGCTGCGAACATTGGATGGCCACGAAGACGGCGTGCTCAGCGTGGCATTCTCGCCCGACGACCGCTGGCTTCTCAGCAGTTCCTACGACGGAACGGCAAGGCTCTGGGATGTGGCCTCCGGCACGCCCCTGGCGGTTCTTCAGGGGCACACCTGGTGGGTATGGCAGGCGGGCTTCTCGCCCGACGGTTCCCGCATCGTGACGGCGGGCCAGGACGGGCGGGCGATCGTGTGGTCCGTTGCGGAGAACGGCGACGGCGCGGCTTGCCAGATGCTGACCGAATTCTCGGGCCATGGCGGGCCGGTACAAACGGCCGTCTTCTCGCCCCGCGGCGACGAGGTCGTATCGGCGGGCGAGGATGGGCGGATCATGATCTGGAAGCCGGCCGACGTGCGGCCTGTCGATCTGGCAGCCCGGATCGCGGGCCTTCCGGAAGAAGAGCCTCCCCATCGAACGCTTGCCGGACACGACGGCCCGGTGAACTGTGTCGCCTCGTCGGCCGACGGACGTCTGATAGCCAGTGCCGGCAACGACAACGTGGTGAAGGTCTGGGATGCGCCGTCCGGCAAGCTCATCAAGACGTTGCGAGGGCACGGAGGGCGGGTGCGATCCTGCGGTTTCTCGCCAGACGGGCAGTCGCTGGTCTCGGGCAGCCACGACGGCCAGGCCAAGGTCTGGTCGCTGGAAGGCTACCGGGAGATCCGTGTTCTCAAAGGCCAGCTTCTCCAGGGACACTCCGACATCGTTCTATCGGCCCGGTATTCGCCCGATGGAAGGCAGGTTGTCACGTCCAGCCGCGACCGGACTGCCAGGACATGGGATGCGGCGACGGGCGAGCCTCTCAAGGTTCTCGATGAGGGCCACGAGTTTCTGGCGACCGCGGCCGTGTTCTTTCGGGACGGACGCCGGCTGCTGACCGCGGCGGGCGACAATACGGTGCGGATGTGGGACGTGGCGGCGGGCACACAGACCATTCTCCTTCGGAATACGGGCAGAATTGGCGCCCTGGCGCTCTCGAGCAACGAGCGGTGGATCGCCACCGGGTCGACCGGAAGTTCGGCCCAGGTCTTCGATGCGGCAGACGGCAAGTTGCTTGCAGCGCTCACTCCGGAGCAGGACTCCGATCGCAAGGGGTCCGTCACGGCCCTGGCCTTTTCGCCCGATGATCGCATGCTGCTTGTCGGGGATGGCCGCGGCCAATGCCGAGTATGGAGTCGCGCCGACGGCCCAGAGGTGTGGAAGGAACTGTTTGTCTGGCGGGACCACAGCCGACGGATCACGGCCGCGGCCTTCCTGCCCGACGGCAGCCGAGCCCTGACGGCGAGTCTCGACAACAGCGTGGCCCAGTGGGACCTCACGGCCGGCCGCGAGCTGACGCAACTGATCCTCAAGCACCCCGAAGGCGTCACCTCGATGGCGATCCTGCCGGACGGGAAGAGGGGAGTAACCACATGTGACGACGGAAGATTGCGGCTGTGGGACCTGCAGACGGCAACGCAGATTGCCGCCATGGGGGACCAGGACGATACGCTGCATTTCGTTCACGTGTCGCCCGACGGACGCCAGGCGGTAACTACCAACTCGGTGACGCGGAAGGTGCGACTCTGGGATCTCGTGAACGAGCGGGAGATTTCCGACCCCAAGCGACCAGGCGAGCCGGTACTCGACTTTGCGAGGCTGGGCGGGCTGGTCTGGACAGCGATCTTCACACCCGAAGGATCGCGGATCCTGTCGGTGGGCGGCAACGACGCCCGTATCTGGGAGGTCGGGTCGGACGAGCCCATCATGAGTTTCAGCCCCCACGGTGCGGTGGCATCGGCGGGCTACAGTCCGGACGGGCGGCTGATCGCGACCGCCAGTTGGGACAGTTCGGCGAAGATCTGGGATGCCGAAACGGGGGCACCGCTGCGTAAGCTGGCGGGGGGGCACGAGGGGTACATCAACAGCGTTATGTTTTCACCCGATGGGCAGACGGTTCTGACGGCAAGCGACGACGGCACGGCGAGGTTCTGGGATGCGGCAAGCGGGAAGCTCCGCGGTGGCCCCCTCCAAGGACACACCAGCGCGGTTCGACGGGCAGTTTTTTCGGCCGACGGCAGGCTCGTGGCCACCGCATCGGACGATCGGACGGCAAGAATCTGGGACGCCGCCAGCGGGCAGTTGCTGCACACGCTCAAGGGGCACGCATGGGCAGTTCTCGATGCCGCCTTCAGTTGCGACGGCCGGACCGTCGTGACAGGGAGCGAAGACAATCGGGCCAACCTTTACCGGACGGAGACGGGCGATCTGCTGAGAACGCTGGAAGGGCATACGGCGGCGGTCACCTCGGTGGCCTTCTCGCCCGACGGGAGCCGCGTGCTGACCGGAAGCCGCGATCACAGCGTGAAACTCTGGGACGCCCAGTCGGGCAAGGAAATCCTGACCCTTCGCGGCCACGATCAGGAAGTGACCAGCGTGGCATTCGCTCCTGACGGGCGTTCGGCGCTGAGCGCCAGCCGGGACGGGACGGCGATCCTCTGGCTGGCGGCGGAGTGGAAGTGACGGGCAAAACCGCACCCTCCCCGGGGGACAGCCTGGAGCATATCAGCCGTTCGCAAGGGCCGCAGGACTCTCGCGATTCTTCCATCGCTCCATGAGCAGCGAAGAAGCGGTGGGGTGCTCCTCCGGTCGCGGATCTCAAGGCCCCGCGGGGGGAGCCGCATTGAGATAGTTTCCCCAACCGACGACGATCGTCGAGCCGATAAGGAGAATCAGTCCGATGGCCAGTCGGGTGCGGGTGCGGGAACTGGTTCCCTTCCATTCCCGCAGGGCAATGCCCCAGAGGCTGCTGAAGATGATGATGCTGGCCATGTGGAGGGTCCAACTGGAGAACTCATAGGCCCCCATTCGCGTCTGGCCCATGCTGTAGAAGAAGAACTGCAGATACCAGGTCGTACCAGCGACGGCCGAGAGAAAGTAGTTGAGCACGATCGGCACGCTCTCCGTACGGAAAACCGCCTGACCCGACCGATTCGCCAGGTTTTCGGCGTCGAACTGGGAGACACCCTCGGCGGCACTCAATTCGCTCACCTCACGGGTCAGAGCCAGGTACTCGTGGCCGGAGCGATTCTTGATGTTGAGCATCACGCACCAGATGAAGTTCGTGGTAAATCCGCCCCAGAGAACAACAACCAGCACTGGAAGGTTCTGCCACAAGTCGCTGCCGCCATGCTCGAGAAGCGAGGCCTTCGCGAGTTCGCCGATCGGTTTACCGGCAGCAAGACCGTAGGCGAAAGCAGCGCTCATGATACCGGAAAAGGTGGCCACGAGGATTCCCTTGAAGAAGCTGAACTCGCGGACGGCAGCCTTCTTTTCTTCTTCGCTCAGTTCGCCTTCTTTGGACATACCGGCCATGCCGGTGACGGCAATCCCGGCAAGGCAGACTGCCACACCGAGGAGAATGATCTGGCCGGCAGACTTGCCAGCGATCTCCCCGAAGGTGCCATCGAAAATCGGCGGCATGAGCGTTCCAAAGACGGCGCAGTAGCCGAGGGCGACGGCCATGCCCAGGGCGATACCCAGGTACCGCATGGTCAAGCCGAAGGTGAGCCCGCCGAGGCCCCACATGGCACCGAAGAGGTAGGCCCATTTCACGGCATTGGGACTTGTCTCCCAGGCCGCCTGAAGCACGCCGAACAGGTCGGGCACGAGGAGCGAAGCAAGAACTATGGGGGCGATAATCCAGCTAAAGATGCCTCCCACAAGCCAGTAGGTCTCCCAAGACCACTTGCGGACACCGAGGTACGGGATGTAGAAGCTGGCCGATGCAAGACCGCCGAGCCAATGGAAGAACACGCCGAGAATCGGATTTGCCATGAAGAAGGTGCCTTTGTGGAGCGGAGACTCAAAAAGGAAAGAAGAACTGTACGATGGGAACAGGAGCGAGGTCGTGGATGAGCGTACGTGCTGGTTGCGTCATGGATTGCGGAACATCACGACGGGCTGGTTCCTCAAATAGCGGGCTCCCACGGGTCACCCTCGTTTCACATCCATGCAGGACTCAATAGTACTCAGATCCTGAAGCCTGGCCTGTAGAAACTGGAATCCGGCCCTCGGTCTGCCGGCCGGATTCTGGCCTATGCGGGCTCGTACCGGGGGGTCTGGATAGGAGTGTCGAGGTAGGCGTTTGCCTCCGGGTCGGCAAACGTCTCCTTCAGCGGATCGAAGGCGAGCTTGCGGCCCAGGCGGATCGAGATGTGGCCGAGAAGGCCCAGCGAGGTGACGCGATGTCCGACCTCGGCCGGTTCGAGCGACTCCTGGCGACTGCGGACGCTATCGATGAAATCCTGCTTCTCGCTCTTGAAGCGGAACTGCTGGTCGGTGGGTTTGGGCTGGAGGGTGAGGAGCGACTTGGGCTCAGCGTCCATCCTGGTGAAGTCGGCGTAGATCCAGCCTTCTTCCCCCTCGATACGGAAATAGGGCTTCTCGGTTTTGTAGATCCACTCCAGTCCGTCGGCGAAGCGGTACGTGATCTCAAAACTGAGGAGGACATTCCAGAAGCTGCTGCGGTCGGGATAGACACCCTTGCCGTCGATCTCGACGGGGCCGGAACGTTCCTTGTCGGTGGCCCACATGGCGCCATTGTTCAGATGGGTCCCCCAGTTGGTGATCATGCCGTCGCAGTAGAAGAGATGACGCATCCACCCGGGGCGTTCGAACGACTTGGGCGGGTGGACGCGGTTGACCGTGTAGGCGGCGCGGGGCGCCGAGCCCTGCCAGCGCTCGTAGTCGAGTTCCTTGGGAACCGGCATGTCAGGCTGGGGCGGGCAGGGCACGTCGGTCTGGGGAACGCAGGCGATGACGCGTTTGACCTTGCCGAGGTAGCCGTTGCGAACGATGCTCGTTGCCCAGTGGGCCGGTTTGCCGCTACGGAACTCGCTGTCGACGCGGAAGATCCGCTTGTGCTCGTTCGCGGCCGCGATGAGTTTCTGCCCCTGACACACGGTGCGGATGATGGGCTTTTCCAGGGCTACGTCCTTACCGGCCTTCATGGCGTCGAGGGCCATGGCGGCGTGCCAGTGGTCGGGCGTGGCAATCATGACGGCGTCGATGTCGCCGCGGGCCAGCAGTTCCTGGTAATCGGCGTATTTGTCGACAGACGAGAAGGATCCCCTGGCCTTGCCGGAATCGTATTGTTCGCGGATGCGTTTGACGGCCTCGTCGAGCCGCCAGGTGTCGACGTCGCAGACGGCTAGCGGCTGGACGCCGGGCGTGCGGACAAACAGGGGGATGTTGTGGTGGTAGGTCTGGCGTCCGCAGCCGATGAAGCCCATGGTCACGCGGTCGTTGGGCCCCGGCTCTCCGGCACGGGCCACCAGACGGCGGGGGAGAAACAGGGGAGCGGCGAGGATCGCGGAGGTTTGCTTCAGGAAACGGCGGCGGCTGGTCATTTTGGCGGTCCTTGTTCAGTGGCCTTTGTCCGCCCCCTGCCGGCGGCAGACAGGACAGGGGGGAACAAGGCGAGGCGCGGGGTTGCAGTTGTCAGCGGGACTCTTTCACCAGGACGAGCCCGGGTGGGGCCGATGCGGAGCGATTGAGTTTGGTCTTGTGTTTGATGCGCTCCGCAGCGGTAAAGGTCGGGGCGGGTGTATGTCGGGTCACAAGACCCAGCCTTCGCGATAGTCGATCGAGAGCATCTGGTTGGCCGGCTCGCAATTGGTGAATCGCATGGCTTCGGACTCCCACTGGAGAGCCAGGCCGGGATTGCGCATGGCGATGGCGCCGAGCAGCGCGATCTCCGTGAGCGGTCCGCCGTAGTCGAAATGGGAGCCGGCCTTGCCGCCGGACCGGATCGCGTCGGTCCAATCGGCATAGTGGCTGGCCACGCGGGGAAGGGTCGGATCGGGGCGCCGGTAGGCCTTCATCTTCTCTTCGGGGAATATTCGCAGGCCGTGGGCGCCGTGGCTGCCGTAGCGGATCTTTCCCTTGGTGCCCACCACGTAGGCCCCAGGCATGGGAACCTCCTGATCGGGTTCCAGATCGTCGGGGCGGGGACGCTCGACGTCGCCTTCGTACCAGTAGAGAGTGACGGGACCGCGCTGGCCCCGGGCCGGGAAATCGTAACGGACTTTGGCGCCGCGAGGGAAGGTTTCCTTGTGGGCTTTCGGATCATATTCTGTGACCTCGGCCCGGATTGTCGCCGGGGCGCCGAGATCGAGCGCCCAGAAGACAGGATCAACCATGTGGCAGGCCCAATCCCCGATGGAACCGGTACCAAAGGCGGTCCAACCTCGCCACGAACCCGGCAAGTAAAGCGGATGGTAGGGTCGGAAGGAGACCGGCCCCAGCCAGAGATCCCAGTCGAGGGTTTCAGGAACCGGGTGCTCTTCGGCGAGCTGGGCGAGGGCATCGATACGGGTGTAGGAACTGCCCCGCTTGCCATAGAGCGCGTGGACCTCCGTCACATCCCCGATGGCGCCGTCCCAGATCCATTCACAGAAGGTCCGGATCTCGTCGTAGCTGTGCCCCTGGTTGCCGAGCTGGGTGACGACTCCGGCCTTGGCGGCGGCTGCCCGCACGGCTCGCACCTCGGCCACCGTGTGGGCCAGCGGTTTCTCGCAATAGACGTGTTTTCCGCGCTTCAGTGCCGCCATGACGGCTACGGCGTGGGTATGGTCGGGGGTCGACACCACCACAGCGTCGATCTGTTTTTCCACCTCGTCGAACATTCTGCGGAAGTCGCGGAACTGCTTTGTCTTGGGATGCTCGGCCAGCGAGTCAGCAGCCCGGGCCAGATCGACGTCGCAGAGGGCAACGACGTTCTCCTTGCTGAGCCCGCCGAGGTTCGCCCGGGCACGGCCGCCGGCCCCAATGAAGGCCAGATCCAGCTTGTCGCTGGGGGGTGTTTTTCCGCTGCCAGCAACGGCGATTCGAGGAACGATCATGGCACTGGCTGCACAGGCCGCAGCCGATTTCAGCAAGGTTCGTCGCTGGATCATTGCAGTCTCCCGGCGGTTTAGAGAGATATCGGATGCTCTTCATGTTAGCGAGCGAACTGGCGGAACGCAAAAGACTTCCGGCTTCCATCAGGAGAACTGCGAAGTCCTGATGTGGCAAGAAGAGCAGCAGGCACTCTCCGAAAGGGCGATTGCGGGAAATAGGGGTTTCTGGCACTTCTGCGG
>CAZLWV010000203.1:0-3656 GCA_964563135.1 uncultured Planctomycetaceae bacterium
CCAGAGGGAATTTTGCGCCATCCCCCTGTCGAGCGACATCCCTTTACGTTCCGAGCCCCTGGTATAAACGCTTCTCCTGTCCCGACTTACCAAAACACCTGTCGTCCAACTTTTCCGATCACATGCAAAGGCGTTGCGAAACCCTCGTGTTGCACAACCCCTCAAGATCGCTCTTTGACAACTTGGTTCTCTATACCAGTCGAACCGCTTGAGCGGCGACTCGAGGCCGAACGGCAGAGACGATTCAACTCCAAACCGGTCGAGCCGACTCCAAAAGACCCGCCCAAGACGGAGGGCAAGAAGAATCGCGGAATGCCGCTGCGCCATCCAGGCCGGTATCGCCAACGGCCCACAACCTCTGGCCAGGCGACGGAAGTGGCCGCTCCCGGTCAATGCCCGCATTGCAGCGGACCGGTTAAAGGGGGAAGGCCAGGGGTTGCCACAGAACTCTGAATGGACTTGCGCGATTCCAAGAGATCCAGCCCTCCGCTGCCACCCTTCGGGAGGCGGCTTCAAGGAGATGGCCCATTCCGGGAATCACGGCAGAGTGGCACACTACTCTGAACCTCTTTCGTCGGTGCCACGCAGCCGACGGGATTCGATTTGACAGATTGCGGTGGCAATTTGCACCGCGAAAGGCCCCGGTCCGCCCCCAACCAGCGCCCCCTTGATTCGAGCCGGACGAATGGGCGAGAATTGTAGCGACTCGAGTCGACTCTGATTCACCAAGATCCGTGGGTGTGCTGCAACCCTGGAGAGAGGACCATGCCCGTGAATCGTCTTGTTCCCAGTTTCGTTCTTCTCGCCACGCTGCTGGCAACTGCCGCACCGGCTTCCGAAGAACGGCCCCAGCCGCCGGCGGGACTGCAAAACCCGGGTTTCGAAGCGGCGGAGCTGCATGGCGGATGGACGCTCCATGTGTACGGCGCCCAGCCGGGCCTGGCCTCGGACCAGACCGTGGTCCATCAAGGTCGGCAGGCACTGCGGGTTGCGTCCGAGACACTTTCCGATACGGCCCTCGGCCAGGAGGTCCAGCTCCGACCCGGCCACTGGTACCGCCTGTCGGGCTGGATCCGTACCGAAGGGCTGGATCCGCACGGAGCGCCCGTGTTCGGCACACTTCAAATCCAGACGCCTGCAGGCCGCGGCGTGATCGCGTCCGGCACGAACCACGGCGGCACGACCGACTGGACGCGGGAAATGATCTGCTTCACCCCGCCGGGCGACGGGCTCACCCGCATCAGTCTTTTCTTCGTCGGCTACGGAAAAGGCACCGGCACGGTCTGGTTCGACGAGCTCTCCCTCGAAGAAATCGACGCCTCCGTGTCGATGCTCACGATTACCCGGCAGCCGCTCTGCCCCGGCACGATCAGCCCCTTCCAGTACGGCCAGTTCATCGAATATCTCTGCGGCCTCACCCTGGCCATGTCGGCCGAGCAGGTTCATGACGGCAGTTTCGAAGGCGTGCCGCCTTACGGCGTTGCCTTTCGCAAGGAGACGGACCGCATCGAGCAGCCCTGGTATCCCGACGAGGCCGTCCATCGTGGCCAGTTCACTCTCGATGCGGACCGGCCCTTCAACGGGCGAGTCTCCCAGCGGATCACGGCAACGCCCGGCGATCCGTGCACGCTGGCCGTTTCCCAGGCGGGCAAGTCGGTCCGGGGCGACCAACCGCTGAAATGCTCGCTCCACCTGCGGTCGCAGAGGCCCGGCGGCCCGGTCCGAGTCACCCTCTGGGGCGAAGGCCGGACCTACGCCGCCGCCGAGTTCCACCCGGCCGACGAGTGGCAGAAGTTCGAGGCCGAGTTGACGCCCAACGGATCGGATACGAATGCCACGTTGACGATTTCCTTCCGCGGCCCCGGCACGCTCTGGATCGACCAGGTGTCGCTGCTCCCCACGGACCATGTGTTCGGCTGGCGGCGCGACGTGGCCGAGGCCCTCAAGGCCATGAAGCCGGGCATCATCCGCTTCGGCGGCAGCACCACGGAAGGTTTCGACTGGACCGACACGATCGGCGATCCGGCCGCGCGAGTCCCCTTCACCACCTGCTGGGGCGGGCTGGAGCCGGGAAATGCCGGCCTGGACGAGTTCGTCCAGCTCTGCCAGTGGGTCGGCGCCGAGCCGCTCATCTGCCTCCGCTTCACCGGAAAAAAACCCCAGGACGCGGCAGACCAGGTGGAGTATTTCAACGGGGCCGCCACAACGCCCATGGGCCGCAAACGCGCCGAGAACGGTCACGCCGAACCCTATGGTGTGAAGTACTGGCAGATCGGCAACGAACTGGGGGACGAAAAGTATCAGGAGGGCCTGGCCGCCTTCTGCCGGGCCATGAAAGCCGTCGATCCCTCGATCAAGCTCATGGCCGCCTTCCCGTCGCCGGGCCTGGTGGCGCGGGCCGGCGGAGTGATCGACTACATCTGCCCCCACCACTACGGCTGCCATCATCTGCCGGCCATGGAAGAGAGCGTCCGCCAGTGCCGGCAGATGATCGCCGCCAACGCACCGGGCCGCGATATCCGCCTGGGAATCACCGAGTGGAACACGACGGGCGGCGACTGGGGGCTCGGCCGCGCCATGCTCTGGGCCCTCGACAACGGGCTCGGCTGCGCCCGATACCACAACTTCATGCACCGGCACTGCGACACGATCGAGATTGCCAATCGCAGCAACCTGGCCGACAGTTTCTGCAGCGGCGCCATCCAGACGAACAACCACGGCCTGTTTCTCACGCCCGCCTACTACGTCCAGCAGCTCTACGCCACCCACGCCGGGCAGATCCCGCTGGCCGTTCAGATCGATGCGGAACTGCCCGCCGACCCGGCCCTCGACACGAGCGCTACCCTGTCGTCCGACGGCGCCGTCCTGACCCTCTTCGCGGTCAATCACACTCCGGCCGCCGAGGAGCGGAAGCTCGACCTGACCGCCTTCGCTCCCCTCGCCGAGCCGGTCGAAGTGCAGACCATCCTCGACACGCTCCAGGCCGGCCAGCGCGACGCAGCCAACTCCTGGCGCGAGCCCGACCGCATTCGCGCCGTGCCCGGCAACCTCGCTCAGTCCGATGGCAGACTCACCTGCAACTTCCCACCCTTGTCAGTCACCATGCTCAAGTTCCACACGCTCCCGCCCGCCGTCTCCCCGTAGCGGCGGCATCCCTGCGCCGCCGAACCAGAGCCGGGCTCTTCCCCTTTCCCTCTCGCACCCTTCCCCAATCGACCGATGCCCAACCGGTAGTACGAGTGCACAGTAGTCAGACGTGGCGAATCTGTTCGCTATGACTTGCGTGATTCCCGGAAGAAATGGTCGTCATGAAGATGGCCGCGTGGGCTTGCCCCGCGCTCGGGTTCCGTCCCGTGTCCTATCTGTGCTACTAACCTCAAAGATCGTGAAGTTTTTCACAAAGATCCGCGACCAACGGGAGCAGACCATTCGAGCCGAGCGGTAGCTCGTATTGGCTGGCGGCCCTGCCGCCCTGTGAATCTGTCAGCCCCCAGCCCATCGAGTTCCTCCAGCGCCTTGCCGCAATTTCCGCCGGGAATCACGCAAGGCCATTCAGGTCGCCGTCCACGGCGTGCGCATGGTCCGCGCACGGAGCTGATTGGCCTCCGCGTCGCCTGCGAATTCCTCCTTGACGGGGTCGTATTTCAGGTCCCGCT
>CAZLWV010000203.1:3666-12252 GCA_964563135.1 uncultured Planctomycetaceae bacterium
GGTGCTCATGGCGCGGTGCATGGCCTCCGGATAGGCCACCGTCTCGCGGCGCGACTTGATGCAGTCGAAGAAATCCCGCACGTGGTTCAGCGGCCTCTGCGTTCGCTCCGTGTAGTCCTTGAGGACCGCATCGGCGTTTTCCAGGAGGGCCGGCCGGGAGGCTCGCGACTGCTCGTGTTCTCCTCCGGAGTTGGCGATCCAGCCGTCCGTGCCGTCGAACCGCTGGCCGGAGAAACTGCCCCACCACTCCTGTTTCAGCGACAGGATCAACTTCACGCCGTTGGCATAGTGTGCCACGAGCCCGTCGCCGGTTGGGACCTTCACGTGTTCGTACTGGATGGCAGACGTGTTTCTTGCGTCGATCCCGGCCTGAACCTGCATGATCGTGTGCGCGCCCCATTCGCCGATGCAGCTGGTGTGGAAATCGTAGTGATTCCGCCACTCGCCGCGAATGTAAGCGGAATTGTATGGCCGCCAGGGGCAGGGACCGAGCCACGCGTCCCAATCGAGTTCTTCGCGCGGGGGCTCGGGTTCGGCGGGGAGCCAGTCCCGCCGCATCATCGCATCGCCCCAGGGGGCGATCTGGGCGTAGGCCGTGTGCAGCTTGCCGAGGCGGCCGGAGCGGGCCAGTTCGATGCCGAACACGCGATTGGGCATGCTCAGCCCCTGCGTGCCGGTTTGATAGACTCGCTGGTATTGGCGAGCGGTCTGGACCACCAACTGGCCCTCCGCAATGGTCATTGAGGAGGGCTTCTCGCAGTACACGTCCTTGCCCGCCCGCATCGCCAAGACCGACGCCAGGGCATGCCAGCGGTCGCCGGTGGCGATCAAAAGGGCGTCGATGTCCGCGCGCTCGGCCAGAAACCGGCGGAGATCTGCCGACATGGCACAGTCCGTGTTTCCATACTTCGTGTCTACCAGCTTCTTGACCGCTTCACGCCGGCTGCGGTTGATGTCGCAGATCGCCAGGAACTGGACATCGGGCTCCTCGAGCATCTCGCGCAGCACCGTCTGCCCGCGACCTCCCAGCCCGATGCCCCCCAGGAGAATGCGATCGCTGGGCGCCGCGCTGCCGTCTCTGCCCAGTGCACGGGCGGAAATGATGAGCGGCGCCGCCATGGCACCGGCCAGACCTGCGGTCTTCTTCAGCCAGTCGCGGCGGGTGAGCCGTCCAGGTGACGGGGATGCCTGGAAGCGCGCGGTACCAATGGAAGCAGCCATGTCGGGACCTCCTGGAGACGTGTACTGACACCGATACTCGGTCTGACAATTTCAAGTGACGGGAAACTGGTTGGCTTGTGGGGCGACCTGGTCGATGTTCGGCGTGATGTCGGCCTCGACGCGGCCCAGCGCCCACGACAGTCCGCCCAGCAGGATCTGCTCAAAGATTTTGCTCGACCACACGTCTTCGCGGTGGCCCATCGAGGTGTAAAATACCCGCCCCTTGCCGTGCATGCGGGCCCATGTGGCCGGGAACGGCGGCCGATCGTAGCAGCGGCGGTCGGCGGGTGCGTCCTTGTTCATGCCCGAACAGTCCTGGACCAGGATCACATGCAGATCCTCTGCGAAGCGGATCAGCGAGAACCACTCTTCGAGCATGGTGAACGAACGGGCCAGCTTTTCTGCCCCGGGAAAGTCCGGCGAAACGACGTGGATGCGGGCTTCCTGCTGGCTGCCGTGTCCCAGGCAGTCGGCCCCGGCCGCCTCCGGCAGCAGCCAGATTCCCGGATGAATGGCCACAAAAGGCTTGCCGTCGCGCACGGCCCGGTCGAGATTGTTCCAGCCCCGTTCCGAAACCGGCGGGCTGCCGTCGGGGCTCGCGGATTTCCGCAGGTCTTCCGGCCTGCCGCACGTGTAGGAGGCGATCGCCGCATAAGCACCGAGATCGCCGTCGAAGACTCGCCCGTCCTTGGTGCACTCGACCTCGCAGCCGATCTGGCCGGCGAGTTTCGTGAACGCCTTTTCGGAGAGCGACAACTCGTCCCCCTCACGACGGATGACGGAGTGCTCGAACAGCACGCTCCGGCTGAAGAGGAGGATCTTCTGAGGGCGATTTTCCGCTGCCCGTCCGATGCTGGAAACCAGCGGTCGGGCCAACACGGCAAACCCCAAGGCTTGAAGTACCTGTCGACGCTGCATAGGAGATCCCTCCAAAACGAGCGAGACTCTCGCAGGCACCCGCGTGCACCGATCGTGGTTCGGTCGACGGCCTGACGGGCTTGTCGCAGAACCATCAGCCGGGTGTCTCACCGTGGGCGACAACGGCGCCGACGCTCACGCTAAGGATCGGCGCCAAGAGGACCTGCCTTAGTCCACCG
This sequence comes from uncultured Planctomycetaceae bacterium, assembly GCA_964563135.1. GTDB lineage: Bacteria > Planctomycetota > Planctomycetia > Pirellulales > Thermoguttaceae > JAAYAY01. The sequence continues at coordinate 5,985 of CAZLWV010000203.1, forward strand.
GGTATTATGGCGACTTGCCGGGCGTGTTGCCAGATGCGCGTCTGGGCGGCAATCCGTGGCGAATGTCGGCCGCCAGACGAGTTTCGCGCGGCCCAGACGGAGATGCCCGGCGGGGTGGTGCTGGCGCTCTGCCACTCCGGCCTTCCGTTTCCCGCCTGCGCGCGGTCCGCCCTGACTGCCGCAATCAGGGCTCCACACGCTGGTACTGGAGGATGCACGACGAGCGCCGCTGGGGCAGGCTCACCGGCAGGCCCGCCTCCATCAGGTCCTTGCCACGGGCTTCCACAGGCTGGGCTTCGTCGAAATCCTTTAGGCGGTAGAGCGATTCGGACTCGAGGCCGCGAAGCCTTAACCGGGCCGTTTCATAAGGGCTCTCGTCCCGCCGAAAGGCCTGCACGATTCCCTCGCCCATTTCGGGGCGATCAAATTGCCAGGCCACCCAGACGTCGAGTCCGAGGCTGTGCGCGGTCAAGGGGTAGAAATCGCCCAGCAGGTATTTTTCTACCTGGTAATATTCGGCCATCATCTTCTTCAGCAGCGTGTAGTCCTGGTCCGTCTTGCGGGTGTCCATGCCGATCCGCGAGGCCGGGAAGATGCAGCTCCGGTACCAGTAGACGTCGCCCGGTCCCATGCCCGAACCGAAGTAGGGCATCCAGAAGGCGAGCCCCATGGTGTGCGCCTGCTGCGCTTCGGCCGGCGAGGCGCAATCGCTCCGCAGCAGCGGTACGGAGCGCCGCAGCGTCTCCAGGTCGTTGCGACGGCCGCCGCTGGCGCAGGTATCAATGTAGAGGTCCGGATGACGGCGGAGGATCTCGTCCCAGAAGGCCAGGTAGCCCTCCACGTGCCGTATCTCGGTGAGGCCTTGGCGGTCGGGGGTATCGGCGGCCCGCCAGCATCCGAGCGGTTGCATATTGAAATCCTGGCGATAGACGTCGACACCCTGGCTGGTGATCAGCCCGTCGATCGTCTCCACGGCCCACTTCCATGCCTCGGGATGCCCCAGGTTCAGTAGCCGTGCCCCGCCGCTTCTCAGAATCCACTCGGGATGTTCCACGGCCAGCCATGAACCGTCCACCACGCGCTCAGGCTCGAACCAGAGCACGAACTTCGTCCCGTCCTGGTGGACACGATCGGCCACCTCGCGGATGCCGCGGGGGAAACGCGTCTGGTCGATTTCCCACGTGCCCGTATTGACCCAGCTCCCGCGGTTCGGATACCAGCCGGCGTCGATGAAATAGTAGTCCAGATGGATCCCCTCGCGCCGAAAGCCGTCGACGATCGCCAGTTCCTCTTCGGCGCTGGGATTGAGGGTGATACTCCAGCAAGACCCATAATGGGTGGCGACCAGCTTGCCGCCCGGCCGCGGCAGGTTGTGCTCGACCATCCAGCGGCGCCAGACGTTCTGGCTGCGGATCCAGTCGCCACCGTTCCAGAAGAGCAGAGCCGCCAGCGGCGAACGGGCTTCTTCGCCGGGCAGCAGTCTGAAATGCGTCTGCTCCTGGCCGCCGCACAGGGAGACGTCGTCTTCGCCTTGCCGAGCAAACGTAGCCTTCCACTGCCCGGGCCAACCGAGGGCCACGATCAGCCCGCTGGTCGGCCCCGCCAGGTTGAAGTAGGGAAATGCCAGCTCGGTCGGCCGTCCGCCCGGCGGGGCAAACGTGCGGCTCTCATCTGGGCCGAGGGGAAGCACGTAGGGTTGGTAACTGCTCGGAGTGCAGTCATCCCCCTGGCAGCCGCGGAGCACGAACTCTCCTGCCTCCGGCTTCTCGACCCGAAGGTCCAGGGCCTGAATGTCCTGGAGGATTGGCGTGTCGACCTTGCCCCCGTTCCGGAAGTGAATCGTCCATTCCACGACCGGGAAATCGAGGTACTCCACCCAGGTGCAGCGAACCTCCAGGCTGGTCTTCGGATCGGTCCAGGTGGTCCTGCGCTGCCTGCGGTTCGGATCCAGGACCTGCGTTTCGTCCTTGCGCGGCCAGTTCGGCAGCAGCCATTTCGAAGGCGTCCCGTCGTAAACGAAACTGAAGGGCAAGGCGTCTCCGGAGCTGGCTTCGGGCAGATCGCCCAGCCAAAGCTCCCTGCCGTCGGCCAGCAACACCTTGGCATCGGCCCAGTCGGCATGGTCTGAGGAGAACCCATCTCCCGCATCACTCGCCTCCAGGGCAAAGCTCCTCGCACCACCCAGATCTACCTCGAGCGGTACCCCCGCCGCTCCTTCTCGCAGCACGGGCGATTGGGCGGCGACCTTGCCGCCGACCGTGACGGTGAAGACAACGCTTCCCAGCCCGGGCCGGGTGCATTCGTTGCTGTCGAGGCCCACGACGGCCGAGAATGTCTTGCCCGGCGAATCGAGCTGCACCACGAGTTTACTCGGCGCGTGGGCAATCAACCCGCGAGGAAACTCGCGATTGGCGATCAGGAGCGGCCTGCCGGCGCGGCGGTTCCGCACGATTCCCCCATGGCAGGCCCACACCTGAAGCTCGGCTTGCGGGCCGACGGGCGGCTTTGTTTCGGCCAGGTGCTGCTGCACCCACTCGTCTTTCGCCTTCAAATCGGCCGCCGTGATCAACTCCCCCTGCGCTCCTGCAGTACTGGCGGATAGCAGGACTGCCAGTAGGCCAACACAGCAACATCCACCTCGCTTCATGAACAGGCCTCCCCCACTACACGGTACTACGACATCGTCACGCCACAGGACCTTGGATAGGAACTCCGGCCCCCTTGGTGAGGCCAAGTATACATCGGCGGTTGATCCAAGCCGAGCGGCTTCCGCGTGGCTTCATTCTCGAACAGACGCTGCCCGGTCTGTTTCCGGCTCGCGTATCGTGCGGAGGAGCGTGGTCGACACGGGTTGGAGCGTCAGTGGGATGGTCGTGCCCTCGCCAATGAGTTTGCCGGTTGCAGCGTCGGCCACGCGAGCCGCATAGGGAAGGCGGAGCGTGACAGCACCTCCAACCTTCGAGTGGAGCGAGAGCAGGGCCGAGTCTGCATCCACCAGAACGTCCTCACGATCGACATACCTGTGGACCCCGGCCTCTTCGGCCAGATCGCGAAGCAGTCCCAGGGGAACCGTGGGAACGGTGGCGAGCACCGTCCTGGTGGGAGCTTTGCCTTTGCAGGCGAGAACGACCGCACCGGAGTCCGGACAGCGACCGAGCGGCAATGCCTCATGATCATCGATAACCAGCACGGGGAGGCCCGGGCAGACGGCCGGATACTTTTTCACTTCAGTCCGGCGCACGTCGCCCCGAACGCCCGACAAATCACCGAACTGGACTTTTCCGGCTCGGTCCCCTCCACAGCCATAGAGCACAACCTTGATCCCGCTGAGCGGGAAAGAGAGGGGGGCATCGCTCTGCGACCATGGGGCTTTCTGGAAGGCTGCGACCGGCAAAACATGCGATGTCGGAGTTGTTTCGAGGACAAACGGCTCCGTGGCGAATTCACTGCCGTCGCTTCCTTTCAACACCAGTGAGAGCGAGAGTTGTCCTCCCTGGACCTGTCCGCCCACGGTGAACCCGATGGCCTCGCACTGCGGGATGGTTGCCTTGAGGTGGATGTCCGTCCAACTCGATGTCGTGGCAAAATCCCACTCCAGATCGCCGCGATCGGCCCGCCACTGGAAATGCGAATACTCGCTCTCCATGGTCTTCGGGTCACGGGGGTTATACCAGTTCGCGGCCTCGGAGGCATCGGGCACGGCAGCCGAATCCCTCGGTACCACGTCGTAGACGGATTCTGTGGGTATGTGTCGGGTGAGGGGGTGCTCGGTTGGGCAGACCACCGCGGCCGGCCTGACGCCGTTGCCATCGAGGCGAACCGAGATGCCGGTGATCTCATGCACCAGGCCTGGCGAAAACTCCTTGCCGTCGGTGATTCCCGGGGCCCAAAGCCAGAGTGCCGCTCGTCCGGCGGCAGCCCTCGCCACAACACTCCGCTCCTTCGCCGTCAGGCAGAGTGCATGGGGAAAGACGAGCATGCGGTAGCGGGACAGATCCGTCTGCTCGAGTTGGCTCAGGAAGATCATGTCCACCGGTGCACCTAAACGTTTGAGCTTGCCGCACAGATCGTCCAGGACAAGTTGTTGTGCCTGCATGGCCTTGCCGTCCGCCAGGTAGAAGAAGCTCTCCAGGTCGCAGACCAGGGCGATCTGGGCCGTGCGTGTGCGCGGCACCTCCAGCAGATCCTGGGCCAGACGATTCATCGCAGCCACCTCGGCGATCAACTCGGCCTGGTCGTACCAGCCTCCAGCTCCGTCGCTGCCGAAATCGCACCACCACATGGCGCTGCCGTGGAGCAGCGCCGTGGCCACCTCGCGCCGGATGACGGCCAGAGATTCCTGCGTGCTTGCGACGCGGCCATATTCGTTGCGGCCGTGCAGGTGAGTGCGAGTATCGACCTCGATCATGTGTGCTTTGCCAGAGAGCGGAAACGCGTCGACTACCGCCCGGCCGCGACCGTCATCCCCTACCAGGCGATGCGAGTAGTCGTAAGGGGCTGCAAAGTAATCGATCGACGGAGATTGCAGCATGCGCTCCAATTCCAGATGCCCCCCCTGCGTCTGTGGGGGAACACCGAAATAGTATCCATAGAACGCGCCCGCCAGCGCCCTGCCATTCGTCTCTTCCTTGTCGGCCCTGCAAAACGACTCCATCACATCCGCGGTGATCTGTTGCTGGCACCGGTAGTAGTCGATCACCCATTGGTCGTCGCCCGGCAGAAGGGTCCCGAGCGGGCGTGTGACGAGGCGGGGCTCGGCTGCCGGAACCGTCACGCTCTCCAGCGTAATGTCGTCTCGCCGCCAGGCCTTGCGGAGCGCCGCGGTGGTCGTGTACTTCTCCCGAACCCAGCGGCGCAGTGCGGCCGTCATGGCCGCTCCCGTGTCGGGCATCTGCTGCTCCCAACTGCCGAAATAGTGCCACTCCGTATAGATTCCGTAGCCGGGCTGGTAGCCGATGACCCGCTTGCCCCATGGGGCGGTTTCCAGGTGATGGATCGCGGCGCGCCAAACGGCCATCGCATCTTCCTGCCATACTTTCGAGGCCAGTGACGGCCGGCGGACTCGACCCGCCTCGTCCATGGTGTCGAAGTCGCTTCCCATGGCGTAGCCCACGAGTTCATCCGGGTGTGCGTCCATCCACCACGAGGGAGGAACAAGACGCAGGATCAGAATCAGGTGGGCCTCTGGATCGACCGACAGGTACCCTCGCACACACTCATCCAGCGGGGCGAAATCGTAGACTCCCGGACTGGACCAGCACGAGTCGAGCGGCAGGTAGGCCGTGTAGACATGGACTGCCGCATCGCGGAACAGGGCGATCTGCCTGCGGCCGTGGAGCGACATGGGGTCGACCGTCCCCCGGTAGACGAGCGCAGGCTGAGCCCGTCCGTTGATGTCCAGCGCACAAGTTCCGTTCACCCAGCGCAAGCTGGCCTTGGCTGGGGCTTCATCCGCGAGGCCCGCGGGCAGACGCAGCAGCGGCTCGCGCCAGGCGGACCACCGCTGCCGGTCGGCGTCGGTCAGGAAGGGCTCCATGTCAAACGCGCTGTGGTGGTACCATGGCGCCGCATATGCACTGCCGACGATGCCTGCCGGCAGCCACTGGGAATCGTCGAAGCCTCGTTCACGCCAGCCTTCGGCTGCAGTCGTTGAAGCACGGAAAGAGGAATCGGAGTGAAGCTCGGTGACCCGTCCTCCCCGCTCCACGACCTCGCCCGTGACAATGATCCCGCCGGGACCCGCGAGATTCTCCAGCTCCAGTGCCAGTACGTTTTCACCTGGACTCAAGGCATTTCGAAGGTCGTAGACCGTTCCACCCGGTCCATGGGTGACCGCGTCTCGGATCAGGGTACCGTTGACCCACAAGGTGCTCCGGTCGTCTGCAAGGACCCGCAGGCTTGCCCGCTCCGGAGGGTTTTCGATTGCCACCGTCCGGCGCAGGTAGCGCGGAACCTGCAAGCCGGCCGTCGCTGGGTCTTCGGGGAACCAGATCCAGGAAGATTCCGTGCGAATCTCGGCATCCTGACCCACGACACTTCCCGCGAGCCAGGCAGCGAGCATTGCCACACAAATCCAAGTTGCAGTACGCATGACGGTATGGAATCACTCCTGGACGACGACGATCCCCTTCTGGCGGAGACGATTGGCGATGTCCTGGCCGTTGAGTACCCAGAGATCGCCGGGGTCGATCGCTTCGGAGGAGCCGTCTTTGTACTGGACTTTTGCAAACCTAGGTCAAGCGCAACAGAGCCATCACATGGTCGCGGC
>CAZLWV010000204.1:0-7672 GCA_964563135.1 uncultured Planctomycetaceae bacterium
GATTAAGATTAAGATTAGGAGTAAGATTAAGAACCGCTTGCGGCCGCAGGCCGTGAAGGGTTACGGAGACGCAGGTAAGCGCGTGCTCGGCTCGGATATCCTCCGCAGGCAACTCGCAATCGCCGGTGGCATGACATGAAAGTACCATTCCTCACTACGCGTGTGAAGGATAAAGACTCCCGCCCCTTTATCCGTGCTCGCTATTCCGCCAAGATCAGTATTGTGTCCCCCGATCTCTGTCCCCCGATCTCCTAGCAATCTCAACCCGCCCTCACTCTCCGCCACCACCAGTTCTGCGCAGGGTTGCCCGTTCTGGACACTACTTCGGAGCAGGACGAGGACGTCGGCCTTGAGCAGTCGCCCCAAAGCTGCGCGATCTGCGCCGCCCGCGGCTCCAAACGCCGCCTGCAACTCCTGCTCCGCCAGGACCCGATCGATCTCACGGCGTTCCAGCCAGATCTCGCTGTCGCGAGCCAGCAGCCTCGCCTCCAGGAGTGTCGAAATGGGTGAGCTATCAGCAGCAATCAGCGCACAGCTGGGCTTCTCTTGCTCGCTCGCCTCCGCCGGTGCTGAAGGCTTCAAAACGACAACGATGGTTAACAGGAAGGAAATCCAGCGCAGGGCAGCAAGTGACGGCGTTTCCATGCGTTTGATCTCGGTCAGTACCAGGTGAAAGAGGTAGGCATGGGAATCGCTCATTGATTGCCGTTTCCCGCCAACTTCACCAACAGCCGCTCGGCGATCCTCGCGCCGGCCTCCTGCAGGGCCGTCTTGGCGGCGATCTGTTCCGACAGATCGACGGCCACGGTGACCTGACGATCGGTGGCGAGGATCTTGCCGCTGGCGCGGTCGATGGCTTTGACCTCCACCCGGGCTTTCACGGAGACGAGATTGCCGCGGCGGCCGGCGAATTCGCTGAAGGCCTCGCCGACGATGCGGACGTCGCACTTGGACGTGCCGCCCGACCCCGTGTCGAAGACGGTGAATCCCGTTTCGGTCGCATAGAGCGAAAGCTCGATTTCGGCCGCGGGATCGACGATGATCTGGCCGACATGCTGCTCGGGGACGGAGACCGCGAGGGTCGGACGTTTTCCGTCGGCCAGTTTCTTTTTCAGTTCGGCGATGCGGTCCTCGCGGGAGAGCTCCTTGGCGACCAGCTCGCCGGCCTTCTCGAGGATTGTGGAGCCTACCTTTTCGGCGAGCTGTTCGACCAGGCCGTCCAGTTCGTCGCTCACCAGGCCCTTGACCGACGCGCCGAGTACGCGGCTTGTCTCGGTGCCGATGATCTTGGCGATCACGTAGCGCGAGGAGCCCACCTGCATCACCGAGCCGGTGACCAGGATCTTGGCGCCGGTGAGCCGGCCGACCCGGACGGCCTCCTCGGCTTTGACGGCCCCGGAAAGACTCAGCTCCTGCTCCTTGAGTACCGTGTCGAGGTCTTCGCGGTCGACCAGGAACAGTTCCGGGTTTGTCACCAGGCTGGCGAACACCAGGTCAGTGACCTGCTGCCCCTGGTCCGCTACTTCCGCTCCCCGTTCAGAGAATGGCAGGACGGCTACCGGATAGACCTCGTTGCCCGCCAGCACCGGGCCGCAGGCCAGGCCCAGGAGCACGATCGCCAACTTGGAAGGCAAGGCGGGCAGAAACCCTGGCCGCCCATGGTTTGCCGCGCTCTCCGGCCGGGCGCCGGACGAGGAACAGGGACGGCCGGCGGGAGTCGATCGGTTCATGTCAGTCATGCTCTCTTGCCTCCGGAAAGGTCGCTGCCGCTGGAAGCGATTTCCAGCAGGCGGACAAGGAAGAATCGAGGTGCGGGGGAAGTCTCCCACTTGTCCAGCACACTCCAGGCGACGCAGCACAGGCGACCGCGAGTATCATCGTAGCGAAAATCGGCCCAAGCGTAATCGGACAGACGGTCTGTGACCTCGAGCGCCGGTCCGTTCTCTCGTCCCACCGTGCGGAAGCCGAGCGACCGCGTCAGGTCGGCGCCCGTTCGGGGATCGATCTCCTGCTGCGCACCACCCGCCTGGAACTCGAATCGTTTTGGGGCCGGCCCGTCCGTCTCCAGCCGGCCCGATGCGGGGGCCAGGAGCACCACCGGGAGGCCCTGGCGGGCGAGCAGGGAGAGCACGCCCCCGAGGCCGCGATGGTCGTCCAGCGCAAGTCCTTCGCCCACAACCACAGTTCCGCCGGTTGCGGCAGCCAGGGCACCCAGGGTTGTCACGCGCCGATAGGGCAGGGCCACCGAATCGCAGGCTTTGGCGGTCTGTCCGGGCGGGTCGAAGAGGACGATTCGGAGCTGTTCGGCCCATTGCTGGCGTCCTGCGAGCGGATTCTTGCCAAACACCAGAATCTTGCACACGGACTGGCCGGCCGCCACCTGGATGGGCAGAACGACGCCTTCCTTGATCTCGGGCGTGCGAAAGCGGATCTCGGCCCGGCCCTCTTGGGATGCGACCACACCGCTGGCAAACGGGCGTCGAGCGGCGCTGGCCTGCCATGCCACGTGGAGCTTCTCCCGGCAGGTGAATCGCAGGCAGAGTTCCGCCCCGGCAAAGGCCGTTGCGGGAACCTCCAGGGGCTGGACTTCTGAAGGTGTGGCTTCGGCGCGAGGCGCAAGGTCTGCCGAACACCGCGGCCAGCTTCCTCCGCACTCGACCGAGGCAGAGGCCCATTGCCCGGAAGGCCTGCCCGCCTCCAAACTCCCTGGGGCAGGCCCCGAGGCCGCGGTGAACGGAGGCCCCTGACCTGGCATCGCACGAAAGATCGCATCTTCAAAAGGCTCATCCGCGGGCAGCTGCCCCTCGGGAACCGACTCCCACACCCACTGGTATGCCACCGCTGGCACCTTCCCCTCCAGCCACAGCACGGCGACGCAACCGATCGCAATCAGAGCATGCTTCGACCGTACCATTTCCACCCTCCGTCACAACTGGCGAATTGCGCCCGATGACGTGTCCTGCCTCGCGGGGACGAGAAGCAGGTAGACCCGATACTCGCTTCCTTCTTGCTCGAACGACAGGATCTTCGTGGGTTTTCCCGAAGGCACAACGCCGCTGGCTGTTATCGACAGCTTGCCGGGCCGGGTGATCTGAAGATCGAGGTCGTAGGTGAACAGTCCCTGGTCGATCGGATACGACCAGAAGTAGAGCTTCTGAGAGACGTCGTTTTCAAGCACGGTTTCAACGGCCTGTTCCTCGCGCGTGAGAAGAAACGTCTTTTCCCGAACGCGGAACGCTTCCGCCGGATCGTCGCGGACCAGCACGGTGACCCGCACGGCAACCTCGCCGGACGTGGAGATGCTCTGAGGAGCCGTGGCAACGCTCATGTCGACGCGATCGCCGCATTCCACCATCCACTGCCAGCGCCGCTCGAAAAGAGTGTCGAGCTCGTTGAGAAGGGCCAGCCGCCGCTGGAGCTCGCCTGCATCGAGTTCGGCAAGGAGCCTCTGGGCGGCCTGGTTCTCGTCCGGACGAGCCGCGGGCGGGGTATGCTGGATCTGCCAAACGATCACACCGACGAGCAGGACGGCCGCAGCGACAATCGCCCAGGCCGCCCGGGGAACACCACGGCGCCGGGGCCCCGACAAAGGATCGGGCTGCCGGGGCGCTGCCTCGACGGCGTGCGAGATCCGCTCGGCCAAGGCCCGGCGATCGCTGCTCCCTGCATTGCGGTCGAGCCAGCCCTGGAGAATGCGGTTCAGGCGATCGTCGTTTTCACGTGCCATGGCGGGTACTATTCGGAAACGGGCAGTGATGACTTCTCTTGCGGAACGAAAGGCGACGATGGTTGCCTACAGCCAGTCTTTCAGCAGTTCTTTCAGGGTTCGTCTTGCCCGGTGGACGCGCCAGTAGACAGTCGCCCGGCTGCATCCTTCGATCGTTGCCAGCTCGGCGGGGGCGACGCCCTCGAAGACAGTCAGCACCAAGGCCCCCCGCAATTCCGGGGACAGTTGTTGGAGGGCACGGTTGATCGCCTCGTCGAGTTCTCCCTGGAGGGCCCGCACTTCGGGTTGGCAATCGCACGGAGCCTCGGGGCCCGAAATCTCACCCATGGTGACCTGCGCCCGTCGGCGCCGGTCCAGAAATCGGTAGACGGTATTGATCGTCACCCGCCGCAGCCAAGTGGAGAACAGGGCTTCCTGGCGGAAGGCTGCAAGCCCCCGGACCACGCGTACGAAGACCTCCTGCACGACATCGTCGGCATCGGCATGGTTGAGCACCATGGCATAAACGACTCGGCGGACTCGATCGAGGTTCTGATCGATCAGTCGCGACAAGGCGTCCCGGTTCCCCGAGTGCAGATAGTCCGCTACCAGTTGCTCATCCGTCATGAATTCGAACCATTCCGTGCACTTTGAACCATTAGACACACACTGGAGGGAGGTCTTGGCGATCAAGCGACGATTGTAACTTTTCCGCCTCGAGAACCATCCAATCCTGCGTAGATGAGAATGTGTCTCATGCGATAGGAGGACCGACAATGTTGATAAACAAACTAATGATTATGGCAACGCCCGTGCTGCTGGTTCCGCTGGCCCTTCGCGGTGCGGAGATCTCCGACGCGGAGTCGGCCACGCATGGCGACGAGGCGGCCCAGTACCAGGTGGTCGACACCTACAAGTACCCCGGATTTGAGATCGTTCAGTACGATCTGGCCGTCCTGTCGCACTTCTCCTACCTGCTGGTGAGCCAGGGGGAGGCGCTGGTGGTCGATCCGGGGCGCGATATTGCCGTCTACCTGAAGGCGGCGGAAGACCGGCGGGTCAAGATCACGGCCGTCTGGCTTACCCACTCTCACGCCGACTTTGTGGCCGGGCAGATCGAATTGGCCCACGCCCTGAAGGTGCCGATCTACATCAGCCAGAAGGCGAACGCGGAATACGAGCACAGGGCCCTCAAGGAAGGGGACACGCTGAAGGTTGGGGGAGCGGTGGTGACTTTCCGGGAGACTCCCGGGCACACGCCCGACAGCATGTGCGGACTGGTGGCCGATGCAGCCGATCCGGGCAGGCCGATCACGATGTTTACGGGCGATACTCTGTTTGTGGGCAGCGTGGGCCGGCCCGATCTTCTGGGCGAGGGAATGTCGGCGTCGCGGCTGGCGTCGATGATGTTCGACACGTGGACGAAGAAGCTGTCGAAGCTTCCGGTGGAGGTGGTGATCATGCCGGCCCACGGCGCCGGTTCGCTGTGCGGGGCCCATCTCAGCGACGAGCCGGTTTCGACGATCGGCCAGCAGCGGACCTCCAACGTCTATCTCCAATACAAGACGCGGGGCCAGTTCGTGGCCGCCGTTCTCGAGGGGCTCCCCGAAGCGCCCCAGTATTTCGCCCACAATGCGGCCATGAATCGCCGGGGGCCGGAACTGGTGGACTGGGATCCGAAGTCGCTCGCGGAGATCAGCCCGTCGGCCGAGCTCAGCGATCCCGAGAAATACTACGTGGTTGACGTTCGCGATGCGGGCGAGTATGCCGCCGGGCACATCCCGGGTTCGGTCAACATTGGTCTGCGCGGCCGGTTCGAAACCTGGACCGGAATCATGGTCCCCTGGGGATCGAAGCTGGTCCTGGTGGGCAGCAGCGAGGAGCTTGGCGAGGCGGTCGATCGGCTGCATCGCGTGGGTTACACGGCCGAGGTGATGCCGCTGGACGGCTGGACGAAGGCCGGTTTGCCGCTGGTGAAAACGGCCGCTGTTGCTCCGAAGGAACTTCAGGCCGCCATGCAGCAGGAGGAATCGCCCCTGGTTGTCGACGTGCGGCAGCCGAATGAATGGGAGGAATTGCGGATCGGCACCGTGGTCAACCTGCCGCTCAACCACCTTGCCGAAGAGTCTGTGAAACTGGATCGCCAGACGCCGGTGGTGGCGGTCTGCAACAGCGCCTACCGATCGAGTCTGGCCATCGGCGTGCTGGAACGCGAAGGTTTCCAGAACGTCCGCAGCCTGGACGGAGGCAGCGAGGCCTGGATCGAACAGGGGCTCCCGGTGATCGAATCGGGGGGTGCAACGTGCCCGATCCCGGCCGCCGGGTCTGGAGGCGGGGGGACCAGCACCGCGAAGGTCCGCCTGGCGGATCGGATCTCGCCGGCCGAACTGAAGCGGACCCTGATGGATCTGCCCGGTTCGGTGGAGGTGGTGGACGTGCGGCCGGCCGAGCATTTTGCCGACTACAGCCTGCCCGGCTCGCGGAATGTCGACCTGGCCGAGGTCATGAGCAGCCCCGCCTATCTGAATGGCGAAATCCCGCTGGTGATCGTGGACCGCGACGGTTCGCTCGCCATGATGGTTGCCGGCGCGCTTGCCCAGAAGACCGGGCGGAGAGTGATTGCCCTGCACGGCGGCCTGCAGGCCTACTGGGGCCAGTCCGATCTGGGCTCCCTGATCGAGCCCGGGATGCTTTCCACCGGCCCGAGTGGCGGCGGCAGCCGGGCAGGTGGCACGACCGCGCCAAAGGCCGCTCCGGCGCCGAGTGCAAAACCCGCCAAGAAACGGAGCGCCGGTTGTTGACGAGAGATCGCTGCTTCTTTGCCTGTCGATGGTGGAACACCACGGTGCCATACTTTCCCAGTAACCAATCTCCCCGCCGGTGCCTCTCGTTTCATGATCCGTGCAGGGGCTAACAGAAGCATTCCCCTCCCCGGCCCGCCACCTTGCCTGGCTGGGGATGGAAGCGGAAATTCGATGCTTTGCCGGGATGCCAATCAGAAAGGGAATCAGGAATGACTCAAACCCCTCTCACAACCGAAAGAGCTGCCCGCCAGGAACCGAAGCAATCGCCGCTCTGGAACCCGTATCTGGCGGGTATTCTCCTGGGACTCACACTCCTGGCGTCGCTGCTGACGCTGGGAGCCGGCCTGGGGGCCTCGGGCGGGCTCGCCCGGATCGGGGCCGAGCTGGAATCGTGGATCGCACCCTCCCACGTGGCAGGGAGCGAGTATTTCGGGGCTTGGGGTACGAACCCCTTGTCGTACTACCTGGTGTGGATGCTGGCCGGAGTGTTTTTTGGCGGGCTGATCTCGGCCGTCCTCGCCGGTCGGGTCAAGATCGAGGTCGAGAAGGGAGCCGCGGCGTCGTCGAGGTATCGGCTGGGCCTGGCCCTGATCGGCGGAGTGCTGGCGGGTTATGCCGCCCGGATCGCCGGCGGCTGCACTTCGGGGCAAGCGCTGACCGGCGGAGCGATGCTGCTGACCGGGAGCCTGATCTTCATGGGTTGCGTGTTCGCCGGCGGGTATGCCGCGGCCTGGTTCGTAAGGAGACAATGGAATGATTAGCACCTGTTTCTCGACCAATCAGCTCGACAGCCCGCAGGCCATGTTCATGGCGCTGGTGATTGGACTGGCCTTTGGACTGGTGCTGGAACGGGCCGGATTCGGCAGTTCGCGCCGCCTGGCGGGGATCTTCTACTTTCGCGACATGACGGTTCTCAAAGTCATGTTCACCGCCGTGATCACGGCCATGCTCGGCCTCTCCTTCGTGGTCGGCATGGGCTGGATCTCGCTCGACAGCCTCCACAACATGCCCACGATCTACGGAGCCCAGATTGTGGGCGGGCTTCTGTTCGGTGTGGGGTTCGTCATGAGCGGCTGGTGTCCCGGCACTGCGGCGGTGGGGACCGCCAGCGGGAAGATCGACGGGCTGGTGTTTCTGGGCGGTGCGGTGTTCGGCTCGATCC
>CAZLWV010000204.1:7682-12212 GCA_964563135.1 uncultured Planctomycetaceae bacterium
GGGGTCTCGAGGCCCGTGTTTGGAGCGATTTTTGCCGCGATTGCCGTGGCGGCCTTCTACTTTGCCGAGTGGGTCGAAAGCCTCCACGGTGGCGGCCGGTACCTGCACAGCCCGATGCTCAAGGGCCTCGGCCTGACCATGATCGTGCTGGCGGCCGCAATGCTTGTTCTGCCCGCTTCGAATAGTGGGCGATCCGCTGCGGCAACCCTCGTGGATCTCGAGCGGGAACAGGAGATGCTGGGTGCGATCGAGGAGGGGCAGGACCACATCGACCCGGCGGACCTGGCCGATCGACTCATGGCGGGCGGCGATGACCTGGTGCTGGTCGACATCCGCCCGGCGGCCGAGTACGAGGCATTCCACATTCGCGGGGCGATCAATGTGCCGTTGGCCGATCTGGCCGTGCGGTTGACCGAATACAAGTCCCAGAGGACAATCGTTCTCTACTCGACCGGAATGACCCATCCGGCGCAGGCCCGCGATGCCCTGGCTCGATTGGGATATGAGCAGGTGTATCTGCTTACCGACGGTCTGGAAGGGTTCGTCGAGGAGTGCCTGACGCCCGTCTCGCTGCGCAACGAGCCGTTGCCGCCGGAGGCGGTGGCCAGGGTACAGCGGTGGCGAGCCTGGTTTGCCGGTCCGCAGCCGGCCGTCAAGCCGAAAGCGAGCGTCCCGGCGGCGGGTTCTCTCCGGGAAGCCTCGGCGAGTGCGGCCAGGGCGCTGCCGCCGCTGGTGACCGGCGACTGGCTCCAGGAGCGTCTCGGCTCGCCCGATCTCAGCATCATCGACGTGCGCGAGCAGCCCAAGTTCAGCAGCGGGCACATTCCCGGCTCGGTGCGGATCGATCCGGAGAGCCTTCGCGGCACCGTCGACGGAATTCCCTCGTCGCTGCTGCCGGCCGGCCTGATCGCGGCCCACCTGGAACTGATGGGCATTGCCCCGACGGACATGGTGGTGATCGTGGCCGATAGCGCACTGCGCGACGCAACGCTGGTCGGCATGGCCCTGGCCAGGGTGGGGCACCGCCAGTGGACGATACTCGACGGCGGCTACGATGCCTGGTCATCGCAGGGCCGGCCGACGGACAAGGCTTTGACCCGCCGTCCGAAGACCAGCTATCCGGTCGATGGCGGGGCCGATGACTTCACCGTAACGGCCGACGATATTTCACCCCTCTTGGGCAGTCCCGAGGTGGTGATTCTCGACACCCGGCCGGAAGACTACTTTGTGGGGAAGGCCTCAGACGAGGCTCGGGCCGGGCATATTCCCGGGGCCGTTTCCCGTCCCTTCTCGGCCGATCTGGCTGAGAACGGCTCCCTGCGTCCCGTGGCCGATCTGGCCGCCGAGTACGGCAAGCTGATCCCGTCGAAGAAGACGCGAGTCGTCGTGCACTGCCGCACCGGCCACCAGGCCAGCCAGACCTATTTCGTGCTCAGACATGTGCTCGGGTACGAGAACGTGGACTGGTACGACGGAAGCTGGACCGACTGGGCAGCCCGTGCGGATCTGCCGGTGGAATGAAGAAGCGGACGGCAGACGTCTTTGCGGAGAACACCATCGAGCCGGCAAGGGGGCTTGAATGCCCAGCTCGCCCTGTGGCGGGGGTCGCCCATGGGCGGCCCTGCCCTGGCGGTCGCCAGGGTCAACTCGACCGCACGCATCGCCGACACTCATCTCCCCGTGTCTGGCCTGCGGATTCCACTGGAGGTTTGAGGTGTTCTGGAAACCGGGGTCCTCTGTTATAGTGGTGGATGGCGGGACGAGACAAGTTGCAGAGGATCCCATGATGCGTTTCATTCTTCTCAGTGTGATCGTGATCTTTCCTGCCTGCAGTCGGAGCCAGCAGGGCGGAGCAGGGGGTGAAGAATTCAGAGCTTCCGACGAGGTTGCCATTCCGACATGCCGTGCGGACGAATTCGCGAGTACCGTTGTCTCGGCACATCTCGATTATCCGCTGGCGGCGGGAACCAATGTGCTGTGGTGCGCCACCGCCCAAATTGCCTGGAACGAACTGGGCGCGTTGGTGGGTGAGGACATTCACATGAAGCAAGAGGATCCCTCGGTGGCCATTCTCAACAGAAGAGACGTCACTCGTGGTGACCTGGACGAGCAAACCTACATGGTATCTGCGGGAGTGATTGGCGAGGGCGTTCTGGAAGACATTCGAACGAAGCTGAATGAAAGATTTGCAGGCAAGGCAGCCCCTGAACTGGCCCTGCCTGGTGCGAACGTGCCAGACAATTTTATAGTGGTATATTCCTACCTGCTTGCCGACTTGCCATTTGAGTTTGCCTTTGAACGATTGAAGGATCCGCTGGTGTTCGACGCCACGGAGGTGGAGAGTTTTGGCATTCGCCAGTTCTTGGAAAGCCAAGAGAATGAGAAGAGATCTGCGAGTCAGTTGCGGGTGTACGACTACCGAAATGAGAACGACTTCATCGTAGAACTGAAGACGAGGCTGGACATGCATCGTGTGTTTCTCGCCAAAATCCCGCCGGAGTCAACGCTCATGGCAACGATTGCAGCGGCACAGAAGCGAGTCTCCTCGGCACAGCCGACCACGATCGAGGAGTGCAGCGACCTTCGGATTCCCGTTGTGAGCTTCGACACGATACGAGAATACTCAGAGTTGCAGTCAAGGCCCCTGATTCTGAGCAACCCACGTTTTCACGATTATGAAATCATTAGGGCTTTGCAGCAAATCCGCTTCAGGCTGGACGAGCGAGGCGCCCATCTCAAGTCGGAGGCGACGATTGTTGCGGCGTTGGCACAGAATCTTGTCTTCGATCGACCGTTCTTGATCATGATTCAATACGACAAGGCGAAAATGCCGTACTTCGCTTTGTGGGTAGAGAACGCAGAGTTGCTTGTGCGGCGAGGCGATTGAACGACCCCCGTCTTCTTCCGCAGCGCTCGGCTGAGCACATGGTACGCCTATCCCCCACTGGCAGCCCGCAATCGTCGTGGCATCAGGGGGGCTTACCACGGTGTTTCCTGCTTCGGCAAATCGAAATCTCCGCTCCGTGCAGGTGACGACGAAGCATAATGCGATACTCGATGAACTCCACGTGGCTCGACGAAAAACCCTCGCGAACTACCACGGTGACACCGGAACCTGCTTGCGCAGCGCAAACCCGACTGGAAGCCTCTGGGCGACCGATCGCTGACCGCGAGCAGAGAACAATCCGACGGGCCGGCGCTAGGAAGCCGGCCGGGTGGCAGACCGACAATCAGCTACAAACGTCGGGTGATCGGTGGATCACGTGCGTGCTATGCTGCCCAATTCATACCACTACCGTACAGCAGACCGGCAAACGTAGCGGCTGGACGACTGCTGGTCAGAGAGCAAGTATCGTGCACAAACGGGCGTGACACCGCAGCAAATCGCTGCTAGAATTCGATCCATGAAAAACGCCCCCGCGGAAGTTGAGCATGGACTTGCGAGTCACAGGTGATGGGTGAGGGTGTAGTAACGGGTTTGTTGTATGGGAAACGACATGATGACACAAGAATCGCATGTATGGCACCCGATCAAGGACCTGCCAGCGAAATGGAGCGACTTTAGAAACCCGCAGGTTGAGGCACTGATGACAGCATGGCACGAACAAGCTACGCGTCTGCGAGGCACTCACACCTACACGGAGTTCCTGATGCGACTGCGAAGACAATGGGCGGTCGAAACCGGGATTCTGGAGCGTTTGTATTCGCTGAGTGACGGCGCGACAAAGACCCTTATCGAGAAGGGACTGGACGCCGCCTTCATTGGCCGGGAAGACACCGATCTCGATCCGGCGGACGTCGCGACGCTAATTCACGACCAGCATGCAGCCATTGAAGGTCTGTACCAGTTCATCTCAGGTCAGCGTCCACTTGGGACATCGTATATAAAGGAACTCCATCGAACTCTGACGGAGCACCAGACATACTACCACGGTCGGGACACTTTGGGTAACGAAGTCTCCCGGGCGTTACCCAAGGGAGAATGGAAGAGACTCCCGAACAACGTTGAAGGCCCGGACGGTTTCTCTTTTGAGTTTTGTCCTCCCGAGCATGTGGATTCCGAAATAGACTCCTTGCTCGCGATGCACAGCACTCACGAAGAATGGGACGTTCCACCCTATCTTGAGGCGGCGTGGATTCACCACGCATTCACTCTCATCCATCCCTTCACAGACGGTAACGGAAGAGTTGCTCGCTGCCTGGCCACGTTGGCCTTTCTGAAGCACAACTGGTTCCCGCTTGTGGTCACGCGCAACGACCGAGCTGAATACGTCAGTTCGTTGCGAGAGGCGGACAAGGGTGACTTGCGGCGGCTTGTCAACCTCTTTGTTGCCCTGCAAAGCCGGGCGATTCGTGAAGCATTCAGCTTGAGTGAAGAACTCGCTTATGAAAGCGTCGCGATCAGCAACATCCTCGATGCAGTCACGCAGCGTTTCTCGCGGCTCCGACAAGAACAGGAGACTCTCAAACGTCAGGTGCTCACGACCGCTGACTCGCTTCAGGTCCACGTATCGGAACGACTGCAAGAAG
>CAZLWV010000205.1:0-12129 GCA_964563135.1 uncultured Planctomycetaceae bacterium
TCGCGGAAGTCCTTGGCGTCGTGGAACGCCCACAGGGCTGCTTCCAGACTCCTGACCACATATCCTGAACCCTTGATCTCCGGCGGTTCTTTCTCGCGGAAGCTCCCTTCGGCGACGGCCAGAACTTCGGGATGCAGCGTCTGGAGTTCCTTGAGCTGCAGGAGTGCCCCCCAGTTCGGCGAGAGGGCCTCGTCACGGTCGACGCCGTTGATCAGGCCGGTCAGAACGATGCCGAAATAGGCGCAGGCCGAGAGGCACTGCGGGCTGGCGTGGGTGGGGAGACTGGACTCGATGCAGTACCTGATGAGTTGGTCCAGTTGGTCCGGGAACAGCTCCGCAAACCGGATCGGCACGGGCGCCAGCCGCATGATCGAGCCGTTGCCGCTGGCACGTCCGGACGGGTCGCCGGAGGTGCGGGCGTCACCCGTCCGCTCGAACCGGCTCAAGGCCTGCTGCGTGGTGATACCGATGTCGAAGCATGTGTCGTTGACGGAGTACTTGCCTTCTCGCCACCACTCGACGTAGCGGCGAGCCTGATCGTTGAGATCCCAACCCACTTTGCCGATGCTGTCGGCCAGGGCCAGAGCCATGCTCGAATCATCCGTCCATTCCCCCAGTCCGAGACCATGGGGGCCGCCGGCCCGGTAGCCGGTCACCGGCCTGAATGAGCCGGGCGGCTGGAACTCGACGGCGGCACCGAGAGCGTCGCCGACGGCCAGGCCGAAGAGGGCGCCGCGTTGGCGGTCAAAATCGGTGTTCGTTTCTGGCATGTGGCACATTCCTATTGGATAGAGGCGAGCGTACCGACTGACTTTCGTCGGTTGTGGAATCGGCATGGGTGCAGGCGGTACTCGCTTCTCGGTGCGGTGGCGCGATTCCGTTCGGCAGGGTCAGATCCGCTCAGGAGACAAGTGACGCATGTTATTTGTGCATCGCTCACGGCAGTGACTACGGTGCCTTTTTCCCGAGAATGAGCCGGTATATTGCCTGGCCGGCAGCTTTTCGCAATGGAACCAATGTCGGCCGCAAGACTATGTCAGCGCCTGCGATGCCCTGCGAAATGGCTCGTATTATCTTGGCGCTGACGGGCGACTCGAGCTTTGTGAAGTTCAGCAGCTTCTGAGAGTGCTCTCCATCCGCCTCAAATTTGCGACCTTTGCCGACCGGCTTGACTTCAATTCTTCCGCTGGCACGCCCGACCGCGACAATGCCGACCTTCGACTTATAGAGGAAAACCACATCTCCCCTCTTGATGTCGTCAATCTTGTGTTTCCAGGGATCGTGGAATGCGGCGGCCTTGCCTTCTCTCAACATGTACTCGTGGCCCTCGGGTCTGTAGTGAGTGTCTGTGTTGACAATGTAGTACTCAGTCATCGGTACGCCTTTTCCAGCAAGAACAAATGGGAATACCCCATACAACGCACGATTTGCGGATACTTTCAAAAGGGTCGACAGGTTCTGGGAACGGATCACGCGACGGCGCCCTGGTCATGACTATCCCTGGCATGTGTGAATTCCTTCCCACGTTGATGGTTCTCGCATTCCTGTCGACTAACAGTGGCCCGTCAATCATGTGGAACGGACGAGTCTCGTTGACACTTCAATCTCGACGGTTCTTGCTGTTTGTCCGCCCAGACGTGCAGACTCACACGCATCTGGTTGACCATGTCGTCGGGAAGGGGGACGAAATTCAGGCCTGTTTCCTGTCCTTCGGCCCTGCTGTGATCGTCGTATCCTTCAGCATCATTGGTAGCAAGGTCGCCGCCGGTCAGAACTTCAAAAGTCTGGGCCCGCAACCGTAGCTCCTCGTACATACGCTCGTCGTAGGTACCAGCCAGGTACGGAACGCCGATGTCCAAGTAGGAGGTACTTGCGCCATTGGCCAGCGATCGCTCCCGAAAGGTCTTGCTTCCGATGCGGTCTGCCCGTCCGGTACGCTGCTCCAGCACGGCAGGATTCCAGGCCAGGTCGAAATGAACGACGTGGCGGCAGTGCCGGTGCAGATCGATTCCCTCCTGGCCGACGGACGTGCAGATCAGCACCTCGGGCAACAGCGGCGTGTTGAAACCCGAGAAGACCCGCTCGCGGGATCGCTGATCGGTGTTGCCAGAGACAAGGGCCACAAACTGTTGATTTTGCAGTCGCGTCGCGTCGTACATCGCGAACCTGGCCGACTGCGAATCGGTGATGCTTCCACTGGCCGCTGTCAGATCTTCGAGAAAAACGCCTATCCGATCGGCCATACTTTCGGCCTGTTGAGGTAGCGGATCGAAGAACGCCTGGACCAGGAGTTCCCCCCATCCGGCCTCTTCCCGCTCCTGCTTGTCGGGCAGCAGCCGGAGCAGAACCGAGTCCCGAAACACCGCGCGGCGGATCGCCTGCATGGCGAGGCGTCTCGCGTTCCAGTCGAGTTCATCGCCCACGCGCATCAGGTTGAAGATATGCCTGTGGATTTCGGAGAGCGTCTTGGCAATGGGGGCCGAAGCTCCCCCGCCCGCCCCCTTCAAAGTATCCGCCGGATTGACGCCCAGCCAAAGGTTTGGACCTCGCCTGTAGACATCCAGCCTGCCCGTTTGACTTGGAGTTCGAGCTTGTTGACGCCGTTGTCGAAGTCCGGCGGCAACCCGCTCGATCTCCCCGCCGGCCGGCTCTGCCGACTCCTCGTAGATGCTGTGAACGCCCCGCTCATCGAAATGGGCGGTCTCGGTCCCGCTTTCATCGTCGTCGTCACCTGGCGAAAGACCATAGGGCCCTCGCACCCAGCTCTCCTCGCATATCTCGTCCAGGAGCCGGTGGAGCAGCCCGGTCGGTTTCAAGTCGCGGTAAAGCCGCTGAGCAATTACCAGCTCGCACGCGCGGTTGAAGAATACGCGGTCGGGCCGCTCTGCGAGCAGGTCTACGCCATACCGAAGACCGAGTCTCGCCAGCCGCGGTAGTTCATGGTCCATCACCTCCAGGTCTGCGGGCACGATCTGTCTGGCGGCCTGATCAGCAAGTTCGCTGGTCCAGATAGCCGACCAGAGCACGCGATCCAGTCCCAGCACGACCAGGTCACGGTTACGGCCGGTAAGCCGGTCCCTTAGAGTCTTCAGCTTCTCGGGTCCTCCCATACACCGGTTGCGGCGATCCTGCAGTTCGTTGCGGATGCGTTCCTCGATGATGTCGTGAAGCCGATTGGCCGTGTTGGTGCGGAAACAGAAGATCAAGGTCTTTTCGCCGAACCTCCAGTTACGGATGGCCACGTCGACCACTTCCCTCACTTTGGGATGCTTGGGATCATGCTGCTGGTTGACCATTCCCATGAGCAGGTCGAGGTAGACTTTTCCACGCTCCGTTCCCGCCAGGCGTGCCTTGACCGACTGTCCCTCCGCGCTGTCGACCAGCGTCGAATAACATCCGGTCAGGGCGCTGCCGAGGGACGACCGCCCCCTCCCACCCTTCATTTCCGACACGCACCGCATCAGCAGGTAGTGTGGCAACTCTCCGTCGCCGCGAACATCGACGCCCGGGGCTGCGTGGAGAACGTGGCGATCGGGACGCTGGTGGACAGAGCTGGAGTCTGGGCGATATTCCATCCCCACTCGAAACATCCGATGTTCGGTCCGCCGGCGGTGCCGTATCACGAACTTGCCCAACTCGCAAGAGAGGTCCGCGTTGTAGACGAAAAGCCGCAACCCCTCGCGGAGGAGCTGGCGAATGTCGGGATCGA
Organism: uncultured Planctomycetaceae bacterium; assembly: GCA_964563135.1. GTDB lineage: Bacteria > Planctomycetota > Planctomycetia > Pirellulales > Thermoguttaceae > JAAYAY01. The sequence goes on from CAZLWV010000205.1 coordinate 3,710, forward strand.
CGCCGGAAAGCGCGGCATCGATAATCTGCTCCAGTTCATCCGCCTTGACGACGCCTCTCTGCCTGGCGGCCTCGCGAAGTTTCGCCCTGGCTTCGTCCAGGGGAAACGAGTCCCATGCCGACTGGATCATGCGGCGGCTTGCGGCGGCCGGCAGCTTTGACCAGGCTTTTGCGAACCTCTGGCTCGCCTTTGCCGCACGGTCCAGAACCGGCCGCACGACCTCGTCGCGATGATGTGCAAGTTGCCTCCGACGCGGTGCAGACTCCTCTTCGGTCGGGCAGGCCCGCAGGCAGTCGCCAACCTTGAGAATCTCCAGGATCTCCGATGGTCGAAGCTGGAACGGCGTGGCCGTCAGCATCAGTGCCCGCCTGGTACGGCAACCGACCAGACTGGTGAACCCTTCGTAGCCATTGGCTCCCGAACTGGGCCCGTTCTTCCAGTTGTGGGCCTCGTCAACAATTACCAGCGGGATCGACTTCTTGATCAGGCATCCCATCAGTTCGCGGTAGACATCTACCAGTTGACGGTTCACCTTGTTGAACAACTCATCGCGACTCCGCACGTACGGGGTTGCGATTTCCCGGCAGGTTTCGAGCAGTTTCTCGATGCAGCCCTCCGGCCTATCGACTTGCCGCACTGCAGCAAGGAGTTCCTCGTCCGAGAAGAGCAATTGCCCCCATTCCTTCTCCGTGAACGCGCAAAGGTCCTCAGGGTTCGTCGGCCAATCCTTGGGGGCACCTTTCAAGAGCATCTTTCGCCGTTTCCCATTGAAGCGCTTACCCCAACGGCGAAACAGAATTGCCAGCAGGTGGCGGCGTTTCAAGTCGTAGTTTTGAAGCTGCCCTCCCCCAAAAATCCGCATGTTGGCTACAATTACGCGAGGAGCCGCACCTCGCCGCCGCAGTTCGAACACCAGATCGTCGATCCGGTCAACCGGGGCAGGCGCGAACCATCGGGCCGCCTGCTCCCGGTGATCGGGCGCCACGCACCGTTTCACGAACTCCCCGACCTCGCGGCGCCATTTCGAGAACAGGGCTGAATTGTTGGGGGTAATGATCAGGATCTTCTGGTAGCATCCGCGAAGGTCCTCGACAGCCGTATCCTGACGCATCGCCTCCAGGACGGAGAATGCCGCCCCCAGCCCTACGAAGGTCTTACCCATCCCGACCTCGTCGGCCAGAATCTGCACCTCCCATCGGTGCTCCGGATCTGGATGGAACAACCGCTCCAAGAGCGCGTCGACGGTCGCCGATTGACGCTCAGCGTCGCGAGGGTCCTTGATCCTTGTCGTATCCAAACCGAGGTTGAACAGCGGCGAACGATCGATCATGGTATGGCAACCTGCGAACGATGATAAGCCCGAATTGCTTTGGCGTACTGCTGGAAGTCCTTCGAGAGGTCCTCCGGACACTGCTTCTCCAGTGAGTCGAGCATCTCGGTAACCTTCTTGACGCCCTCGTCGATCAATGCGAGCCAGTCGTTCTCGAACTGGCTGGCGGCGGGGAAGTGACGGGCAGCGTCCAGGCAGGCCAAGATCTCAACGAGCTGGAACCCAGCGGCCGTCGGGGTGCGTCCGGAGTAACCCACAGCCTCCAGGACCCGACGGGCGAGGGCCACCGGGCTGACCGGACCGAGGATCGCAAGCCGCATGCACGCTTTCGGCGACCCGGCCGCCGCCTTCAAGTCGTCGCTGATCCCCTTGAGGGCCTCGACGAATTCCCGCACGACGTAGGACTGAATCCGCGACGTGTCGACGCCGCCGGTATCCTCCTGGTCTGACGCGGTTTGGCCCCCAGGATGCCTATCGTCGGGATCGGGGAACAGATCTTCCCAGGAAATCCGGCCCTGGTAGTAGGCAATCAGGTGCTGCTCCTGGGGCCGTCCCGACCCCGGGCTGATGGGCAGGCCCGTCCGGGCTTCTGCCGCCACGTTGACGGGAAACGACTGCCCCTCCTGACCAAGCCACCACGTGACCTGGACCTCCTGCTCCCGCATAAGCCGCTGCAGCGGCGCTTCGGCAAGCGAAACAGTGAATTCAGCCGCGTTTGAGCCGCCCTCGCTCTCAAATAGTAGGGCACCCTGGCCTGCGTCTCCATCGCCAGGCAGATGCCCGATGCGCCACGTCCCAGCAATCCGATCCGGCTCGACGAGAATCTTCAGCTCGAGCCGGTTCGGATCGTTTCGCGAAGGGACGAGCAGGATCTCGCGGAGGAACCCAGGCCAAGCGGCCTCTTCCGGCGACGACTCCGGCAATGCCAGGCGTCCCACGGCGGCCCCGGCCAAGGGAATCGGTTCACCGGTCGTCAGCGGAATGAGGCAGCGGAGGCTGTTCCTTTCCGGTTCGCGGCACCTGACGATCAGGCCGGCCTCGATATTGGCCTGATCAGGCACTGCAAGAAAACCCCATCCGCGTTCGGTGAAGTTCGCGGAACCGAGGTAGGCCAGGGCCGTGTCGGCGCCTTCCAGCAACACGACCTTTGCGTGGAGGCTGCGGGTCCCCTGGAATCCGTCGCTCATGCCGACCTCCTCGGGCAGCACTCTGGGATCGACGGCCACGGCCACGGCAGACACGCCCAGCGAGCGGGCATCGAAGGTGGCAAAGCTCTCCGGCAGTGTCGGCTTGTAGGTCCCCTGCGTGTCTGGAGCAGCTTCGGTGAGCAAGCGGAAATCAGCGTTCGGAACGATCCGATCCCCCTCCCGCAGCGCCGCGATGAGCTTGTGGATCGGCCCGTTGCCCCCCTCGTCGGACCAGAACGGCGAGACGATCGTAACCCTTTCCACGCGTTCGTCTTCCGGCCAGCGGGCGAGTACTTGCCGCCAGAGCGGCTCGGGACCTCCGCTCCAGGCGAACCACTCTTCCGATTCGCCGCCAGTGGCCGCCCATTGTGCGAGCCGGTTGTCGGCCAGTCCGCAGAGCCGCACCGCGCTGGGAGTAAGCCACGATCCCAGCAGTACCTGCAGATCGCGAAGGGCATCCCGAACGATCCGCGTCTCGGTCGGGTTCTTCGCCGTGGCCGTCAGAACGGCGGCAATCTCGCGGTTCCGGCGGTAGCCGGGTTCGGTCAGATTTGCGCTGCCGAAGACCAGACGGACGGCTTCCTCGTAGACCTCGACGAGCACCTTTGCGTGAAGAATCCGGCCGGAGGGAAAGAACACGGGCTCGACTTCCACCCGCAACGAACGCGGCCGTCCTCGATAAGGCCGGGCATCGACCAGGAGCGACGCGGCCTCGAGTTCTGCCAGGTGCTTTTCGAGTGCAATGCGGCTCGACCAGTTGCGGTCGTTCCAGGCCCCCAGGCCCAGCAAGGACGGCAGGAAGTCGGTCTCGAAGAATTCCGGCTGCATCTCGTAGGAGGTGGCCAGCACGCCCAGCAGGCGGCCCATTGCTGGGTCGGGTACGATCCGATCCATCAGCTTGCGGTTGTCGCTGCTCCCGGGTTTTGTTTTCATGTGTTCCTCGCAACCATGCTGAGAGCGTCGGCCGACGACAGCCGGTAGGGATGGGGGGTGATGTCCGCCGGGTCGGTCGCCTCGCGGCTCAGGCCACCTACCCGCGTCATGGTCAGACTGATTCGGCCGGCAGCGACCTCGAGCCAGGGCATCTTGCGCCGTCCCTGGTCGAATTTCCCTCGCTGCACGTCCGCGTGCCTTTCCATCAGTTCGTGGACGAGAGACCCCGTCGCGCCACACGCCGCGGCGGCCCGCTCGAGGAATCGGCGGGTGTCTTCCAGCCGGTGGAGGTCTTGCCGAAACAATTCCGCTTCGGCCGAGTCCAGGGCACTCTCCAGGGTTTGGACGGCCGCCGGCAGTCCGCTCCGCACATGCTCGAGAAACGGGTCAGAGGCAATTTCGGCCGCCGCGTCCGCTCCGGACGGCGACCTGCACAGCCAGAGCAACCGCTCGAACCCCAGCATGGCCAGCCGATAGGCCGCTTCGTAGGCCAGGATCGCCCCTACGGCTTCCGAAAGATCCCGATTCCCGCCTTTCGTCGCGAGTGTGGGCAGTAGCCGCGCGAGCCGTTTCAACTCTGTATCGCCCTCGGCTTGAAACGGATGGCCGGCCAGGACATCGGCCATTCGGGAGCGAACCGGGTTGCGATGCAGGGCTTCGGCCAGACGCTTCCGCTCGCATTCGACGGTCTTGCCCGCCAGATGTGACCGCCGGCCCCACTGGGCCAGTGTGTCAAGGGCGATCGTCTTGTCGCCGCAAACCGCCTTGCGCAGGGTATCAGGAGCGTCGGTTTCTTTAAGGAAGCCGTTACCGAGCGGCTCGCCCAAATCGGGCGTGGGCGTGAGCGTTTTCCGGTCGATCAGCCGCATGCCATCGGCGACGGCTCCGTAGATGCCGACGACGCCGTAGGGCACCTGGCGGGAGAGCAACTGGAAGTTGGCATCGGTCCGGGCGCTGTTAGCTCGCAGCAGAGATTCGGCCTTGGCCGACGCGTAGGTCACGCCGCGAATGCCGCCCACGGGCAGTTCCCCATCCTCTTGCTCCCGGCTCGCCAGCACGTTGGCCAGCGCCCAGAGCCGTTCGAGCCGCAGGATATGATCCAGCCTCTTCTGGTATTGCGACCGCGGCGAGTCAGCCGGATTGACCTCTGCCAGGCTTGCCCCCGCGCAGAGCATGCTGAAGTATCGCGGACGATCGGCGACATTCGTCAAGCCCGGCAGGATCTTGTCGGCCAGGAACAGGTACCCTCGCTCGAACCCGAGCGGGTCGATGCTCGTGCCGGGCAGATCCGACGGGTCGTAGGCGGTTAGAAAGACGGTGAAGCCGAGATCGGCGCTTTGAGCTGGTTTTGGGGTGCTGTGACTCATCGCGATAACTTCCTCACAGTTTGCCTATGTTCAGTGCTGCAACACAGTCACCGAGCCTTTCGTCTTGGCCCGTCGATGTTTTGCTTCCAATCACAGCCACACGCACAACGGAAGTAGTAGCCGTACTTGCTATGGCACAACATGCTCCAGCCACTGCATATTTCGCAGCGGGGGTTCTCGGCCTCTGCGAATGTGGCTGGGTCGGTGTCGTCAGAGGAACGTCGCCTGATTGACAGGACGCTTGCCAAGTGAGCGGCGACACCCCGATCGTCGACTCTCGCCATGATCTCTGAAGTTCGGGCGGTGTGAGATAGCGGGTTCAGAGATCCGAACCAGACGATCCGATTGTCGATCAATACGACCTTCTCGTGGATGTCGAATCGCAAATCGATTGCGACTCCCAAAGCTTCCAACGCAGCCAGCGCCGATCTGCCCAATTCCTCTGGCATTGTGCCGTTCCGTTGTGGTGGTCGCGTAACACAGCGCACCTTCACCCCCTCCTGGATCCTCGCCCGAAACAGATCGCCCATCTGAGCAGCACGCTCTGGAGTAATGAAGGCAGAAAAGACGATGATCGACTTCTCGGCTTTCTCCATGTCGTGCCGGCAGATCCTCGCGAAATCGCGGCCCTTGAAGAGCCCTGTCCGCAGAGCTTCTGGATCGAGTTCGGGCTGACTTCCGAAGTGCTTCAGGTCCTCCAATATCGGATACAAAGCAAGAACGTCTCGCACATCGAGGATCTGGCCACGTCGCTGAAGGTCGCAGAGCAATCCGCGCAGGATGGCGTCGCTCGGCAGCTTCCGGTCGAGGAACGTAAGGTTGCCCACGACAATCAGGCCTTCCTGAGCCCGACTGAGGGCGACATTCATGAGTTTCGCGCCACCGTCGCGGAGCTGATTGGCCTGGAGAAAGATGCCTGCATTGCGTTCACCAACGCTGTCAACAAGATCGAACACCATAATCGGGCGTTCATCGCCCTGGAAGCGGTGAACGGTACCCGCGCGTAGCGTGCCGGGGTCGAATGAATGTGCTTTGAACATGTCATGCAGGAGCTTCGCCTGTGCGGCGTACGGCGTACAGACACCAACCCTACACCGCTCCGATCTATCGAAAAGCCGGTTCTGCTCGCGCAAATGAAGCACGAGATTCCGGATCGCCAACGCGTGCATCAGATTCAACCGGGACTCGAAGACATTACGTGTCGTGAATGGCCAGACTCGCGAAGTGTCGATGACGGTCAGTCTGCCCTCAAGGGGACTCGGCTCAGCGAACGACTCGGAGCGGCGCAGAGCAGACGTTCTCAACCTACCGCCGTAGAAAGCGCCGGAGACGATATCACAGATGGATTCTTCCATCCGGAACTGCTCGTCGAGCATGACCAGCCGCGGCGCGTTTTTGACGGTTTCGTGTGTGATGCCGGCGTTCTCGAAAACGTCATGAGCCAGAACATCGTGAATGCTCTTCTGTTCCGTCTGAACGATCGGCGGGAGCTGCTGGAAATCGCCCGCGATGATTACCCTCTCTCTTGCCAACCCGGTCGCGTGAAACACGGCGGGGAGGAGGATCATGGATGCTTCGTCCACGATTACGGTGTCGAAGGCCGCAAACTCGACGGGGCGCAGGAACGTCCTCGTTACCGTAGCTCCAACGATCCTCGCCTCCCGCAGAACCGAATTGCGAATGTCTTCCAGTTTTGCCGCGATCGTGCTCAACTCCTGCCGTAGAGGAGTCTGCTTCGAGTCGTAATTCGCGACAGTCTTCTGGTGTTCCTCCCGACTCTCGTAGGCAAGAGATCGCTCAATGGCCGTTGCCCGATCTGTGGCTGCTTCGGATTCTGCCCGTACCGCTTCAAGTTTCGCCCGAAGCGGTACGATCGCTTCCGTGGCTGCTTCAATCCGGGTCTCCTGGTTGCGAATATCGTGACGGATGCTCGCTTCGTCGCGCATAAGAAGCCGGCCCAAGAAGCCCGCTTGTTGCCACCGCTGCAATTCACGCTCGTACTGCGACCGGCGTCTCTGAGCTGCGGTGACTGCCGACTGGCCTTGGTCTAGATCACGTTCAGCCCGTGTCACACTGTCGGCTGCAGTCCTGGCAGCAACCCGTGCGGACGCGAGTTCCTCAAAGCGCTGCAATACATCCTGCGAGTAGGCCACCTCGCGGCCGAGCCGCTCCAATTCTGCTTCGATGTCCGCTTTGCGGCGAGTCAGGCCTTCCGATTTGCGTTCGACGACCCGATCAGGCGTGATGTACTCACCGAACTGTCGATCGAGTTCTTCTTCGATCCGGCCGAGCCTGAGGACATAGCCGTCCGTCAGGGCTGGATCGTTCACCTCCTGCATGAATCGGCACAGCTTTTGGAGCAATTGATCGACCGCGCGGTTCGTGTTGGAGCAGATGAGCACCCGCTTCTCAGATTCGTACAGGATCCGAGCCACGGCCGACAGCACATCGGTCTTGCCGGTTCCTGGCGGGCCCCAGAGCCAACTCACGGTGTTGGCGAGCGCCATCTCGACAAACTGCTTTTGCCTGGCAGTCGGCGGCTGCGACCATGGCCACCCCGTCAACGGCTTGCCGGGTGTCTGGCTGCCGCTGTTGCTCAGGACGCATTCAGCCAGGTCGGCACGAAAGCCGTCCGCCTCGCCGCGCTCGATCGTCTGCAGACGGTCGTGTAACGCCTGAAACAAGGCGGTATTGTCAACGCGCAGAACGCAAGACGTGATGTGATTCCCGAAATCCTCTTGAAGTGTTACGATGATCCGGCCCTGCATCAGAGCGGTCAATTGTCCGTCGACAACGCGACCCCCGACGAGGATTTCGACTTTTGCCCCTTCGAAGAGACTTGCCTCTTCTCCGAACTCGAACTGATAGGAATTGCCGCTGACTTCGGTGGGCACACGCTGGCCGTCTTCCAACTGGAACTGTTGGTAACCTACGCGGCGCCGACGCATTTCCCGGATGAGCTCGGAAAGTGCCACCCGAAACACCGTAATGGGTGGGGCGCCCAGTGCGACATCAAGTTGCAGATCTTCTTTCAACGTCGGCCGGAAGGCACTGGGACGCGGTTTCACTCCCATTGGCTGGACAATGGTGAACTCGTTCGGCGGGTCCAGATAGGACTGGTCGGACGAAGACTCGCCACTTGATCCGATTGGACTGCTGCTCTTGGGAGGTTTCGGCCCGTCATCGCCCGGCGTAGGGAGCAAGCCCCCTTGCTTTGGTGGTCTCGACGGTTTCGCAGGAGGCGAACCATTGCCGTTAAGAAGGGCGTCGACCCTTTTTCGGAGTTCAACCGCCTTGGGAGTCTTGCGGTAAGCAAGTTCAGCCATCAGTTGTTTGAGTTGGTCGGGAGAGTCTTTGCATTCTTCGAATAGCAATTGGAGTTCGGAAAGTGATTTGTGAAAGAGTGGTCTCGACATGGGCTACCTCAGGTGTCAACTCTTCGTTTTGCAGGCAATTGCCCACCATGGTGTTGCAGAATCACAAGCAAATGAACACGGTGGCACACGTGCAGCCTGCACCTCGTTTCAGAAATCCTCCGCATCGATCTGCGGTCGGCGTTCACGGGCATTTGAATTGCTATAGGTGTTTTTCTGGGGTATCAGG
>CAZLWV010000206.1:0-12013 GCA_964563135.1 uncultured Planctomycetaceae bacterium
CCCGCCGATGCGCGAAACCGGCAAAACGCCAGCCCTGCTGCCCAACTCCCCGCCCCTCCCCGTTCCGCCCACTTGGATCGGAGCCCGAAGGCCGCCGATGGAGACGGGTTCAACCTGGCGTTTCCCGTCCAGGGGACCGCGGCCCACCGGCGGGCTACCTCTACGCCCGCAACGAGGTCGCGGCGGAAATTGTGGGAGGCATTGATACCAGACAGTCATTTCCGGCAGCGGATCGTGGCCTCCCAGTCGGAGATCACCTGTCCGGGCTGCCACTCGGCCGGCTCGCCGATGTAGTTCAGCCAGAGCTGGTCGGTCGCGCGGGAGCGGACCGGCTCGGCGGCGGCCTGGTAGAAGGCGCTCAGCGGCTGGGCACTTTCAATCATCATGGCGGAATCCACCTCGATCGAGCGCGAGCCCCGGCCCGAGATCGTTCTGCCGCTCAGCGCGGCCACCTCGGTCGCCCTTCCATCCAGCGCGATCGTGCGCCGCCCCTGCTCATAGATCCAGTTGGGGTTGTTCAAGATGCCGATCAGGCCCGTGGCCACCTCGTCGGTCTTGACGGCCTTCTCCGCGACCAGGCGTTCCCGAATGGTCCATGTGCCGTCGGCCTGGGAGCGGAAGTGCAATCGGGCAGTGATCTGGCCTTCGCCGTGCTCCACGGTCAGGTCGGCACTGAAGCCTTCGGCAGTCGACTGCACGTCGACGGACCGCGTGCGAACCGGCAGGGGCGATTTGGCGCCCTGGAGGCGGACGGAGCCGATGCCGCTTGACTCGTGCGGCGAGACGATCCGGTCGAGCCGGAAGGGAACGCACTGGGCCATGGTCCGGGCGCCCCAGGCAAAGGTGTGGATCGAGGTCGCCGTCCGGTGGAGGATGATCCCTGCCGGATCGAGGCGGCGGACTCCGAGCCGCTCGGCCGGTTCGTCGTGGATCGGATCGGCCGATTGGATCGTCAGCCAGCTCGCCGCCAGCCCGCGGAAGAGGTCGCTGTGGCTGGAGGCAAAGAAGGTCTCTTCGGCCAGGTACACGTTTCCCTGGCCGGATCGGCGCTGCATCCGCTCGGCGGCTTCAAGCGATCGCAGGCCCAGAGACCAGGCATCGGGATCGGCTGCATAGCAGGCCATGAGAAAGTGGGTGCGAATCCAGTCGGCGTTGCGGAACAGTTGCCAGTCCTGCCCGTTAGGGTAGACAAAACCGCCGTCGGGCAGGAGAAACCACTTCAGGTTTTCGTAGATGCCCGCCAGGTTGTAGAAGAGGGCCTGCGGAGACTTGCGCCCGCTCATCCGGTAGTCGGTTTCGCAGCCCAGGGAGAGGCCGAAGGCCGTCATGTAGTCGGGGTGGACGATGCCGTGGTTCTCGAGAGTGAAGTCGTCGCTGATATTGGCGCCGGTGAACTGTTCGGCCACCGTGCGGCCGTCAACAACGGTCTGGCAGCGGGCGTCGCTGGGGCGGAGGTAGGAAGAAAGAACCCACTTCTGCAGTGCCGCTTCCCACACGGGGCGGCGAGGGTCGTCAGGCGCCAGGAGCACGGCCACGGAGAAGATCTGGCTGTTCCAGGCGTTCTCTTCCGACTTCGTGTCGCGGCGCAGTTGGGCGGGGGGCGTTGAGGCGGCAATGCGGTCGGCCTCATGAGCCGTCACGCGGCGGACTCCGTCGCGGAGGTCCTGCGGCAGGTCGTCCCAGACCCACCAGGCACCCCTGGCCAGCATCTGGGCCCAATGGGCCGACTGCCAGGCGTCGCCCCAGGGCTTGCCATCGCTGGTCGGTCGCGTGCCGGTCACATGGGTGGTCACCGCATAGCGGATCATCGGCACAATCGCTTCCTGCAGAAGCTGTTGGCGATCCAGGCCGACGGCCTGGGCGTCGTACGGTCCGAATCGATGCAGGAAAGCCAGACCCTCGATCGCGCCCGTGTTGGGGCGGATCCAGTGCTCGCCGCTGCGGCTCTCGGTGAGCAGCCGCATCCCCGGATCCTCGCTCCAGGGATGGAGCTGGCCAAGGAGCCAGCGGGCCTGGCCCAGGGCGACGGCGTAGAGGCGATCGGCCACGGCTGCCTGGCGACCGGATGCCCGAGGCTCGAAGAGGCAGGGCATCACCGGGGCCGAGGGCCCGTCGGCCCGGGCCGCAGGCAGCAGCAGAGAGGTGGCAACGAGAAGCGAGGCGGCAAGCCGCAGCGCGGGCCGAGGGAGAGGTTTCCGTCCTGGCTGGCACTTGGGGTCGGTGCGGGGCACGATCGCGATCTCCGGGGGTGTCCAGTGGATTTGGCTGTTTCCGACAATAACCACCGGGCCGGCCAAAGGCAACCTTCTGGCGGGTGAGACGCGAAGAGTGAAAAAGGGGCCTTGGACTCGCAGAAGCTGAGGCTCCTGAGGCTGGCCCTCGTCGAACAAGCAGGTTTCACAGGTTCTTGAACGAAACCGGGGCGTTCCTGGCACAATGGCCGAAAGATTCGCTTGTTCTCAGGGCCGCCCGCCACGCACGAAGCGGGTGGAGCAGGCCGACCGGCCTTGCCGAAGTCTCCTGTCCTCGCCGATGCTCTTGCGCTTCGCCGTGGTGTCGAGACGGTCTCGCTGCCGCCCGAGTCATTCAGGTTAAGGGAGAGCGTTTGGGGCGGATTTTCCGCCTGAGGCGCGGTTTCTCGGGGATCAAAAGGCCATGATCCTGCCGGGGGACGCTGTATACTTGAGAGAACAGTCTGGCGTGAGGGCACGGCCACTGCTTGCCGAGCGGCGCCCGGTTTGCCATGCTGGGAGAATGGATAGCAGACGTTGCGGGATCGGGCTTTTGAGGTTTCCAGATGGCCTGGCAGTATAGCGAGAAGACCAAGCAATTATTCATGGACGCCGTCCACGGCAAGCCGGGGACCCATCTCGGGGAAATTGAGAACCCCGACGGGATCGGCGAGCATGGCTCGATCGCCTGCGGCGACGCAATGCGGTTCACTTTCCGGGTCAAACGGCACGAGACGGATCCCACCCAGGACATCATTACCGACGCCCGTTACCTGACGTTCGGCTGCACCTCGGCCATCGCGGCGTCGGAAGCTCTGTGCATGCTGATCGAGCAAGGGAAGTTCACGCCCGTCAAAGCCCTGTCGATCACGAACGAAGACATCGTCAGATTCCTCGACGGCCTGCCGGAGCAGAAGATTCACTGTTCGGTGATGGGAGCCGAGGCGCTCGAGGCGGCCGTGTTCAATTGGGCCCAGCGGCGCGGGGTGGACCTGGCCGAGTTGGGCGTCGACATTCACGCCGACGAGCAGGAGGAGGGACGCATCGTCTGCAAGTGTTTCTCCCTCAGCGAACCGTACATCAAGCGCAAGATCAAGGAACTCAACCTGCGGACGATCCCCGACATCACCGGAGCGATCAAGGCGGGGGGGGCCTGCATGTCGTGCCATCACACCCCCGGCGGACTCCAGGACCTCCTCGATGAGGTGTGGAGCGGAACCGGGGGACGGGGGCTGCGGGTACTGACCAACCCGATGCCGCCGGTCGCCCCGATGCCGGCCAGGCCGGCATCGCCGGCCGAAGGCGGCGTCCGCCTCTCTCCCTACCAGTTTTCCAAGAGAGTGGAGAAGGCGTTTGAGGAGTACATTCGCCCGATGATCGAGCGAGACGGCGGAAGTATCGAGATCATCGACATCAAGGAGAATCTCGTGTATTGTCGGCTTGCGGGATCGTGTGCCGATTGTGCGGGAGCGAGCAAGACCCTCAAACTGCTCGTCGAACGCCACTTGAAGGAAACGGTTGACGAGAACATCCGCGTGATCCAGATCTAATGGCAACGCAATTGGCAGCCGAACTCGCCAGAGTTTGGTTGTTGCGTAGCCGAACTCGCCCAGAGTGGTAGCCGAACTCGCCAGAGTTTGGCTGTTACGGAAGGGCCAAAGTCTGGCGACTTCAGCTACGGAAATTGGAAGCGTGTTATGAAAACGATCTATGTCGACAACAATGCCACCACTCCGATTGCTCCGGAAGTCTACCGGGCGATGGTGCCGTTTTTCACCGAGCACTACTTCAATCCCAGCTCGATGTACACGCCCGCCCAGAAGACGGCGGCCGCGGTAAGGCATGCCAGGGAGCGGATCGCCCAACACTTTGGCGGAATTCGCGCCGACGAGATCATCTTCACCTCGTGCGCGACGGAGAGCAACAACATGGCGATCTACGGGGCAGCCAAGGCCAACCCCAATCGCCGCCACATCATCACCACGACCGTCGAGCACCCGGCGGTCCTTGAGGTCTGCAAGGATCTGCAGCGCAACGGCTATGACGTGACCTACCTGCCGGTCGATCGCCAGGGGAACCTCGACGTGGCCGACTTCGTGCGGGCCCTGCGAAGCGATACCCTGCTGATCACGATCATGCACGCCAACAACGAGACCGGCGTGATTTTCCCCGTCGAGCAACTCGCCCGGGTGGCGAAGGAGACCGACCCGAACATCGTCTTCCACACGGACGCGACCCAGTCGGCCGGCAAGTTGCCGATCGACCTGGCCCTCGACTTCAAGTACATCGACATGCTTTCCTATTCAGGGCACAAGTTGCACGCTCCCAAGGGCGTGGGGGCGCTGTTCGTGCGCCGGGGAACGCCGGTGCGGCCGTTCATGGTCGGCGGGCACCAGGAATCCGGCCGCCGGGCAGGCACGGAGAATGTGGCGTTCATCGTGGGGCTGGCCGCCGCCATGGACCTGGCCGCCGAGCGGCACGACGAGGACGAACCGCGGATTCGCGCCATGCGGGATCGCCTGGAGGAGCAGCTGAGCAGGCGGCTTCCGGCAATCGAGATCAACGGCCGCGGCGCCCCGCGGATGCCAAACACGTCGAACATCGCCTGCCACTACGTCGAGGGCGAGGGGATGCTCTACCAGCTCGACGCGGAAGGGATCTGCGCCTCGAGCGGCTCCGCATGCACGTCGGGCTCGCTGGAGCCGTCGCACGTGCTCACGGCGCTGGGAGTCCCCTTCACAGCGGTCCACGGTTCGATCCGTTTCAGTCTCAGCCGCTACAACACCGAGGCCGACGTGGAAAAGATCCTCGAGGTCTTTCCCCGGGTGGTCGAAAACCTGCGGAATCTCTCTCCCTACTGGGACCAGGCCGCCAATGCCCCGCGAAAGAATGCGGCACAGTTGATCGGGAAGACGCACTGAGACGCACACTCAGCAGCGGGCGAGAATCCAGTTGGCAATCTCGGTGTAAATCTCCTCCTTTTCGGGTTCCCGCGGCAGGTCGTGGTAGAGTCCGGGATAGAGGCGGAGGGTCTTGTCGCCGGAGCCGACGGCCTGGAAGAAGGCTTCCGCGGCCCCAGACGGCACGACGGCATCGGCCGTGCCCTGCAGAAGGAGCATCGAGGCTTTGAGTTCGGCTGCCTGTTGCCGCGTTTCCTGGCCCACGCGGATGATCTCGGCGCCGGTGCGGGTGGGAATCCGGCCGTGAAAGACCAGGGGATCGCTGCGAAACTGGGCAATCACCTCGGGGTCGCGGGACATCATGGAGGAGCCTATGCGGACCAGGCGCAGGCGGGGAAACCAGCGACTGCCGAAAACCGCCAGCTTTCGCAGCACGGGAGCGAACTCGTCGGCGACCGACAGGGCCGGCGCACTGAGGATCAACCCCCTGAGCATGCCGGCAGAGGCGAATCTGGGCTGGAGGGCGATCAGTCCCCCCATGCTGTGACCTAAGAGGAAAACCGGTATACCGGGATGCGCTGCGGTTGCTTCGCTGAGGACGAGCGAGATGTCGTCGAGATACTGGTCGAAACGGCAGATCCATGCGCGGCTGCCGGAGGAAAGGCCGTGGCCGCGAAGATCGGGCGCCCAGACAGCGATGTCGCAGCGGTTCAGTCGGGCCGCCAGCAGCGCATATCGGCCGGCGTGTTCCACGATCCCGTGGGCCATAACGACCAGCGCCCGGGGAAGGCTCCCATTCGATCCATCACCGTCGCCAACGGCCGGATCGTGGGCTGGCGTCCAGAGATGGATGCTCAGCCGGACTCTGTCGGCAGTCAGCCGCTGAAAAGTGGACTCGACCGTTATGGGAGCCATCGACCTGGGATTCTCGCTCACAGACCTCCCCCGCTGCACTCCACACTCAACCGCAGAAGGTTCCTCGGGCGGGACGGGCCTCTTCTCGTTCCGGCCCCGACCAGAGCCTCTTCCCTCTTCCTGTGGCAAGGCAATCCCAGGGCGGTAGAGCCCCCGATCGCCTCGCTGCACACTCGGCAAATCAGAATCCGATCGACACACCAACACGCCCGGTGTTGACGCTTATTCCCCCGCGATAATAACCGTAGCCGGGATAGTATCCATAGGGGTAGGCATAGTAGGGCACAACGATCGGCTGCGGAACATAGACTGGCGGGCGATATCGATAGGAGTACGCCGGCCCGTGATAGTAGGGGCCGTGATGGGGGCCGCCAAAGTGGGGACCGTAATGGGGACCACGAGGAGGCCCGGGATGGGGACCATATTGAGGCCCGTGATGGGCGGCCAGGGTTACGGTGGCCTGGTGATCGGGGCCGGCTGCAGCGGCTTGATCCGCCATCATCCAACCAGCAGCGAGGACTGCAGCGGTGAGGACCAAGGCTTTCATGATTCGTCTCCTTCCAGGTAGCTTGTTGGTGAGCCGCGAACAAAATCCGGATTGTGCACATCCATGCCCGCTGGGAATCCGCAGGTCTTGTCTGGGGGCGTTCTGGGACACCGGGTCATGGCCTCCTTCCTCGGGCCATCGTAAGAATCAAAGTGCACTTTGTGTGCCAATGCCCGGGAGATAAATAGAACCCCTTTTTTAGAGCCACATTATGGCTTTTTGTGAAGCCCAATCCGTCCTGGAATTTTCCTCGGCGTGTTGTCGATCCGATGACGCGTTGTCGTCGACACGATGACAGGTTACCTGAGTCGAATATCCCGATATAATGGCAAGCACCTGATAGTGGGGAGAGGAGTATCTGGCGGCCAGGGGATAGAATCGGCCGGAGAACCCTCTCAGAAAAGGAGAAGGCTGCGGTTTTGCCGGATTGCCTGGTGCCGATCGGTGGATCGCTTTCCTGGTGAGGTTCGAGATGTCGCAGGGTGAGGGCGGCGCTGGGGAGTTCAATTTCACACCGAAACCGTCCGCTGCAGCGGGGTCAAGGGGTGTTCTGCATCGCCGCAAGGGGCGTCGTTCTCCCATGGCATTGCTGGCGCCGCTGCTGGTGATCGGAGTTCTGGCGGCGGGGGGGCTGTCGGTGGTGGTCCTGCGGAAGGCACCCCTCGGAGATTCGCCTGCCGTGCAATTGGGACAGATCGCCGACCAGGAGGTGAAAGAACTCGAATCGCTGGTTCTCGATATCCCAGCCGCCGCGTCTGCGGGTAAACAGCAGAGCCTCGTCTGCTGGATGGTCGACGGTCCGCAGGGGGCCTCCATCGACCCCTCGGGCCGGTTCATCTGGCGGCCGAGCGAGGCGCAGGGGCCGGGAGAGTACTGGGTCGTGGTCGGAGCGGCCTTGGGTGAGGATCGAAAGAGCGGTGCGCAGTTGCGATTCAAGGTTTCGGTGAGCGAGGTCCTGCAACCACCGACCGTGAATGTGGTACCCGACCAGGAAGCCAGGCCGGGCGAGCCCTTGATCCTGGAGATCTCTGCGGCCGACCCTGACCAGCCGGCGGCCCTCCTGCGATACCGGCTCGGCGACGGTGCCCCGGCGGGGGCGACGATCGATCCCGACACGGGGCGGTTTGCGTGGACGCCGAGCGAATTGCAGGGCGGCAGGATCCACGAGATCGTCGTGGAGGTGGCGAAAAAGGGGGAGCGAGGAGCGGCTTCGGAGGTGGCGTGGAAAGTCAAGGTTGCCTCGCCTGCCAGGCCGGAGCTGGTCGACAGGCCGGTCGTGGGAGGAGAAAAACCGGTCGAGAAGAGACCGGAGCAGCGCCCGGCGGAGGCGGCTCCGGCCCCGGCCCCGGCAGATCAAGGGAACGAAGTGATCCTGGGACTGTATGAGAAGCGAAGGCTGTTTCATCCGGCGGAGTACACGACGCTCCGCAAGATCGCTGCCGACCGGTTTGCCGCGGCCCACGCCGAGGCGATCCGCGCTGCGTGGGGAGACGACGAGCCGGCCATGACGAAGTGGCTCGATGAACACGTGCACATCCGGGAGGAGTTCTACACGGCCATCGATCCGGAACTCGACGACCCACCGAGCGCGCTGGGCCTGTTTCACGAAATGTGGAAGCTTTCGCCCGAGCGCCTGGCGGAGTACGGCAACCTGGCGATTGCGGTGGCCGTGACCTGGGACCGGAAGCAGGACGTTTACGACTATGCCGGGCATCAACGGCGGACGCGAAGCACGATGCCCGAGGGGCTGCTGGGAGCGCTCGACAACTACACGTACGTGGTCCAGTCCGAGAAGATCATGCAGGGACGAGGGCAGTACCTGCCCTGGGAGTTCCTGGTTCACGTCGTCAACCACAAAACTCCGCTCGCGGAACGCCAGTGGGCGGTTCAGCATTTCCTGCCCGAACGCGTCATGATCGGCAAGTGCTACGGCAAGGTGCCCTACGACGGCGAGATGCTCGCTTCCGGCGGCGAGATCGTAAAGCTGGCCGGCCAGAGCTACACTCTCGCCAACCTGGTGGTCTATGGCGGGGTGTGCGCCATGCAGGCCGATTTCGCCTCGCGGGTGGCAAAAAGCCTGGGCGTGCCGGCGGCCTACGTGGGGGGCGAGTCGCGGTTCGGCGAGCTGCACGCCTGGGTCATGTGGGTGGAACTGAAGGAGGTAGGGAAATCGGGGATCCGTTTCGGGCTGGAGTCGCACGGCCGTTACCGGGGCGACCACTACTACGTGGGAAACCTGAAGGATCCCAAGACGGGCAAGAAGATCACCGACCGGCAGCTCGAGTTGCGTCTTCACACGATCGGTGCCAATCCTCTGGCAAAACGGCAGGCCGACCTGATCATGGATTCCTTTCCCATGCTGCGGGACCACTATCAGATGGAGATCGGCGACCAGCTTGCGTTTCTCGACCAGTTGCTGCGGCTCTGCCCGTGGAATGAAGCCGCGTGGCGGGCGGTGGCCCGCATGTCGCGCGAGGGGCAGGTGCCGAAGACTCACGTGAAGATGATGACCGGCATCGTGGGCAGCTTGTTCACGACCTTCGCAGCGTTCCCCGATTTCACCTGGGAAGTGTTCGACGACCTCATCGCATTCCAGGACTTGCCGAAAAAGCGGGCCCAGCTCTACGGCCAGCTTGTGGAGCTCTACGAGCGGGCCGGGCGCCCCGACCTGTCGTGCCAGGCACGGCTGCGCTACACGGACTACCTCGTCGGCCAGGGGCAGGAGAACGAGGCGATCGGCGGCCTGGCGGCGTCGATCTTGCGGTTTCCCGACGAAGGGCGGTACGTACCGGTGATGCTTGACCGGCTGGATGAATTGTGCGACAAGGTGGAGACAGCGGGGCCGGACCTGGTGAGGTTCTACGCCCAGTTCCTCCAGCAGATCCCCGTGAAGCGGGGGAGCCGGCCGAGCAAGTACTGCATGGAGATGTACGAGCGGGCCATCGGGCGGTTTCGCAAGTACGGGCAGGAGCCTATGGCCCAACAGTACGAACTCAAGCTGGCCGCCCTCAAGGACCCCGAAGTCGCCGGGCCACCAGGTACTCAATGAGCCCCGGCATCAACGAGAACGGCAACACCCCCAGCGAGGATTACCGCCGATGCAGCAGGTCAAACTGTTCAAGAGCGTTGAGAACCAGGTGGATGCCCTGGAGAGGGATATCAACGATTGGCTCAGCCGCAGCGGAGCCAAGGTCATCTCGGTCACCGGCAATATCGCGCCGCAAAGCGTCAAGCTCGAATCGGCAAACGGGCTGGGCAAGAGCAGTTTTGCCCCATCCGACGTGCTGGTGATCGTGCTCTACGAGACGCAGAGCTGAGCACTTGCCGCCGGCACCAAGCCGCCTCGGGGCTTCCTGTCTGGGGGCATGGTGTCACTGCCAGACGGAACCGCAGAACGGCCGCAGCATCCAACGAGGCCGGGTAGGCGACGCTGCCGGCCGGCAGTGGCCCATGAGACACGGCTCGATTGTGGTTCCTCCACCGGTCACGATTCCTTGAGCCGGGCCACCTCGGCTTCTGCTTCGGCAACCTGCTTTTCGAGGGCCTTGACTTCCGCGGGGTCGTCGGCCTGTTGCCGCGCGCCGGCAAGCTGCTGGCGGAGTTTCTGGAGTCGCTGATGGATGGCCTGGATCTTCTTCTTGGCTTTCTTGTCCATGGCTGCTCACTGAGGTTATCGGTTGGCGATGATCTGGTCGACCAGTTGGAGGGCCTGGGCGGGGGTGGCGATCCGGCCGTCAAGCTGGGCGTCGCGAACTTGGTCGAGGAGCCGGCGGTAGATGGGACCACGGGAAACACCGTGCTTGATCAGGTCGGCACCGGTCAGCAGTGGAGGGGGATCAATCTCCTGTTGCGGACGGGCACGCTGGGCCTGGCACCAGAGAACATCGGCATCGTCGGCGCGATCCACACGGCGCTCCGCTTCCATCCAGTTTAGCAGATCGGCGGCCTCCTGGGCCACGAGGACACGCTGGACTGTGGACCAGGGACGCTCATGGGCGCGGTCGAGTGTTCCATGATGCTCGAGGAGCCAGACGACGAGGTCGCTTTCCTTGTTGGCAAGCCGCCAGCGGTCGCAGATGACCTTCGCCCCCTCGGCATCGACGGAAGGCCCGAGCGTCACCGCCAACGCCAGGGGGAACTCGGGGGCCCGGAGCCGGTCGAGAATTCTGAGCCGGCGCTGGCCGGAGTCGCTGCCCGGCTGGTATATCTCGTTCACCTCCGGAAGGATCACTGCTCCCAATCCGGAATCGACAAGCAGGCGGATACCGGCAGCCCGATGAGGGTCCGTGAGCACGCGGCGCATTTCGGCCGCGATTCGTTCGGGACTGACCACATTCATTTCGGCCGCCATCCGGCGAACGGCATTGAGGGTCTGCCCTTCCAACTGGAAATTGAAGACGGTCGTGAAGCGGATGGCGCGGAGCATCCGCAGTTTGTCTTCGGTGAATCGTTCGACGGGATCGCCGATGGCGCGGACGAGGCCGAGGCGGAGATCTTCCTGCCCGCCCACGTAGTCGATCACCCGCTGCTCGATAGGGTCGTAGAATAGCCCGTTGATGGTGAAGTCGCGGCGCGAGGCGTCGGCTCTGGCGGTGCTGAAGCGAACACTGTCCGGGTGGCGTCCGTCGCTGTAGCCGGCGTCTTCGCGGAAGGTGGCCACCTCCACCTGTCCGGCTCCCTTGGGGCCCTGAACCGTGATCACGCCAAAACTGGCTCCCAGGGCCAGGGTGCGCCCATGCCCGAAAAGGCGGCGAACCTGCCGGGGCTGGGCGTCGGTGGCCACGTCGTAGTCTTTGGGGAGGCGACCGAGGAGCCGGTCCCGCACGCACCCACCCGCCCAATAAGCCTCGTGCCCCGCCTGGCGAAGCGTGAGGACCACCTCGACGGCAAAGCAGCGGGCGGCTTCGGGGTGAACGGTAAGGTTGGCCATCACGAGGGGCCTCTTGGGGGGGAACGGGAACGATTCGGGGGCGGACCGGAAAGGGCACGGGGCGGCAGGGCCACCAGCCATCAGAAGCTGCCGCTCGGCAGAAAAGGCCCGCTGCTATTCGTTGCGTATCTTCAGGGAAGCTCCACCGATTCCAGGAGACAGCAGAATGGGGGCGACGGGTTCGAATCGTGGCGGACTGCCTACACAAACCTAGCGGACCCGCCCTTTGCCGGCAATCCGAGGGAGGCGTAGGGGGGGGCTGAAACCGTCGGATGGTACGGAAACGCCCGGCGGAAATCGCTGTGCGGCGTTTCAGGAACCGAGCGGCCTGTGGCGTCTGGCAGGCTACAGAAGCCGGGGCTCCAGGAGAAGCAGCGCGGGCGGTGGTATGGGGGCCTTGTAAAACTGGGGCCGGTGTTCTAAAAACAAAGGAAAGCCGAAGTGGCGGAATTGGCAGACGCGCCAGGTTCAGGACCTGGTGGCCGTTAAG
>CAZLWV010000207.1:0-12000 GCA_964563135.1 uncultured Planctomycetaceae bacterium
ACGCGAGCGAAGTGGAACGCGATTTGATCTTCGTGGGCATGTTCGGAATGATCGATCCGCCGCGGGCCGAGGTCAAAGAGGCCGTCAAGGCCTGCCGGATGGCCGGAATTCGTCCGGTGATGATCACGGGCGACCACCCGCTGACGGCGAGGCACATTGCCGACCAGGTGGGGATCGGCGACAACGACCGATTCCTGACGGGGCAGGAACTGGATCGGATGTCGGCAGAAGAACTGGAGAAGGCCGTCGCCGACGTGTCGGTTTTCGCCCGGGTGGCGCCGGAGCACAAGTTGCAGTTGATCGCGGCGTTTCAGGCTCAAGGGCATGTGGTGTCGATGACGGGCGACGGAGTCAATGATGCGCCGGCGCTGAAGAAAGGCGACATCGGCGTGGCCATGGGGATCACGGGGACGGACGTGGCCAAGGAAGCCTCGGACATGATCCTGGTCGACGACAATTTTGCGACGATCGTGGCCGCGGTGGAGGAAGGCCGCGTCATCTACGACAACGTGCGGAAGTTCATCAAGTACCTGCTGAGTTGCAACGCCAGCGAGGTTCTGGTAATGTTCCTCGGGCCCCTGTTCGGCATGCCGCTTCCGCTCTTGCCGCTGCAAATCCTGTGGATGAACCTGGTGACCGACGGGCTGCCGGCCCTTGCGCTGGGCGTCGAACCGGCCGAAGAGGACGTGATGCGCCGCCCGCCCCATTCGTCGGAGGAGAGCATTTTTGGGCGGGGTGCGGGCCCGTTTATTCTGATCGCCGGGGTGATCCTGAGTCTGGCGTCGCTGGGGGGCGTGGTCGTGCTCTATCTGATCAGCGGCCAGGCCTGGGGGCCGTTTGTGAAGGACACCGGGAACTGGCAGACCTTCCTGTTCACAACCGTGGTCCTTTCCCAGATGGCGTTGGCGCTGTGCGTTCGGTCCGAGTCGAATCGACTGTTCTGCCTGAAGCTGTCGGCCAACCCGTCCTTGATTCTGGCCCTGGCGGCGACGGTGGGGCTGCAATTGGCGGTGGTCTACGTACCGCCGCTGCAAGCCCTGTTTCGCACGCAGCCGCTGTCGCTCTGGCAACTGGTCGGAGTGTTCGGCATTGCCGTGGGCGTGTTTCTGGCTGTGGAGGTGCTTGAGAAGTTGCTGGTCAAGAAGACGTGACGCGCAGTGGTCACCGTTGAAGCCGTTCCCACTCGGCAAGCTTCTCGCGAATTGGAAAGTCGTCGGGCAGAGGAGCCATGTTGAGGATTGTCTGCCGATAGCGGTCAACGGCATCGAGAACGTCGTAGCGAACGAATCCCTCGTTGGCCACATCGCCCAACTCCGAAATCACCTTGGCCCATTTGTCGAATGCCTTTTCGTACAGTCGGGCGGCCTTGTCTCGCCGTGCCCTGTCATTCTCAGTCTGAACGCCGGCCAATAGCTGATCGGCCTCATAAGTCGCTCGCCGAGCGTCGATCAGGACATCTGATCGTTCCCACCGACAACAGAGGAGTTCCGCGTCGAAGTTGATCATAGCACGAAACATCTTGATTGTTTTGGCCCGCTTGCTTGCTGCAATCGCCTGTTGTCCGACGCGTATGGCCGCAGAACGATTGTCACCGGTGACAGCCTTGGCCAGTTGTTCTGGCGTGAGTTGCATGGCCTTCTCGGCTTCTCGGGCTGCAATCATCTCCTCGAAGGTGCGTTGGGATTCGGGCTCTTCCCATGCTCGGCGCGAAGTATCCGGTACTGTGGCGAGCGTCTCGGAGCGGAGGCGTTCGCGAAGTCCCGGCTGGAGACGATCGAAGTCGTTCCAAAGCCGGGTCTCGTCGGCAACCTCACGATCCAGCTCGTTCAGCTTGACTGAGAAGCCGTCGTTCGTTGGAATGTCAAGATCCCCGAAGGCTCGCCAGTCTCTTTCCGCTTCGTGCCAGGCGCGAATGGCAGTGTCGTCGAAACGGCCTTCCTTGTTGAGCGAACTGGCATAGGCGCTCCGGCAGTTGGCTGGACGCACAAACAAGAACAACGGCGATGAATCTCCCAGGGCGGCTCCATCGTTCTGCACCATCTCTGCGGCGCGAACGAAGAACAGTCGGCCAACCAGCCAATTGTCGGGCTTGCCGTCGGGCCCTAGTGCTAGCTCCACCGCCACGTGGCGGCTGATTTCATCGTGAAAGGAAACGTCATTCGCGAACAGCCTTCGGTACTGGCGGGATTCTTCTCTTGTGCCGATTCCGAAAGCGAGGTCCCAGCCAGTATTGTGCCAATGATCCGCAGTACTCTTATCAAGTTTGATGCCATCCATGAGGGTCTGCAGTCCCCGACGAATCCACGCGTATCTCCCTTCAACACCATTCGCCTCGGCGGAGAGATTGCGGGACTGATTCCATGCGACAAACTTGCGAATCCTGGTATCCTTCGGCATGAGGTCGAGGAGTTGGTCCAACGTGTCCGCAAGTCTGTGCCAGTCGCGGTCGCGATGATACTGCTTTACGCGAGCGAACAACGCCTCCGCCGTCTTCACCGCTTCCTTAGGGTCGTTTCCAGCATTGGCTGTGACTCGCCCTTCCGAACCGAGTTCCTCAGCAGCCTCGCACCTTGTACCGGAACATGCCGTCAGTAGGAGGGCCCCGGCTAGAACGCCGAGGACTTTCAGGTGACCAAAGTAACGCATCTCGCGATCTCTATACTGGCCAGGTTGGAGAGGCAGCCGTGAAGGGGAGGGTTTATTCACTCTAACAGAATGACGCCTGCTTCTGGCCACCCTCGCTTTCACTGGCGATCATTCTATCACAATAGTCCGCAGCCACCAGCAGAACCGCCGATTGTGCACCAGCGCTCCATGGAGACAACATATTCCTTGCAGGATCTTTGGCCCCAGGGTCCAGAAATGACGACAGCCAATGGTGCAGGAACGAGCCACCCCAGGCCGAACTTGTCGACCTGGGGTGGGCGTTGCTTTCGAGTTCCGTCGGGGGGGATGCCGCTTATTCCATGTCGATGGGCAGCGGGGGGCTGGGGGGAAGGTTCGAAGCCAGGCGCTCGGCAGCACAGTCCGCGCGACGCTTGATCCAGGAGCCAGCCAAGACGGCCCTGGCGGCCGCCCGAGCACCTGGCCGCAACCGTGGGCGACCGAAGGTCAGGTCCGAAGAATCGCCGGTTGTACTGGCCAAAAAACGGCACGCCGACAAGAGCCTGGAAATCGACGACATCTGCAACAGACTGCGGATCTCGCGGTCGACCTTCTGCCGCTACGCACGGTTGTGAATGCCAGTGCCGCATTGCGATCGTTAATGGGACTGTGGCAAAAATGACCCGGTTGGCGGAACGACCGGTGCTCCTCAGCGTATTGGGAAAACAAGGCCGTTCACGACAACTCAGCGATCGGGAATCCACTCCAACTTGTTGCATTCTCCGTCGGCATACCTGAGGATCCACTTGTCGGTTCCAGAATCCGGATGAGTCAAGAACACGTTGAGATCAATGCCATCTGGTTTGTCGTCCGACGTGGAGATTGAGACGGCCTCTGGATAGAACTTCCCAATATCGAAATTCGGTTCGATGCCAAAGTTGTCAAACTTCCACTTGAGCAGGGGAAGTCCTGATGCGATGTCTTCATGCATCAACGAAAGCGGGACTTGCTCCTGCGATATGAGCGAGCGAGCATAAATCGCCAGCCTGTCAAATGAATCGTCATCAGTGAACAACCGGATTCTGATGGGGTGACTGCCGTACCGTCCCTCACATTCCCAGCCGTACTCTGTCTGAAGGAATGTACCGACTCCGTTCACCGTCCGCGGCCCTTCCGTTAGAGGTTTGTTGCGATCGACAAACCGAATCATGGTATCAATCTCGACCTCCGCCTTCATCTCGCTCACTTTGCCAGTAGCTCGGATGCGAAAACGTTCGCCATCTCTCTGCGTGAAGTGGATGTGGACATCGTCAAAATCCAGATGTTCGCCGCAGTAGAAATTGGTTACATGGTCTTGTTGCTCTTCATCGTAAGATTGTGGGATATGGATTGAACGCCCCGGCAGCCTGTCAAGATCGAACGGTGAATCCAGCCATGAAAGAATGATCGACGGGGGCGATTCGTACTCAACACCGCCCGAGATCGCCTCGTCAGCCTCAAGATTGATCACGACTTGGTCAATGTTTGGCCTCCAATTCGGACGAAACCAGATTTGGCCGTTTTCTTCCATAGAGAAGACTGTGGTTCGCTTATTGGTACGTAGTGTAAGAGTGTTTGGGCAATCCATCGATGAAACTCCAGGTTCGCTTGCTGGTCGCTTGTCAGGCTCGATGCTGGGGCTGCAACCAAGCAGGAATGTGGGAGCAGGTAGTAGCAAGGCACATTGTCGCTTCGTCAGCAACGTTCTCGAATGCATGAGAGGTGCGCCCCAGAAACGTTCTCAAGATCGGTCGCTCCCAACAGTCCCATTCTGACGGTCCGTCAACTTTGTGTCAAAAACGGTCGATTTCTGGGGCGCACAGCAGAACCTCTGAATTGATGGCGAGCGATTGGTCTTACCACGCATATTCCACGTCCTTCAGCTTCGGCAGGGCAGTGCGGAGGCTGTTGATTCCGGCGTGCTTCTCGTTGTCGACTTCAAGACTGGTGATGACCAATTCTCCATCGCCGATGTACCAGCCAAGGCCGTGGGGCGGCAACAACGCATCCAGGGTCTCGCGCAGGTGTTTCCTGCGAAGCCCCCGGGGATCGCAGGTGAATTGCGTAATGGGATCGATGCCTGCTGCCACCAGCGCTTTCTCGTCAAGTCTCACCGCAACTTCATAGAAGTCGTCGAGGTGCAGAATGAGACTGTGCGGTGTCCACTCCGCGTCATCGATCCTGCCAGGTGCTCTGACCAGGTTGTAAAGATCTCGGCGCGGCTTGTCGGACGGTGAGCCGCGGCACAACAGGCTTTCGAGGTCTTTGCATTCCGTCAGATGATGCATCCCGGCGTCCGTGACCGGGCAATCGAGCAAGAGATCCTGGAGCATCGTGTGCGAGCGGAGGTGAACCAGCCCCACGTCCGAGATGTTCTCCGATTCCAGGCGGAGCATGTAGAGTGGCAGATCCTTCAGGTGAGCAAGTCCGGCATCGGTGATACCGTTGCTTTTGACTTCGAGCCGATGGAGCCGGTCAAGGCCTTTGAGGTGGAGGAGTCCGGCGTCGGTGATCTGGTCGCTGGCCAGGAAGACGATGTCCAGCTTGTGCAGGTTCTTGAGATGTTCCAGTCCGGCGTCCGTGATCCGGCTGCTTTCCAGATAGACGTTATGGAGGTTCTTCAGCCCAGCGAGGTGTGCAAGTCCCGCATCGGTGATCTGGTCGCTTCTCAAGGTGACTTCCTCGAGCTTCGTCAGATTGCCGAGGTGGGCTAATCCGGCATCCGTGACGTTCGGTGTTTCGAAGATCAACACGGACGTCAGACGTGGCAGATCGCGCAGGGCAGCCAGATCGGCATCGGTGATGGGAATGTCCTGGAAGCCGGCGCGGGCGACATGGTCTACGTAGTCGATTCCCAGCCAGTTACGAATCCAAGCCGGCCCGGGGAGTGCTGCTTTGGCGCCTCCGGCCACCTGATGGCTGTACTCGATCCGGCCGCCCTTCTCTCGGAGAAGTTCCACGGCTCGCTGCTGCCGCCGGGCACTGTCGGTCCAAAGCCCCAGACCGATACCCAGCACCGTCATCACGAGCAACAGCCCTGCCAGACTGAACTGTAGCCACTTGCGTCTGCGTTTTCCGCTCATTGTTCTTCGCAGGGCGCGATTTCCCGTTGGTGGTTCGTACCGCCTACCGGTTCGTGTGGGCGTCACCGCCGCTGACTCAGTATACTGCGACCAATGCCTTGCAGGAATGAGGGGAAAGATTCTCCATGACTACCCTGTTCTTGCGGGGCAGACAATCCGTGCAGAATCCCGTCAGTCTTGGGTTCTTTGTCGGCGGGCAGGTTTGCCTCAGCGTTTCATCACCCGTAACAAGGCAATCAAGACTACTGCGCCCACCGTTGCCGTAATCAGACTCCCAATCAGTCCGCTCGCCGTGATTCCCAAGAGCCCGAACAGAAATCCGCCAACCAAGGCGCCGATGACACCGACAATCAAATCGCCGAGCAAGCCAAAACGGCCGCCTTTCATGATTTGCCCCGCAAGCCAACCAGCGGCAATGCGGGTCAGCGACCTCCTCCGCATGTCCACCGGCCACCAGACCGAGCCGCCGCGGACCGAGGAGCAGCCTTGGACCAGGACCTTCCTGGCCCATCCCGTCCCGTTCAAGCCGGGAACCCATTTCCTCTACAACACCTCGGCGACGTATATGTTGTCGGCAATCGTGCAAAAAGCGACGGGCCAGACCCTCCTCGACTACCTCGGGCCGCGGCTGTTCGAGCCACTGGGCATCGAAAAGCCCGCCTGGCAGACCAGCCCGCAGGGCATCTCGGCCGGCGGCTTCGGGCTCAGCATCCGCACCGAAGACATCGCCCGTTTTGGCCTGCTCTACCTGCACAAAGGCAACTGGCACGGCAAACAGCTTGTGCCTGAAAGCTGGGTCGAGGCGGCCACCTCGCGACAAACCTCAAACGGCAGTAGTCCAGAAAGCGATTGGGACCAGGGCTACGGCTACCAGTTCTGGCGCTGCCGCCACGGCGTTTATCGCGGCGATGGGGCCTTCGGACAGTACTGCATCGTACTGCCCGAGCAGGACTCGGTCATCGCCATCACCAGCGGTCTGAAAGACATGCAGGCCGTCTTGAACCTGGTCTGGGACAGGCTCCTCCCCGCCATGGGCTCTGCAC
The DNA here is from genome assembly GCA_964563135.1 of uncultured Planctomycetaceae bacterium. GTDB lineage: Bacteria > Planctomycetota > Planctomycetia > Pirellulales > Thermoguttaceae > JAAYAY01. The sequence continues at coordinate 6,770 of CAZLWV010000207.1, forward strand.
CCCTGGCGCCCAACGACGAGGCCGCGCAGCAGCTTGACGACCGGCTGAAGCGGCTCACGCTGCAACCGCAGGCTGGTTCGGCTTCGCCCCTGGAGCTCTCGGCCAGGAAGTACATCTTCCCGCCCAATGAAAACAAGCTGGAATCGATCGCGGTGGACAATGGCGGAGAGGACGGCCCCCTCACCCTCGTGGTGCGGCTCGGCGGAGCCGACCAGCGGATCCAGTTCGGTCGCGGCGTCTGGCAGAAGGGTCGGGCGGCCTGGGGGCCCTTGCCAGAACAGCCGGTGGCCGCTAGCGGTGCCTGGACCGCCCCCGACACATTCACAGGCAAGCTCTGTTTCTACCACACGCCGTTCGTAGCCACGGTCCGGTTGACGTTTTCCGGCGACGAATTGCGCTGCAGCGGCGAGACGAACGTCGGTTTTGGTCCCACCAGACAAGCGGAACTGGTGGGAAAGTCCGAATAGCCGCGGATCGAAGGCGCCCGCCGGTGGCGAGTGGCTCGCTCGGCTATGCCGCAGCATTGCGCCCATTCCCACAAGCCCAAGTCGCCCCTGGTCGTCGCCAGACAACGCCCTGAGGAGAACCTGCATGTCAACGCACAACCGCCCCATTCTCACGGTCCTGGGATGCCTGGTTCTTGGTTCGGCCGGCTGGATGGGTTCGCTGACTGCCATCCTCGCTCAGGACCAGCCGGGGCAGTTCGAGAGCGGCATGGAAGGCCCCTATGCCGACGGCTTGGCTGCCGGCTGGGTCAAGAACTGCTACGGCTCCAACGAAGTCGCGTTCACCGAGGAAACACGCGACGTCCACGGCGGCCGGTCGGCCCAGCGAGTGGCCTGCACGAAGTTCGTCACCGGCGGCGTCCAGTTCCACAGCGGCGATCTGGCCGTCGAAAAGGGTCGACCCTACACCGTACGGCTATGGATGAAGGGGGATGTCGAATCGCCAATCTACATCGGCATCCGTCAGCACGGCCAGCCGTACACGGGCTACCTCAAACGCTACGCACGGGTCAAAAACGAGTGGCGGCCCTACATCCTCACCGGAAATGCCAGCGACACCGATCCGCGCTGTGCCATCTACATCATGTATGCAGGCACCGGCACCTTGCTGGTGGATGATGTGGCGTTGCTCTCGGGGATCCACGACGAAGTTGCGGCATCCGAAATGCCGCCGCAGAAGGGCAACCGCATTTTCAACAGCGGCTTCGAGGCCGGCCCGGAGGGCTGGACACCGACGGACGGCTTTGCAGTCGACACCGAGGTGGTCCATTCAGGCCGTGCCAGCGCCCGGCTGGGAACCGTCGACCTGCCGAGTCTCACGCTCCCCTTGAATCGGCCGCTGCCTGCCAACACACGGCCGCGCACCTTGCCGGCCGGCATCGAATGCCGGCCCTTTTCCATACGTCCGGCAATGCGCTACACCCTCAGCGCGTGGATCAAGGCCGCCGAGCCACACACGCCAGTCACCCTCCGGTTCTTCGAGTGGGCCGACGAAGGGGGCGACTCCCCCTCCCCGCGAAACGACCGCAACGCCAGCGTAACCGCCACGACCGACTGGGCACGCTACGAGTTCACCGCCATCGCGCTGCCCAATATGTGGGAAGACTACGTGGCCCGCATCGTGCCGGCCGGCACCGTCTGGCTCGACGATGTCCAGATCGAGGAAGGCCAGGTGAGCGACTACCGGCCCGCACACCCCCTCGAGGTTGGTGCCGAAACGCCAACCCGCTGGTGCCTCGTCGGCCAGCCCGTCGCCGTGACGGCCCATGTGGCAACCGCCGAGCCGCTCGAGACCTGCCCGCTCACTTTCACACTCGAGGATCTCTGGTCGCGTCCCCTGCAGACCGTCACCCGCAACGCAAAGCCCGGCACGGCCGAGTGCGTCGAGTTCTCGCCGGCTGAGCCGGGCATGTACCGCGTCCGCGTGCGGGCCGGCCAGTCGCCCGCCGGCGGCGAGGTCTGGTTCGGTGTCTTTCCGCAACGCGACCGTGCCTTGCGCCCCGATTCGCCGTTCGGCACCCATGTGACGGGCGTCGTGCCGGACCCGACCAACACGCTGCTCGCTTCGCAAGCCATGGGCGCACGCTGGGTCCGCCTGCACGATTTCGGCGACTTCTGCCATTGGCGGGTCGTCGAGCCGGAGAAGGGGACCTTCGTCTGGCGCGACGCCGAGATCGACGACCTGCGAAACCGCGGCTTCATGATCCTGGCCAATCTCGGCCATCCGCCCCTCTGGGCCGGCCGGCCCCATCCCAAGGACCAGGACCACGGCTCCTGGACCAGCGCGCCGCCCCGGGATCCGGCGGAGTGGGAAAACTACGTCTTCAAGACCGTCGAACACTTCCGCGGCCGCATCCGCCACTGGGAGATCTGGAACGAACCGTGCTGGCAGGGTTTCTTCAGCGGCACGCCGGAAGAATACGCCGGACTGCTCAAGATCGCCTATCGCGCCATCAAGCGTGCCGACCCGCAGGCGGTCGTCATCGGCGGCTGCTTTTCGTCCCATGCGGCCGACTGGAGCCGGCGCGTGCTGGCCCAGGACAGCCTGAATTTCATGGACGCTCTTTCTTACCATGTCTACTGGAGCCCGGCAGTCACCGAATCCGCTGCGCCCGCCGAACCCACCTTCATCGAAAAAGAGGTGGGGCATTTCGTCGAGCTCATGGGCGAGCATGGCCAGCGCAAACCCATCTACATGACCGAAGGCGGCCTTCGCTGCCCGCCGTTCGCCTCGTGGCTGCCCAAAGAGGGCTTCAGCCGCGGCGCGGCGTTCGGTTCCACGGCCGATGCCCAGCGCCCGTTGACCGGACTGGACGCGGCTTGCGGGCTGGTCCGCGGCATGGTGCAGATGCAGTCCGCCGGCGTGACCAACATCGGCTACTACTATACGGGCGGCGTCCGGGGCGCCATGCCCTGGTTCTCCACCATGGCCAACGGCTACTACGTCTTGATGGACTACGACGGCCGCCCCAAGCCGACCATGATGGCCTACAGCGCGCTGGAGCAGCAACTCGACGGCGCCAACCCGTTCGCCCGGCGCCAGCACAAAGGCCTTACGGCCCACCTTTTCTCCAAAGGCTCCGGTTCGATCGCCGTGGTCTGGAGCCCCGAGCAGCGCAGGCTTGCCGTGGCCGATGCCACGCTGCTCGATCTGATGGGAAACCAGTTCACCGAGCCCCTGCTGCGGCCCGGTGAACCCGTCTACGTCGTCGCTCCACAACTGGCGCCCGACCTCCTGGATCGGCGACTCGAGTGACCGCCCAAATCCAGCTTGCCCAGCGTCTGGATCACCGCATAGAATTGCCTTGCGTTTGCTCACCATCATCCCTCGTGCTGTCCCCGGAGGTTCAGGGCAAATGAGCGACGACACAAAACGACAACAATTTGAGTCGGCCTACGCAGGTAGTCCGCCGTGGGACCTGGGACGCCCCCAGAAGCCCTTTGTCGAGTCCGCCGATCAGATCACCGGCTCGGTCCTCGACTGCGGCTGCGGGACCGGCGACAACGCCATATTCTTCGCCCAACGCGGCCGGAATGTACTGGGTATCGATTTCGCCGAGAAGCCGCTCGTGGTGGCTCGTCGAAAAGCGGAAGAGCGTGGCGTTCAGGTCGAGTTCCTCCAGTTCGACGCTCTGCAACTGGCGAGCCTCGATCGGACCTTCGACAGCGTCATCGATTGCGGCCTCTTCCATGTGCTCTCGGATGAAGACCGGCGTCTCTACGTCGCATCGCTGGCCGCGGTTACGAAACCAGGCGGCAAAATCTTCCTCATGTGTTTCAGCGACCAGCAGCCGGGCGAAGCAGGGCCGCGCCGGATCTCACAGAGCGAGCTTCGCCAGGCTTTTTCGCAAGGCTGGACGATGGAGTCCATCACGGCCACCCGCTTCGAGGCAAGCCCGAATGCCGAACAACGACACTTCGGAGACGGCGGCCCCAAGGCGTGGCTGGCGATCATTCGTCGCCAGTCGCCAGGGCCACAGGGAACGTGAAAAACCGAGCTGGTGTCCCCTGTCACAGCTCATGATACCCCGTTCCGCAGCCGGGGATCATTACGCAGCGGGAGTATTGACCGTCAACACCACTTTCCCGATGTTCGCCCGGCGCTCGAGAATCGCATGGGCCTCTTCGGCCTCGGTGATGGGCAAGGCCTTGTAGATCACCGGCTTGACGGTCCCGGAGGAGAACGATTGCCACAGAGTTCTCTCAAGACCCGTGAGAATCTCGGCTTTCATCGCGGACGAACGGCTTCTCAGCGTGCTGCCGATCAGCTTGATCCCCCGGCGGAAGAACGTGCCCATATTGATTTCGGTCATGGGTCCGCCCAACGTCGCGATCACGATCCATCGTCCGCCGATCGCCATCTTGCCGATGCACTGCCCGAGTCCCGGACCACTGATGCAGTCCAAGGCAATGTCGACCGGGTGTTGTTCCATGGCTGCACCGAGGTCGTCGACGGTGCGGTTAACGACGATATCGGCGCCGAGACGGCGGACGAACTCGGCCTTCTCCTCGGTGCTCACGGTCGTCATCACTTTGCCGCCGAGGCTCTTGGCCAACTGGATCGCCGCGATCCCCAGACCGCTTGCGCCGGCCTGGATGAGAACGGTATCGCCTGCCTTCATACCGCCTTCGATGCAAAGATTCAGATAGGAGGTGGCAAACGCTTCGGGGATGGCCGCGGCCTCGATCATGGACAGGCCTTCCGGAATCCGCACGGCCATGTCCGCCGGGACCGCCACCCGCTCGGCATATCCGCCGCCGCCCAGGAGGGCACAGACCTCGTCGCCGGCTTTCCAGCGGCAGCAGGCGGGAGCCTCGGCAACGACGCCGGCCACCTCCAGTCCCATCCACTCCGGCCAGCCCGGCGGCGGCGGATAGTTCCCCGCCCGCTGCAGCAGGTCGGCGCGATTCAGCGCGGTCGCATGGACGTCAATGAGGATCTCGCCGGGCCTCAGAACCGGCTCGGGGACTTCGCGCCAAGCGAGGGTTTGATCTTCATTGATCAAGACGGCGTACATGGTTGTTTTCCTCGGGGTAGCTGTAGGCCACGTTTTCGGCAGATTCTCGGTTGGCCTGAACATCCGCGGGCCGATCAAGCGGCCGTCTTCTCGTGCTGATGCGGCGGTTTGAGCAGGAAGGTCGCGATGGTTGCCAGGACCAGCAGACCCGCAGAGCAGTAGTAGGCGAAGCCAAAACTCCCCGTGGCGTCGTAGGCCCAGCCGGCCA
>CAZLWV010000208.1:0-3716 GCA_964563135.1 uncultured Planctomycetaceae bacterium
CCGCCGTGACGCCCTCGTGGGCCGACAGCGGCGGCACTACTCCCCAGGCCGACAGACCATCATTGACCGCTTGGGCGACGATTACCGCACCGTGTTGGACATCTCCATCCGTGCTGGTCGCGACCATCTGCTGATGGAGGTGACGTTATGACCCTACCCCGCATCACCGTACGCGACCGCGACAGTGACGACTACCCGACGTTCTGGGTTGTCGGCCGGCAAGGCGACCAGGAGCGACTGTTGACGGCACCGCTTGACGCCGACTCCTTCGAGCGTGCCGAGGTGGAAGCCGCCGAGGTGGTCGCCGATCCCTACCACGCCGTGGCCCTCGTGCGGTTCAGCCATCCGGCCTACAACCATCCCGAGATGGCCCAGCAGTACGTGGTCGACCTGATCCTCGAGCAGGCCTCCAGGGAGTTGGGCGTTGAGTACGAGGTGCGACCATGACCCTGACCATCATCATCGACCTGCCCAACCAGCCCGACCCCGAAGCCCTGGGAGAGGAGTTGGCCCACATCCTGGCAGACTGTGCGGCGAAGCTGCAATCGCATCCCCGCTACATCTCGGCCGGCTACCACCGAGACGTCGCGGACGGCCACGGCCGGCTTGTCGGTACGCTCCGCATCGACTGACAGTAGCGTGTTGGCACACCGGGCAGAGCCCCGCCGGTGATGTCGGCGGGGTTTTCTGGTTTCTTGCCAAACATAGCACCGGCATAGAACCGCACCAAATTGACGACTCCAGGCACGAAAAAAGCCTTCCGTAACTCTTTGCTACGGAAGGCTTTACTTAGTCGGGGTGACTGGATTTGAACCAGCGGCCTTCTGACCCCCAGTCAGACGCGCTATCCAGGCTGCGCCACACCCCGTTGGGTCTCAATCCTGACCGGCTATTCTCGGTTTCCGACCAGTTCCCACGCCAGTTTTTCCGGCCAACAGGCCGGGGCAACACCAGCATGGGGGGATCGAACGCGAACCGCCAAGGTCCGTATTCTACCCCTCGGCGGAGACGGTCGCAAGGGCGGGGGGAGAGCGGAAAATGGCGAAAGCGGGCCTCGGAGGCAACGCAGACAGGCCGATGGCCGCAGCACCGCCACTGCAAATCGTCGGCCATCCTCTCGGGATCCGTTGCTCCCGAGAGGACGGCAGAAGGTGGGTCACTTCTTCTTCCCCAGTTTGCTGGTGAGGTCGAAATCGAGTCCCTGCTGCGAATCGGTAATACTGGCCTTCAGCGGCGTCAGGTGGGCGGCATTGTAGGCCTCCGGCGTGACCATCTGGTACTTGTCGCGCATGGGACTATCGGGCATGTCCTTGTAGAGCGGTTCCTGACCGACGAGCTTGTTGCCAAGGACAAGCACGGTCTTCTCTCCGGGCGGCACCTTGGCCGTGTAGACGCCGTCCTTGATCACCCCACCGCCGGTCGGTGTGGCTCCGTCGGCCGCAATGAAAGAAATGGTACCGGTCTCGATCGGCTGGCCGTCGATCGTGACCTTTCCGGTGACATCCATTTCTGCAGCTTTCTTGGCACAACCGCCCGCGCCGGCCAAAGCGAGAAGTGCCAAACTGATCAATGCATATTTGAGAGTGTTCATGACTTTCCGGTTTCTTTGGTTGATTGTCGTAGGGGAAAGCGGTAGCCTGCTGCCCCGCATGGTCAATGCAGAACGCGTCCCAGCACCGGCTGCGGCAACTGCCCGGCAGGACCCTTGTCCTGCTGGAGGCTATTTTGCGCAGCGGGCCGCACGGATCCGGGCGCGGCCGGTGAGGGGGGGCCGGCTACTCGAGCTGCGCCACCTCGCCACCCTTGCCCGAAAGGAGGGCCTCCCAGGTGGACTGTGCGACCGTCTCGGAAACGAACCGCACCGACCCATCGCACATGCTCACGTTGACGCCGCCGGGATGGCGACTGCGAGCGGCAATCTGGTATTCCGTATTGCCGGCAACGACCGAACATGGAATCGTCCGGTATTCGTTGTTGCTCGGATCGGTCGACGAGGCCTTGCAGCCCCGGCACTGATCGGGACTGGAGGAGTTCGGGGTCAGGATCGACATGAAACCGGGGCTCCCCTCGTTGTTGAGAATGTCGCCGCGATTGTCGTCGACGGCATTGGGCGAGGCGACGATGATTTCGGAGAAGCACGCGGTGTTGGACGTGCCGTCCTTGATCTCGGCCATCCGGTAGACGTGACCGACGCCGAAGGGAGCGCCGGAGAAGATCGCCTGGTCGGCCGCATTCTGGTGAAGATGGGTGTTGCCCATGTTCGTCACGTAGTTGCCCATGACCCGCCAGTAGGTATCGCTGTGGGCCTGCTCGGCGCCGACGACATCCGAGGGGCAACTGTAGGCCGGCACCTGTTTCCGGCAGAGCTCCATGTTGGGCGCCTGGTAGAATCCCAAGGTGAAATCGTACTGGTCAAAGAGGACGTTCTGTTCGACGTAGGGCCAGAGTTCGACGGGCCAGGAAATCCGCTGGTAGCGCCGCTTGTTCTCCACGACGCGATTATCGGGGTTCGCGCCGATCGAAAAGTATTCCCTTTGCGAATCGAGGTGATTGTGAACACCCAGGGTCCACTGCTTCAGATTGTTGGTGCACTGGCTCCTGCGGGCAGCCTCTCGGGCCGCCTGCACGGCCGGCAGCAACAACGCGATCAGAATTCCGATGATCGCGATCACGACCAACAGTTCAACCAGCGTGAAGCCCGCGCTGGCTCGCATAGCCTCTCCGACGTCCCGCCGCTTTCTCATCACAAGTCATCTCCCGGATGGAAACGAAGATAGAAACAAACACAGGATCAACAATGGCTTGGGACCACCCCAGAATGAGCTGTCAGGCTGAAGAACTGGGGGACTGCCGACCTGACAGCCCCGAAGTCCGCACAACAACAGCTACGAACACTCCGGTCCCACAGGAGACGCGCCGAAGGATGCGGCCCACAGGCCGCCTCGGCTCATCACTTGAAGCTCGCGTACCACAGCCCTGATATTCACTATAGTTGCCGCCCGTTCAGGAGACAACCTGGACAAAAAGTACTATTTACTCCGTGATTGATCGTGGAGCACTGCGGCACGCTGCTGGAGAAATCGGCCTTCGGCCGGTGGCCGACGAGGCAGGACGCAACGGTCCTGGTACATTCGTCGGGCACGGAGCCACCCACAGTGAGGGCGGATTCTGCAGGCGATCTGCGGATCCGCGGCAGCCTGCCGCGCGCGGCCGGGGCAGTTCGTCAAACCTTCTCGCCGGCCATTTCAGCGAAGACTTCGGCCGCCGCGCGGACGGTGGCATCGATGTCGTCGTCGGTGTGGGCAGTCGACAGGAACAAGGCTTCGAACTGGCTGCATGGCATGTAAACCCCCCTCTCAATAAGACCCCAGAAATACCGGGCGTAGGCCTTCGTGTCGCAGCGGCTGGCGGAATCCCAGTCGACGATGGGCTGCGCGCTGAAGAAGAGGGTCATCATCGCCTGGAACCAGCCGATGAAAACCGGGATGCCCGCCGCCTTGGCGGACTGGTCGAGGCCGGCAGCCAGGCGTGTGGATAGCTGCTGAAGGCGCGGGTAGGGATTCGTGTCGCGAAGGATCTTGAGGGTGGCGATACCTGCGGCCGTCGCCAGGGGGTTGCCGCTGAGAGTACCTGCCTGAAACACTCGGCCCGCCGGCAGGACATGGTCCATGATGTCCGCCCGTCCACCGTAGGCCCCCACCGGCGACCCGCCGCCG
>CAZLWV010000208.1:3726-11979 GCA_964563135.1 uncultured Planctomycetaceae bacterium
TGCCCAGCGTGGTCAGGTCGGGCCGCACGCCGAAAACGGCCTGGGCACCGCCGTAGGCCACGCGGAAACCGGTCATCACTTCGTCGAAGATCAGCAGCGAACCGCTTTTCTCCGTCAGGCCGCGCAGGGCGGAGCGAAAACCCGCCTCGGCCTTGACGCAACCCATGTTGCCCACCACGGGCTCGACAATGACGGCGGCGATCTTGTCGCCGTGGGCGCGAAAGGCCTCGTCCAGGGCGCCGGCATCGTTGTAAGGGAGAACCAGCGTGTCCTTGGCCGTTCCCGCAGTCACCCCGGGAGAATTCGGGACCCCGAGCGTGGCAGCCGAGCTGCCGGCGGCAACGAGCAGGCTGTCGACGTGGCCGTGGTAGTTGCCGGCAAACTTCACGACAAGATCACGTCCGGTGTAGCCGCGGGCAAGGCGGATGGCGCTCATCGTGGCCTCGGTGCCCGAATTGACGAACCGCACCTTCTCAATGCTCGGCATGGCCGCGACAACCAGCTCGGCCAGTTCATTCTCAGCCGCCGTGGGGGCTCCGAAACTGGTACCGCGGGCAAGGGCCTCCTCAAGGGCGGCGATCACTCGGGGATGGCGATGGCCGAGTATCATCGGCCCCCAGGAACCGACGTAGTCGATGTAGCGATTTCCGTCGACATCGAAGAGCCAAGCGCCTTCTCCGCGTTCGAAAACGATCGGTTCCCCGCCGACCGCCCCAAAAGCCCTGGCCGGGCTGTTGACTCCGCCCGGCATGAGCTGCCTGGCTCGCGTGAAGATGCGGTGACTGGCCTGGTGATTCATCATGGGAACCTGACGGGGAATGACCGAAATGGCAGCCTGCTGCCGGCGGTGTGTACGGCCGTTGCAGCAGCAATCTGCGTTCTTGCACGAACAACACTCAAGGCCGATTCTACGACATCGGCGGCAAACCGTCCAACAGCCTGGAGCTGATCGAGCTGGCGGTGCAGGGGCTCAAGGCGGCAGGGCCGCCGGCGGGCACCGACGGGAGACGGCGGGCGGGCGACCTCTGGGTGAGCGGCGATTTGGCTCCGCCCAGGGCGAGTCTTTGAAACCAACACGGCGGTCTTCGAGGCTGGGTGGACGTCGCAGAAGGCGTTGCCGCCGAGTCCTGGAGGGCCCCGGCAGGAGCCGCCCCGCGGCGACAGCCCCAACGGCTTGTGCCGGGCAGCGGCCGTGCCGGGCAAACGCACCGTAACTGACGGCGATCATCTTGAAAGCGGCCGGTCTGTGCTCTACAGTATCGGTCCGAACGGCCCGGGCGAGGCTGCTGGCGACGAGGCGGAAGGGAGCTTCTCCGATCCCCTCGCCAACAGCCTCCCGCCCGGCCTGGCCGCGTTTCCAGCCACTCGGCCGGTGGATTGTCCGCGCCCGGCCCCACGATTCGAAGCAAAAGGCAGGCAGGCCGAGATGGCCGGCTGGCAGAAACATGACACCACAACAGCGCGACCGGCTCCTGTCTGTTTATCGTGACGGCCTGCTCGGCGACACGCTTCCCTTCTGGATCAAGCACTGTGTCGATCGCGAGCACGGCGGGTTCATGATCTGCCTGGACCGGGACGGTTCGATTCTCGATACCGACAAGGGGATGTGGCAGCAGTGCCGCTTCACGTGGCTCCTGTCGACGCTCTACAACACGGTGGAGCCGCGTGAGGAATGGCTCGAGCTTGCCGGGCACGGGATCGACTTCATCCGCCGCCACGGGTCCGATCGCGACGGCAGGATGTTCTTCCAGGTGACCCGTGAAGGACGTCCGGTGCGCAAGCGGCGCTATGTGTTCGCGGAGACCTTTGGCTGCATCGCGATGGCCGCCTATGCCCAGGCCTCCGGCGACGAGCAGGCCGCCCGGGAAGCCCGTCGCCTGTTCCGCGTGGTCATCGAGCACGCCGACACGCCGGGAAAGATCCCGGCAAAGATCGACCCGGAAACCCGGCCGTGCAAAGGGATGGGCCTTCCCATGATTCTCCTGGTTACGGCCCAGGTTCTGCGGGAGACGATCGGGGACCCGCTGGCCGAGGAGCGTATCGAGCGGGCGATCCAGGAGATCCGGCAGGATTTCGTCAAGCCGGACCTGGAGGCCGTCATGGAAACGGTGGGGCCACACGGCGAGGTGATCGATCACTTCGACGGGCGATTGCTCAACCCGGGACACGCCATCGAGGCGGCCTGGTTCATTCTGGCGGAGGCCGAGCATCGCGGCGGCGATGCCGACCTGATTGCGTTGGGAACGACGATGCTCGACTGGATGTGGCGCCGCGGGTGGGACGAACAGTACGGAGGCATGCTGTACTTTCGCGACGTCTTCGATTGCCCGGTCCAGGAGTACTGGCACGACATGAAGTTCTGGTGGCCTCAGAACGAGACGATCATCGCCACGCTTCTGGCCTACCACCTGACGGGCAAGGAGTGTTACGCCCAGTGGCATCGTCTGGCCCACGACTGGGCCTACGAGCACTTTCCTGATCCCCAGTTCGGCGAGTGGTACGGCTACCTGCACCGCGACGGACGGATCTCCGTGCCGCTCAAGGGGAACCTCTGGAAAGGTCCGTTCCACCTGCCACGAATGCAGCTGGTGTGCTGGAAGATCCTTGAGCGGATGCGGGACCGCAGCGGATCCTCCAAGGCGTGAGAGAGGAGTGCGTCAACCCGGATCGCCAGCAGGAAGACCTCCAACGTGCTCCCTGCTCGCCCCGAAACCAGCACTCTGTCGCAGATTGATCTTGGGATCCGTGGCGTAGAATCATGCGCCGATCGCCGAGTCGCTCCGCCGTCTCGATCGCAATTCTTGGGTGTGACAGACCACCGGGGTCCACGGGACTACGCCAGGTCGCGATCTTCAAACAGGAGCAGGGCCAGCAGCATCGCCACGATGCAGTAGATGGCGCTGTAGAGAGCGGTCCAGGCCAGAAACTGCGGCGACACGATCTGGTCGGTCGAGATGGCCGTCTCCATGTTGAAATGGTCCAGCACCGGCAGCACGGCGGCGGAAAAATCTCCGGCAAACCGCACAAAATCATTGTTGCCTACCGCCGAGTTCACCAGCAGCGGCACCAAGTGGCCAAGCACGTAAACGGAGACGCAGATGATCATGTTCGGGATCATCGGCAAACGAGTGGAAATGGCCACGCTGACCGAAGCGAGTACCACGGCTTCCATGAATCCCAGAGCCAGGCCCGGAGAGACCTGGAGCACTTCGTCGCGGCATTCTTCCACCGTTGGATCCGGCTTGGAGTTCTCGCGGGCATCGTAAGAGATCTTGTACGAGACCGTCGCCAGAAAGAACGAGCCGAGCAGAATGAACACAACGGCCACGGGAATCACGATCCCGACGAACTTGCCCAGAATCAACTGCCGACGGCCGACCGGCTTGGAAAGCAGGGTCAGGGCAGTACGCCCTTCGATCTCGTCGGCAATCGACACACTGGCCGTCCAGACGGCGAGGATTACGGCCAGGATCTTGATCAGAGTCAGACCCTCCAACTTGAGCATCTTCACGTCTTCCCCGAAGGTGTTGTACGGCAGGAAGGGGAAGATCAGAAGAGCCAGCACACCGATGATCAGGATCACGTAGAAGAGCGGTTGCGACATGGCCTCCTTGGCCGTCACCCGTGCAATGGCGTAGATCTTGGGTGCCAGCACCGAAAGGAGCGCCAGGAGAATCACCAGGATCGCCACGGCTCCCGCCAAGCCGATACCAACCACCCAAAGGGGCCGAATCCAGACGTTCGTCGTACCCAACAAGAACAACGGCTCACCCAAGAGATTCATGTGCTGGAAACCTGAAATGTTGAAGGCCGTTCAATGAACGAGAGTTATGTCGAATTGGCCGCAGACCGGCATGGGGTCCCCTACGCAGGCGACGAACATTCGGTTCGCACGACGACATGGAAAATGGACCGGCCTGGCACCGGCCTGCTCAGTAACGAATCTCAAACCGGCTGAACTCGTCGATGGCCGCCATCTTCATGACCGAGACATCGGCGATATGGCGATTCATCTCGGCCTCGATCGCACCAACGAAACGCTCAAGTTCCTCCTCGTCGCCTTCGGCCACGAGCTGAACTCGTCCGTCGGGCATGTTTCTGACGTAACCGACTACTTCAAAATGGTTTGCAATTCGCTGCACGGTCCATCGGAAACCCACGCCCTGGACTCGACCGCGAAAATGAACCTCCTGTCGCACCTTGGACATTGTTCTTTCCCTGCAACCGCGGAGAGCCCAAACCCTCAGTATAACGTCGCTCACACCCTCCTTCCAGTTGCGATTTGTCTCTTGACGCAGGAACGTCGGTCGCATACTCTCCCCCCACTATGAGATGGCATGCCAGAATATTTGCGGCCCTTGCGGCACTCACCCTTCTTGCGGCTCCGGCCTACTGCCAGACGAATACCCCCCCTCCGGATGGACAGCCTGAAGGAGTGGGCCAGCAGCTCATCCTCGTGCTGGTCAGCGGCGAGGTGATTGAGGGCAAGATCTCGCTGGTCGACGGCCGCTACCTTGTCGTTCTTCCCAGCGGGAAGATCTTCGTTCCCGCCGGTAATGTGGAACTCGTCTGCAAGGACCTCGACGAGGCCTATCAACTGCGTCGATCCCGGATCAGCCACGGCCAGGCCCAGGACCACGCCGAACTGGCCCAGTGGTGCCAACGGCGGGGACTGGACGCCCGGGCGGAGGAGGAACTGGCGATTGCCCGCCAACTGGACCCAAAACACCCGATCATAGGGCTTGTGGAACGACGCCTTGCAGCCTCGCGAATGCCCATGGAACCGAACGGCCCTGGCGGCGCCGATCAGTCGCTGGCCAGTCCCACCCCCCAGCAACTCGAGGATCTTGCCGCCGGATTGCCGCCCGGCTCGGTTGAAGCCTTTACCCGCGTTGTTCAGCCGCTCCTGCTCAATCGTTGCGCTACGGCCGGGTGCCATACGGACCGGTCCGACAACGAATTCCGCCTGGAGCGGTCGCGTCCAGGAGTCCCGCTGGGCCGAACGTCGACCCACCGCAATCTGCTGGCGACTCTGAAGCTCATCGATTCCACCTCGCCGGACCAGTGCGAGCTGCTTCGGCCAAGAAAGTGCCCCAATCGACTTCAGACCGAGGCGACGTTGTCGCTCTCGCAGTCGAGCCAATACCGGTTTCTGGTCGCATGGGTCACCCTCATGGCCCAGCAGTCGCCAGTCGCCGGCCCACAGTCGTCTGTAGCCTCCGCGGCGACTGCCTCGTTGCCGCCGGCGACAATTCATGACGGTCGGCCGGAGACAGTCTCGCCCCAACTGGCCCAGACGACCACCGACGAGACACCGCCCAACTGGGCAACGAAAGCATCGCTTGCCGCCGCAACGCCCCAGACAGAGCCTCAGGAAGTTCCTCCACCGGCCCCCTTCCAACAGCCAACTTCCGCGGACCCCTTCGACCCGGCAGTCTTCAACCGCCGCTACGGCACAACCGCCCCTGCTGCGGCCCCCCCTCCTGCCAAGGAGAAGATCCCCCTTCCCAGCCAGGACTTCGCACGATAGCCGGCAGCGTGGATTGCCGGGCAAAGGACTGGCCGGCCCTCCTTGAAAAAGCCGATATGTGCTCTAAAATGCCTGATCTGTGGGGGTTCCGACGAACAACCGCAACCCCACACCCCCTGATAGATGGGCGGCTCCCCAAAGGCCATCGCTCCCATCATTACCTGGGGCCGTAGCTCAGTTGGGAGAGCGCCAGCTTTGCAAGCTGGATGTCGTGCGTTCGAGTCGCATCGGCTCCATTATCGTAAACTCTTGCTGAATCTTGGTTTAAGATACCTGCTGGCGGTCAGCAGTGCAGCCTACAACCGGTCAAAAAGTGGTCAAGTGACCACTTTTCCGAAAGGAGGTCTGCGCCATGCCCCGAAAGCCCAGAATTCCCAAGTATTCTCTGCACAAGCCCAGCGGCCGAGCTCGCGTAATCGTCGACGGCCGGCACGTCTTCCTGGGCAAGTACGGCTCCGCGGAAAGTATCGAGCGATACAACCGCCTTGTGGCCGAGCTGGCGACAGCCCCCGCCGGCAAGCTCCAACCGGCTTCTTCAGCCCTGCAACCCATCACGGTGGTCGAAGTGCTGGCGGCCTACCGAAAGCACGCTGAAGAGTACTACCGGAAGGGGGGCAAGGAAACTGGGCAGTATCGGATCATCAAGGGGGCCATCCGACCGGTCCAGCGGCTTTACGCCCGGGCCCCGGCAACCGAGTTTGGACCGCTGGCTCTGGACGCGGTACGCCAAACCATGATCGACGTCGGGCTCTGCCGCAACGAGATCAACCGCCGGGTGCGGATCATCAAGCACGCTTTTCGGTGGGCGGCCTCGAAAGAAATGATCCCGGTGAGCGTGTATCAGGCGCTGGCAACACTGGAGGGTCTGAAGCGTGGGCGGTGCGAGGCCCCGGACCATCCGCCGGTCAAGCCGGTAGCCGATGATGTGGTCGATGCCACCTTGCCATATCTGCCCGAAGTCGTGGTGAGCATGGTTCGTTTTCAGCGGGCGACGGGTGCCCGGCCCGGTGAAGTCTGCGTGCTTCGCCCGGGCGACGTGGACCGGTCCAGCGATGTTTGGATCTACGCCCCGTCAACGCACAAGACGGAGCATTTCGACCAATCCCGAACCATCTTCATCGGCCCGAAGGCGCAGGAAATCTTGACGCCGTACCTATTGCGCCCGGCAGACTCCTACTGTTTCTCTCCAAAGGACACGGTCAGGCAGCAACAGGCAAAACGCGCAGAGACTCGAAAAACGCCTCTATCTTGCGGCAACCGCCCTGGCAACAACCGGGTGCGAAATCCAAAGCGGACACCCCGGGACCGGTACGACAAGAACGCCTACTCCAATGCGGTCCGTCGAGCCATTCAGAAGGCGAACGCGGCGCGAAAAAAGGCCGGCCTGGCTCCGCTTCCACGGTGGACGCCGAACATGCTACGCCATGCAGCGGCAACGGAGATCCGCCAGCAATTCGACCTGGAAGCCGTGCAGTCGATCCTGGGACACGCGTCGATGAATACCAGCGAAATCTACGCGGAGAAGAACATGGCCCTGGCCCGCGAAATCGCGAAGAAGATCGGATAGAATACTCGTATCTGCCGGGTTGCGGGGTAGCGCCCCGCCAGACTGGCCGGCGCACCGTGGTTCCACCTATCGCCACGGCGCCCGGCCGGTCGCTCGGCTCTCAGAAGGATAGGTGTCTCATGGAACGTCGAAAGCAATCGACCCCAGAAAAGCAGGCAATCGCCGACGCACTCTACCGAGAGATCGACGAATTGAAAGAACAGGCATCTACGGAAGAGGTCGTGTTGGATTACGATCCGGCCATCCTGGAGGAGCTATCGAAACTCCACATTCCCTTGGGGTCCAAGGAGCCAAGAAGAGGCCCGATCAAGTTCAGTGAGTCGGAAGAAGACCTGTTCACTGCGATTCGCGCAATCGGCCGCACAGGTGACCGGAGCCAGCGGGCGATCATGGATTTTCTCGCCGGCCGTGGAAAGGTCGTCTCTGAAGGCACGACAAAGAACACACTGGCGGCTCTCGTGCGACATGGCTTTCTACTGAAGGACGAACACGGCTACGCGCTGCTCGGATGGTCCAGCTAGGTATATACCTGGTCAAGACTGATTGACTGCGAGATTCCAAGTAACCTCTAGACATTGGCACTACAAACCACTGTCTTGGAGGTTTTCTTATGGGAATCGACATTCGCCAGGAAACGCTGATCCCGCTACACGAAGCCCCTCAACACATCCCCGGGCGGCCGAATCTCAGTACACTCTACCGATGGTTTCAGCGCGGCGCTCGTGGCGCTCGCCTGGAAACGATCGTAGCGGGCACGAAGCGCTTCACCAGCATCGAGGCGATTGAGCGGTTTATCGAGCGGACTACCGCGAATTCTCCCGGGGCATCTCTTGCCCCCTCCCGTCCCACCAGCCGCCAACGTGAGGCCGCTATCAGACGCGCCGAGCGAGAGTTGGCAGAAGCCGGCATCTGACGGAACAAAAAGCCCGGCTCGCGAGCGACCGCGGCCGGGCAAAAGGAGAATGCATATGGATTCTACAGCGACAAACGAACTGAAGCAAACCAAGCGACTCGGACAATTCCTGGACGAGCAGGCCAAGATCAAGGCCCGCATGAAGCGGCGATGGGAGCAGAATGAAGCCGACCAGAAGCGGCTGTCCAAACTACGCCAGTTGATCCACCGGGAACAACTCGTGGCCCTGGTGGGTGTGCCCGG
>CAZLWV010000209.1:0-11837 GCA_964563135.1 uncultured Planctomycetaceae bacterium
TCCGCAAATTCGGAGCCCGATGGAGAGAGCGGGTCTACCTGTTCAGCAGCCGCGAGAGTTTTGAGAAGTTCCAGGCCAACCCCATCTTCTACGAGAAGCAGATCCTCGGTTCCCAACAGGCCGCTGGCAGCCCGGCTGGAACTCCGCCACAGAACTACGGTGCCGCGATGAATCCGGCCGCTCCGGCCTACGGATACCGCTGACAGATGCCAGCCAGACGAGCACAACACGCCTCTTCATGAATGCTGCACCGGACCGGTACCTGGGGGGGGCCGGTCCGGTCGCACTTCTTGGCTACTTCTCTTCAATGATCTTCGTCAGCCTCGCAACCTGGGCGCGAGCACCCTCGAGGTTCGGATTGAGCCGGAGGGCTCGCCGGAAGCACTCCAGAGCGGAGAAATGGTCGCCAAGGTGGAGATAGGCCTGCCCCATGCCGGAGGCCGCCGCGAAGTGGTAGGGATTGATCTCCAGGGCCTGGTGGCAGTCCTGAATGGATCCCTCGAACTCGCCCAGCGCAAATCGGGCGACAGCCCGTTGGTTCCACGCTTCCGCAAACCACGGAGCTTCCTCCAGCAGGCGGGTCGCCCTTTCCGCTGCCTGGCGGTACTGCTGGGCCGTATTCAATCGAATCAGCACGGCCAGGGTCTGGCACTGCTCCTGGGTTCCTGCGCGGTTCCAGAGATTCCGGATCCCATTCTCGGCGAGCATTCGGACCGTCCGATCCTCGTCGACCAGGGCTCGGCCCATTGTGTGGTTGGCATCGTAATCGCCCAGGAAACCCAATGCCAGAATGGCACTACGCCGCACATCCGGGCTGCCGTGGCACGCCAGACGTTCCAGCGTGCCCTGCGTGTAGGTCTGAGATATCTTGCGGATGAACGCCGCTGAATCCTGGTTGGCCAGGTACTGTTGGTAAAGCAGTGTCAGAAAAGGGAGACGTATGGCATCGCTCACCGAAGCACTCCTCGACGGTCAACACGGAGCGCGGCCCGGCAACAGAACCATCGCCGATGCCGAAATGCGGCCTGGGATAGATGCCGCTTCAGTTCGATTGTAATCACAATCGCCCGAAATCACCAACGAAAAAGCGCGACCCGACGGCAGAACCAACCTTTCCTTCCCGGCGAGTTTGATGGAAAATGGCAATTGGGAGCAACTTGCGATCAGGAACCGATCCTTCCGCAACAGCCGGCCTTCTCGCTAGCCAGGCACTGGGGCGGAAGTCGATCTTGGCTCGGTTCAAATACTCGTCCCGCGGAGGGTGCTGTGACTCGATCTGGCCCGTTCCGACTGGTTGCGGGCGTTGCGGCGGCGGTCGCGCTCTGGGCGATGCCACTTCCCGCGGCAGACACGTCGCCCGCATGGCTTACGGGGCGCCAGTTCCGTGAACGATTGACACAACCGGCAAGCGTCTTCTGGGAATCGAGCCCCCTGGCCGAGTGCCTTCTCGGTTTCGCCAAGGCGCAGCAGGTTGCGGTTGTCCTGGACCGGCGGGTCGATCCGGATCAGAAGCTGGATCTGACTGCACGGGAAGAACCGGTGATGGCAGTCTTTCGGGCGGTAGCGGCCGGCCGGAATTTGGGGGTCACCACGCTCGGCGATCTGGTGTATCTGGGACCTCCGGCCAGCGCGGAGCGCCTCCGGACTGTTGCCGAACTGCGGCGCGAGGAGATTGCCGCCCTTGGTTCGACCCCGTCACGCAAGTTTGCCAAAGAAGCCCCGCTCAAATGGAAGGACCTCGATTCTCCCCGGGACCTGCTGCGCGGATTGGCCGAGCGCAACGACCTCGAACTCGTCAATCCCGACCGCGTGCCGCACGACCTCTGGCCGGCTGCCTGTCTGCCTGCCGTGCCGCTGGCGGACTCGCTTACCCTCATCCTCCATCAGTTCGATCTGACCTACCAGGTTGCCCAGGATGCCCGACGGGTTGCCATCGTGCCGCTCCCCGAGAAGGTCGCCATGGTGCGCGACTATCCGGGCGGTGAGAAACCGGAATCGCTGGCCCAGCGATGGCGCGCCGCGGTGCCGGGCTGCGAGATTCGCGTGGCCGACGGCCGTGTCTACGTGCGAGGATTGATCGAAGACCATGAGTCGATCGAGGAACTGCGAACCGGCGCCGCCAGGCGTCTGCCCCCCGGCACGGGCCAGCCGGCGGCGCGTCCGGCCGAGCAGGTCTTCACGGCCGACGTGCCGAATCAGCCGCTCGGGGCTGTGCTTGAGCACTTCGCCAGGCAGCTTGGGCTCCAGTTGGAGGTCGATCGGGCCAGCCTCGAAAAGGCCGGCGTTTCCCTCGACCAGTTGATCTCGTTTCACGTCGAAAAAGCCAGCTTCGACGAATTGTTTCGTGCGGTGCTCACGCCCGTCGGCTGCGCCTGCCAGCGCCGCGGAAACGTGCTGCGCGTCTGGGCGGAACAGACCCCTTCTGGGGGCAAGAACGAAAAGAAGGACAGGCGATAGCCTGTCCTTCGGCGGTTCTCTGACGAAATGGAATCCGGGTTCCGTGCGGTCGCTTCCCGCCGGGATGCCCTACCCGGACATTCCCGCTCAGCAGCCGTGCTTCTCGAGCTTCTCTCGCAGCGTGTCGGCCGTGAACGGCTTGACCAGGTAGTCGGAAACGCCGGCTTGGATGGCCTGCATCACACGCCCTTTTTCCGCCTCGGTCGTGATCATGATGATCGGTACGTTCGGGTCCTTGGCGCGAATCTCCTGGATGACCTCGATGCCCGTCTTCCCAGGCATGTTCCAGTCGGTCAGCACCATCTGATACTCTCCGGGCTTGAAAAGCGCAACGGCCTCTGCGCCGTCGGCCGCCTCGGTCGCGTCGGTGACGCCGACCGCCTGGAGCGACCGGAGGATGATCTTGCGCATCGTGCTGGAATCGTCGGCAACGAGAACTCGAGTGCTCATGGGTCTCCCTTGTCAAATCGGGTTGGCGAGTCGTATCCGTCTCGGTTGTCTGGGGGCATTCGAGAAACGACTATCCGGTGTTCTCTGCCAGACGCATCGCGCTGCAGCACCATGGCTGCGGTCTCGAGCGGGCAATTGTCTCTCGAATGATCCTTACCGGGAAGTTTCCTCGCGCCAAAACTACCTTGCAGCAGGCGCATGTCAAATCCGGGTCGGATCGTGCCGGTTGTAGCGGTCAATGCCGCTTCGTCGCCAGAGCAGCCCTCGGCAGGCGCGTGCAACCTGTGGTTCAGACGGCCGCGAGCAGCGCAGAACCACGGAGTCTTGCAGGAAACGTGCGGCACGGCCTGCTTCTCGCCCTCAAAAAGTAACCTATAGTTGGCGTGACATTCCGGTCTCTGCGCGGATCGCAGCTCCGTCTGTCGAGGGAATTCCCCGGCAAAAAACGGAGTGGGCTGTCCCCGGGCGGAACACGAACGGGTCCGCGGCGGCCCTGCGACCGGTTCCGAATGAATGAATGAATGACTGACTGAATGAACGCTGCGTTTTTGCCGCGCCGCGGCGATCCCAGCAAAACATGGTCGGGACACCTGTCATGCCAACTACCTCCAGTTCCTGGTCCGACGCTCCCATGCCGATCGCCATCGGGGGAACCCTCGAACAGGTTTCGGATGCGCAGATGACCGCCTATGCCGAACTGATCTACCAGCGCACGGGGATCCACGTCTCGCCGCAGAAGAAGACGCTCCTTTCGAACCGCCTCCGCAGGCGTCTGCGCAACACCGGGATTGCCAGTTTCGAGGATTACTTCAAACGGCTCAAGAAACTGCCCGCCAACGATCCGGAATGGGACGCATTTCTCCAGGAAATCACGACCCACGAAACGTATCTCTTCCGCGACGAAAGCCAGTGGGATTGGTTTCGCAAGGTCTACCTGCCTGACTTCTTCGCCAACGCCCGCAAACACAATCTTCCCAAGAGGCTGCGCATCTGGTCGGCCGCCTGCAGTACGGGCGACGAGGCCATGACGATCGCCACGTGTGTCGCGTCGGCCCTTCCTCCCGGGGCTGGCTGGACCGTCGAGATCGTCGGAACCGATATCGGTGTCGGCGCGATCGAGCAGGCTCGCAGCGGTGTCTTCGGAGAACGCGCCATGCGTTTGGTGCCCGTCGATCTGCGGCAGAAGTACTTTCAACAAGCCAAGGACGCCAGGATCTGGCAGGCAAAACCGGCGATCGCCTCGATGACGACCTTCCGCCAGCACAACCTGATGGACCCGCTCAGAGAGCGTCCGTTCGATATCACCTTCCTGAAAAATGTTCTGATCTACTTCGATACGGCATCCAAGCGGAAAGTCATCGACAACGTGAAGACGCTGATCCCTGTCGGAGGCCTTCTTGTCGCCGGGGCCGCCGAAGGAGTCGGCGACTTGCTTAAGGATTTCCTGAGGATACAGCCCTGGCTGTACCAGCGCCCCGAGTAGCCGCCCGCCGGCAACTCGGCCCATGGAGCGTGAGAAAGACATAACGGGACGTGCCGGAGGCCTTTTCCGGCCAGGCCAAATGGAATGAGGACAGAAATGAGCGATTCGGAAGCCGTTGCTCGAGATGAGTTCTTTGAGAGCCTTCTGGGCGACTTCCTTGATGAATCGGGGCAGTTGCTTGACCGGCTCAACGAAAACCTGTTGCAGTTGGATGAATGGGTCCGCGCACTCGACGAGGACCACACCGAACGCTGCGACGACGACCTGATGAACGACATGTTCCGATCGGCCCACAGCCTCAAGGGGCTGTCGGCCATGCTCGGACTGGCCGATATCAACGACCTGACCCACAAGGTGGAAAACGTCTTCGACGCGGCCCGCAAGGACGAGCTGATCATCTCGGGAGACTGCGTGGAACTCATGTTCCAGGCCGTCGACCGGCTTGTGGCCATGGTCGATGCCCTCAAGGAGCCCGATGCCGAACCGGTTGGTTGCAGCGAAGTCGTCCAGGGAATCAGCAGCCTCCTCCAGAAGGCCGGCGTCGAACGGAAAAAGTCCAGCCAGGCCGATGCCGAACGCGCGCTGGCCGACTTGACCCCTCCGGCCCCCGCAGCGGCTAGTACGCCTCCTGCCGAGATCCCTCAGACGCCTTGCCAGGAACCCCCGGCCGCCATCGCCGAGCCGCAGGCCCCTCCGCATCCATCCCCGGCCGGCGCTCAGGCCCCGGCGCAGCCGGCTCCGGCCCCCCTCCCGCCGGCTGCCGTCGTGCAAACGGCTCCGTCTCAGCCGCCGTCCGATCCCTTTGCCGATATCGAAAACGAGGCGGAAATCCCCACCAAGTACCTGGGGATCTTCATCGACGAGACGGAAATGGCCCTCGACAGCCTGACCGAGACTCTGCTTGCCCTCGAGGGGGGCGGAGACCGGGAGTCGATCTCCAACCTCCTGGTGACGTCGCACCGCATCAAAGGCTCCGCCGCATCCATCGGACTGAATCGTGCGGCCAAGCTGGCGCATCTGATGGAAGACCAGCTCCAGTATCTCAACGAGACCAACGGCGCCCTCTCCCCCGAATTGACCGACGCGATGCTGCGGGCCACCGACGGGCTGCGATCCTTCCTCGATAATCTCAGGCGTGGAACGTACGGCGACGACAACTTCAGCGTGCTGGCGTCGGGACTGATCGCCGCGCAGGCGGTCAAAAGACCCCTGGCCCCGCGGAACGAGGCCGTCAACGAACCGGCAGCCTCTCCCCCGCCCCCTGCCCCTGAACCGGCGGCCGCCAGGCCGGCAGCCCCTCCCATCGACCCCGACTTCCGCGCCCGAGCGTGGGCCTGCGCCCCGGAAACCAGTCGCGGTTTCGTGGGCCGGGTCAGGCTCCAGACCGACTTGCCCCTGGCGGGCCTGAAGGCGCAGCTCATTCACGAGAAGCTCAGCAATCTGGGCAACCTGTGCCACTTCGAGCCCGATGTGGATACGCTCGATGAAGTAGAAACCATCCAGACCATCGAGTTCGGTGTCGTCACGGATCAGAGCCTGGAGCAACTCCTTCGCCACCTTCAGATCGCAGGTGTTGAGGACATCGTCTGCGAGGCGATCGTCGGCGCCGCGTCGGCCGAGAGCGGTTCTTCTGCCGAGAGGGCGACCCCCGCGGAGAAACGCCCCACACCTGGCCCGCGGCGCGCCGCCCAGGTGCAGGCGCCCCGGCGGACCGCTCGCACTAGCGACGACGACGAGTCCAAGACCCCCGCTGCCGCACAGCGCAAGGACCGGGCCGCCGATACCTCCGGGGGCAACCGCCCCACCGAGACGCTCCGCGTCGATATCGACCGCCTCGACCAGCTCATGAACCTGGCCGGGCAGCTTGTGATCAGCAAGGCCCGGTTCTCTCAGATCGGCGACAGCCTCAAGGCCTGCCTCGGCGGCAAGCAGTCGCTCCAGACGCTCAATTCCGTCTTCGGCACCCTCAACCGGATCGCCTCCGTATCCATCGACTCCTCGGCCGACCGGTCGTTGCTGCAGGCGGAGTTCGACTCGATGCGCAGCCAGGTCCGCAGGATCCAGACCGAACTGGAATCCGTCCAGCGCGACGTCGAGGCGATTCAGCAGATTCGCGGAAACGTGAACGACCTGGCCGAGGCGATCCATCAACTCGGCCGCGTCTCCGACGGGATCCAGCAGAGCGTGATGGACACGCGCATGGTTCCGATCGGGCCGCTGTTCACCCGGTTCAAACGCGTTGTCCGCGATATCACTCGCGTCAACGGAAAGAGCGTGCGCCTGATCATCAGCGGCGAGAAGACGGAACTCGACAAACGCATGATCGACGAACTCGGCGACCCCCTGATCCACATGGTCCGCAACTCGGTGGACCACGGCATTGAACTCCCCGAAGAGCGCGCCGCCAAGGGAAAGCCGACGGAAGGCACCGTGACGCTCGATGCCTTCCACCGCGGAAACAGCATCTACATCCAGGTGACCGACGACGGCAAGGGGCTCGACCCCGACAAGATCCGCCGGAAGGCCCTGGAGAAGGGCCTGATCACCGAGGCCGATGCCGAAAGGATGACTCCTCACCAGATCTACCAGTTGATCTGGGAACCCGGCCTCAGCACCGCCGACAAGGTGACGGAAGTCTCCGGACGCGGCATGGGAATGGATATCGTCAAGTCGAAGATCGAAGACATCAACGGAACCGTCGACCTCGAGAGCACCCCGGGAGAAGGCACCCGGCTCACCATCAAGCTGCCCCTGACCCTTGCCATCCTGCCGAGCCTGATGGTCGAGGTCGAAAAAGACATCTTCGCCATGCCCATGGAATCGGTGGTGGAGATCGTCCGGGTCAGCCGCAAGGACCTGTCCACGGTCCAGGGACTCTGGACCGCGCGCATCCGCGGGCGGGTGATCTCGCTGGTGAGCCTCGGCGAGATTCTGTCCTGGAATCGCCCCGCAAGGCCCATGTCGTTCGACGGGGAAACCACGCTCGTCATCGTCGGCGAGGCGGGGCAGGAGATCGGACTGTCGGTCGACCGGGTTCTCGGCGAAGAGGATGTGGTCATCAAGTCCATGGCCGAGAACTACCAGAACGTTGCCGGAATCGCGGGAGCCAGCATCCTGGGTGACGGGCGCGTGTCCCTCATCCTGGATACCGCTGCACTGATTGACATATCGAGCCGCCAGGCGGTCGGCAACTGAGCTGTATAGGAGAATGGTGATGTGGAACTCAAGCGTATCGCACCGGCGCGACCTGGAAGTCCTGCGCCAACTGCTGGCGTCGGCCACCCACGATGCGTCGGCGGCCATGTGCCGCTGGACCGATGGGCTGATCGCGCTGACGCTCGACGAGGTGCGCGAGCTTCCTCTCGAAATGGTCTGCGCCGAACTGAACATCAACGACGATCTCCTCACGATGGTCGTCCTCAGTCTGGTGGGGGAACTGGGCGGAGAGATGATCCTCATTTTCGACGAGGAGAACGGCCGGCAGCTCGCCGCTTCCCTCCTCGGACGTGAAATAAACAACGACAAGGAGTGGTCCGATCTGGAGAAGTCGGCCCTTACGGAAACGGGAAACATCCTTGCCTGCGCCTACATGAACGCCGTCACGCGGCTGATCGACCACGAGTTGGTGCCGTCCGCCCCCTACTTCCTCCAGGACTACGGCGCCAGCGTACTCCAGCAGGCCCTTATGGCCCAGGCCGAGACGAGCGACAACGTGCTCATTTGTCGAACCGCGTTCCATCGAGAAGGAGAGCTGCTCAATTGGCACGTGCTCTTCGTCCCGACCGACGCCCTCCGCAAGAGAATGGGACAGACGTTCCATGCCAAGGTATAGACGGCCTTTCGAACGGAGTTCGGAGAACTTGCGTTTCCTCCAGAATGGGAAATTGGACGGATGACCTCCTGCACAATCACGCAACCCGCGCAGAAACAGAACGTCGGCATGGGGCAAGTTGCCATTGCGAAAGGGCCGGCCCTGTTGTGCTCCGTTCTGGGATCGTGTGTCGGCCTGGCCCTCTACCATCCCCGATTGAAGACCGGCGGGCTGGCGCACATTGTCTTGCCTGACGCAAGCGGCCGCGGAGCCCTGCCCGGCAAGTTCGCCGACACGGCCCTGCCCCATATGCTCGCGGAACTTGCCCGTATCGGCGTGCACCGTGAAGGCCTGATCGCCAAGATCGCGGGAGGGGCCTGCATGTTCGGCGTTTCCGGACCGCTGCAGATCGGCGATTCGAATGTCGAAGCCGTCCAGTCCCTTCTTGCTAAAGAAAACATCCGCATTGTGGCCAGGGACGTGGGCGGCCAGAAAGGACGCCGCGTTACGCTCGACTGCTCCAGCGGTGAACTCATCGTCGAGATCGCCGGCACGTCGCCGAGGGTCCTGTAGCAATGCCGCCCGGATGCGCCCGAAGACGGTTATCGTTTCTCAAAGTCCCGCGGGACGGGCCGGCAGTTGCCGCGAGTTGAAGCTGCGACATGAACGTGTCGCGAACACCGCGACGCGAGAAAAAATAGAAGAGGATATCGCAAGACCGACTGAAGGAGCCTGTCATGACCAGGAGACTACTCGTCACCGACGATGCCATCATCATCCGCGAGATGATCAAGGACGCTGCCACCGAAGCCGGATGGGAAATCGCCGGGGAGGCGACGAATGGCCAGGAAGCGATCGACCAGTACATCGCGCTCAGGCCCGACGCCTGTACGCTGGATCTCGTCATGCCCCATTTCGACGGGCTTCACGGGCTGCGCGGAATCCTCAAGTTCGATCCGGACGCCCGCGTCTGCGTGGTCAGCGCCCTCGATCAGAAGCACGTGCTCAAGGAAGCCTTCCAGATCGGGGCGGCCGATTTCATCGTCAAACCCTTCGATCGGCAGTTCCTTATCGAAACCCTCGACAAGCTCTGTGTCGCACAGCCGCGCCCTGCCTGAGCGGGCCCCTCGGCAAAACCCGGGAGTCTCCCCTGGGTATGAACAGGCACCACGGGTGTTTCTGCCGCCGGCTCGAGACGACGGGCCTCGCGCATCGCCAGACTTCTCCCAAACACCCGCGGCGAACAGAGGCAAGCCGGCCGCTGACCGAGCGGTAGCTCGCGACCAACCTTCAGTCGGCGCCCGTTGGCGCCCTGACGGTCTGGCGTCCTTCAGCCGCTGAGCATCTTGGTCAACTCGTCGCGGATCTGCCGCTCGATCGTTCCCTTGAACATCAGGGCGGCCATCGGAAGATCGGCCGCAACCTGGACCTCGGAGGCCTCGGACGCCACCAGGCCCGAGATCTTCTGTCCCATGACCCGAAAACCGAACCGCAGGCCGTTCGCCTCCCACTGTTCTTCCAGATCGGTGATCTGGCCGCCGAACTGGCTCTTGACCGTGTGGAATCGCTCCTGCAGCCGGCGAGTTGCCTCCTCCTGGCCCAGGACGTGCGGGATCGAAATACTCACCTTGGGCATGATCGTTTCACATCCTCGCGTCTGGCATCGGCTCTCGGCTTTCCATGCCCTGATGGGGGCCGGGGCCCCCAAAGGGCTCACTTGTAGCGCGTCACATCGGGCTTGACGTTCTCCGGAGTCTCGTCGCTGTCGACGTCGAACCATTCCGGCTTGAAATCGACCCGGCCGCTGCCGGCAGCCGCCAGGTTGGTGCCGAGCGCGATGATGGCGTCGGCCATGGCGATCTTCGGATGGCAGTGGGGCAGCGGACCGTCGTCCTTCGCCTCGGGATTCTCCTGGATGCAGTACGCCCAGTGCTCGATTTCTTCCGTGTAGCCGCGGCTGATGTCGCCTGCGGTGGCGTGCAGGCCGATCGCCGCCGATACTTCCTGCTCGTCGGCCGCCGGCTTGTCGCCGTCGGCGAGCAGCTCCAGCGACGCGCTGCCGATGCTGCCCCGCACGATCGTCTTGTCGTCGACGAAGTGCGTCTTGAACAGCATGGCGTCCTTCTCCGTCTCCAGCAGCAGCGTCCCCTTGGTGCCGAAGACCGTCTCGCCGTATCCGCCGAAACCGTTGCCGTTGATCGAAGCGTACGAAACGGTGATCTTCTTGCGCTTCTTCAGGTCGTCCTTGGGATCGTAATCCGGCGCGGCGTACTCGAACATGCAGAACACGTGGTCCGACGATTCGCGATCGGGCAGAAACAGGGACCGGCTGGACGCCGCGTAAACGCTCAGCGGATGCTGCTTCTTGCCGTCGTGCATGGCCGAGACGAAAATGCTGGCCGCGTCGAGCTGGTGGCTCCCCAGTTCGGCCATCAGTCCGCCGCCCGTCCGGTTCCACAACCGCCAGCGGATCAGTTCCTCGCCTGGCGGAATGGTGTAGTGCACCATCCCCGAACTGTCCTTGATCTGGCTGCTCCGGTAGCCGAACTTCTCCAGCTTGTCGGCAATGTCCTTGTCGGCGAGCTGTGCCTTCTTCTGCGCGACCTTGATTTCCCACTCGGCCTTTTCCGCCGCCTTGGCCGCCTTCTTCTCGGCGTTCTTCTCCTTGGCGAGCTGCCCGCTCACCTCCGCCAGTTTCTTCTCCCAGGCCGCCAGGGTCTTGGCAAGGCTTTTTGCCTGGGCGTCGTCGGGTTTGAATACTTCTGGCATCGGCTGCTGCCAACTGTCGTTGCCCGGCAGGTTGCCCCGGTGCCACTGGGCGCGGATGTAGTGGATGTCGCCCAGCAGGCCGGCGTTGATGGCGTGAACGGCATTATCGTAGAGGATGTTGTAGTGCCGCTGGTGTCCCGTGGCCAGGTGTTTCTTGGTTTCCCTGGCAATCCTTGCCATCTCTTTGCACTCGTGCACGCTGTAACCCATCAGCTTCTCGGTGAGCACGTGCTTGCCGGCCTTCATGGCGGCGATCGCCGCCGGGGCATGAAGATGCAGCGGCAAGGCGATGATCACCGCCTCCACGTCCTTCGCCTCGGCCAGAAGCTCCTCGTAGGGCCCGTAGATCTTGACGTGCTTCTCCGCTTCCTCTCGCGTCTTCCATCCGTACTTGGCCATCAGCCCGCAGCGGGCGGCGCTGGCCGCCGGACTCTCGTGGTCGCCGTGAAACGCCCGCCACACGTTGTACGGGCGGATATCGGCGATCGCCACGACCTCGATGAAGTTGGGGTTGATCGCGCCCAGCAGCACGCTCCCCTCATCCCCCGTGCCGATCACTCCCACGCGCAGCGGCCGGGCAACCTTCTCACCGTATCCATAGTAGTAGGGCCCCAGGCCGTTGCCCGAGCTGATGCCCTTCTGGATGCCTGCCTTGAGGAAATCGCGCCGAACGAGCGAACTGCCGATCGCCGCGCGGAAATTCTCCCTGCCGATAGCCTTGGATTCCGGAGTTAAATCCATCGTGACGTGCCTTTGGGTCTATTGCATTGTGTGTTCTGTTCTTCACCGTAGGCCAGGCCATGCCTGACAAAACCGTAGGTCAGGCTGTGCCTGACAACTGACAACGCCGTAGGTCAGGCTGTGCCT
>CAZLWV010000210.1:0-7090 GCA_964563135.1 uncultured Planctomycetaceae bacterium
TCTGGCGACTTCGGCTACGGAGGCGGGGGGGCGGTTCATCGTGTCAGGCCTCCGACGGCGAGCGCCTCGAACTGTCCGAGCCGGTTCCAGCAGTGTTCGAATCGTTCGCGGGTGATCGAGTGGCCGCCGAAGAACACATCTTCGAAGGCCGCGATCGAGTCGGCCAGGATCCGCCGCAGGGTATCGCGAGGCTCCAGCTCGCGCAGGTACTGGCGGTTGGTCTTGCCGCGCGAGAGGCGGATGAGGTAGTTTTTGTCGAGAAAGACGAGCTGGTGGCTGAACAGGTAGATGATGGCCTCGTTGAAATTGCCCTCCTGATAGCAGCGCTGGGCCGCCTCGAGGAGCCGTGTTCTCTGCCGCACCGGTTCGGGAAGCGCCTCGAGGAGCCGCCGCTCTTCTTCGGGCCGGTCCGCTGGCGTTTCCAGGAGCTTGTCGACGGACTTGTTGCGTTTGAGAAAGGCGCGAACGAGCAGCCAGGTCAGCACGCCCAGCAGGGCCAGGATGATCGCCCAGAACAGCCACTGGATCCAGTTGCCTCCGCCGCCTCCCCATCCCCAGTTGAATTTGAGCCAGTCGAAGAGCCAGCTCAGATCCCAGGGTTCGACGAGATTGACGGGCCGCAGCCCGTCTGCTTCGCTATCGTACCACGGGTAGCGCCCCCATTGCGACAGCGCATCGCGTCCGGCCTCGATCGAGCCTGCTTGCTCGGCCGTTTGTGCGATCACCGCGCTGGCGAGATAGGGTAAATTGATCATTCCCGAGGGTCTCTCACACGACCTGGTGGCTCACTTGCGCCCGCTCGGCCCGCACCTGGAGTTCGACATCCCACCCTTCGCGGCGGATCCGCAGGTTGAGGTAGCTGAGAAAGCGGAGCACGGTGGTGAACCCGACGATTGTCCAGAGCAGCAAGTGATAGTAGGTGGTATACATCGGCCGGTCGAGAGAGGCCCCTGTGAGGAGGTCCCAGTCGCCGAAGAACAGGATCCGCATGAGCGCCAGCGACGCCCAGGTGGCACCGAACAGGACCAGGCCGAGGAGGAAATTGAGGAAGCCGTTGATGATCAGGTCGCTGGACTGGTCTCGATGAAGCTCGCGGGACCGGGCCCCTGTGGTCTTCACCGTGCGAGTCCTTGTCCGCAGCGGATTCCGTTCGAGGAGAATCACCTCGTTCAAGTAGGGATAGAGGACCGAAAAGGGGCGGAGCAGGACCTGGTAGACGATCAGTTGGGGCAGGCTGCCGCGCAGGTCGCGAAACAGGGTCTTGCGGTCGGGATGCGGCATGAAGACAGCCTGTCCCAGAAACAGGGTGAGCGGGGCTGTTGCCAGGGGCATCTCCAGGAAGACGAGCAGCGTGGTCAGCACCATGTAGCTCAACGGAAATCCCCAGACGAAGTCGTAGAACTCGAAATCGTCGAGCAGCCACATGTTGAGCAGAAACAGCGGCGCGGCCCCCAACAGCAGCCAACAGGAGATCGGGCCGGCATGGCACCGGATCATTTTCAGCGCCAGGTCGAGCACGTCGGCCTTGGTCCGATAGCGGATGACGATGCGTGTTTCGTCGAGTTTCATGGCCCGGCCTCCCGGGGAATTCCCAGCCCGACGAAGTAGAACATCAACAACCCCGCCGAGAACACGGCCACGGCCGCCTTGTAGCTGTAGGGAAGCGGGGCCGGCGAGACGTAGGCCTCGATGAGCGCCGCGATCACAAACAGGATCACGGCCACACAGGCCACGGGCGTTGCCTGGACCGCGGCGCGCTGGAGCGAGGCGATCCGGCGCAGGCCGCCGGTGAGGATCAGGGCGAATCCCATCCGCATGCCGGCGGCCGCCGAGAGCACGACCGCGGTGAGTTCAAACGGGCCGTGGGCCGTAACGAACTCGGAGAAGTTGCCCCATTGTTTGAGGGTCGACATGTAGCCGAAAGCGGCTCCCAGTTGCACCGCGTTGTAGAACGTGACCAGGATTCCCCCGATTCCGTAGGCCAGCCCGAAGGCGAAGCAGCGCAGGCCGATCCCGGCATTGTGCAGAACATAGTACCCCAGCATCTCCCCGCGTTTGGCCGGATCGAGCTCGCTCACCGGTCGATCGTACATCTCCTTGAGCTGCTGCTTCTGCTCGGCGCCGAGCACGTTTTCGGAGAATCCCGGCTGGCTGGTGGCCAGCATGGCCGACAGCAGGAACGTGCCCCAGAACAGGCAGAAAGCCAGCCGCAGGTACATATCGTGAAACAGTTGCTGGGGGACGGCAAAGAGCAGCGTATGGGCCCAGGTGGAGAGGGTGAACTCGCGGCTGCGGTAGAGCTGATTGTGCGCGCGACCGACCAGGCGGTGAAGGTAGCGGGTGACTTCGGGCGGAAGCTGGTAGGCCTCGGCCAGAGCCAGGTCCGCGCAGAGGGAGCGGTAGAGCGCGGCGAAGCGGGTCAACTGGTCGGGCGCACGGGATATGCTCGAGCGGCCTTCAAAACGGACGCAGAGTGTCTCCAGTTCGGTCCAGTCCTTTCGCCGCGACTGCAGAAGATCCGATACCTTCATGCTCGGCCCCCTCCTGCCGCTGCCGGCGAAAACGGGCTTTCGCCCGGTTCTACCGCCACAAAGGGCGCCGCGCCGCCGGCCGGCACGCGGGCCGCTGCGAAGGGATTGGCCGGTTTTTCCTCGCCGGGCATGTCGGTGATGAACACCCGCTGATAGACGGCGCACAGGAGATGGTCGGGATTGATCCCTTCCGGCAGTCCGAATCGCCGGGCCAGCGGCTGGGCAAGATGCCTGGCCACTTCCATCCGGCGGGCCGGCGGAAATGCCAGGCGGCGATGAACGTAGGTGGCCAGCGTGCGGGCCAGCGAGGGCGTTGGCTGAAACGCCGGCGGAACCAGTTGGGCCAGACGCACGACCTCCGGCTCGTCGATGCGGAGGATTCCCTGGAACCACTCGCGATCTTCCACGATCACCATGGTGCCCGACGCCAGGTCTCCCAGCCGCTGGAAACGGTCGTTCATCATCGACGAGAACAGCCCGAACTGGTAGAAGACCAGCGGCTGGGCGTCGATGGCCCGCAGGAAGTTGCGCAGGACCGCCTGAAGCCCGTTGATCGGCTGGCCGTTGGTGGAGATGACGCGAATGCGCATCATCCGTTTTCCGGGAGTCTGGCCGTTCCAATAGGCCTCGAACAGTCCGCCGTAGAACCAGGAGACCACGAACAGGAAGACGAGCGTGACCCCGTTTCCCAGGGAGGGGAGCCCGAGCAAGGTGAAGGCGACGGTGAGGAACATGCTGGCCAGCATGGACAGAAACGCCTGGATGACGCAGTCCAGCAGGAAGGCCGGCAGGCGGCGGAACGGCCCCGCCACGTGGTAGCGGAAGGACACGTTCTCGGGGGTAACGATCTCGATGCTCGTATCGAGTTGATGGTTTCCATGGGCCATGCCCTTCATTATTTTCTCCTTTGCCGCCGGGAGCAACGGGTTGGCAGGCAGCGGCCATGGCGAATTCTCAGCACCCCAGGAAGACTGTGAAGTCCTGATGTTGCAGGAGAAGCAGCAGGCACTCTCCGAAAGGGCGATTGCGGGAAATAGGGGTTTCCGGCACTTCTGCGGACGGCACTCGGAGAGTGCCTGCTACTTTGCAGTTCTCCGCTCAGTACCCACCGCCACTTGGCCCGGCGGCCGATCGGCGGTAAAAAGGAAGGCACCGGCCCCCCGCCAGAAGACCCGTTCTATGGAGATTGAGCAGATGGATATTCGTGGAAAGCGCGTCCTGGTGACCGGCGGCGGCAGCGGGATCGGCCTTGGAGTGGCCCTGGCCTTGGCCCAGGAAGGCTGCCGCGTTGCCATCAGCGGCCGCAAGGAGGAGAAGCTGAAGCAGGCGGCCGCCGAGTTCCAGGGAGAACCGGCAATCCTGCTGCGGGCGTGCGACGTGTCGGACCGCGATGATGTCAGGGCGTTGTTCGACTGGGTCGGCAAGTACCTGGGAGGGATCGACATCCTGGTCAACAGCGCCGGGGTCAACACGGCCCGGCGGCGGTTCGACGTTCTCGATCCGGCCGACTGGGACAAGCTGATGGCCATCAACGCGACGGGGGCATTCAACACGATGCACTGCGCCATACCCGGCATGCGGGCCCAGGGGGGCGGGCTGATCGTGAACATCTCGTCGATCGCCGGCAAACGCTGTTCGGAGCTGGCGGGCCCTGCGTACTGCGCCTCGAAGTTTGCCATGACGGCGCTCGGGGCCGCGGTGGGCCTGGAGGAGCGCGACAACAACATCCACGTGACGAGCATTTACCCGGGTGAAGTCAATACTCCCATCCTGGCCGAGCGCCCGGTGCCGCCGCCGCCGGAGCGGCTGGCCAAGATGCTCATGCCCGAGGATATCGCGTCGATGGTCGTGGCGCTGGCCCGGCTCCATCCGCGGGCAGTGGTCAACGAACTGGTGATCACGCCGCTGTACCAGGGATATGCATGACTGGGGTTCAGCAAGTCGGGGTGGGGCGCCCTGTGCCTGCTGCTGCGCCACCCCGACACGTTCGGCAAGGCGGCGGCCTGGGATGCGCCCCTGATGATGGATCATCCGGGCCCCTACGGCTCCGGCCCCATTTTTGGCACGGAGGAGAACTTTGCGGGCTACGAGATCGCCGCGCTCCTGCGCAGCCGGGCGGATCAGTTCCAGGGGCAGGTCCGCCTGATCCATTTTGGCTACGGCAACTTTCGCGAGCACCACGAGGCGGCCCACCAGTTGATGGAGAAGCTTGCCATCGCCCACGTCTACCGCGACGGCCCGCGGCGCGAGCACTCCTGGCACAGCGGCTGGCTCCCCGAGGCCGTGGAGATGCTGACGGACGCGGAGAGCGAGTAGAATCGCTATCCATGCGGGAACCGTTTCTTACCCTGTTTTCCGCAAGATACGACGGTTTTCGCCAGTCCTGACAAGCGGATCTCCCAACCGCTTTCTTGATCGATTCTTTCCCGGGCAGCCCCCTCTCCGTCGACCTGGCTGCAACCGGTTCCGATACCGGAAGCTGAGGCGCTTTTTTGCGCCCCGGCGGGCACAGGGGAGACGACTTGTAGGACAGCTTGTAGGACGGGTCTCCAGACCCGTCACGCCTTGTAGGACGGGTCTCCAGACCCGTCACGACTTGTAGCACGCGTCTCCAAACCCGTCAGCCAAATACCGAGAACCGAGTTCCAGGGAGTCCGAGGGCAGAGGGTTTGAACAGGAAACAGAGGTAACGGAGAAGGCTGGAAGGGAGACCCGTCAGAGACTGTGTGCGGATGCTACAGCTACCGTCCTACGTTGGGAGATGAAGCGTGAAGAGAGACGGGCCTGGAGACCCGTCCTACGTTGGGTTGGGATGGGATGGGATGGGATGGGGATGAGGGTGTGATATGGGCAGAATCGCTGCGGCAGTCTTTGTGGTTTTGTGGATCGGCGCGGGGGTAGCAGACACTGCCGCCGGCAGCGACGACGTGGATTGGGGCGGCTGGCTATCGTCGGGGATCCACGCCAACGCCTGGGGCGCTGCGGAGAACGGGCCCCTGGGAAGCAAGAGCATCGGCAACGGCTACACGGTGGGGCAGTTGTGGGGCTTTGCCGAAAAGGCCGTCGACACCGAAGGGGGCGGCTGGGATCTTGGCGGCCGGGTGGACTACATGTTCGGCACGGAGGCCTCCGCCATCCAGGCCTTTGGCGACGGAAGCTGGGACGCCCGCTGGAATACGTCTGCCGACTACGGTTCGGCCATGCCCCAACTCTACGCGGAGGTGGGCTACGGCGATGTCCGCGTCAAGGCCGGCCGCTTCCTGACGCCCATCGGCTGCGAAGCCATCGAGGATCCGCTCAACTTCTTCCCGTCGAACTCCTACTCGTATTTCTACGCGGAGCCGGGGACCCACACGGGCCTCTTGGGGAGCTGGGAGGCCAGCGATACCCTCACGCTCTCGGCCGGCTGGACCAACGGCTGGGACGCCGGACCGACCGACAACGGAGGCGCCTCGACCTTCCTTGGCGGCATAACCTGTTCGGCCCTGGAAAACCTGATCGTCACCTACGTGTGTTCCGCCGGCACCCTGCCCGACGGCGAGGGCGAACTCTACATGCACAGCCTCGGGTTCGAGGTGGCTGCAAGCGAACGTCTCACCTGGATCGTCCAAAACGATCTGGGAGTACAACCCGGCCGGGCAGCCGGAGGCGAGGCGCTCTGGACCGGCATCGTACAGTACCTCGAGTACAACCTGAGCGAGTCGCTGGCCGCCGGCCTGCGATTTGAATGGTTCCGGGACCGCGACGGCACTCGCATCGATCCCGGACAGATCTCGGGCAATTTCTACGAGTTGACCGCCGGGCTGAACTGGCGGCCGATCGAGCGGCTGATCCTGCGGCCGGAACTGCGCTACGACTGGTTCGCCGGCCGCTATGTTCCCGGGAGCCTGCCGTTTGACGACGGCCAGGAGAGTGACCAGATCTCAGGCGGTTTTGACGTGATCGTGACGTTTTGACAAGGGTGTGGGGCGGGGCGGCAGCGGAGCGTGAGGGGGAGCGAGTAAAAGAGGAGAAGAAGAGACGGGCCTGGAGACCCGTCCTACGAAGGGGGTGGGGAGAGGGGGTTAGCGGACGCGGTCTTCGCGGTCGGCGAGCCAGCGGAGGGCGGCTACTCGGTAGAGGACGACCAGCACGAATGCCCCTCCAACGGCGGCGAAGAAGCCGAGCGGACTGATCGGGTTGAACGTGGGACGGTTCAGCGCCCAGCTCAGCGTGCAAAGCCCTACGGCCGTGCCCACGATACCGATCACCACCGTGCCCACCGCCCCGCGAGGCTCCCGGCCGGGCACCAACGCCCGGGCAAGCAGGCCCGCCAAGGTGCCGAAACCAACCCAGATCAACGTGACGTTGATCCACTGCTGAGCCGTATTGGATAGTTCGAAGTCAGGCACGGCAGTTGGCCCTATTCACAATCTGGGGCGGCAGGGCCGCCAGCCGGTACGAGCTACCGCTCGGTTGGCGATGGCCTGCTCCCGTTGGTCGCGGGCGGCAGGGCCGCCGGCCAGTACGAGCTACCGCTCGGTTGGCGATGGCCTGCTCCCGTTGGTCGCGGGCGGCAG
>CAZLWV010000210.1:7190-11478 GCA_964563135.1 uncultured Planctomycetaceae bacterium
GGCCGCCGGCCGGTACGAGCTACCGCTCGGTTGGCGATGGCCTGCTCCCGTTGGTCGCGAATCTCTGGAAGACTCAACGTTCTTCTACAACTTGCTCCGAGGGCGGCGAGGGCCAGACAGAACAACCCCATCGGCAGCCCTCGACGGGATCCGGGTGCGCAGGCGGATGGCCTCCACACCGGTTCCTGCCGGCCGGCCCCCGACGGGGGAGTCTGACAAAATGCCTGCCCTGCTTGCCGGTCGGCCTACATTTGCCGCATTCCGGCCTCTTCATGCGCTTTTTTCAAGGCAGTCGCTTCGCGCTGCAGCTTGAATTCGGAGCCCGGCGGGAAGTACTGGACGTCGTCCTGCATGTAGTACGGACTTGGCAAGGTCTGTCCCCCCATATCCACCTGGCAACCGGTCGTCGCAAGGGCAGCGGCAGCGACCACAAGGCTGACCAGAATACCTCGCAGCGGACGCATACGCGTGGTGGTGCCGCTCATTGGCCATCTCCTCAGCATTTGAATGCTCGTAAACTTCAGCCCCACGAAGTTGTTGGAAAGGTCGGCAGCTCGCCTCCGGCAACCCTCCGCGCCGCGCACGAACTCCGCCAACCGACACAATCGTTACGATCCGTATCGTCCGAACAACCCGCACAACTTGAGAAGCGACTGAAGAATGGGGTGCCAATCTCCCCGACCCGTGCCACAAGAGCGCCCCTGGGGGAACCGGAATAGACAGCGCAAGTCATTTTTCCCAAATAACTTATGGCGCATAGACTGTCAATCGCGGGTTAGCGACGCTGATCTGGCCGATTCGCCCGGCCACCTGCCCCAGGCGGCCCGGCCCAACCGCTGGCCGGAGTGATCAGCACGGACCAATCGCAAAGAATCTTCCGAATCCGTCGCCCGTGGGGCTGGACGTGGATCGGATCGGCGGAAAAGTAATATCATTGAAGGAAGGTCCCGAATGGGCCGTGCGAAGGGGACGGTCTGTCAGACGACTTTGTGGATGTCCGTATGGAAAGAGCCGATGGCGGCCTGGCGGGAGACCGCAGAAGGCAGGTTTCGGCTGAAGTGGGTGTGGGCTGATGAATCACTCGAGCCCACTGCCGCCCAATGGACCAACTTGTTTCTGCCCCCCGCACTGGGCAGGCGGACGCCTGGTGGCAGCAGGAAAGGCCGGCGGCCGCCCGGCAGCCGGACCGAGAACTCCGAGGAGCAACGCGAATGCACAACCATGACACCCGGCACCACGAGGCCCACAGCGCCGGCAGTTGCGACGGCCTTGCCCGGCAAGCCCGCCGGTTGAGAGTGGGGCTGGCCAGTTGCCTCCTTCTACTGTTGCTGGCAGCTCCTTCGGCCGGCCAGAGGTTTACTGACGAGATTCCCTCGCTGCGGTACTTTAGCGACATCGAGACGGACTTTCTCGAAGGCCAGTTCGAGGAATCGCTCGAGACCTTCAACGATGAGCGGCGGGGGGCGATCAAGAAGCCGGGGATGCTCTGGCTGGACTCGATCTGCTACTACTCGATGATGGGCGAGTGCTACTACCACATGGGGCAGCTTGAAAAGGCCCTCGACTGCTACACCCGGGCCGTGCAGCTCTACGTTCAGCACAACGACTGGCTGATCCTGGTGCAGTTCCAGAATCCTCGACCGGCCAACCTGCGGCCGTGCCCGTGGGGAACCAGTACGCGAGGGTCCAAACTGGGCGATTTTCCCAAATCGATGGGGATCATGCAGGGGCAGATCAATATCCGGGGGCAGATCGAAAAGGGAGGGGTGGTGCAGCAGGCGACCCTGATTCCGATCCGCGTGGCGGAGATCGTGCGCTGCACGAGCCTTTCGATCCGGCGGCGCACGGAACTGCTGGGTCCACTGTGCCCGGAGGATCCGCTCACCCGGGATCTGCTCGACGTGCTGTCGCGCCGCCCCGGACCGCCCAACCACTGGTCGCAGGCGTGGATCGATGTCCAGTTGGGTCTGGCCCTGGTGGCGGCGGGCAAACCAACGGAGGCCATTCCCACCCTGACCCGGGCGATCGTGGCCTCGGGCCAGTACGACCATCCCTTGACCCCTACGGTGCTGGTGGAGCTGGGGCGTCTGGCGCTGGACCGGGGCGACTACAAGGCGGCCACCGGTTTTCTCAACGAGGCCAGCGTTTCCGCCTATTTCTACGACACCACGATCCTGGAGGAGTCTCTGCTGCTGGGAACGGTGGCCCATCTGGCCGGCAATAGCCCGGGCCTGTATGCGCCGCTGGTGGGCACCACCGCCTGGGCCAAGACCAAGGGGTACCGCCACCTCCAGGCCTCGCTGCTGCTCAACGCGGCCGAGTGTTCGCTGGCCGATCGCCGATCGCTCGAGGCGGGCAAATCGCTGGCCGACGTGAAACTGCTGTCGGTTCGCCGCGAGATGGGGCGAGGCATGATCGGGGCCCGGTACCACTATCTGCTGGCGACGCTGCATTTCCAGGAAGGGCGTCTGGCCGACGGATACCTGGAACTGACCCAGGCGATGGGGTTCATGCAGCAGGCGTCGCGGTGGCTCTTCCAGCTCGGGCGGCTCGACCGCCACTTCGTATCGGGCAACGTGGCGATCAACAGCACGCTCTCTCCACGGGCGGCCATGGAGATGTACGAGCTGCTGCTGCGGGATCCCACGAGCCTGGATTGGGCGCTGCGCCCGATGGAGTCGCTTGCGTATCTGAAGACTCCGCATCCGCAGTCGTACGAGCACTGGTTCCTGATCGCGCTGGGCCGCAAGAACCAGGATCGGGCCCTGGAGATCGCCGATCTCGCCCGGCGGCACCGTTTCCACAGCTCGCTGCCTTTCGGAGGCCGGCTGCTCTCGTTGCGGACGATTCTCGAGTCGCCCGACCAGAAGCTGTCGCGCGAGCTGCAACTGGAAGGCCAGAACCTGCGGGCGGAATATGCCGCGTACGAAGCCCTGTCGCAGCAGGCCGCACAAACAGGCCAGGAACTGAAGGCCATGCCGCTCACGGCGCCGGACCAGGAAACGTCGTTCAAGCAGAAGAAGCTGCTGGAGCAGTGGCAGCAGGCGAGCGACAAGCAGGAGGCCCTGCTGCGGGAAATCGCCGTGCGCAGGGACTCGTCGAGCCTGGTGTTTCCTCCGGTGCGCAGCGTCAAGGATATCCGTGCCGCGCTGCCCCAGGGGCACGCCATCCTGGCGTTTTACCGGGCGAAGGGAGAGATCTACGGATTTCTGCTGAATCGCGACGACTACAGCTACTGGCGTTTGCCCCCCGGATCGACGTTGTCCAGGGGCCTGGTAGCGGCGCTGCGCGACATGGGCCAGTACGACGGCAACCGGCAGTTTACCGTGGAAGAACTGGCCGACCAGAAATGGAAGGAATCGTCGCGAGCGCTCCTCCAGGCGATCCTCGAAGGATCGCGAGCCGATCTTTCGACCGAGTTTCCCGAACTGGTGATCGTGCCCGACGATCTGCTGTGGTACGTACCTTTCGAGACCCTGCAGGTCGACGTCAACGGGCAGCCGCGCCCCCTGATCGACCGCTTCAAGATCCGCTACATGCCCACCGTGTCGCTTGCGGTGCAGTGGGGTGCGCCCACCGGGGACGCCCCCGGAAGGCAGACCTGCGTGGCGGTGGGCCGGTTGTCGCCCAAAGACGACGGCAGCCTCGCGCGGGCCGCCTACGACCGGATTGCGAAGGCCGTTCCACAGACGATCGAGTTTCCGGCGTCGCCGCTGCCGGCGCCGACAGCGCTGCTGGTGCCCCTGATATCGAGCCTCATCGTGCTGGACGATCTGCGGCCCGCCGGCGGCGATCCCTACGCCTGGACCCCGCTGCAGGCCGAAGGCGGCCGCGCGGGAAACACGATGGGCGATTGGTTTTCGCTTCCGCAGGGAGGCCCCGCCATCGTGATCCTGCCCGGCTACCACACGGCCGCGGAAGACGCGCTCAAATCGGCCCCCGCCGCGGCACCAGGGCATGAGATGTTCCTGGCCGCCTGCGGCCTGATGGCCAACGGTGCCCAGACGATCCTTTTGAGCCGCTGGCGCTGCGGCGGCCAGACGTCAATCGGACTGGTACAGGAATTCGCTCAGGAGCTGCCGCACACCACCGCCGCCGAGGCCTACCAGCGAGCCGTGCTGGTGACCGCAGGGTCGCGGCTCGAACTGGATCGCGAGCCGCGGGTTCGCGAGGCCCGCGTGGCGGCTCCAATGGCCAACCATCCGTTTTTCTGGGGCGGATTCATGCTCTTAGACCCCGGCGAGCCGGTGGCGGCGCCGGCGGTAGAGGCCGCCCCTGCGGCTCCGGT
>CAZLWV010000211.1:0-11364 GCA_964563135.1 uncultured Planctomycetaceae bacterium
CAAAGCAGCAGGCACTCTCCGAGCTCTCCGAGTGCCGTCCGCAGAAGTGCCAGAAACCCCTATTTCCCGCGGACGGCGTTCGGAGAGTGCCTGCTGCTCTTCTTGCCACATCAGGACTTCGCAGTTCTCCTGCAGGCTGGGGGCTTCTCGTGGCCCGTAGCTTCCTTTAGAATCAAACTTGATTTGCTCTCCGTTCCAACCCTGGTTGGGCGAGCCTCTTCCGCGGGAGAATCGCGCGATGGACCCCTTCCGACTGTGTGTGGCCTTGGGCCCCGTGGCGGTCTATCTGCTGTTGTTGGGCATGATCAACCTCTTCCGCCGCCCGTTTTGTGTGTCTGGAACCCGTGATACGGCGGTACTGGGAGTTGCGGTCTCAGGGCTGGTACTTGTGGGACCGGTAGAACTACTGATGCCCGTGGCGGCATCGATCCAGTTTGGCCCGCTGGTGTGGCCGCTCTTGATCGGGTTGTACTTCGCGGTATTGTCGGCGATCCTGCTGTTCTTGCGGCCACGGCTGGTGATCTACAACATTTCTCGCGACGAGCTGCGCCCGGTTCTGGCCGATCTGGCCATCGACCTGGATGCGGATGCGCGGTGGGCGGGAGACTGCCTGGTGATTCCAACCGTTGGGGTACAGCTCTATCTGGAGTACTCGGCGACGTTCCGGAACGTTTCCTTGGTTTCGGCAGGCGGAGTCCAGGACTATCAGGGCTGGAGGCGGCTGGCAACGGCGCTGGAGGCATCGCTTCGGCGACTGGAAGTCGTCCGGAACCCGAAGGGCATCAGCCTGCTGAGCGCCGGGGTGGTTCTGGCATTGATCCTGCTGCTCTCGATTGCAGCCGATCCGGAAGCGGCCGTCAAATCGATCAGCGAGGTGATGAATCTGTAGCTCAGGGCGACGTGCGGGAGCGGAACTGGAGGGGATGGATGGCGACTTCCTCTCCGGGCTGGAGCCCCTGGCGGACGACGATCATTTTGCCGTCACTCGGTCCGCTGACAACCGTGCGCACGAGCCAGCGGCCGCGACTGCGGACGAGGCATACTTCGGAATCATCCTCTTCCCGGAGGACCGATGTCTGCGGAACCTGGACGGCCTCCTGCATCTCGGCGAGGGTGAGCACGACGCTGGCGGTCAGGCCCGGGCGGAGCGTGCCTGAAGGGTTGTCGATGGCGATGTCAACCTCGTATTGTTTCTTGCCGGTGCTGCCGCGGGTATCGCGCGTCGGATAGGGATGAATCCTGGAGACGTGGCCGACGAACTCCGACTCGGACATGGTGTCGACGCAGACGGCAGCGGACATGCCGACGCGAAGCTGGGCGATCTCGGACTCGGCGACCTCGGTCCGCACGCTCAACTGGTCCAACTGGGCAATCCGCAGGATGACCTGGCGGCGGCGGACAGGGACGCCCTCGGCGATGAGGACCTCTTCCTCCTCGGTGGCGCCAGGCACATTCTCGTAGAAGACGACGCCGGAAGCCGGGGCGGTCATTGCGCAATCGGCGATCTGTTTCTGAATTCCGGCCAGGCGATCCTTCTGGATGGAGAGTTCGTCTTCCTTGGCACGCATCCTGGCCTCGGCCGCCTGGACATCGCCCTCGAGTTGCTTGAGGCGCAGGGGTTTCGTCAGGGTATCGAGGACGGAGACGCGAGTCTTGGCTGCGTCGACACCGCGTCTTGCCATTTCGACGTCAAAGCGGAGGGCGTCGATATCCTCAGCGGGGCTTTCTTCCGGCTTGGAATCGCCGCTTTCGGCGGCCTTGAGCGTGTGTTCGGCCCGCTTGAGTCTGCGCTGGGCGGCGAAGAGCTCGTTCTCGGCAGTCGTCTTTTCCTCAGGATAAAGGCCGTCGAGATACTCCTCGAGGGAAAGCTGGGCCTTCTCGCGCTCGCTTCCAGCCGCGGCGGTCTCGGCCTGGATATCGTTGCAGCGGATCTGCTGCTGGAGGAGATCCTCCTTCAGCGTGGAGGTGTCGAGTTGAACGAGCTTGTCGCCAGGCTGGACGGAGGTGCCTTCGGCGACGATTTCGAGGATCATCGTGCCATCGGGCCCCGCGTTTTCGACATTGCAGCGGACCTCCGTTCCTCCGGCGCTGAAGACTGTTCCCCGAGAGGTGATCGCGTGCACGAAGCTCCCCTGCCGGGCAGGAAACACCACCGGTCCGCCCGCCGGCTGAACACCGCAGCCGGCGAGGAGGAGGAAGGCGGCGAGAAGGCAATGCGGGCTCTTCATTATTCTCGGATCAACTCACGCACCGTGGCTCCCGAGGGGATCATGGGGAGGACGTGTTCCTGGTAGGGTACGGCAACGTCGAGGAGGAAGGGTCCCGGGGCATCGATCATTTCCTGGAGGGCATCCTTCAGCTCCGCCTTGGCCATGACATGGCGGGCTTTCCAGCCGAAGCCTTTGGCGATGGTGACGAAGTCGGGATAGCGATCGGCGGGCCCGATGCCCTTTCCCTTGCCAATGGCCTCCGGGTTGTCGATCGGTCCCAGGTAGGTATGGGCCCGGTTCGCATTGTGGAAACGATCCTCCCACTGGACGACCATGCCGAGGTGCTGGTTGTTGAGGAGGAGGACTTTGACGGGGATCTTCTCGCAGTAGCAGGTACCGAACTCCTGAATATTCATCAGCAGCGATCCATCGCCATCAATATCGACCACGAGCTTGTCGGGATGGGCAACCTTGGCCCCCATGGCCGCCGGGAGACCGAATCCCATGGTTCCGAGGCCGGCACTGGAGAGCCAGGTGCGGGGCTTGTCGAACAGATAGAACTGAGCGGACCACATCTGGTGCTGCCCGACACCGGTTGCCACGATGGTGTCGCGATCCTTGGTCAGTTTCCACAATTCGTGGATGGCATGCTGGGGGAGAATAGACTCCGCATCGCTCTTGTATTTGAAGGGGTCGGCCTTCTTCCAGCCGTTGATCCGCTCGATCCACGGGCTGATATCGGCAGGAGCCGCGACAATCTTGTTCAGCTCGCCGAGAGCGTACTTCAGATCGCTCACCGAGGCCAGGTCGGCGGCTTTGATCTTGTTGATCTCGGAGGCGTCGATGTCCACATGGACGATTTTGCCGTGCCTGGCGAACTCGGAGACCTTGCCAGTCACGCGATCGTCGAAGCGTACCCCGAATGCCAGCAGCAGGTCGGCCTCGCTGACGGCGAGATTCGCGTAGACACTGCCGTGCATGCCGAGCATGTGGAGGGACAGGGGATGAGTACCCGGAAACCCGCCGATTCCCATCAGGGTGGTGGTGACGGGCATTCCTGTCTTCTCGACGAGCTGGAGGAGTTCGGGCGAAGCGCCCGAGGCAACGATCCCGCCGCCGGCATAGATCAGCGGACGCCGCGACTCGGCAATCAGTTTCGCGATGGCTTCGATCTCGCCGCAGGTGGCATGGGGCGCCAGGGCCGAGTAGCCGGGCAGGTCCATGGGCTCATCGTAGCTGGGAACAAGCTGCGCCATCTGGACGTTCTTGGGAAGATCGATGAGCACCGGTCCCGGTCGCCCCGTCGAGGCAACGTAGAACGCCTCGCGGACGACTCGAGCCAGATCCCTCGGATCGGTGACGAGGTAGTGGTGCTTGGTGACGCTGCGGCAGACTTCGACAATCGGAGTTT
This sequence comes from uncultured Planctomycetaceae bacterium, assembly GCA_964563135.1. Lineage (GTDB taxonomy): Bacteria > Planctomycetota > Planctomycetia > Pirellulales > Thermoguttaceae > JAAYAY01. The sequence continues at coordinate 3,622 of CAZLWV010000211.1, forward strand.
CCTGAAAAGCGTCGCAACCGATGACCGACGTGCCAACCTGCCCGGTAATGGCAACAATCGGGATGCTGTCGAGTTTGGCATCGGCGATGGTGGTGACCAGGTTCGTGGCGCCGGGACCACTGGTGGCCATACAGACCCCGACTTTTCCCGTCGAGCGGGCATAGCCTTGGGCGGCAAAGCCGCCCCCCTGCTCATGCCGGGGAAGGACCACGCGGATCCTGTCGCGAAAACGCGTCAGGGCCTGATGCAAGGGCATACTCGCCCCACCCGGATACGCGAAGACCGTATCGACACCGTGGTTGACGAGAGCCTGCACGACGACGTCGGCCCCACTGGTCGGTTGCGTCGGACTGGCGGTCGGGACTCTCGCTGGTTTTTCCACAGTGGACACAGAGGATTCCTCCATCTCTTGCAGTCGCTGCCGTTCATGCAGCGGGTATGAGGATCACCCCGAGCCCCCGGCTTTTTTGGGGGAAACCACGCCGCGGAAGGCGGCGCGTGGAGCGATCCTAAGTGATTCTGGTACGCAGGGTTGACCCGCGCAGGGACCAACCCGAAGCAGTTCAGTATATACCCCGTGGGGTCCGCATCCAAGGCGGTGAAACGCGGCCGCCTGGCCAGCGAGCCGGGGCCCATGGGAATGCCGAGTACCCGGATCCGTCAAGGCACACTACCTGGGACGGGCGACGAACCGAGAAGGTTCACCCCCACTTTTGGCGGGGGCTTCTAAGGGACGGCAAACTGGGCTTTGCCGAACGGAGCGGATCGGATAAGACATGGCGCACTGCCACTTCGGGTCATGGAGGGCCCATGCCAATGTCGTCTGAAACTGCCCCAAGGTTCCGCGTCCACTTGACAAGTCGGATCGTGATTCCTGCCCGTCTTGCCTCCACCAGGCTGCCGAGGAAGCTACTGCTGAACGAGACGGGCTGCACGCTCATCGAACATACCTATCGCGCGGCAGAGAAGGCCCGCCGGCCCGAGGGTGTGTGTGTGGCTTGCGACCACCGGGAGATCTTCGACGCGGTGTCTGCGTTCGGCGGCCGTGCGGTCATGACCGATCCGAACGCACCGAGCGGAACGGATCGAGTGGCCGAGGTGGCGCGGCAGATGAACGATACCGACGTGATCGTCAACGTGCAGGGAGACGAACCCGACCTGGCGGGCGGATCGATCGATCTTGTCATCGGCCTGCTGGAAGAACAGCCCGAGGCGGTCATGGCAACCCTGGCCACGCCGATCCGCAGCCGGGAGCAGCTTCTGGATCCCGCGTGCGTGAAGGTGGTATTCGATACGAATGGGCGGGCGATGTATTTCAGCCGCAGCCCGATCCCGCATCCCCGCGAGTGGGACGACTCGCTGCTGGCCGCGGAACCGCCGCTGTTCTATCAGCATGTGGGCCTCTACGCCTATCGCCGCGACTTTCTGCTGCGGCTGGCCCAAATGCCTCCGGCACGGATCGAGCTTACGGAGAAGCTCGAACAGTTGCGGGTGTTGGCAGCCGGGCACGCGATCCTGGTGGGCGTCGTGGACGAACCGACGTTCGGGATCGATACACCGGCCGACTATCGGCGATTCGTCGAGCGAAGAATGTCGGCGTAGTCCTTTGCCGCCCCACCGAATCGGTGGTTTGTGGAAATCGGCGCTACGCGGTAAGATGCATTGCTTGGTTCGCGCAGCCAACTGCGCTACCGGGCATTCTGCAACCGTCCCGTCGCCGGGTCGCGCTCGCTCAAGAGCAGTGTCCGGACTCTTGGCTCCCGCGAGTGGTCTCGGCCCGACTCCCCCTTAGTTCTCGCCAGGACGGTACTGTGATGACCAAGCATATTTTCGTGACCGGTGGGGTTGTCAGCTCCCTCGGCAAGGGGCTTACGAGCGCTTCCATCGGCATGCTTCTGGAGAACCGCGGCCTTTCGGTGCGGATGCAGAAGCTCGACCCCTACATCAATGTGGACCCGGGCACGATGAGTCCCTACCAGCACGGGGAAGTCTACGTGCTGGACGATGGGAGCGAGACCGACCTCGACCTGGGGCACTATGAACGGTTCACGAACAGTCCTCTCACTCGCGACAGCAACTACACCACCGGGAAGATCTACCAGTCGGTGATCATCAAGGAGCGGCAGGGGACGTACCTGGGACAGACCGTTCAGGTCATTCCCCACATCACCAATGAGATCAAGAGCTGCATCAGCAAGCTGGCAGTGGACGACGTGGACGTGGTGATCACGGAGATCGGCGGCACGGTGGGGGACATTGAGAGCCAGCCGTTCCTGGAGGCAATCCGGCAGTTCTCGCTGGACATCGGTTCGGAGAATTGTCTCTACATCCACTTGACACTGGTACCCTACCTCAAGGCCGCCGGCGAGCTGAAAACCAAGCCGACCCAGCATTCGGTGGGCCAGTTGCGGGAGATCGGCATCCAGCCCGACATCCTGATTTGCCGAACGGAACGGTCTCTGGGCAGGGAGGAGTGCGCCAAGATCGCCCTGTTCTGCAACGTGCCGGTCGACTGCGTGATCGAGGAGAAAGACAAGGACTTTTCAATTTACGAGGTACCACTGAGCCTGGTGGAACACAGACTTGATGAACTGATCGTGAAGAAGCTGGGGCTCAAGGCAGGGGAACTGGACCTGACGGTCTGGCGGGATCTTGTACACCGTTTGCGAAATCCGGAGCACGAGATCAGCATCGCCGTGGTGGGAAAGTATACGGAACATCGCGACGCCTACAAATCGATCTACGAGGCTCTCGACCATGCTGGAATCTCCAACAGAGCCACGGTACGAGTGCAGCGGATTCACAGCGAACTGGTCGAGCGCGAGGGGGCGGAGCGACTGCTGGCGGGAGTCCACGGAATCCTGGTCCCCGGGGGTTTTGGGGAACGAGGGATCGAGGGAAAGGTGGACGCGGTGCGATTCGCCCGTGAACGGGGCATTCCGTTCTTCGGCATCTGCCTGGGAATGCAGTGCGCGGTGGTGGAATATGGGAGAAACGTGTGCGGGCTGGATCACGCCAACTCGACCGAGTTCTTCAAGGATACGCCCCATCCGGTGATCTGCCTGCTGAACGAACAGAAGACGATCACCGACAAAGGGGGAACGATGCGGCTGGGAGCGCAGCCCACGTGTCTGCACGCCAGGGGCAAGGCGTTTGAATGCTACGGCACCGAGAACATCTCCGAGCGGCACCGGCATCGATACGAATTCAACAACGATTATCGGGAGATGTTTGCGGAGAAGGGAATGGAGGTGACAGGAACAAGCCCTGACAGCAGCCTGGTGGAGGTGATGGAATTGCCGGCCCACCCCTGGTTTGTGGCGGTGCAGTACCATCCGGAATTCAAGTCTCAGCCCACGAAATCTCACCCACTCTTTCATGGTTTTGTACAAGCGGCCGTGGCGAGAAAGCGAACGGAACGGCCCGAAAGGATGGCCAAGACGGAGAAACCGGCATGAGCGAGCAACCCCAAGAGAAGAAGATCATCATCGACGAGGACTGGAAATTGCAGGTTCAGGCGGAAAAAGAGGCCGCGAGGCAACCGGAGGGCGTGAAACCCGCGGAGCCGGCCGCGACGGCCGGTTCCGTCCCCGGCGATTTCCCGCTTCCCCCCGCGTCGCTGGAGATTCTTATCGCGTCCCTGGCGACCCAGGCCATGGTGGCATTGGGAATCCTTCCCAATCCGCTGACGAAGAAACGGGACCGGATGCCAAACCAGGCAAAACACCTGATCGACCTGTTGGGAGTCCTTCAGGCAAAGACCGAAGGAAACCGTACGGCCGAGGAATCGGAAGTACTGGACAACACGCTTCATGACCTGCGTATGGCCTACGTGTCGGTCTTGCAGGGACGCGGCGTGTCGGACGCCTGAAATGGTCGCCTGCGCGGCGAAGGTTCCCGCCCCGGCGGTAGTCTGCCGAGGAGTGGCCAGAGGATCGCTTCCGCCTCGGCGGACAGCCGAGATGTGTCGAAACGCAGCATCCCTGAAGCGTCGGGTGCACGGAGTGGTTCAGGCAGTTGCCACAGTCTGACCTCGGCAATCGCTGCGATCTCGAGCAGTTCTGTCCGAAACGGGACACCCTCCCTCGGCAGAACCCCTGCCTATTCTATCTATTCCACCTACCATTACATGAATGGGAGGTCGGGTACTTATGCCCCTCGTCGCGGCGAGCGTGCTGATATTATGTCTGGACTTGCACGCAGCAGGTTGGTACATTCCCCGCGCCGTCAGCAACCGAGGTCGGCACATGGAAGAGTCGGCTGGTTGCAATTCGCGTTGTCACCGCCGCGATTGTTTTCCGGTAGCTCCGCATGGATTCGCAATTCTATCAGACAGCCGCTCAAAGCGAACCGATCGTAATCACCGGAATCGGGATGATCGCCTCGGTGGGTAACGATCGAGAATCGGTATGGCGTGCCGTGCGCGAAGGCGTGAGCGGCGTGCGTCTGGTCGGCCAGACGGACGGCATGCCGGAATGCCTGCGGATTGCGGCTCCGGTCATGATCGAGCCGGATGAGATCGGCCGGTTGAAGGTGATTTCCCAGGCGTTACGGGCGGCCGAGGAAGCCCTGGACGACGCCCAGGTTTACCACTCGGGCATCGACTTCCACAACTTCGGTTGTGCCATGAGCGCCCATATGTGCGAGATCACCGCCGCGTGGCTTGGTCGCGACCCGAACGACAGGGCGGAGAACGAGGTGGACTGGCGTTCGCAGTGCCTGCCGAACAGCGGCTGTTCGATCGTGGCGAACCGGTTCGGACTCTACGGTCCGCGGACCTGCCACTCGGCAGCCTGTGCCAGTGGAATGGTGGATATTCTCTCGGCCGTGCGTTCGATCCGCCACGGCGAATGCGACATAGCGCTGGCGGGGAGTTCGGAGGCGATCGATCCGCTCTTTGCGGCCGGTTTCAGCAAGATGCGGGTGTTGGCCGAACACGACGACCCAACCCAGGCTGCCAGGCCTTTTGACAGCCGCAGGAATGGCTTCGTCATGGGGGAAGGGGCCGCCATGTTCGTTCTGGAACGGCTCAGCCACGCAAGGCGGCGAGGCGCGCAGATCTACGCGGAAGTGATCGGCGGCCGGATGGTCGCCGACGCCTACCATGTGACCGGCATCGACGCGGATAGCCCTTCGCTCACCTACCTGTTGACGGCAACCCTGAAACAAGCGGGGCTGGTGCCGGGCGACGTGGACTACATCAACGCGCACGGGACAGGAACCCAGGCGAACGACGTGGCGGAAACGCGAGGCATCCGCAGCGCGATGGGTACCGCAGCCGATTCGATGCTTGTCAGTTCCACCAAGTCGATGCTGGGCCATCTGGTCAACGCAGCCGGAAGCGTCGAGTTGGCAATCACGGCCCTGGCCTTGCGGGACGGCTTCGCCCCGCCCACGGTCAATCTGACGGACCCTGACCCCGACTGCAACCTGGACTGCATCCCTCTGGTTGGCCGGTTCGGCCATTTTGAGCATGCTCTGAAGGTTTCCATTGCCTTTGGCGGGACCATGGCAGCGATAGCGCTTCGCCGTTGGCCCGAGGTGCAGAGCTGCCTGGACACGGCCAGTCGAAAGGCGGCTTAGAGCCTCGCTCGGGGCAGCGTGCGCGAATCTCGGCTCCGTCTGCGCGTGCGGCGACACGGCGCTGAAGCTCTCCACCCTGGATGCCGGGCAGCGTGCCGTACCGTAACTTCTCGTTGCCGAGCCAGACCCGCTCGAGGACGGAACAGCCCCGCATTGGGGAGTATTGCGGGACCCCAGGCCGGTGACCCACGGCGCCGGCCAGTTCACCTGGTCTGCCAGAACTGCCCCTGCTTCATGATGGGAGGATCAGACGGAGAATTCTGCCTGCGAAAAGTTTAACGATTGCACAGGAAATGTCCGATAAGGCTATGCGTATGATGGGAGAACGTAGCCATCATGCTGATTCAGGGGGGCGAACATCCATCAACATCCATCAAACAAAGGAAGGTGGGATGGTTCGCCACATTTGGGCATTCGCTGCTTCGCTAATCATCGTATCCGGTATCACCACTCCCACACCGGCACAGACGGTCGCGGGCTCATCGTCGTCGGCATACCGGCAGAGCAAGACGAGTTACGTCCCGCCGCATCAGAGGTATTCGGAGCCGGCGGGCAGCCACCTGTTCCGGTCGTCGCTTCCCGACATCACAACGTGCCTGTCGGGAAAGCCGGCCGGCGCAGTGAAGACTGCATCCGCGGTCGCCCCGGTAAAGGGGAGACCGGCAGGCTCCTACTCCGGCACGCTGCTCGATTCGGAGAAGCCCGCCAAGGAGCCTCGGGTTCTTGCCGTTGCTTTCGAGGAACCGACACCGGCCTACGATCCGGGAGTCGAGGGGGTCCCGGTACTCGACCCGACGATGGAAATGGGAGGAGACGCCTGCTCAGCAGGATGCTCCGACGCGTGTTCCTCCGAGCCCATGGCATGCGGCAGTTGCCTGCCAACGCGTTTCTATGGAAATGCCGAGTATCTGCTGTGGTGGATCCAGGGCATGGAAACACCGCCGCTGGTGACCACCAGTCCCGACGGAACCGCCCAGGATCAGGCGGGAGTGCTCCCCGACGCCACGATCCTGTTCGGCGGCTCGGAGCTGGGAGGGGACGCGATTTCGGGCGGTCGTTTCTCGCTCGGATTCTGGCTCGATCCATGCCACACTCGAGGGCTTGAGGCGTCGTACTTCATGCTGGGCACGACGACAACCTCGTTCGGCGCATCCGCGACAAACTACGACATCCTCGCCCGTCCCTTCTACAACACGGAGGACGGGGCACAAGACGCTCGCCTGCTCGTGTTCGACGATCTGGTTACCGGCTCCGTGGTTGCCTCGGCGTCGACGCGGCTGGACGGCGCGGAATTCCTCTTCCGGCAGGGGCTCCGGCGGGAATGCTGGGCCGATATCGACCTGTTGTTCGGTTACCGCTGGATCCAGTTGGAGGATGACCTGCTGATCCAGGAGGCGACCGAATCGCTGGTCACCGCCACCCTCGGGACAACCTTCGACCTCTACGATCGTTTTGCCACGACCAACAGTTTCCACGGCGGTGAACTGGGAATGTCTCTCCGCGGGCAGATCAACCCCTGCTGGTCGGTGGAGTTGCTCGCCAAGATCGGTATCGGCAACATGAACTCCACGGCGACGATTGACGGCCAGTTGACGACGGTTTCGGGGACGGGAACGGCGGTGACCGAAGGTGGTCTGCTCGCCCTGCCCACCAACATGGGGCAATACGAACGACGCAAGGTGGCAACCGCAACCGAAGTGGGACTCAAGCTGACGCGGCGGTTTGACCGAGGGGTCGATTTGACGATCGGCTACACGTTCCTCTACCTGAGCGACGTGTTGCGAGCCGGCGAGCAGATCGACACCGACATCAACGTATCGCAGCTCTCCGGCGGAACACTGGATGGCGGGGCGTTTCCCGAGTTCAATTTCCAGTCGAACGGGTTCTGGGCTCAGGGCCTGAGCTTCGGACTGGAAGCGAGATTCTGATACCGCGGCGTTGCCGCGACGAACGCAGCGGCGGCATCCTGCAGCGGCCCGCAGCAGAATGCCACCGCTGCCGGTGTTTCCTGACTGCGGGGATGGCGGACTGGGCGGCTGCGGGAGACTGTGCTCCTCGTCGTGGGCCTGGGACCTGGCCGCTGCCGGCCCCCGAAGATTCCACGATCAGGTCCAGTTTTCTTCCCCCGCAAGTGCCTCGTCGACGGCCGCAATTTCCAGC
>CAZLWV010000212.1:0-7711 GCA_964563135.1 uncultured Planctomycetaceae bacterium
AGATTGTAGGGCGGATGAAATCGGGACGGCAGCGCGATGTGGACGATATCGCTTTCGGCAATCACTCCCTTGTAGCTGTCGAAGCCGGTGAAGATCCGGTCGTCCGGGACGTCGATCCGCCCCTTGCCGACGTCGGACGCGGCGATTGCGTCACGCGTCGCGACGGCCTTCTCCCGGAACAGATCGCCGAGCGCGACCACCCGGACGTTCGGCATGGCGGTCAGAGAATCGTGCAGCGAGCCAGTTCCACGCCCGCCGCAGCCCACCAGGCCGATTTTCAAAACGTCGGAACCCGCTGCGTGGACCCGCTGCGATGCGGTCAGAACCGCCGCGCCGGCGGCCGTGGCGACCTCAAGAAAGCCGCGACGCGAGAATTTTCTGACAGCCATGCTTTCCCTCCTGACCTGGTTGGCGGCAAAGAGTATGACGAGAGAGAGTACTGTTTCCTCGGCACGGAACACGGCAAAGTGAATGCCGCTGTTTTGGCGCAACGATTTGCTGCACCGCTTGTGAGCGGGAGCCTGGCCGCGGTTTCCAATCGCCGGCGGCTATTCTACCTGAAAGCCGAGTGCCGCAATACCAGCGCGACGCCTCTATCCGACGATGACGACCTCTTGCTCCTGGGTCAATCTGCCGTATTTGTACTCACTTCTCTCCGGCAGCGCCGCCGGCCCGTGGGACGAGACGTGGTCAACTCCCACCGGCGACAAGAAATACGGGAGGAGTTTCCCGGGATGAATGTTCACCCGAGGATCCCACAGATCCGTCCTGGGCAGAGGTCCCCTATCCTGCTTTCTCACGTGAATCGGTTCGCCGCGCATTGGTCATGCGGAATGCGTCAGACCCCCGCGCAGGCGTCTTTGATGTGTCGCTGGGTAAGCAGAGCGGTCCCGTTGCCACCAACGTTCCGAAAGACCTTCCACTGTCGACGCGGCCTTGACTGCAGGGTTGCCAACTGCTGTCACTGCTAGCTTGGGTCTCCCGTCGCAGTTGCCGCCATTGGAGGGTTTGCGGCGGCGGGCCTTGATCGTGACCTTGCCGACTGCTGTCACATCGTCGCAAGCGCGAAGTGCAAGCGAGGCAAGGTGTTACCCTCCTCGCTCACGCTTCGCGCTTACGATTGGACGGACAAGCTCACGATCAAGGCCGCGGCGGCGGCAGGCTGCCAGCGCCTGGCGAGGTTGCGAGCAGAGCCAACCAGGGAAGCAAGGCAGTGGAATCTGTGAACCGCAACAACTTGACGTAGCGGCAATCGCCGATTTGGCCTATGATTCGCGCGGCTCTCGGTAGCGCTTTTGTGAACCCTGTCCCACCGTGGACCCCGGTGGCCGGCCTTCACAGCCCTCCGGCGAGCAGGACCCAAAGGACGGCTCCCATTCCCAGAAGCCCAAGGAGGATCCACCAGGCAGAGCGACGGGCCCATAGGCTCCGGCTGCCTGACGTGATGTACTGACCGCAGACTGGGCATTGCTCCGCATCCTCGTAGACGTCGGCGCCGCAGTTCGGACAAGGACGCGTATCCGACTGGGTGTCTTCATCGTCTTCATCAGGATATTCCCAGTCGTTCAGTTCTTCATCGGGTTCTTCGAAAGCTCGGTAGTCGGTCACGGTGGGGATCCTTCGCGTGGCAATGGAATCGTCAAGGAGGACGACGATGAACTCGCTGAAAAACGTGGCGATGGTTGCTATTCTGGCGCTGGTGGCGTACGCCGTGTATGTGTCGATCAACAACAGCCCCGTCCAGACTCCGCCGGAGATGGCAGGGAACTGGTCCGGCGAGCCGCCTCAGGTGACCATTCCCGGCGTCGAAGGAGGCGGTTCACCCGGTTTTGGCATGGAAGGCCCGGGCGGTTTCGCGTCGCCGGGGGTTGCGCCGGCCCAGCCGCGTCCCGGTGAATTGTCGCCGGCGCGGCCGCTTTCGGAAAGTGCTCCCGCACCTCCGTTTGACCCGGCTCCGATGCCGCCGGAGATCGCGGGCAATCTCGCCCCGCCTCCACCGGCCAGTTCGGCCAGTGTTCCCGCGGCCCCGTCCTATGCTCCCGTGGCGGCGCCGATTGCCTCCAATGTCAGCGCAGCGGGCCGCCCCAACACGGCACAGCCGGCCGCGTCTCTGCCGGACCTCGGCAGCGGCTCGATGCCGCCCATGCCCCCCGAGAGCTCGCTGGCCCTGCCGGCGGGAAACAGCGCACCGATGCCGGGTCCGGGCGGCGCCGCAAGCCTCGCCAGCGCCGGGCTCGGTTCCGCCCCGAAGCCCAACGACACGGTGATCTGGCCCGAATTCGCCGAGTTTCTGGCCGGTGCCCGTCGCGATCTGGATCAGGGCCGTTTCCGCGACACCCTGGCCATTCTCAGCGCCCGTTACGGTGAACCGGGCCAGACCAGCGCCGAAGCCCGGGCCCTCACCGAGCTGCTCGACCAGGTGGCCGGAACGGTGATCTACTCGCGGGAGCATCATCTGGAACCGGCCTACGTGGTCCGGGCGGGGGAGACGCTCGCCCAGATTGCCGAGCAGTACAGCGTGTCTGCGGAGCTGCTTGCCAAGATCAACGGGATTGCGGATCCTGCAAGTCTCCAGCCGGGCCAGTCGCTCAAGGTGGTGCGCGGGCCGTTCCGCGCCGTGGTCAGGTTGGACGACCACCAGCTCGATCTCTGGCTCCAGGATCTCTACGCCGGCCACTTCGACATCGGCATTGGCACCGACAAGCCTGATCTGAGCGGTGCTTACCAGGTGCTGCAGAAGAACCGCGAACCCGCCTATCACAGCCCGGCGGGGCGCATCTTCGATCCCGGCGACCCGCTCAACCCATTGGGCCGGCACAACATCCAGCTTGGCGATTCGGTCGCCATCCACGGCACCAACGACGAAGCCTCGATCGGCCAGACCGGCGGCCCGGGGTGTATCCGCCTGGGCAACCGGGATGCCGACGATGTCTTCGATATTCTCACCCTCGGCTGCCACGTGGTGATCCAGAAGCGGCAGGCGGAGAGTCTGAAATAGGGGAGGCCCCTTTCTCGCATCCGCCCCCGGGGCTATCCTGACGGTGCTGCGTCCGTGTCTGAGCACCTGTCAGGAGATCGACCGTGTACGACCAACAAGCCCTGATCGCCGAGATTCGCAAGAAGGCCCTCAAGTTCGGCGATTTCACCTTGGCCTCCGGCAAGAAGGCGAAGTACTACCTCGACGGCAAGCAGGTCACCCTCGATGGCGAGGGGGCCCGGCTGGTGGCCGAAGGGATCCTCGACCTGCTAGCCGCCGGCAAGATGCCCGATGCGGTGGGGGGGATGGCCATCGGCGCCGACCCGATCACCGCGGCCGTGATCACCATGTCGGCGGTGCGCGGCACTCCGATCCGGGGCTTCATGGTGCGCAAGGAATCGAAGGGCCATGGAACCAACCAGTTCGTCGAAGGGCCGGTCAAGCCGGGCGACGAGGTGGTGATCGTGGAAGACGTCGTGACCACCGGCGGCTCGTCGCTGAAGGCCATCGAGCGGGTCGAGGCCTTCGGCATGAAGGTCTCGGGCGTGATCGCGATCATCGATCGGATGGAAGGGGGGCGAGAGGCCTTTGCCGGTCGCGGCTACCGGCTCCAGTCGCTGCTGACGATCCGGGATTTCGGGATCGAGCCACCGCGGGATTGACGCGAGGCTTCAGGCCGCAGGTGAAGTCACCGGGCTTTGGGGATGGCGAGGGGGGCATAGTCGGGGGAGGAGCGGGCCAGATTCTGGCGAAGAGCGGCTACAAGAAAAGCCGACAGGCCTGCTCCGAGAGATCTCGAGAGCAGGCCTGTTGAACGTCTAATTCAGAGCGTTGTGGCAACCGTCTGGCGATCAGCGAAGGACGAGCTGACGGGGAGCGCGGAGCAACGAGGCCGAGGGATCGGCTTTCGGAGCAACGGGCAGCGGGGCAGCTTCCTCAGCGGGAGCGGCAGCCGGAGCGGCAGCTTCGCCACCGCCACATCCGCAACCAGCGTCACAGCCGGCTTCGCAGCCGCAGGCCGTCTCGCAGCAGCAGCAGCGATGGCAGCAGAAGATGCTGCCGAGCAGGTCGAGGATCGGCGTGCAGCGGCGCTTGCAGCAAGCGTTGCAGGCGGGCTCGCAGGCCGGTTCGCAGGCCGGTTCGCAAGCCGGTTCGCAGGCCGGTTCGCAGCAACCACGGCCGCAGAGCGGTTTGTGCTTCAGAATCGGCAGCAGCGGCTGACGGCAGCAAGGCTCGCAGCAGGCTGGCTCGGGAGCGCAGCACTTGGGCTCGGCACAGGCCGGCTCGCAGGCCGCACAGCCACTGCCGCAGCAGCTCTTGCAGGACAGCAGGCCCCGCAGGCCGGCGAACAGGTCGCACGGTCGGCAGCAGGGCTCACAGCAATTGGGTTCACAAGCGGGCTCGCAAGCTGGTTCGCAGGCTTTGCAAGCAGGGGCACATGCCGAGCAACCGCCGTCCAGCAGTCCGGCGAACCCCTGACCGCACATGGCGATGCTCGCGGCGAGCGCCAATAAAACGATCTTGCCTCTCATTGTGCAAACTCTCCTTTACAGTTGAACTGGGGTAGCTCGTCTGGGATCCGACGTCGATCACGTCACGCGTCGCAGTCGGCCGTGTGCAACGCGGCTTACCTTGCCCTGGGTGGGTTCTCCCATGGGATAGAACCGACTCCTGATTGCGCGGGACGTCGGACCATCGCGCGGGTCGCCAGCCTCAGTTCAAAACGGTGTTCGCGCCAGGACCGTCGAACCCTCCTCGGTTCGATGAGACCATCGGTTTGCCTGCCGCGCCCCCACAGCGTCTCCTCCGAGAACGTTGTACGCTACACTGAGGGTCAAATGACGTATCGGCTCTCGGGCGCAGACCCCTTGAGACGACGCAAATAGTTTTCACTAAAAGGGTTAGTGTTTCACTGAGGCAAAGATTTCCACAAGAGTAAGACTGGCAATCTGCGCGAACATTGCAGGCGGAAATCGCCTGCGGCGGTGTCGTCTTCTCCGGCAATCTCTTCGCATCCTGCCCCATCCGGATGATCGAACCGAGCCGACGGCACCCACAATTGAGTGGTTCGCGGCGCCGGCGCGCCTCGTCGTCGAGGCTCAACAGCCCCGAGATCCTGGCAAACTGGGGATGCTAGCAGTGCTAGCGAACCAGGACGGTAATTGGAAGAATGGGAATTCTTGACCAATTCTGCCAGCGGGGCTATAATCACGCCGCTGCGCTGACGGAATGCTGCCCGGTCTTCCGTCCGGACTCTCGCCGGCGCGGCACGACAAATGGAATTGTCGACTCGTGACAGTGGATGTGGAATGGATTTCGCGCATCTTGACGCACGGGAGTCATCGGTGTCTTTTGCTTCGCCATTGGACTCGAAAGAGCAGGTCCGACAAGCAACCGATATCGTCGACCTCGTCGGAAAATACATTCAACTGCGGCGGCAGGGCCGCATCTATGTGGGGTTGTGCCCCTGGCACGACGACTCCAAGCCCAGTTTCCAGGTTAACCCGGAGCGCCAGTCGTTCAAGTGCTGGGTCTGCGATGTGGGAGGCGACGTCTTCAGCTTCATCATGCGGATGGAGGGCGTCGAGTTTCGCGAAGCCCTTGAACTGCTGGCCGACCAGGCCGGCATTTCCCTGCAGCCGCTTCGGCGTCCGGAGGCAACGCCCTCCTTGCGTTCCGACCTGGATACTGCCGATCCCCCCTCCGCACCTCCGGTCAGCGGAGAAGGCAAGCGTGCCCTCTACCGGGCCATGGCCTGGGTCGAGCAGCAGTATCATGAGTGCCTGCTGAAATCCGACGACGCCGAACCGGCCCGCCGCTACCTCTGCGAGCGAGGGATCACCGACGAGAGCGTCCACAGGTTCCATCTGGGTTACTCGCCCAATCGCCCCAACTGGCTGCTGGACCTTGCGGGCGGCAGCTCCGCCCGGGCCCAGGTTCTGGAAACGATCGGCGTCCTGGCCCGGCGTCAGGACGGATCCGGCTTTTACGACCGCTTCCGCGGCCGCGTGCTGTTCTCGATCCGCGACACCCAGGACCGGCCAGTCGGGCTCGGGGGTCGGATCATCCCTGAATCGGGCCTGACGAGCCCTGCGAAGTACGTCAACTCGCCGGAGACGCCGCTGTTCAAGAAAAGCAGGCTCCTCTACGCGCTCGACATGGCCCGCGAGGCGATTCACAAGACCCGGCCCTACACGGCGCTGGTCATGGAGGGTTACACGGACTGCATCGTTGCCCACCAGTTCGGCTTCTGCAATGCGGTGGCCGCCCTCGGCACCGCGGTGGGCCAGCAGCACGTGAAGATCCTCAAGCGATTCGCCGACCGTATCGTGCTGGTGCTCGACGGCGATGAGGCGGGGCAGAGACGGGCCAACGAGGTCCTGGAACTGTTCATCGCCGAGAATGTCGACCTGCATGTGCTCACGTTGCCCGACGACAGCGACCCCTGCGAGTTCCTGCTGGAGCACGGCCCCGAAGCATTTGCCGATTTGCTGGAAACCCGCAGTGTCAGCGCCCTGGAACACGCCTTCCGCTCGGCAACCCGCGGCATCGACCTGGTCGGCGACATCCACGCCTCCAGCCAGGCCCTGGAGCGGCTGGTCGCCATTCTGGCCAAGGCGCCGCGGTTGCGGCCGGATTCATCATCCGACAGCGTCCTGCGTCTGGAACGGGTGCTCACCCAGCTCGCCCAGAGTTTTCGGGTGCCTGAAGAAGAGGTGCGGCGCCGCCTGACGGCCTTGCGGCGTTCGGCTTCCAGCCGCCCGGCGCGTCAGGATGAGTCTGACCGGGGCGAATCGGAACCGGTTTGCTCGCCCGGCAAAATTCCTCCGCTGGAGCGCGAACTGCTCGAGATCCTGCTGCGTCGTCCAGAATTGCTGGCCGAAGCCCGCCGGCACGTGGCCCCCGAACAATTCGGTTTTCCGCTCGCCCGTGCGATTTTTACCCGGTCGTGCGCGATGGCGGATCAAGGAATCGTGCCGACGTTTGATCGGCTGATGTTGGAGTTTGAAGACGCCCGTTCGAAGGCCTTCCTCGTCGATCTCGACGAGGGCGCGGCGGCCAAGGAAACCGCAAGTCCGGAGGCCCTGCTCGACGAGTGGATCCGGCGGTTTGAAGGGTGTCAGATTGAGAAACAGCTTCCCACGATCACGGGAACCCTTCGCGAAGGAGGATTGAACCAGAATCAAGAGACGGAGCTTTTCCTCGAAATGCTCAAGAAGCAGCGAGCCCGGCACGGCATTTCCGAACCCACGGACGGGTGAGGGCCCTGTATTCGGGCCGATCGCGACGGCCGGCCGCCCCCGCAGGCGGCCCAACGGCAGCGGCGATCATCAAGTGATGGATCCAGCGCGCCATTGAAGGCGTGGAAGGAGTATATGGTGGACCAGCTCGACAAGGAAATGCGTGAATTGGTCGCCAAGGGCAAGTCGCAAGGTTATCTCACCTACGACGAAGTCACGCGAGTCCTGCCGGACGATGAGGTCGATCCCGACAAGCTCGACAATCTCTTGTTCCTTCTCGACGAACGCGGGATTGAACTGGTCACGGAACCACCCGAGGGGGAGTTCTACGATCCCAAGGCGGGGCGGCAGAAACCGGAAGATACCGACACCGGCCCGATGGGCGAAGGAGAAGTGCCGGTTGACGAAGACGTCAAGCCGGTCGATCCGGCCGACACTCCCAAGTGGAGCAACGATCCGATTCGGCTCTACCTGGGCCAGATGGCCGAAATCC
>CAZLWV010000212.1:7840-11146 GCA_964563135.1 uncultured Planctomycetaceae bacterium
GGGGTGCTGCCTTTCGATCGAACGATCAAGGTTTCTCTCACCGAGCGTCTTACCAAGGAGCAGATCCAGGCCCGCATGCCCCACAACCTGCGGACGCTCGATGACCTGCTGGACTCCAGCCGCCAGGATTTCCGCCTTTTGATCCGCAAAGGCACCCCGCCGGAGGAGCGAGCCCTGGTCCGCAAGCGGTTCATCCGCCGCCGCCGCAAGATCCTCGTTCTCCTGGAGGAGTTGAGCCTCCGCACCCGTCGGGTGCAGGCCATGATGCGGCAGATGGACGACGTGTCGAAGCGCATGGAAGAGATCCGCGAGCGTCTGTGGCTCCTGATCGACACGCCGGCCACCCGTGAGCAGCGTGCCAATCTCCGCCGCGAGCTGCGGGACCTGATGACGCTCACCCAGGAGAGCCCAAGGGGCCTGTGCGAGCGATGCCAGCAGATGCATCGGCACCACCAGGACTACGAGGCCACCAAACGGCAGCTTTCCAGCGGCAACCTGCGACTGGTGGTTTCGATCGCCAAGAAATACCGCAATCGGGGGCTGAGCTTCCTGGATCTGATTCAGGAGGGGAACACGGGCCTGATGCGGGCGGTCGACAAGTACGAGTATCGCCGGGGATACAAGTTCTCCACCTACGCCACCTGGTGGATCCGCCAGGCGATCACCCGGGCGATTGCGGATCAGGCCCGCACGATCCGGATCCCCGTGCACATGATCGATGTGCTGAGTAAACTGAAAAATACGTCCAAGAGGCTCTTGCAAGAACTGGGCCGAGAGCCGACAACAGAAGAAACGGCCCGAGCCGCGGATCTTTCGCTCGAAGAGACCAAGCGTGTCTTGAATATCGGCCGCCAGCCGGTCAGCCTGGACCGTCCGGTGGGCGAGAGCGAAGACAGCAGCTTCGGGGAGTTCATCGAAGATGACGCCACGGCCCGCCCGGAACGATCGGCCAGCAATGAGCTGCTTCGCGAGAAAATTGAAGGCCTGCTCAAGACCCTCACCTACCGAGAGAGGGAGATCATCCGGTTGCGCTACGGCCTGGGCGACGGTTACACCTACACGCTGGAGGAGGTCGGCCGGATCTTCAAGGTCACACGCGAGCGCGTGCGGCAGATTGAAGCCAAAGCTGTGCGAAAACTCCAGCACCCGGTCCGCAGCAAACAGCTCGAAGGATTCATCGAGCGCGTTGCGGGCTGACGCGAGACGTCCAGCCGCCGGCCAGACAGCCGGCGGCTTTTTTTATTGTCTCAGGCGACCCAGAGGTCGGGTCAGGCATAATCTGGCCTGCGCGCTGAGTGGCGTCAGGCACAGCCTGACCTACGCGCAATCCGTTTCACGACGCAAATGAGTTGACACAAGATGGCATCGCACACGAATGAAATTGCTGAGGCCCTGCGGACTCTTCACCGCATCCACCGCCAATTGAACGACTTGAAGAGTCGCCTTGCCCGCGGCCCCCGGCTGATCGCCGCCCACAACGCTTCGGTTGCCAAGCTTCAGAAGACCTTCGACGACGCGAAGGCGGAGCATCAGAAACTTCGCGTATCGGTGGACAAGAAACAACTGCAGCTCAACACCAGCGAGGCGGCGGTCAAGAAACGGGAAAGCCAACTGATCCAGGCGGCCGACAATCGCGAGTACCAGGCCCTGAAGGACCAGATCGCGGCCGATACGATGGCCAACAGCGTGCTCGCCGACGAGATCCTCGAAGGCATGGAGAAGGTCGACGAGGCGGCCATCGCGGTGACCAGTGCCGAGCAGGCCCTGGCCAAGAGCCGGGAAGAGGCCGAGAAGGCCAAGGCAGCCGTTGCCGAGGAGCAACCGGGCATTCGCGCCGATATCGAGCGGCTGCAGGGCGAGATGAAGGACGTCGAGCAGGGCCTCCCCTCGGAATTCAAGGAGTTCTATAATCGGCTCGTCCGCAGCCGGGGTGAAGACGCCTTGTCGCTGGTCGAGGGCCACTACTGCAGCGGCTGCAACCGGCAGATTCCCATCAACCGCATCAACGAATTGATGATGGGCAAGCCGGTTACCTGCCAGGCCTGCGGCCGGCTGCTGTATCTGCCGGAAGGATATACGTTCTGATCTCATGGCCCCGCCAGGAAGGGGCACCATTTCTGCCCCGTTCGTCTGATCCATTCGGAATCGCGATCCCCTGTGATGGCACCGCGATGGCGACGTCTGGCGGCAGGGCGATCCTGGCCCGTCAGACGGCACTTACTGTGCGGAAGTGCCGTGTCGTGGCGTCAAGTTCCTGTGGATGTGACCGGTGACACCACCGGGCTTCTAAGATCTCCACTGCTCGGAGGGCAGCGTGCGTGAGTCGTCTCAAGGAAAGAACCCCGCCGACTTCTGAACGTTTCAGTCCATATCGACCTCGCAGCGGAAACCAATCGTTGCGCAGCGATCCAGGCCGGGCCAGATGAGGAGGAACTTCGTTGCGTGGTTGACGGGGCGCGGGCCGCCGTCGACATACCAGTTCGACCCTTTCGCGGCGAAAGGGTTGCCCTGGAGATTCCGCCAATCGATCTTCCGGCTACGAAGCTGGCGCTGCTCGAAGGCCAGTCGGCGCCCGAATACCGTTCACCGTCTGGGAGTTGCTTGCCAGGCCGGCCGACTGCGACCCAACCCGGCCTACAACAAGCCGCGCAGAAACTCCACGCTCTGGCGGATGTTCTCATCGGCGCCGTTGCATTCGATGGAGACGGCGCCGCTCCAGCCCGTCTCCTTGAGTAGCGCGATGCAGCTCTTGATGTTCTCGGCGTTGACGCCGCCACCAACCGGGACCTCGCTGCAGGCGATGCCCGTCTCTTCCCCCCGCAGGGCCGCGGCCAGGGACTGGCTCACGTCCTTGACGTGCATGTGGCTCAGGTAGGGGAGCAGTTCGCGCAGGTACTGGATCGGGTCCAGCCCGGCGATGAAGGTGTTGCCCGTATCCATGTTCAGACGCAGGAACTGGGAGTCGAAGGTCTCGAACAGCCGGCGCATGAACTGGACGTCGGTCGTGTAGGGGCCGTGGGGTTCGACGTTGATGATCACGCCGTAGTCCTGGGCCCAGGGAAGGACTTGCCGGTAGTTGTCGCAGGTGATGCGAAACACCTCGTCGCGCGAGAGGCCTTCGATTTCGAACGCCCCGTCGACCGTGTCGACCATGGGGCACCCGATCTCGGCGGCAAAGCGGATCGACTGCTGCACGTACTGCACGCCGAAGCTCGACCCTTCGGGTCCCATGAAGGGGAACGAACCGTCGATCTGGGAGACCTTCAGGCCCTTGCCGTCCAGGTAGCGCCGCAGCGCCCGGGGGTT
>CAZLWV010000213.1:0-11082 GCA_964563135.1 uncultured Planctomycetaceae bacterium
ACTCGGCGATCCTGCGTGACACGGCCGCCACGGTCTACCAGCTCGAGGCCGTCTACTTCGACATGGTCTACGCCCGTTCGTCCGACGGAGTCAAGAACGATACGATCGACATCGACGACAACCTCCTCTTCAACCTGATCCGCTACGGCACCTGGTAGTAGCCCCCGTAGGTCAGGCTCTGCCTGACTCCAGCAGGCTATGCCTGGCTCGACTTGAGCCAGCTCCGTAGGTCAGGCTCTGCCTGACTTGAGTTGAGCCAGCGCAAAACCCGGGGTCTGAAGTTCCTCCGACAAAACCGCCGGTGACGCACCCGCGATCTCAATCGCCTCATTCCAGCCCCGTAGGTCAGGCTCTGCCTGACTTGAGTTGAGCCAGCGCAAAACCCGGGATCTGAAGTTCCTCCGACAATACCGCCGGTGAAGGAGCCGCGATCTCAATCGCCTCATTCCAGTCGACGGCAACTTCAACGGGCTTGGCCTCAGGATGGGAACGGTTGCTTCCACAGCCTGTTGCGGGCGCCATGACCTCGGATTCGCCCCGGGCCGTCGCATGAAACTGCCTGCATCCGGCCTCCGCAGGATCGCGGGCTCATCCTATAATAAAGGGGTCGGCAGCCCGTCGGATCCTTTGCAGTGATCGGGACCTGCCGCCGTGCTGCGAGACCAGCCCGTGTCGGATTCCAGTTCGAACAGCCCCGAAGAACAGCCGGGCGACAACTCCCTGGCGGCCCAGAAGGTTCGCTCCTTTCCCCATGCGCCGGGCGTGTATCTGATGAAGGATGGGGCCGGGCGCGTGATCTACGTGGGCAAGGCCAAGGATCTCCGCAGCCGTGCCGGCAGCTACTTCCTCAAGGCGGCGGCCGAGGAGAAGCGGACTGCCCGGCTCGTCCAGGAGATCCGCGACATCGACTACCTGGAGGCCGAGAGCGAGGTCGACGCCCTCCTCATGGAAGCCCGGCTGATCAAGGATATCCAGCCCAGGTTCAACCAGGATCTCAAGGACGGCAAGAGCTTCCCCTACCTGGAGATCACCACCCGGGAAGAGTTCCCGCGGGTGGAGATCACCCGGACTCCGCGGGAGCGGGGCACGAAGCTCTACGGGCCTTTTGCCAACGTCTCCGCTCTGCGCGGCGCTCTGCAGGTGCTGCAGAAGATCTTCAAGTTCCGCACCTGCTCCCTCGATATCCGCCAGGACGACCAGCGTTGGCGCTGGTTCCGCCCCTGCCTGCTGGCGTCGATCCGCCAGTGCACGGCCCCCTGCAATCTGCGGATCTCCAAAGAAGACTACCGCAAGGACATCCACCGCCTCCAGCGGGTGCTCGAAGGGCATAAGACGGCCCTGATCCAGGATCTCTATCGGGAGATGACCTCCGCCGCCGAGAACCGGAACTACGAAGAGGCCGCCCGGCTGCGGGACGAGATTCGAATGCTCGAAACGCTCGACCAGCGCGGCGAGCTCGACACGCACGTGCAGCCCGAGGTCTTTCCCATCGACCCGAAGAGGGGTCTGGCCGGCCTCCGCAAGGTGCTCAAGCTGGCCGAAACGCCGCGAACCATCGAAGGCGTCGATATCGCCCATCTGCAGGGTACCGAAACGGTCGCCAGCCTGGTTCAGTTTCTCGACGGGCTGCCGTTCAAGCCGGGCTACAAACGCTACCGGATCCGCGAGGTCGAGGGGGTCGATGATTTCGGCAGCATCCGCGAGGTGGTCGCCCGTCGGTTCCAGCGGCTCCACGACGAGGAGGCCGTCTTCCCCGACATCCTCCTGATCGACGGGGGAAAGGGGCAGCTCAGTTCCGCCCTCAGCGTTTTCTCGGCCCTCCAGATCACGCCCCCCACGGTGATCTCACTGGCCAAACGCGAGGAGGAGGTCTTTGTGATGGGCCAGGAGGAACCGCTGCGGCTCAGCCGCCACAGTTTTGCTCTCCGGCTTCTCCAGTACGTTCGCGACGAGGCCCACCGCTTTGCCCAGCACTACCACCACATCCTCCGCCGCAAGTCGACGCTCGGCGAATCCTGAATCGACTTGCACGATTCCAAGAGATCCAGACTCCGCCGCCACCCTTCGGGAGGCGGTTTCAGGGAGATGGCCCATCCTGGGAATCACGCAGCCCGATTCAGTGCTTTGTCTCAGCTGAGAACTGGGATCGAGACTGCGGAACGACTCGGCGATTGCTCGCAGGATTCTACGCCATTGATTCCAAAACTGGCTGTGACAGGGCACCAGCACGACCGGCCAGCCTGCCCCGCAGGCTCCGCCCCGGCCAACGCGTATCTCGCCCGCTAACCGTTCACGGCCTCCGGCCGCAGACGGGGCCTTGATCGTAAGCTTCCCGATCCAATCATAACCCGAACCGTGAGCGAGGAGGGTAACATCTTGCCTCGCCTATGCTTCGCCGTTGCCTGCCGATTGTTGGCCATTGTTTGCATTTACCCCCACTCCAGGAGTAAACTTGGCACTTGGCTCAGGAGGTGCCAAGTGGGAATGCCGAGCGGTTTGACGTATTCAGGTTCTTTCTTGGGGACGATGAGCTGATCATATCGGGCAACCGGACCATGAACGACTCGACGTTGAAGACACTCAGAACCGGCCTCATGCAGGACCTGCTCACCGGCAGGGGCCGGGTGAAGGTGGACGAGGAGGACAACCGCGATGACTGAACAACGCCCGTTCTCGATCAAGATCTTCGTCCCCGACGGCGACCCCGACGGCCTGCGGATCGTCGAGAAGTCGAACTGGACCGGCGAAGGCGTCGTGTTCAACCGGACGAGCTATAAGGCCGTGGCCACGAGGCCCGAGTTCAACAGAACCGGTGTCTACGTCCTCGTCGGCAGCAGCGAAGACAGCAGTCTGCCGACGATCTACGAGGACGCCAAGGG
This sequence comes from uncultured Planctomycetaceae bacterium, assembly GCA_964563135.1. GTDB lineage: Bacteria > Planctomycetota > Planctomycetia > Pirellulales > Thermoguttaceae > JAAYAY01. The sequence continues at coordinate 2,880 of CAZLWV010000213.1, forward strand.
GTTCGTGGTCTGCAAGGGCTCTCAGGCAGTTCGCCAGGTGGCTCCGTCAATTCACAATTACCTGATCACCCTCAGGAAGGATCTGGTGGACCAGGGTGTTCTTGTGGAGGAGGGCGAACACTACTGCTTCACGCAGGATCAGGTCTTTCAGTCCCCGTCGACGGCAGCAGGCGCCGTTCAGGGCCGATCGGCCAACGGGCGAATCGACTGGAAGACGAAGGACGGAAGGACGCTGAAGGAGTTGCAGGAAGCGGCGGCGGAGGTTGATTCGTGATGACAATCGAGCCACAACCATCGGGCAAGACGTCCCTCATGTCGTCGTTCTACGAGCAGCTCGTCGAGCATGTCTTCATCTCGGAGGTCCTCCAGGAGGCTTGGTACGGTTTTGGCCTGGCGGTCGAAGTGTAAACGTATCTAAAGGCGAAGGGGCGGATCTCGCGACAAGGACAGACGGGCCATCTTCCGACTCAAGGATTGAAGACATGCGTACCAGCAAGATCGAATGGACCGAATCGACCTGGAATCCCGTAACCGGTTGCACCAAAGTCAGTGCCGGATGCATGAACTGCTACGCCGAGCGAATGGCCAAGCGCCTCCAGGCAATGGGACAGCCGAATTACCGCAACGGGTTCGACGTGACCTGCCATGAGCATGTGCTGGAGCAGCCGCTGACGTGGAAGACGCCCCGAACCGTTTTCGTGAACTCGATGAGCGATCTGTTCCACGAAGCCGTTCCCGAAGAGTTCATTCGCTCGATCGTCGAGGTGATGAGGCAGGCCCACTGGCATCAGTTCCAGATACTCACCAAACGTGATAAGCGTCTGGCCGAGTTGGCTCCGCGTCTCGAGTGGCCGAGCAATGTGTGGATGGGGGTGACCGTCGAGAACCGCAAAGCGAAACCGAGGATCAGTACCCTCCGGAAGGTCCCGGCGGCGGTCCGCTTCCTGTCACTGGAGCCGTTGCTCGAATCGCTGGGTACTCTGAATCTCGACGGGATTCATTGGGCTATCGTCGGGGGGGAATCGGGACCGGGAGCCCGCCCCATGAAGGAGGTGTGGGTTCACGAGATCAAGAAGCAGTGCGAGGCCGCCGAAGTGCCCTTTTTCTTCAAGCAGTGGGGAGGCACCAACAAGAAGAAGACTGGACGAGTCCTCGACGGGCAGGTTTGGAATGCGGTGCCCGTCACCGTGTAGACGGGTGCTTCACCCGGATCCGCACCCGGTCCGCGGAAGACTCGTGGCCGGCAAGCCCCTGCCCTTGGCGGCCCTTTTTCACCGCGCACACGCCCCCCCAAATCCTTGACTTCCCGCCTGTCCGGCAATTCTAATGACGCCTGTGCAGTCCCTGCACGAGCACGACCGGCGGAGGCCCAGCCTTTTGCGGTCTCCCGCTGGGTGGCCATCGGCATTGGCCATGCAGACATCCACCGTACGCACCGGCGCAGTCTGACTCCAGGGTCAGTCAGCACGGCCGGTGCGGAACCAGGCGAGCGAGGAGTATCGACCAATGATCAACCGCAGGCTCGGAATCGTAGCAATATTGGCATTGTTGGTTTCGGCACCGCTTTTCGCGGCGGAGGGGCCGATGGCGTTTTCCGTAGATGAAGATGCGCAGAGCTACACGATCACCGACGACGGCCAGCCCGTCTTGACCTACCGCTTCGGCGAGGTCCCGCTCCCGGCCGGAGTCCAGGCGGGTCACTTCGCGAAGCGCGACACGCCTTACGACGGCGCCTACTTCACCGACGGCAGCCAGTACGGCGGCCAACGGAGCGACTACATCTATCCGCTCTACGGCTTCCACGGCGAGCCGCTCACCGCCGATTACCCGAAAGACCACCTTCACCACCGAAGCCTCTGGTGGAGCTGGTGCGAGGTCCGCCGCAACGACAAGATCGGCGACCTCTGGGCCGTCTGCAAGATCCGCGCATATCCGGTCAAGATCGCGAAAATGGAGGCCCGTGCCGACGGGGCTGAGATCGAGGCCCTGAATGTCTGGCGATTCGACGACGACCCGACCGACGTGGTAAAGGAGACGGTCACGATTCGCGCCTCCCGCACCGCCGGAGCGGCGGGGGCCCGCAGCCGCACGGTCGATGTGGATGTCAGGCTCGAGGCGCTGGTCGACGGTGTGGCCATCGCCGGCCGTCAGAAGGTCGACTACGGGGGCTACGGCGGAATGACGGTCCGGCTCAATCCGGACGTGAAGGAGTTCTCGATGCGGGCCGTCCATCCCGATCCAGACAAGTGGCGGGGCGATGATCTGGCGATTGTCCAGCGGGTTTCCGATCGGGCAGCGTTCGGCGACTCCGCGTGGATGGCCCTGTTCGGCAAGTACCCGGCCGCCGGCGTCGAGAAAGCCGACTTCACGACCCTGATGATGTTCGAGTCGAAAGCCACGCCGCTCTTCCCCAACAACTTCCGCTATTACGGCACCACCTGCATCTCGCTGGCCTTTCCGGGCAGGTCGATTGTCCCGATCCCGAAGGGCAAGCCGCTCGACTACAACACCCGCTTTGTGATTTGCGAGGGAAAAACCACCATCGAGCAGGAAAAAGCTGCCTGCCAGGCGTATCAGCAATAGCCCTGCCCCGTCCGGCCACCACCGGCCAGCACTCGTCTCCCGGGGACTCATCACGACGACGCATCGAGGCTGCCGGCACTTGGGCGGGCGATCCTGGGCAGCGCGTCAACTGGGTAACAGGGGGATTGACATGCTGAAGAAACGATCGGGTGCTGGGTTTGCCGCAGGCTGCCTGGCGGCCCTCGCTGCTGCTGTTTGTTGCGCTCATGCCGGTGCACAAGCCTCCAGTCCCGCTGTCGCCGTGGGCGACGAGAGTCTGGCCCGTCAGATCTTCCGCGAAACCGGCGTGCAGGGCGGACTCGTCGTGCACCTGGGCTGCGCAGATGGAAGACTGACCGCCGCACTCGGCGCGGGCAACTCCTGCCTGGTCCACGGGCTCGATGCCGATCCGCAGAATGTCGACGCAGCCCGCCGCCATCTCCGCTCGCTCGGCCTCTATGGAAAGGTTTCGGTCGATCGGCTGACGGGCGAGCGGCTCCCCTACATCGACAACCTGGTGAACCTGATCGTCGCCGAGAACCCCGGCGCCGTCTCGACCGAGGAGATGATGCGGGTACTCGCCCCCGACGGCACGGCCTGCGTGAAGTCGACTGACGGGTGGACCACAACCGTCAAACCCCGCCCGCGCCAGATCGACGAGTGGACCCACTATCTGCATGACCCGAGCAACAACGCCGTGGCCCATGATACCGAAGTCGGCCCGCCCCGCCACATGCAGTGGGTGGCCGCTCCCAACTGGTCCCGTCACCACGACCACATGGCCAGCCTCAGCGCCCTGGTCTCGACCGGTGGCCGGATCTTCTACATCCTGGATGAGGGGCCCCGCGAATCGATCCTCCTCCCTTCCGAGTGGTTCGTGATCGCCCGCGATGCCTTCAACGGCACACTCCTCTGGAAACGCCCGATTCCCGAGTGGAACACCCGGCTCTGGCCGCTCAAAAGCGGCCCCAACCAGTTGCCCCGTCGCCTGGTGGCCGTCGGCGATCGCGTCTATGTGACCCTCGGGATCGATGCCCCCGTGACCGCGCTCGATGCGGCAACCGGCAGGACGATTCGCACCTACACGGGCACCGATCACACCGACGAAATCCTCACCGCCGACGGGGTGCTTTTCCTCCTGGTGGCCGGCAACGAAAACAAGTGGAAGGACTACCGTCCTGTCTCGACCTATGTCTGGGACAACACGAAGTGGGCCAACAGCCAGTACGCCTGGGACCGGGAGCCCCGATCGATCATGGCCATCGACGCCGAGACCGGCAAACCGGTCTGGCAGAAACAAACCAAGGTCGCCCCGCTCACCATGGGGTTGGATAGCCGGCAGCTCTACTTCTACGACGGCGAGAAGGTCGTGGCGATCGATCGGGCGGACGGCTCACAGAAATGGTCCTCCGAGCCCGTGCTGCGCAAGCTCCCCTTCCCGACCGGCTACGGCCCTACGCTCGTGATCCACCAGGACGTGGTGCTCCTGTCGGTCGAGAACAAGACCATGACCGCCTTCTCGACCGCCGACGGCCAAACCCTCTGGACCGCCCCGCACCATCAGGGCGGGCACGCGTCGCCCGACGATATGCTCGTGATCAACGGCCTGGTGTGGTCGGCCGACGTGGCCAACAGTCAGAACAGCGGGCTGGTCACCGGCCGCGATCTCCATACGGGCGAGGTGAAAAGCCAGTTTCCGCCCGATGTCAATCCGCCCTGGTTCCACCACCGCTGCTACCGCAGCCGCGGCACCGACAAATACTTCATCGCCGCCCGCACCGGCACCGAGTTCATCGACCTGGAAACCCGGCACTGGGATATCAACCACTGGGTCCGCGGCGGCTGCCTCTACGGATTCATGCCGGCCAACGGCCTGGTCTACGAGCCGCCGCAGTCCTGTGGCTGCTTCCTGGAGTCGAAGCTGTTTGCCTTCACCGCCCTGGCCTCCGCATCGCCCAGCCGCCAGGTGCCCCGCAAGGTGCCCGATGCCGGGCGGCTCCAGCGCGGCGAAGCCTATGGCCAGGCCGTCGACGAGCGCCCTGCCGCCGACGATGAATGGCCCACCTACCGCCACGATGCTGCGCGGAGCGGCTCGGTGAAAACGACCCTGCCCCTGGACCTCAAACAGGTGTGGCAGGCGGATCTGGGGGGCCGATTGAGCAGCGTCGTGGTGGCGGGCGGCAAGGTCTTCCTGAGCGTCATCGACGCCCAGACGATCCATGCCTTCGATGCCGACACGGGCGCGCCTGCATGGACCTATACGGCCGGTGCCCGGGTCGATTCGCCCCCCACGTTCTACCAGGGCCGCGTGATCTTCGGCTCGGCCGATGGCTGGGTCTACTCGCTCCGCGCGGCCGACGGCCGGCTCATCTGGCGATTCCGGGTCGCACCCGACGACCGCCGCCTGGTGGCCTACGACCAATTGGAGTCGGCCTGGCCGGTTTCCGGCGCCGTGCTCGTCGAAAACGGCTCGGTCTACTGCGTCGCCGGCCGATCGAGTTTCCTCGACGGCGGTATGCGACTGGTGCGGCTCGACCCGCGCACGGGCCAGAAACTCGCCGAAACGGTCCTCGACCAGGAGGATCCCGAGACGGGCGAAAACCTCCAGGCCCGCATGCAGGCCCAGGATATGCCGGTGGCCCTGCCTGACGTGCTCTCCAGCGACGGCCGTTCGATCTACATGCGGGCCCAGGCCTTCGACCTGAACTGCGCGCGACGCCACATCGGCCCGGTCAAGCTGGCCATCGAGCAGAGGCAACAGGCCGTCCGCCGCGGCGGGGAGGCCGACCAGGCCGAAGACCTGTCCGAAGTCGGCAATCACCTCTTCTCCCGGTCCGGATTCCTCGATGATTCCTGGTTCTGGCGCTCGTACTGGATCTACGGCAGGGCCGTCAACAGCAACTACGGCGGCTGGTTCCAGCCCGGCCATATGGCCCCCTGCGGACGGCTGCTGGTCTTCAGCGACGTCGACATCTTCGGATTCGATCGCAAGCCCGAGTACCTCTGCAACGCCTCGGTGGCCGAGTACTACGTGTACCGAGCCGATCGCCAGGTGAGCGAGGCGGGAATCGAGCGGGTCCGCAGCGCCACGGGCCGGATCAACGCCGCATCGCCCAACAAGAGCCCGGCCTCCTCCGACTGGGCGCTCCGCAAACAGTTCCCGATCACCGACCAGAACCCGGCCACCTTCCGCTGGGCCCATGGCGACACGCCGATCATGGCTCGGGGACTCGTCCTGGCGGGCGACACCCTGCTGGTGGCCGGCCCGCCGGATCTGGTGAGCGACGAGGAAGTCTTCAAAACCCCCGACGACCCGGCGATCCTCGCCCGGCTCGATGCCCAGGTCTCGGCGCTCAAGGGCCAGATAGGATCGCAGCTTCTCCTTTTCGAGGCTGCCAGCGGCAAGAAGCTGGCCGCCTACCAGCTCCCCTCGATGCCCACGTTCGACGGTATGGCAGCCGCCAAGGGACGGCTGTTCCTCACCACGCTCGACGGCAAGCTGATCTGCCTGGGCCAGCAGGGTGCGCCGCTCCCCGCCGCGCCCGAGACCAGCCTGACGCCGCTGGATATCAGCATCCACCCCGCCCCGCCGGCTCCGGCAGGCGAACCGGCCAAGGCCAAACCCAAGGGCAAGGCAAGAGGCAAAACGAAAGTAGCGGTCCCGAGCGGCCCTCTCATCAATGACCAGTTCGCCAAGGTGGAGGGGGCCAATGTTACTGCCTCGGAACTCGGGTACCGCCTCTTCGCCCAGGGGGGAAGCATGGGCTTCGCGCTGAAGAAGCTCGAGTCGCCCTTCAGCGGCAAGGTGGAACTCAAGCTCCGCATGAAGCTCGCTGCCGACGCAGGCCTCGAAAACGGATTCCTCGTGTTTGGCCAGTCCGCTGAGGCGGCCGACCTCGTCGAGTGCGGCCTCCGCGCCGTCATGAAAAAGGTTTTCATCGCCCAGGGGCCGATCAACGGCCCCACCGCTCAAAGCGCCAGTGCCGAAATCGACTCGGCCCAGGTCCAGGAGATCTCCGTCTCCGTGGACCTTGATTCGGGCCAGGTAACGATGACCACCGGCGCGACAACCGTCCGCGCCACGCTCTCACGCCGGCTGGGAAACATCTCCTATGTCGGCTACGGCGCCATCGACGCCGTCACCGACTTCAGCTCTGTGGATGTGACAAAGCACTGAAAACCCCACAACGCTGGGCTCTTCGCAGCAAACGCCCGCTGCTCCCCACATCCCGCACAGCCCGCACATCCGAACCCTGCCAACGGTCAGGACTGGACGCATTCGCTCCTTTCTTGGGCGATCACGGCAAAGGGCATGTATTCTTCCTTGGTGCAATCGGGCTTTGCTGATGATCACAAGGGGCATGAATGTTCCCGGTGTCATCACGGCCACCACTTCACACTCCACTACCCCCCCAGAGAGCCCTGCCAGCTTCATCGCGTTGTCCCACCCCCTTGCGGATGCATCTTGACCAGACGCCAGCCACTTCAGCACCGGCGGTGCGATGAGCGGTCCTGTCGGCGACTCTGAAAACCCTGCCTTGGAACGGCCGCCCCCAGCGGTCCCTGCCGTGTCTTCCGTCCGCAAGGAGATCAAGCATGGTCTTTCGGCGAATTGCGTCGCGCCTTCCCTTCTCTTCAACACGCCGTCGAATCCGAAAGAAGTCCGCTCCCAACACCTCCGTGCTCCGATTCGAGACCCTCGAATCGAGAGTCCTTCTGGCCAATGACTTGTACGTCGACCTGGTCGCGCCCGCCGGCAGCGTCTCCAGTCCGTTCGAGTCGGTTGAGGTCGAGTTCAGCAAACCGATCGACAACAGCACGTTCAGCTTGGAGGACCTTTCCATCAGTGGCCCGGGGACTCCGGCGATCGACTCGATGACCGAGCTGGCGGGCAACCGGTATCAACTCCTTATTACCGGTACGGGGCTCGACACGTACTCCCTGACGATCGGTCCTGGAGTTCTCGATACCGAGGGTCAGGCCATGAATCAGGACCGGGACGCAACCGCGGGCGAGGCAGGTGATGACGGTTTCACCGTCACCCTGAGCGCTGCGGCGCTCACGATCGGCCAGGACGATACGACGTACGACAACCAGGCCATCTTGCTCTACGGCAATACGGCCACCATCGAGGGAAACCACGCATTCCAGTCGGTCTTCGTCTTGGGCGGCGCTTCCGTCGCGGCCAACGGCGCGCAGTTCAGTGCCGGCGACCTGACGATCGATGGAGGTTCCACCTTCGACCTGGCCGGGGCGAGCGTGCTCACCGCGACCGGGACAATTACGGTCAGCGGAAATTCCACACTGTGCGGCAAGGGCAGCCACACCACCGCCCAGATCGATGGACAGTGGGCAGGCCAGGGAGTAACTATCAACGCCGCCAACGTGACGATCGAAGCTGGCTCCGTGATCACCGCCGACGCGCAAGGCTACCGGGGCGGCCAGAACAACGGCCTGGGAAAAGGGCCCGGTGCCCCGGCCGGCGGCAACGCCGGGGCCACGTACGCCGGCGTCGGCGGCGACGGCGCATGGAACGACCCCAACACCACCACCTACGGCAGCATCTTCGAACCCACCGATCTCGGTTCCGGGGGCGGCGGCTACGACGCTCTCGGCGCCGGGACCGGCGGTGCCGGCGGCG
>CAZLWV010000214.1:0-11046 GCA_964563135.1 uncultured Planctomycetaceae bacterium
GTTACGGGACTTTTCCGCCGGGGAAGGCCGCATTTCCATGGCCGGATCTCCCGGTTAAACTGAGTATTCCCATTGTCGAGCCGATTCCAGGACTCCTGCCGCTGCCAGCAATCCCCACCTTTGGGAGGTCTCCCCGGCGGTTCCAGGATAGGCCTTTATTGATGTCTGCCAGGAAGATTCTATCGGCCATCCCACGGGAGACCGTAAGAAAGCGGGGGGCCGCCTGTCGCCCTGGTGTTGTGACTGCGCGGGCGTCAGTAATGTCGATTCAGTCATCTGAAGTGGTAGGACCGCCGACCGGAAGGCGGGCCATAAGGGTCGAACTGGAAACAAGGATCCAGGCACCTGAGCGTGTTGGCGATCGAGCGAAGTTCTGCCGCCTGCCGACCTTTGCGGCTACTTCACCTGGCTCAAATGTCATCCATTCTAGCGTCCGCATTGACTGCTGTTGAGGACTCAGCGCGAATGACTGTCCAGACGAAGCTTCAGGGGATTTTTACGCCGAATATGGTGCCGCTCGACCGCGAAGGCCAGATCGATGAACCGGCCTTGAGGACCTACGTCGACTGGCTTATCGGCAGGGGTGTTCATGGGCTCTATCCGAACGGTTCGACGGGCGAGTTCCTGCGATTCACACCCCAGGAGCGACGGCGGATCATCGAGATCATCGTGGACCAGACAGCCGGCCGGGTACCCATCCTGGCCGGAGCGGCCGAGGCGAACGTGCGCGAGACGCTCGCAGCGTGCGAGTACTACTGCGGCCTGGGGGTCCGCGCCGTAGCGATCGTTTCGCCCTACTACTACCGTCTCAGCCGCGACAACGTCTACGCCTACTTCCGCGAGATAGGACGGAACACGCCGGTCGACGTGACGCTCTACAACATCCCCATGTTTGCCTCCCCAATCGACGTGCCGACGATCCAGCGGCTCAGCGAGGAGTGCGAGCGAATTGTGGCGATCAAAGACTCCTCGGGCGACGTGGCCCAGATGATGCGGATGATCGAGGTCATCAGGCCGAACCGGCCCGACTTCAGTTTCCTCACCGGATGGGACGCGGTGGTCATGCCCATGCTGCTCGTTGGTGCCGACGGCGGCACAAACGCCACCAGCGGAGTGGCGCCGGAACTGATGCGGAAGCTGTACGAGGCAACCGTGGCCCACGACCTCGACGAGGCCTGCCGGCTGCAGTATCTGGTCCGGCGGATCTTCGACAAGCTGCTCTTCGCGGCCGATTTTCCGGAGGCCTGCCGCGTGGCGGTCCAGGTCCGGGGACACCGGATGGGCCCAAGCCGCCAGCCGCTTTCCCTGGAGCACCAGAAGACGCTGGCGGAACTGGAACCGTACCTCAGGGCGTTGTTTGCTGAAGCGGGCCTGGATGCTCCCGGCGGCGAGGCCGGTTTGCCCTCTCCCAAGGAGATTGGACGGGTGGTGGCCGAGGTGCTCGAAACGTTCCAGGCCCAGGGACGGTTCTGAACGCAGGGGAGCGGAACGGATCTTCCGCCACGGCGACTTCAAGCCGGCCTGCCACCAGGCCCCAGGGCTGCGAAGCCGTGGCCGTTAACTGCGCCGCTCCGGGATCCGTCGGGGGAGATGGATGACAAAGACCGCCCCCTCGCCCGGTTCGCTGTCGACGGTGATGTTGCCGCCGTGATTGGTCACGATTCGCCAGGCCTTGGAAAGGCCAAAACCGAGGCCACGGCCTGCCTGACGGGCGGAGTAGAAGGGATCGAAAATGTGGCGACGCTCTTCGGGAAGGATGCCGGGGCCGTTGTCGGCCACGGAAACTTCCGCGCCGGTCGGGGTCCGGCGCATCGAGATTTCGATCACTCCATCGCGTCCGATGGCCTCCAGGGCGTTTCGGATGAGGGCATGCAGAACGATCCCAATCTGAACCGGATCGGCCTCGATCTCGACGGGTGTCTTTTCGCCTGAGTCGACGATCTCGACGGCGCGGTGGGCCGCCTGCTCGGCCAGTTCGGCGACAGTCTGGTCGATGAGCCTCGCCAGATCGAACCGCTGGGGCTCCGGTTCGGGCGGCCGCGAGAAGAGCCGCATGTCGGCGATCATCTCGTTCGCACGCCGGACTTGCGCGATGATCAGTGCCAATTCGCGTTGGCGATCGGGGGACTGCTCGTCCCGGAGAAGGAGTTGAGCCCGCCCAGCGATGATTGCCAGCGGGTTGTTGATCTCGTGACCCGCACCGGCGGCCAGTTCCGCCAGCGACTGGAGTTTCTCGGTCTCAAGGGTTTCGGAGAACTGCCGCTCCAGCAGCGCAAGGCGGCCGAGTCTGGCGACCAGAGGGGGAAGAAGAGACGCGACCGCCGGGATTTCGACTTCCCACGCTCTGGCGTTCTGACTGGCCCACTCCCGCCGCGCCTGGATATCGATCGGGAGAGGGGGCGAGCCGGTCTCGGATCGGGCCATTCCAACAGCCAGGGAAACATGCCGGCCCGCCGGCGTGGGCTCGGAATCGAGCAGCCACGGGGGAAGGATATCGTCGGGCACGGCGCCGCCGATCGCATCAAGCCAGTGCCGTGCCCCGCTGAGCAGACCCAGGAGCCGGGCCTGCTCGGCGAGTTCCTCACCGTCTGCAGCGGCCTGGGCGGCAGCGAGTTCGGCCACGGTGAGGTCGTGTTCAACCTGGGCAACCCACTTCCGCCGCTGGTGGTCGGGGACGGCGGTCCCGAAGTCTCTCTCGGCCATCTCGGGCCAGATAAGCACGCGATCGGCACGACTGTGGAGCCACTGCGCAAGTCGCTTGAGCGAACGAGGCTGCAGCCCATCGAGATACCATGCCCGGGAGGCTGCCCAGAGCATGAGGGGCGGATCGAGCGTCAGGTTGTCGGCGCAGCGGACTGGAGCGACGGCTGAAGTGGCAAGGAGTTGCTCCACGAGGCACGCCGCGGAGCGATCCGAAAAAGGAAGCGTCCACGTCAGAGAGCCGGCGACCAGGGGAGGCAACGTGCGCATAGGCCTATCCCGGATCCCTCGACGCGGGGGTCAAACCCGGTGGGCGCATTCCGCAGCGGCCCGACAGTCCAGGACTCGTCGGGTCGATCCCACCGGCCAGAGCCAATCTTGCGGACTCAAATGCTTGAAATCGCCTCGATATCGAGGAGTTGGCACATCCGCTCGACGAGTTTCTCCACCTCGAAAGGCTTGTGCATGAAGTCGTCGGCGCCCGCGGCCTTGAGTTCGCCGACCTTGTCCTCTTCCACCATGCCCGAGATGCAGATGATACGGACGTCATCCATGGATTTGTCGCTCCGCACTCGCTGGCAAACTTCCTTGCCGTTGATGTCGGGGAGCATGATGTCGAGGACGATGATGTCGGGGCGATAATCCTTGACCATCATTCCTGCATCGAATCCGTTATTGACCGTTTTGACTTCGAAACGGCCGTCACGGACCAGAACGTCTTCAATCAGTTCGACGAGTTCTTCATCGTCGTCGACGATGAGCACCTTGCGTTTTCCGCTTTCAAGGGCGTCGGTCGGGATGCCGTTGTCTCGCATGAAGGAGAACAACTGCTCCCGTGGGATTCTCCGGAACCGGCTCCCCGGCACTCGAAATCCCTTCAACTGGCCTGAGTCGAAGCACCGGATGATTGTCTGTTGGCTGACTTTGCAGATCTTCGCTGCTTCCCCGGTGGTAAACACAGTTTTCGTAGGCATTGGTACTTATCCGTCCCTCCTAGCCACAATGCAGCCAGTCTCAGCGAAACTCCCGGACCCCTTGCGTCGGCATGTCGTCCGAAAGTCTCTAGGCTTCCATGTCATCAAACTCGCGGGAAACTAGCCTCGAGCCCGCAACACATGCAGACTCTGTACCTCCCGAAACTGCACTCAAACTGCGGCCCCTCCGGTTCTGCCGACATTACCGAAATTGCCAATTGCGACCAATTATAGCTATCTTCCCGAACGTGTCAATACAGCTATTCAATGCGCAAGTGATTGCTGCAAAATGACTTGCAGAATTCGCCAGGGAACTCCGCGCGGGTATTTGGGCAATGTCGGCGATGATTGACGGCGACCACCAGCGGGCACTTGGGCGAAGGCACGGCGGCGATCGACTGTGTGGCGATCGTGCCCTGGAAAGCCAGGCCCAAGAGCATGGGGCGGGCCCGCGGCTCACGCTCCCCCGCCCAGGCCGGTGGTGGACGTGGCGTCTGCCCCAGCACGGCCGCGATGCGGATGCTCCAGGTGGAGCATGAGAATCGCCATATCGGCGGGGGTGATTCCGCTTATGCGTCCGGCTTGGGCGAGGTCGACTGGCCGAATCTGGCTGAGCCGCTGGCGGGCTTCGGAGCGGAGCTGGCTGACGGAGGCGTAGTCGAAGTTCTCCGGAATACGCCGCTTTGCCAGACGCCGCTGACGCTCAAGTTCGCTGTCTTCCCTGGCGAGATAGCCGGCATAACGGATGTCGAAGGTGACCTGCTGAACGACTTCATCGGGAAGCTGCATAAGCTGGGGGAGGCGTGCAGTCACGTCGCTCCACGATCTGTCGGGGCGCTGGAGCAGGGTGGCCAGTGCGCGCCCGTCGATGTAGGTCGACTCCAGAAGCGCGATAGTCGACTCGATCTGGCGGGTCTTGTAGGCGACACGCTCGAGTCTGTCGTCGCCGACCAGCCCAAGCTCGTGGGCGACCGGCGTGAGACGACGATCGGCATTATCACCCCGAAGGCGGAGACGGTACTCGGCCCGGCTGGTGAACATGCGGTAGGGTTCGATGACGCCACGGGTGACCAGGTCGTCGACCATCACCCCCAGGTAGGCGAGTTCCCGCGGGAGCACGAGCGGTTCTCGCCCGGCGAGTTTGAAGGCGGCGTTGGCACCCGCAAGGAGGCCTTGTCCGGCGGCTTCTTCATAGCCGGTGGTACCGTTGACCTGTCCGGCGAGGTAGAGCCCGGCAACGCGTTTGGTTTCCAGCGACGACTTGAGCTGTTCGGGAGGAAGATAGTCGTATTCGATGGCATAGCCGTAGCGGAGGACCTCGGCCCGCGCGAGGGCCGGGATTGCATGAATCATGGCGTCCTGAACGTCGCGAGGGAGGCTGGTCGACAGGCCGTTGAGGTAGACCTCGGCGGTATGGCGGCCCTCGGGTTCGAGAAACACCTGGTGTCGCTGTTTGTCGGCGAAGCGCACGACCTTGGTTTCAACCGAGGGGCAGTAACGGGGGCCGTCGTTCTGGATCTGCCCGGTGAACATCGGGGCGCGGTCGAGGTTCTGGCGGATGATCTGGTGGAGCTGTGGGTTGGTGTAGGTGATCCAGCAGGGCACCTGCTCGGACTCGATCCGCTCGGTGAGGAAGGAGAACGGTTCGGGATGCTCGTCGCCGGGCTGGATCTCGGCCTTGGAGTAATCGATCGTGCGGCCGTTGATGCGGGCGGGGGTTCCGGTTTTGAAGCGTTTGATTTCGAATCCGAGGCGTTGGAGGGCGAGGCTGATTCCGGAGGTTGTTTTTTCACCGGCGCGGCCACCGGCAATTCTCGCCTGGCCGTAATGGAGCAGGCCGCGCATGAAAGTGCCGGTCCCGAGAACGACGGCCGGTGCACGGTACTCGGCATCGCCGCGGACGCTCACACCGACCACTCGCCGAGCCTGGCCGCTTCCCTCGGTGAGGAGGTCGACGACCGAGTCCTGCCGGAGGGAGAGATTGTCCTGGAGTTCGACTGCGTACTTGACGAACTGCTGATAGGCCCGCTTGTCGGCCTGCGCGCGGGGCCCGTGCATGGCGGGGCCCTTGCGGCGATTGAGCATGCGGAAGTGGATGCCGGTGGCGTCGATGGCCCGGCCCATGACGCCCCCCAGGGCGTCGATCTCGCGGACGATCTGCCCCTTGGCGACACCGCCGATGGCCGGGTTGCAGCTCATCTGGGCGACGGTGTCGAGGTTGTCGGTAAGGAGGGCGGTCCTGGCACCCAACCGTGCAGCGGCCAGGGCGGCCTCGCACCCGGCGTGCCCCGCTCCGACGACGACGACATCAAAGTGGTAGACGTTCCCGCTCATACGTTTCATCTTAGGGAGGCAGGAGCGGCTGCGGAAGGCGGAGGGAGTTGTCGGTAGTCAGGGCTCAGGGTTACGAGTACTGAAATCCGGGAGGGGTGAAGGGATGAAAGTTGCCGTGGGTTGGCGGGCTTCACGTGTCCAACGTGTAGCCTTTGGAGTAGGTGGGTTTGATGAGGAAATCGAGTCCGTCGACGTTCTTGGCTTTCATGTTGGCGGCGTCCCACTCGACCTTCTGGCCGGACCAGATGGCCAGGTTGCCCAGGAGCATGGCTTCGGTCAGGGGGCCGGCATAGTCGGGGAAGTTGGACATGGCCTGCTCGCCGGTACGGATGGCGTGGATCCATTCCTCGAAATGGCCGGGAGAGTGGGGAAATTCGACTTCGACGGGCTCGGCGCCGTCGAGGAGCTGATCGCCGAGAAGGATGCCCCTACTGCCGATGGCCAGCGAGCCCCCTTGGGGCGACGGTTCTCTGCCGCCGAGGAGTTCCTTGGGCGGGAGCTTTCCGCCGTCGTACCAGACGAGCTTGAGGGCGGGACGGGAGCCGCTCGGGCCGAACTGGTAGGTGATGATCGACCACTCGGGAAAACTGTCTTTGTTGTGCCCCGAGGTCTCGGCCACGGCGGAGAGGGGATTCCGCAGGTCGAGCCCCATGAAGGGCATGCTGACCGTGTGGCAGGCGATGTCGCCAAGAGCGCCGGTGCCAAAATCCCACCAGCCTCGCCACTTGAAGGGATGGTATCCGTCGGCATAGGGGCGTTTGGGGGCCACTCCAAGCCAGAGGTCCCAAGGGAGATTTGCAGGGGGCTCGACCGGAGCCGGCCGTTCAACGCCCTGGGGCCACCAGCCCTTGGCACGATCGGTCCAGATGTGGAGTTCTTTGACGGTGCCGATCGCGCCGTTCTTAAGCCAATGGGCGGACCGGCGGAGAGAGTCGCCGGCAGTGCCCTGGTTGCCCATCTGCGTGGCGAGCTTGTTCTCCCGGGCCACCTGGCCCATGAGACGGGCTTCGTAAATGGTACGGGTGAGCGGCTTCTGGCAGAAGCAGTGGATGCCCATCCGCATGGCCATGAGCGAGGCCGGGGCGTGCATGTGGTCGGGGGTGCTGACGGTCACCGCGTCGATCGAGCGGGCCATCTCGTCGAGCATCCGGCGGAAGTCGGTGAAGCCCTTTGCCTTGGGAAAGCGTTTCAGGCCTTCGGCAAGGCGGTTCTTGTCGACTTCGCAGATCGCCACCATGTCGCCGTGCTTGGCCGCGTCATCCGAGTCGCTGCGACCCTTGCCCTCGACTCCGATGCTGGCCATGGCGAGCCGCTCGTTGGGCGACTCCTGGGCTGGAGAAGAGACTCCCCCGGCGACCCAAAACCCAGCGGCGGTAACGCCGGCCGTTTTGAGAAAGTGGCGACGATTGGTGGTTCGGGACATGGGAGGGCTCCTGGGGATGAAGCGGAAAGGGAAAGGCGGAAGGCGGAAGGCGGAAAGGGGGAATGACGAATGACGAAAGTCAAATGACGAAAGAACGACGAAGGGGCCTCTCCCGCGTGCTGGTGGGTGAATGGGCGGGGGCGGTTCTAGCTTCGCCAATCGTCGTTCGGGTTGGCTTGGTCATTCGTATTTCGGGGCTGCGGCCCTGGCCCGGCGGGGCACTATTTTTTGTCGAGCGGGAGGAGTTTGACGTTCTTGTACCAGACAGGGTGGTTGTGGTCCTGGAAGCCGAGATATCCTTTGCGGGCGAAATCTTTGACCGCGCGTTTCTTGCCGTCGAGCTCATACTTGTGGTCGCCGGGGATGGCACGCTCGCCGGGCTGGTCGAACTCGTCGGCGTCCATCTCGCAGACCAGTTCGTCGTTGAGCTTGACGGACATCCTGGGTCCCTGGCACTTGATCTCGACGGAATTCCAGACGTTGGGGCCTTTGGTGGCGTTCTTCTTGAGGGGCACCAGATCGTAGATCGCGCCGAAGTCGTGACAGCTCGTGCCCGTGCCGGTGGCCACCTGGATCTCGAAGCCAGTGTGGACCGGGTTCTTCGGATCTTCGACGCGGACGAAGATGCCGGAATTGCACTCTTCAGGCATCTTGACGTCGCACTTGAGGACGAAGTCGCCGAACTGTTTCTCATGGATGATCAGGTATCCGCCCGACTTGTAGGGCTGCATGGATCCGTCGACCACGGTGGAGGCAATCTCCTGGCCGGTGTTGCATTTCCAGCCGGTGTAGTCCTTGCCGTTGAACAGCAGGATCCAGCCGTCTTTCTTTTCCTGGGCGGTGAGCTCATTGTCGGCGGCATAGGCGGCCGTCGATGCGCAGAGCAGGGCAAGGGCGAGGAGGGCAACAGGGTGCTTTTTCATGGTCGTTTCTCAAAAGGGGTTCTGGGACAATTGCTGTTTGAGTTGACGTGAAGTGGAGCTTCGGCTCCTCTCCAACCCTCCCCCTCGCTGGGCCGGGGAGGGGACTGCTGCTGGTGGGCCCGCATTCATGGATCAGGAGGTGGGGGCCGTGCAAACTCGGAGTATATCCTGGGCAAGGGGCTGTCCGCAATCAAAGGCCTGCGTTTGACGTCGCGCTGGAATGAGTTGGCGGTATTTGGCTGGAGACGGCAGGAACCTGAACGGAAAAACCGCGTGGTTTGACGGGCCCACCACGCCCTTCGTGCCTCAGGGACGTACCACCCAATTTGGCCAGCCTGTTTTGGCGCGGCGCGTTTGTTGGCGGAGCCAGCAGGTGGCGCGTCCGCGGCGAGGGGAACCAAACGCGGGGCGAGCCCACGCGGCCATCATGTGTGGTGACCATCTTCCGCGAATCACGCACGGCGATTCAGTACGCCCCGACCGTGAGCTGTCGATCGGGGGATCTTTGTTCTCTCTGGGCGGGGTGGATGTATTGCCAAGTGAGCGGTTTGTCGAAGACGTCGGCTTGGACTCCGGGAAAGGCAGGCAAGGCGAGGTTCGCAATCGAGAAGTCTACTGTCAAGAGCTTGACGGCTTCAGGCCGCAGCCGGTAGTCGTGTTGATCGGGAGCGGTGAACAGTGGGTCGTCCAGACGCCGGAATGTGTTGTTTGTGGGGTCGAAGGTATCGGAAGGTGCGGCAAAGCCGCCGCTGAAGAGGTTGAACTGGCCAAAGGCGTTTTCCACCTTGGCCCCGCCACGGACGCCGACGATTTGCTGGTTTGCCTGCCGGCGGCCGCCATCGGTGACGAGGTTGCCGACGAGGCGGGTTTTGGACGCTGGTGCCGAGAGTTCCACGACCGGGGCGATGAAGGAGGTGACGATCGTGTTGAAGGCCAGGGTGACCGTGCCGTCGTGCTCACGACCGCCGTCCTGGCCGAAATGGATGACGGTCCTGTTGCCGTGGGACTCCGGATTCTTGGCAATCACGCAGCCGAGGATGACGGCGTGGCTCTCGGGGCGCTCCGTGTCGGCGGCATCGACGAGGTCGAACTGGCGGTTGGCCGAGTCGTGGATGTAGCAGTACTCGACGCGGGTGTGGTGGGCACGGCTCTTGACGTTGTGGCCGGTGAGGCTGTGGTGGACGTCGCAGAAACGGAGGGCGACACTGGTTCCGCCGAGGTAGAGGTTGTGATTGTAGCCGGGGTCCTCGAGGCTGCCGTTGTGATGGAGGAGACAATGCTCGATACGTTGATCGACAGCGAGTTCGGGGTTGCCGTCGCCACCGGACATGATGCCCATATCGTTGTCATGGATGTTGCAGTGGCGCACCGTCACGTGGTTAGCCTGGTTGATGCGGACGCCGGCACCATTGTGGGAGCCGTTGTGCGCCTCGGTCAGTTCGAAGCCTTCGAGGAGGCAGCCGTCGGCCCCGAGATTGAACTGGAAGATCGCCCGTGGGGTGCTGCCGATGCCGGAGTAGTCAAAACCTTTACCGGAGATGGTGATCCACTTCTGACCATCGGCGGGAAGAGCGCGGAAGGTGAGTCGCGGCTGGCGGACGAAAACGGCGGTTTTCTCGTAGGGTTTGCTGCCAGGGAGCGGATAGACAAGGACGACGTCGCCGGGCTGTGCCGCCGCGGCTGCGTCTTCGATTCGGGAGAACCTTTTGTTTGTGCCGACTTCGAGAGTGGCGGCGGAGGCAGATGATTGGACGATCAAGACGGTGCCGAGCAGGAGGGGGAGGAAGCGAGCCGGGATGGGCATACAGATTCTCCTTTGCGGCGGCCGGAGTTACTGATGACTGCACTGAAGATGAACGAGGCCGAACCGCGGGAGGCCGCGATCGGGCGGGCCTGGCGCCCTTGGACACTGAATGCGCGGGCGTCAACGGCGGGTGTGGTCAGTATAGCTGTGCGCGTGCGGTGAGGGCAGCGGTGGATTGGGTGGTGGAGAGTTACAAAGTGTTGCGGGGCAAGGGGTAGCGAAATGCTGGCGGGTCAGAAGTCGGTCCTGTGGGGGGGATTGGATTTTTGGCACAAGTGAGCGGAAAGTGCAAAAAGTTGGGCGAGGGGAAGTGGCTGAAGTGATTTGGAGCCAAGTGGTTACGGCCATTGAACTGGACGTAAGTTCATATGCCACGACGGAGGGGCGTGCCAAAAATCCCTCTGGTGGAGGGTCAAGCGGATGGTGAGGCTGGAGCGGGGAGCGGACGGGGTGTTGGGGTGTCGGGGGGGGCGACAGCGGGCCCTCGCGGAAGCGGGGCCTGACGAAACGGCCGTGGGTTGTTGGGCTTGAGGGGCGAAGGAACGCACGTACAGTGTACACCTAGTCAGCATTTTCTGCAAACGTTTTTTTTGGCCGGGAGAGGAATTTTTTTGGGGGGGGGGGAACGACGAGGCGACCGGTCATTGGTCATTGGTCAGTGGTCATTGGTCAGTGGTCATTGGTCATTGGTCATTGGTCATTGGTCATTGGTCAGTGGTCAGGGCGGCAGGTGAAGTTTGCCGTGGCCGACGAGGCGGTCAAGGCGGGGGAACTTGTGCCATCGGTGCGGGAGTTGGCCCGGGAGCTGACAGTGAATCCCAATACGGTCGCCCGTGCGTATCGCCAGTTGCAGGCGGACAAGGTTCTGGAATCTGTGCGGGGCGCAGG
>CAZLWV010000215.1:0-11032 GCA_964563135.1 uncultured Planctomycetaceae bacterium
GCCCCAAACGTAAGCGAGGCAAGGTGTTACCCTCCTCGCTCACGCTTCGAGTTACGATTGGACGGGCACGCTTACGATCAAGACCCTTTCACAACACCCGGCATCCCACGAACCTCATGACAGCCCACTCTCCAGTTCGAACCGAAATCGCCGGTGTCCCGGTGATGGATCTCGCCCGTCAGTTTGGCACCCCCTGTTTCGTCTACGACGCCGCCAAGATTCTCGAGCGGCTCGGTGACCTCGAGAGCTTCGACACGGTCCGCTTCGCCCAGAAGGCGTGCTCCAATCTGGCCATCGTCGACCTCGTTCGCCGCCACGGGGGACTTGTCGACGCGGTCAGTGCAAATGAAGTCCGCCGTGCGCTGGCCGCCGGCTACCAGCCGCAGGGCTCCCCCCCGCCGGTTGTCTACACGGCCGACATTTTTGACGCCGAGTCTCTCGAACTGGTCGTCGAGAAGAACATTCATGTCAACTGCGGCTCCCCCGACATGATCGACCAGTACGGCAGCCGTGCCCCGGCCGCGAGATCACCCTCCGCATCAATCCCGGTTTTGGCCACGGCCACAGTCAGAAGACCAACACGGGGGGCGACACCTCCAAACACGGCATCTGGCACGAGCAGCTCCACGACTGCCTCGTCAACGCCGACAACTACGGGCTGAGTGTTACCGGGCTCCACATGCACATCGGCTCCGGGAGCGATTTCGATCATCTCTCGCAGGTGTGCGGCGCCATGGAGAGGGCGGCCATCGAGCTGGGCCGCAGCCTGAAGACCATCAGCACTGGCGGCGGCCTGCCGACCCCCTACCGCGACGAGGACTCGCCCATCGACATCGGCCGGTTCTTCCAGCACTGGGACGCCACCCGCAAGCGGCTGGAGAGCCGTTTTGGCCATGCGATCCATCTGGAGGTGGAGCCGGGCCGCTACCTCTCTGCCGAGAGCGGCTACCTGGTCACCGAGATCCGGGCGGTGAAGAAGCAGGCCGGCAACCTGTTCTACCTGGTCGATGCGGGATTCAACAACCTTGCCCGCCCGATCCTCTACGGCGCCTACCACCCGATCTCGATCGCCCCGGCCGACGGCGACACCAGAGGCCCGTTGACCCAGGCCGTCATCGGCGGACCGCTGTGCGAGTCGGGCGACATCTTCACTCAGGAGGAAGGGGGCTACGTCGCTCCCCGGTCCCTGCCTGTGGCCGCCGTTGGCGACATGCTGGTGATCGAGTGCGCCGGGGCCTACGGCGCGGTGATGGGCAGCAACTACAACTCCAAGCCCATGGCCGCCGAAGTCCTTCTCCAGCACGGCCGTGCCGACCTCATCCGCCGCCGGCAGTCGTTCGACGAACTGGTCGCCGGCGAAAGGATCCCCCGCCCATAGACTGGGCCGCAGTGGGGCGCCTTGTTCTGGCCTGCGCAGCCGAGGCACGAGGGGGACGGGCGGAGGCCCGGTTCTTTTGCGGTCTCCGGTGGGGTGGCCACAGGCACTTCACGTAGAGAGATCGACGCGCCGACGGTCTGCGGGGAAAAACGCCTCCACCCAAGGACTGACAGAAACGGCCCACCCTCCGGGGGCCGATCCACGATCCGCAGGCCGCCACAACGGCAGGCCGGTGCCAAACCGCCTGGCACATCGCCACACGCGCAAAGGCGGCTGGGCGGTTTGCGGCTCGGCTCAATCGGTCTCTTGCGGTAACGCCCAGCCTGGCGGTCGGGCCTGCTCACACGTCGCACACGGCGATCGCCTTTTTGAGCGACTCCAGCCGCTCCTGGCTGCTGGCGTTGCGCTTGGCCGGGCTGTATTCGAAGGCCACGCAACCTTTGTAGCCGGTTTCGACGATCGCCCGCATAACGGCCGGATAGTAGATCTCCTGAGTCTCGTCCGGATCGTTGCGTCCGGGATTGCCGGCGAGGTGGAAGTGGGCGATGTAGTCGATATTGTCGCGGATGGTGCGGATCAGATCCCCTTCCATGATCTGCATGTGGTAGATGTCGTAGAGCAGCTTGAAACGCTGCGAGCCGACCATTTTGCAGAGTTCGACACCCCAGGCCGTGTGGTCACACATGTAGCCCGGATGGTCTACCTTGCTGTTGAGCAGCTCCATCACCAGCGTGACCCCTTTTTCCTCGCACAGGGGCATGAGCTTCTTGATCCCCTCGGCGCAGTTCTTCATCCCGGTTGCGTCGTCCATCCCGTCGCGATTCCCCGACAGGCAGATGACGCATTTCACTCCCGCCTCGGCCGCCAGCTTGATCACCCGCTCGTAGTCGGCAACCAGTTCGGCATGCAGGTCGGGGCGGTTGAATCCCTTGGCGATTCCCATCCCGGCGCCGCTTGCCATCGAGACCGCCATGCCGTGCTTGTGGACCGTGGCCCAGTCTTCCGGCTTGACCAGGTCGAGGGCCTGAATGCCGATCGCCTTGATGGCCGGCAGGAACTCGTCCAGCGGCATGTTGCGCCCGAATCCCTGGGTCACGCCAAAGCGGATGTTTCCCTTCAGCTCCGCCGCCCGGCTGTGCCGGCCCAGGCCCAGAGTGGCGGCAACGGTTCCTGCGGCAAGGGTTTTCAGAACATTGCGTCGGGTCGGCATGGTAGCGGCTCCTGCATCATGAGCGATGGATTTTTGCTGTCCACGGAACGATCGCCACATCATAGCAGACCGTTCTCTACACTTGGAGACTCTCGAGCTCCTCCCAGCGGGCGTAGACCTCGGCAAGCTGCCGCTGGACCGACTTGAGCTGGTCGGTCGTCTCCACAATGGCTCCACGGTCCTGCTGGTAGAAGCCGGCGGCCGACATAGCGTCGTGAAGCCTCTGCTGCTGCGTCTCCAGGGCCTCGATCCGTTCGGGCAGCTTCTGCAGCTCCAGCTTCTCGGCGTAGGTGAGCCGCCGCCCTTCCGCCTTCTTGCGAGGCCTGGCCGGACGCGGCTTCTCGGGCTTCAACTCCTCCGGCGTTGGCTCCGCCTCGGCTCGCTGGAGGAGCCAGTCGTCGTAGCCCCCCGCGTATTCGTGGAACTGCCCTTCCCCTTCGTGGACCAGGGTGCTGGTCACCACGTTGTTGAGAAATTCGCGGTCGTGGCTCACCAGCAGCACTGTTCCCGAATAATCCAGCAGGATCTCCTCCAGCAGGTCGAGCGTCTCGGCGTCCAGGTCGTTGGTCGGTTCGTCCATCACCAGCAGGTTGGCCGGTTTGGCGAACAGACGGGCCAGCAGCAGCCGGTTGCGTTCGCCCCCCGAGAGCTGCTTGACCGGGCTCTTGGCGCGGTCCGACGTGAACAGGAAATCCTCCAGGTAGCTGTAGACGTGCTTCTTCTTGCCTGCCACGAGCACATGGTCGCTGCCGTCGGCGAGATTCTCGACGACCGACTTGTCCAGATCGAGCTGGGCATGGAGCTGGTCGAAATAGGCTACCTGCAGCTTGGTCCCGTGCCGCACGGTCCCCTCGGTTGGCGCCAGCTCGCCCAGAATCACACGCAGGAGGGTCGTCTTGCCGGCACCGTTGCGGCCGATGATGCCGATGCGGTCGCCACGCATGATGAGCGTGGAAAGGTCCTGCACGATCGGCCGGTCCCCGTAGGAGAACGACACGTTCTTCAGTTGGGCCACCAGCCGCCCCGACCGTTCCGCCTCCTGAATCTGCATCCTGGCAATTCCGGTCCGGTCGCGGCGAGCGCTGCGCTGGCGGCGCATGTCGATGAGCCGCCGGACCCGCCCTTCGTTCCGCGTCCGACGGGCGCGTATGCCGGTGCGGATCCACTTCTCCTCCTGGGCCAGCCTCTTGTCCTGTCCGGCTTGCTGGCTGGCTTCGGCCTCGAGGGCCGCTTCCTTGCGTCGCACGTAGGTGTCGTAGTCGCACTCCCAGGAGCTGAGTTTTCCCCGGTCGAGATCGAGGATCCGCGTGGCCAGCTTCCGCAGAAAACGGCGGTCGTGGGTGACGAACACCAGAGTCTCCACTTCTTTGAGCAGAAACTCCTCGAGCCATTCGATCGTGGCGATATCCAGGTGGTTCGTCGGCTCGTCCAGGAGCAGAACATCCGGCTTGCAGACCAGCGCCTTGGCCAGCAACACCCGCCGCTTCATCCCGGCCGAGAGTGTTGCCACCTCCAGATCCGCCGCCAGACTCATCTTCGACAAGACGGTTTCCACCCGCTGCTGGACCTGCCAGCCGCCGCTGAGCTCGAGCTGGTGGCTGATCCTGTCGAGCCGCCCGTGCAGGGCAGGGTCGTCGCGGGCGGCCAGGTGCAGACTGATCTGGTGAAACTCGGCGAGCAGCTTTCCCTGCTGGGCAAGCCCGGATGCGACCAGCTCGTAGACCGTTCCGCTCAGATTATCCGGGACCTGTTGATCGACCAGAGCCGTGGTGGCCCCCTGCCCCCGGCACACCTCGCCGGCGTCGGGTGCCAGCTCGCCGTCGAGGATCCGCATGAGCGTGGTCTTTCCCTCCCCGTTGCGGCCGATCAGGCTGATCCGCTCGCCATGGTCGACGGTCAGGTTGACGTGGTCCAGCAGCAGCGGCCCGTTGAATTGCAGGTCGACGTCGCGGAGGTGGAGAAGCGGCATGCACGAGTCCTGGTGGGGCAGCGATCGGTTGTCTGGCGCATGGCCAGTGCGCGGTGGATGGGCTGCATCTGTTCCTTCCCGCTGGCAAACCCAGTCAGGATATCACAAGCCTGCCTTGCTCTCCAGCGTTTTCGCGGTCTCGGGAGCCGGGCGTTATAGAACGTCGCCCCACATCGCCGTGAGACACGGGAGACGCTGGCACGGATCGGCTTTCTGATAATCTAGGTAAACTGGAGCCCAGCCGAAGGCGCCGGCCGCACTACGGAAGCCGGCGCCTTCGGCTGGGCGTTAAACGAAGAGCCCTCAGGAAGTTGTGACTGCTGGCCCTCGCCGGGCCGACTCAGGCCACCGATTGCGGAGCGGTAGCTCGTGTTGGTGGGCGGCCCTGCCGCCTTGCGGGTTACGCCATGTTTGCTCGTGACATCAATCCGATAGACGCGTACAATCCTGGAACCATTATCTCGTCTCCCTCCTACAGACCGGTTTCCGGTCGTCGGCTGGCATGGAGTGCCGGTTGGCTCGGGCGGCAGACCGTCAGCGAACCAGGGCAATCGGGTACCGCATCGGGTCGGTCGAGTTCGCTGGCTTGGATCGCCCGTCGGCGGTCGGTGATGGAACCAGGACGACTTGAAACAGAAGGCATAAGAAGTGGCTTCCAATCAAAGCACTCGTCATTCTTCAAATAGCTTCAAGGCTCCGTTGAGCAGGGAATCCGCGGTGTTTTCTGAGGGTGGGGCCGTGGTCGTCGCCCGGCAGCGCACGGAGCTGGTGCCGGTTGACGGCCGGTATCCCAACCGCCTGGAGCGAGAGTCTTTCTATCCGGTCGCGTATCGCTGGATGTACTATTCGCGCCGCATGGACCAGCAGCTCTTCGAGTTGTTTCAGAAGGGGTACGCCAAGGGAACGGTGACCACGGGCATAGGCAATGAAGCGACGTCTGTCGGGATGACGATGCCGCTGCGCAGCGGGCAGGACGTGGTTTCCGTTCTGCACCGCGACCTGGCATCGCATCTGATTCTCGGGGCAGACCCATACAATCTTTTCTGCCAGTACTTTGCCAATGCCGAAAGCCCGACTCATGCCCGCGAAGGCAATTGCCATCACGGCGATGTGTCGCTGCGGCGGTTCCCGATGATCAGCCATCTGGGGAAGATGCTCAGCCTGGTGGTAGGCGGCACATGGGCCGCCCGTCGAGCCGGCGAGTCGGTCTTCGGGCTGACGGTGATCGGCGATGGCGGCACCAGCACCGGCGAGTTCCACGAAGCGATCAATATTGCCTCCGTGCTGCGTGTGCCCGTGCTCTTCCTGATCGAGAACAATCACTACGCCTTTTCGACCCCCACCCGTGCGCAGTTCCGCTGCGAGCGGCTGTCGGATCGGGCTGCCGGCTACGCGCTGGAAGGCCAGACGATCGACGGCACGGACCCCTGGCTGGTTTATTCAACCGTCTGCGATTGTCTGGAAGGCATGGCCGAGGACTCGGCCCCGCGGATCATCGAGTGCGATACCCTCCGCCTGCAGGGGCACGCGGCCTACGACAAGGCCGGTTACGTCGACCCGAAGCAGATGGAAGCCTGGCAGCGGCGAGATCCCGTTCCCAGGACCCGGCTCGAACTGGCTAAGGTCAGCGGGCTGGAGGAGACCAGCATCGCCGCCATGGAAGGGGAGATCGACGAACTCGTCGAGACGGCCGTGAAACGGGCGCTTGCCGTCGGTCGCCCGAGCCCCACGACCCATCCGATGACCGCCTACGCCAAGGGGGGCCCGACGCGGGTCCCTCCCTACCGCGCCCAGCGCGTGAAGAATGGCGACGCCGTCACCCGGGCCCTCGATTACCTGCTGGAACACGATCCCCGCGCGGTGTTGCTGGGGCTGGACATCGGGGTCTATGGTTCCGCCTTCAAGACCTGCAAGGGGCTGATCGAACGCCACGGACCCGATCGCGTCATGGACATGCCCCTGTGCGAGTCGGCCGGCATAGGGTTCTGCCTCGGAGCCAGCCAGGTGGGCAGCCGCCCGATCTACGAATTCCAGTTCTCCGACTTCTCGACCGAAGCGTGTACGCAGGTGGGTCTGAACAGCGGCACCTGGTTTTTCCGGTCCGGGCAGCCGGCACCGCTTCTGCTCCGCCTTCCCTGTGGCGGAGGCCTGACGATGGGCGCCTTCCATTCCGGCGAGTTCGAAGGGCTCTGGTCCCGGTTTCCGGGCCTCAAACTCCTTTACCCCGCCACCGCTCAGGAGACTTTTGAAGCCCTCGTGGCCGGATTCCACGATCCCAATCCGTGCCTGGTTTTCGAACACAAACAGCTCTATTGGAGCGTGAGCGGCGATATTGACTTCGACGGCGACCTCGGCAGGGTCTGGCATTGCCGGAAGTATCGCGAGGGGAGCGATCTGACGCTCGTGGCCTATGGAGCCATGGCCCACGCTTGCCTGCGAGCGGCCGAGCAGACCCAGCGAAGTGTTGAGATCATCAATCCCTTCGTCCTCCATCCGCTCGACATCTCGCCGATCGTCCAGTCCGTCCGGAAAACTGGGCGTCTTCTCGTGGTCCAGGAGAGCGGCGAGACTCAGGGGCTGGGCGACAAGATCATCTCGCTCACGGCTCGCAAGTGCCACAGCGCCCTGCGAACCTCCCCGCAGCTTGTCGCAGCCCCCGATCTGCCGATTCCCTTCGCCCCCGAGTTGGAGGGGCAGACGCGCCCCACCTGGGAGCGTGCCGCATTGGCGATCGAACAGATTTGCCGGCTCGGCTAGGCGGGTGACGGAATGCGGGGGATGCACTAGAATGCATGGTTTCGATCGCCGAGCCCTGGCCGGCACGCTCTGGGAGCCACCTGCTCGATGCGAATGACTGACTTGATTGAGCGATAACCTGTTGATTCGAGCTGAGTTAATGGCCTCTGATGTCTTCCGTATCCTGTTACCGCTCCCCGCTCAGGGTGCCGCCGAAACCGAAGCCACCATTGTCCAGTGGCACGTGGCCCCTGGCGAGACCATTGCCAAAGGGCAGGTTCTAGCCCATATCGACAGTGCAAAATCGGTCTTCGATTTCGAGGCGCCGTGCGACGGAACCGTGGTCCGGCTTCTTCGCCAGGCGGAACAAGTCGTTTCCTACGAGGAAGCGGTGATCGAGATTGAAACGGCCGATCCGTCGATGCGGGACTGGATTCCCCCCGCGGCGTTTTCGGGGGACCTGGAGGCGGTGGTTCCAGTTGCGGCCACGGTTGCGGCTCCCGCCCCGGCGGCCGGTACGGCGGTTTGCTCGATCATTGGGCTGGGCTCCTATCTTCCCAGCCGCATCGTCACCAACGCCGAGCTGGTCGCGAATTTTCCGAACATTACCGAACAGTACGTTCAGCAGGTTACCGGAGTACTCCAGCGCCACTGGATCGCCGACGGCGAGAAACCCTCGGATCTGGCCTATGAGGCTTCGCGAGAAGCGATTGGCAACGCGGGACTCCAGCCCCACCAGATCGACGCGATCATCTTGGCCACATGGACCCCGGACATGGCCACGCCTTCGACGGCCTGCATTCTGCAGCAACGCCTAGGGCTCCGGCCCGTGCCCTCTTTCGACCTGAATGCCGCCTGCTCCGGCTGGCTCTACGCGCTCTCGATGGCACGGGCGATGATCTGTGCCGGTATGGCGAGGTACGTGCTGGCCGTGGGTGTCGACGTTCAGTCGCACCTCGTTGACCGCACCGACCACACCACCTGCTTCCTGTTTGGCGATGGCGCCGGGGCTGCCGTGGTGGCCGCCGGGAGCGAAGGCCACAAGCTCTGCCACACGCTCATCGGGGCCGATTCCAGCGGGCTCCAGTTGGCTCGTCGCGAAGAACCCGGCTACTCGGTCGACAACGGCAATGAGGAATTCGATCCGTGGATCCGGATGGATGGCCAGGCCCTCTTCCGCTTTGCTGCCGGCGCCTTTGCCTCCCTCATCCGCGATGCCGCCGCCGCCAGCGGCTGGCAGCTCGACGACGTCCGCTGGGTGGTGCCGCACCAGGCAAACGCCCGAATTCTCAAGGCGGCGGCCAAACGCTGCGGCGTTCCCTTCGACCGGGTCTTTGTCAACGTGGATCGCGTGGGAAATACTTCCAGTGCCAGCATTCCCGTGGCCCTCACGGAGATGCAGGACCGGATTGAGCCGGGCGACAAACTTATCCTCTGCTCCGTCGGTGCCGGCATCACCACAGGCGTTGTGACCATCGAGTGGTGAAAGCGGCTGTGGAGCACCCGCTCGATGGGCCCTGACCTCTGCCGCTGGTGACTCTGCTGCCGGCCGGCCAGGAAAACTCCTGGGAAAAAAATGGCCGACAAATGTCTGTTGGCCAGTTGCCACGGATCTGACTCGTTCTTTCCCATCCTCCCGCGTTTTCCGGGCGGATTCAGCGGACCGATTCTCCGGCTCGGGCATCTCAAGCATTGATACCCCTAGTTAGAGGGAGTTGATTTCCGAACCGGCAGGGAGAAAATGAACCAGTTGCTGGCACCTTACCCGCCAATGGTGGCGTGATAAGTTGCCTACCTTGCCTGAAACCAATCTCGCACTCAACAGTCGGCCTCGTGGGCTACGGCAGCCGGCCGACCAGTTCTGTTTCCGACGGACCCAAGGAGGATCTACCAATGTCGCGCGTGTTCTCGCTTTCACTTGCCATGCTCCTGCCATTGGTAACGGCCGGAGCAGCCTGGGCAGGTCACGGCCACGGTCGATCGGGCTGTGCGCCGGCTACCTGCGCACCGGCCACCTGCGCACCAGCTACCTGCGCACCGGCCACTTGCGGGCCAACGTATGTCACCAAGACGATCTGTGTTCCTACCTGGGTCACAGAGACCCGCACGGTGGATGTCATCGAGTGCACCTTGGAACAACGTCAGAGAACCTGCACGATCTACCGTCAGGTCCCCGAGATGAAGACGGTCGAGACGCAATGCACGGTGATGGTCCCGGAAACTCGCACGAAGACCTGCAACTACACAGTGTGCGTGCCCGTGTGGAAGGATGTGGAAAAGCAATACACGGTGATGGTGCCCCAGCAGGAGACTCGGCAGGGCGTCCGCAGGGTCTGCAAGATGGAGCAGTACACCGAGACTCGCACCGTGTGCAAGGATCAGGGCCACTGGGAGGACCAGGTCGTGGAAGTGCCGTGTTCCTGCACGAGATATCGCTGCTGCCGGCCCCGCCATGGCTGTTGCGCCGCCAGGCGTTGCTCATCCGACTGCGCGGCTGGCTGTGACACCAGCTGCGAGACGGGCTGCGGCGGCGCCAGTTGCAGCAACGTGGTCACTTGTACCAGGAAAGTCTGGGTACCGAACATCGTCCAGGAGCAGATCCCGGTGACCTGCTGCAAGCCGGTCGTCGTGGAGGAGCCCTGCGAGTACACCGTCACCGTGTGCCGCCCGGAGACCCGGACCTGCACGGTCAAGGTGTGCGAATACACCATGGAGCAGAGGACCCGCGAGGTGTCGTACACGGTGTGCGTGCCGCAGCAGAGGACGGTCACCCGCCAGATCTGCGTCATGAAGTGCGCTGCCGAAGAGAGGGTCGTCAACTATACGGTCCAGGTTCCCCACCGGGTCCAGAAGGAGGTCCAGGTTTGCGTCTGCAAGATGGTGCCCAAGACGGTGCAGGTGCCGTGCTGCCCGCCTCGCCATCGAGGCTGTGCTCGGCCGGCGCGAGCCTGCAGCAGCCCGGCACCCGGTTGCGGTTGCTGAGCATCCGGCGCGACCGGCGGCTCGTCGAGTCTCTCGCGGTTTCCGGGAGCTCCATGGAGGAACGAGCCGTTCAGGCCGGTTTTCGATAGTCGGTCGATACCGTAGCGTAGGGCCATTTACAGTCAGGGCCGGGTCCGCCGAGGGCCCGGCCCGCCGTACTTTCTTGGCCCTTGCCGCTGGTCGATGCCACCCAGTCGCAAGACTCCGATCGGGCGCACCCCCATTTGCTGCGCTGCCGGCGGGGGGTTATGATCGGCTCTGGGGTTCGACAAGCAATCGGGCCGAAGGTAGAAGGATTCACTGGATGACGCGCCGCGAGAACCGCTATCGGATCGTCTACTTCGACGACCTGGAAGGTGTGGGCTGCCCGTGCGGCACGGCCCGCCGGGCCTTTGCCGATGTTGACGAGTCTCCCGGCACGGTCCACCGCACGGAGATCCATGCCGATGCCAAACCGCACTATCATCGCCGGCTCACCGAAACCTACTACATTCTCCGCTGCTCGGCCGACGCGGCGATGGAACTTGATGGCCAGCGAATTCCGATCCGCGAGGGAGCCTGCATCCTGGTGCCGCCGGGAGTGGTCCATCGGGCTGTTGGATCGATGACGGTGCTCATCATGGTCGTGCCGAAATTCGATCCTGAGGATGAGGTGCTTGTGGAGGGTTGACCCGACTGGAAGCAAACCTCAGGGTGACGGGCCTGGAGACCCGTCCTACGGGGATGCGATGGCGGTGCGTGGGTGATGGGTGTGGGG
>CAZLWV010000216.1:0-11028 GCA_964563135.1 uncultured Planctomycetaceae bacterium
TTTGTGCCATGGTTCGCCTTGGCCCACCCTACGGCCGACTGCTGGGCGTTAAACGAGGAGAACCTACTGTTCACTGAAGCTCAACGCCGCCAGTTCTTCCCCGCTCAACACGCGATTGAATACTGCGACGCCGTCGATGAACAGTTGGGGTCCGTGATCGATCGGTTCCTTGCCGAGTCCCAGGGCACGGCCGAAGGTGAAGGGGGCGCCGGGGCGAATCGCGTAGCTGATCTCGGATCCAACGGGCCGCCACCTGGCGAGTTCTTGCTGCTGGAGCGAAATGAGGATCCGGTCTCCCACGCCAAGCTGAACTCCCTTGGGCAGCTTGACCGAGACATTGTCTTCGGCGGGGAAAATCAAGGGTTCTTCCAGCAGGTGTTGCCCTTGGCGCCGGGCATCGAACTGGACCCGATACTTGGTCTTGAGCCGACCAGGGGGCGGGCAGTGGCGACGATAGGTGATCGTGCTCGAGAGGGTATCGATCTGGAGCCAGTGTTCGTAGACGCCCGAGGATTCCACATGGTAGCCGTTGAACTTGATCGCAAATGACCGTGGCGAGTAGATCGACCAGGGGAACCGATAGGGATTGCTGGGGACGGGAGCCTCGGGGCGAAAGACATCCTCGACAACCGGATCGGTGATCTCGGTGGGGGTGGCCACGCCGTTGGTATAGGCGGTGACCTGGTCGCGATCGGGATCGAAGGTCATTGCCATGGCAACCCAGCGGTTGTCTTCGAAGTCCTGGCCGTCGATCGCCCGGCAGCGGGCGTACTGTGAGCCTGGAACGGTCGACTGCGGGTAGCTTGCCGCGCCGGTAGCGGAGACATGGGCGATGGTGCTCCGGGAGCCAAACAGTCCGCCGAAGAGGGCCGCCTGGCGCCGACCGCCGTACTTGCTCCAGCCGCCTTCGTCCCAGATGCCAGCCACGAGGTGACGCTGGCCGATGAACTTGACCCAGGCGATGAGTGTGAACGGCCGGCGACCGCTCAGATCGAGCGGCGTCTGGTCAAATGCATCTCGCGGCACCTCGGCGTAGATGTAGCCCTGGTTGAACCGCACGGCCCTGCCCAAGGGGCCGGTCGAATCGAACCGCACCTCTGACTTCTCGTCTCCGTAGGGCCAGGTCCTGGCCGTGTAAGCATTCGGGTCGCCGATTCGCCGCAGGAAGACCGGATAGCCGCGGTCGATCACGGCCGGATCGTGGTAGGAAGTCCAGGTGCCGCTTTCGGTGAGCGAGAAGTCCCAGAAAGCGATCAGTCCCGGTGTCCGGGCGACCTGGGCGATGTGGTCGCCAGCCTCATCGGCACGGACAGTGCTACAGGCGGCCAGCACAATCATCGGCAGAACGGCGGATCTTGTCATTTCTGTTTGCACTTCCGTTTCCTGGGGTGACGTCGAACATGAATTATGCCCACTGCACCGAGAACGAGCCAGCCGGCCGCGCTCAAGATCCCGCCCCAGACAACACTCCGCGGCTGATATCGAAACACGATCCGGTGACTGCCTGCTCCGACCCAGACTCCGCGCATGATGCGATTGGTGCGGAGGATGGGAGCGAAGCGGGCCGGCTCGCCTGCCGTTTGCACCTCGGCTCGCCAGCCCGGAAAGAACTGATCGGCCAGCACGACGAGGCCGGGGTGATTCGTTTTGACATCGAGTTCGACTCGAGCCGGCTGGTAGGAGACGATACGGCAGTCGGCCTGCAACGGGTCAGGCTTCGGGTCGATCGGCGGGCTCATTCCGGCCGCCGCCAACTCATCGGAGGTGGCCTCGAGGACCGCCGCGCGTCGCAGGTCGCGGGGTGTGCCGCCGGGGTGAAACACTTCGGCGGTCCGCCGCCAGACGGTCCGCCACTGGTCGGTCTCAAGGGGGCGGAGCACCTGGAGACGGGCGACGAACCACGCCCGTGGCATCGGATCGCGTGGTGCCCAGAGCGATGTAGCTTCGGGCGGGGCGGGATCTGCTGAGCCGCCCTGCCCCGCCGTTTCGGCCACTCCGATCGGGGTGGCGTTCCTGAGCGACCTGTCGGACGAAAGAACCGCGTAGGTGACCGCCGAGGCTGCCAGATCGACTCCCCGCGGGATGGTTCCGCCACCGCGATACTTGATGTACCAGAGAAACACCTGGTAGTCGTGGGGCATCATCGTGCCGTAGACCTCGGAGACGGCGAACCCCGACGAGAGATTATGTTTTGGCGACCCCGTGGCCCGGTCCCATGCCAGGGCCTCCACGAGGCGATCGGGGGCAGGGACCTTCTGCCAGCGGGGCGGCAACCAGGCAGGCTGACGGTAGATACGTGGCGGGCAGATGCCGCCGCCCGAAGGGCAGTCATCGATCATCCGCTCGGCCAGATAGGTTGGCTGTCGCCAGAGGCGGGCATCGGCCGTTGGAACCATCCACGAATTTGCGAGAGCAAGATCGAGGACCACGATCACCAGGACCGCCGTCTGACGCCACCTGGACTGCTTTTCCGGCCCGCCGATGAGACGGTAGAACAGGAGTGCCACCCCAGTGGTCTGGGCGAAGGCCTTGAGGATGTCGGCCGCCGCGCCATAGGAGTCGAGCGGGCCGAACATGATGTTGGGCGCCACGCAGCGGAAGACCGCCGGTGCATTCCACCAGATGCCGGTTGCAGCCAGGGTTCCCACACCACTCATCCAGGCCAGCACCAGGACGAACCGGCGAAAGCCAACACTCCCGTTCTGGAAGATCCGGTCCCAGCCGACCGCCACCAGCATGCTCAGGGGGATGGCTGCGAGGGTGAGCAGCTTGGCCGGGTAGCGGAAATAGATGTAACTCGGCAGGAGCACAGTCATCTGCCAATAGAGCCCGCCGAAGGGCGGGCCGATGGGCACGGAATTGTAGTCGGCCCCGACGGCCGCATAGAGTTCCCGCAGGACCCAGCCCACGCCGAACCACCCCAGGCTGGCGACGACGCACAGCAGGGCCGACCACGAAAGCCAGACGGTCCGCACATCGCCTTTGCGGAATCGCAGCGCGGCCAGAGCCAGCAAGAGCGGCACGAGTCCCATATAGAGCGACGGCACCCAGAGGCGGCCTTCGGAGGGAATGACATCGGCCCAGCGGCGATGGATGGGAAACTGCCGGCCCATGATGTTCGGCCAGATGTACTCGGCGAGCCGCCAGGGGCCGACGCTGAAGTGATACACGTGGGCATGGTGCATCGCCTGATCGACCCGCCGATGGAGCAGCCCGTCAGTCCATTTGTGTCCGGGGAGCGGTTCTTCCCGCGAATCGGCAGGCACGAGTTCGTAGATTGAACGGGGGACATCACTGCTGTGGCGGCTGCTGATGCGGGTGAACTCCATGGAGGGGAACACCTGCACGGCGGCCAGACAAAACGCGACTGCGGCGGCGGTTGCCAGGAGAGTCGGGTGCCACCTGAGCCAGCCGGCGGACTGTTTCTGGACGTGCTCTCGGCGCTGGCGCCGCCAGAGGATCAGGGCGTAGAGTGCCGCCAGCAGGCCGGCATGGTAGGCGGTTTGCGGATCGCCGCCGAGGGACATAGCGGCCAGCGCGGCCCCAAAGGCCACGGCGGCCCAAAGACTCCTCTGGCGCAGCATGCGGTCGCAGGCCAGGAGGGCGAGCGGCATCCAGGCGGCGCCCACGAGGAAGACCACGTTGCAGACCTGGTACAGGACGTTGCCGCAGAAGGCATATGAGACGCCGGCGGCAATGGCCGCCGGTGGCGAGGCATTCCACCGACGGGCCAGCAGGTACGACGCCGCCAGGGCGAGGATCACGTGACCGAGAACATAGAGCCGGTAAGCCCAGGCCGGATCGAGGGGCAGGGCAAAGATCCAGACCGGCGGATAGAACAAGGCCGAGGTGGGGTTGGCCGCCAGGGGCACGCCCAGATTCTCATAGGGGTTCCAGAGCGCCGGCGAGCCCTGGGCAAGCTGCTGGCCGGTGAACTGGTAGAGGGGAAAGTAGAAGTGCCCCGCGTCGCGAAAGACCCAGACACCGCCGGCAAACAGCGCACCGGCAAACACCCAGACGAAGAGTCCGACGACGGCGAGGCAGGCGATAGGTGGAGGGTAACGCAAGGATAGGCGTCAGGGATCAGGTTCAGGGTTCAGGGAGTCAGTTCATGGTAGGTGGACATTGGCATGCGTTCAAGCCGGATCAATCCCCACCGGCCCTCATATCTTGTCTCTTGGTGCCTTGCGTGCGATCAACCAACCGACGACCGCCCCGACCGCGGCATTCAGAACGACAACCTGCCAAAGAATTAAGACGAGCTTCAGGGCCAGGGCCGCATACACGAGTGCCATGAGCAGCGAAACAGCATACGGGCCTGATCCGTCCCACAGCCGCATGTATCGCCAGGCCCACCAGTACAGAACGCCGAAGAGTCCGTCGAGGCAGCCCATGAAAGCCAGCATCCCCCCGATTCCACCCGGCCCGCCGAGTAGCGGCAGAAGTTCGCCGAATGCAAATCCGCCTGCTGCGCCCGCCACAGTTGCCCACACCAAAAGCAGTGCCGTGTACCGCCAACTCCACAAAGGAGGCCGATAAATCCCTGCCGTCTCAAAGAAATCGAGCCATTGTTTGGCTGCGACATCGGAGAAACCAACCCCTACGATCTCCTTCGATGTGCCAAGAACATACCGAGGTTGTATTTCCCCGAAATAGTATCCTCGGCTGTCGCCGAGCAGTCTGCCGCAAGGTAACCAATAGCACTTATCCAGATCCCAACAGTCCTGCCTGCGGCCGATCCGCACGTGAAACTGGTTCCCTTCGATCCACATTCTTCGACGCCGCCCGGCCATCGTCCAGTAGAACTGGAGTGGAAATACGGTCACCGCGCAAAAGCACCAAGTGAAACCAAAGAACCGAATGAGAACGAAAAGAAATGGAACAAGCTTCCCCTGCAACCCTCCGGCAGCAATACCAAAACAGAGCCCGAGCAACATGAAGACAGCCGTGATCATGGACGCGATCATCGTCGTGAGCAACAACCCGGAGAGCAGACACCTTGCGACGGACTGCTCCCGCGTGAACTCGATCTCCTCCATTGGTACAGCAGGAGTACCCCCTGGGGGCATTTCCGCTTCTGTTGTCGACTCGGGTTCGCCCTGCCAGCCACAGAACGGGCAGAGGACCTCTCCGCTACGAATCATGTCCGCGGGAATCGAGCGGTCACATTGGGGACAGGTGAGACCGGCCATGAAGGGTATTTTGCCTGAACGGCAGGAGGGAAACAAGCTGCCGTGTCGGCGGAATGCCGTACGGAGGCGTTCCGGGTTTGGAGGGGTTGAGCGATTTGGTGTTGGGAGTCGGCGTTGAAGGAAAGCGATGACGAGTCATCGCACTCCAAAAGGTGCCAGACGGCATTCCGGTATCTCGTTGACGTGAGCAAACGCAGCGACCACAATCAATTGGTGGAGTGTTTTGAAATGCGCGGTTTGACCGCCGGCCTCCCAATGAATCCATGACCTTCTCAGGAAAGCTCCCCATGAACAAGAATCGTTGTCTCTTTCTTGCCTTTCTGACGTTGCTCTGCCTGCCGCTTCTGGCCTACGGCCAGCAGACGGCCACCGAGATCAAGGCTCTCCAACCGGAGGTGCAAACCGCCGAGTGGGCCGTCAAATGGTGGATACCGCGGCACGAGCAGAAGCTCAAAGAGCTGGCCGAGATGAAGACGGTCGATCTCTTGATGATCGGCGACTCGATCACCCACGGCTGGGAAACAGGGGGCAAGGCGGTCTGGGAGAAGTACTACGGGAAGCGAAACGCACTGAACATTGGTTTTTCCGGGGATCGCACGGAGCAGGTGCTTTGGCGATTCGACCATGGCGAGATCGACGGGATCGTGCCCAAGGCGGCGGTGGTAATGATCGGAACGAACAACACGGGGCACCGCAAGGACAACCCCGACGAGACAGCCGCGGGGGTCAAGGCAATCCTGGACAAGCTGGCCGAGAAGTCGCCCAAGACGAAGGTGCTGCTGCTGGCGATTTTTCCGCGGGGCGAGTCGGCCAAGGACGAGCTTCGAGTGATCAACGATCAGATCAATGAGCGCCTCAGCAAGCTGGCCGACAACAAGCAGGTGTACTATCTGGACCTGAGCGACAAGTTCTTGGACGGCGACGGCACGCTGCCGAAGGCGATCATGCCCGACCTGCTCCATCCGAATGCCAAGGGGTATGAAATCTGGGCGGAGGCGATGGAGCCGACGCTGGCGAGGCTACTGGGAGAGAAATGAGCGTCAGCCCGACTGATCGCATCGCCGTCATTCCCGGAGGCGGCGAGAATCGGACGCCATCGGACCGGCGACTCCTCTTTCAGCCCCACGGCCTCGAAGTACCTGGTCCACTCCGCTGCTGCCTCCTCGGTGAAGCCAAGTCCATACTCGTGCCGGTTCAGGACCACTTTTAGTCGCGGCCGAGTGCGGAAGTAGGAGCCGTAGGTATCCATTGGCACTTTGCCGCAACGCTGCCAGGCATGTCCGGAAAGGTCGTACGTCCTCTGCTTCCGCCCGATCTCGACATGAAGGAGCATCCCCTTCACCTCAAAACGTCGTGCGCGGTGAAACAGCGTGAAATAGGGCATGACGGGAATCGTCAAGATCGAGGTGAATGCCCAGGCAATTCCGAACATCATTACGGCACATACGGGCACTGCAAACAGGGGCATGTGTTGCGCGAGGGCGATTGACAGGAAAACCAGAATGGCTATGCCGCCGATCATGGCAGACAGCAGAGTGTTCATCACGATCACCGAGCCGATGTAGCGAGGAATCGACTCGCGAAGCGTGAAGAACACCTCCTCCACCGGCGTCTCGGGGAGGTTCGTCTTCCCGGGAGCCAGCACCGCACTGTGCTCTTCGACCGGGGGCTTGTATTTGCCCTGCCAGCCACAGAACGGGCAGAACACAGCGTCCGCGCGGATCGTATCCGTCGGGAGGGCACGCTCGCATTGGGGACAAGTGATACCGACCATGCCGGGTATTCTGGCCCACGGACGAGCATGCCACAAGCCCCGATCGTTACACGCGGTTCATGAGTCCGGCGGGCCAAATTCTCTTTCGGCCGCCGTCTTATCCAATTGAAATGCCGCCTCCCGGTCGGCTTGGGCCTCGTCCAGCCTGCCGATTTGCTCGTAGAGCCGGCTGCGGTGGATGAACGGCTCCACCTGCATGGGCGCGAAATTGATCGCTCGGCCCAAGGATCTCAGGGCCTTTTGGATCTCGCCTTCGACAGCGAAGAGACGTCCTCGCCAGAAGTGATATCGCCACTTCCGCCACTGTCCCTCCGATCCGCGCCCTTCCACGCGGATGAGATAGTCAAAATCAGCCGTTGCATCGTGGAAGGCACCGAGATGGAACAATGCCCGGCCTCGCAGAAACACGCCGTCCACGTCGTCTGGATCGAGTTCCACGCACGTGCAGGCATCTTCCATCGCGAGATCATATTCCCCCAAGCCAAGGTAGGCCTCGCCTCGATGGAGATACGCCTCTTCATCCTCGGGAGCCTCCTGCAGCACGCCGCTGAAGTACTGGACCGCTTCCTCGAAATCGCCCGCATTCAAGGCCAGGATGCCGATGGAGAAAGCGTCGTCGAATGAGACCGGGCGTGTTTCCTGATCGATCGACTGTGATTCCTTCTCGCCGGCCGGCTTTCCTTGGGCTTCCGTACCTGTTTGACGCTCCCCCTCAGCCAAACCGGGATAGTCGACCAGCCAGTCCGGTCGAAGGGCAGCCAACCTGGAAAACGTAGAGTCTTCGGTGCTCTCCAGATAGCTCAGGCTCTTCCTGAAAAACGATCTCACATCGCCGCGTAGAAAAGGCGCCCAGTTCTTGCCGCGTTCCCCTCTCACCCAGGCAAATAGCCCCATGGCGTAGCTGAATGCGTCGAATCCCAGGTAACCCAGCCGGGAAATTCTCCAACCCTCCCAGTTCCCTACGTGGTAGTTCGCAGCTCGCAGAAATGCGTTGGCCGTCAGCGCTCCCAACCCCTGAAACACCGTGAACAGATCGGTCAGCGGCTCGTGGTCCGGCTCGTTCCCGTGAAGGACCCGGTTTGACAACAACACCGAATGCGCCAGTTCGTGCGTCAGAGTCGCTGCGAGGGCACCCGGATCCAGAAGCTGCCTCTCATCCACGGCAACGACCTGCAGACCGTCTTCTTCCCCGTAAAGCCCCGCCGCGTGCGTCCCGCCTTCCAGTCCCGGTACCTGGTAATCCGAATACAGGCGAAGTTCCACCCGCTCTGCATCAATGTCCATGTAGCCGCACAGCCGATCGAGCATCGATCGGGCGCATTGCTCGGTCGGATCGTAGAGGTCCGGGAAGAACTCTTCGCTGGGCAGCACGACCGGCCGGGTCGTCAGATAGTCCCACCCGAACCGATCCGTCAGCCACGCCATGCGTCGTTCGATCCAGAGCTTCAGATCCGGCTGCACAGGGCATTTCGGACGAGTCCAGCCGAACATGGTTTTCATCTCCTGAGCGAAGAACAGCGAGTTGCGACGTCGCCATTCTATCGTCTCGATGATGTGGCGTGGAGGACG
Source organism: uncultured Planctomycetaceae bacterium (assembly GCA_964563135.1). Classification (GTDB taxonomy): domain Bacteria; phylum Planctomycetota; class Planctomycetia; order Pirellulales; family Thermoguttaceae; genus JAAYAY01. The sequence goes on from CAZLWV010000216.1 coordinate 8,536, forward strand.
CATGCGATGGATGGTGCGTCAACAGGCATTTTGGGGCTCGTCACGCCGGGGATGGGGTGATGGTCGGCGCTGGAGAGTCCAGGCAGCATGACGCTCCGAGTCGTGGCTCGCGTGATCACGGCTTGCCCAACTCGCGAGCGCGGCGTCAACTGACAAGGTAGGCGGTATCGTATCGCTGCGCCGGCATGCGGCTGAAGACTCGGCTCTGGAGAGCCAAGCTACCAGAGGCAGGCTACTTCTTGGTCCGCCTGGCGACCTGGATCTGGGCGCGAGCCTGGGTGACGGCGCGATCGCGGATAGCCATCAGCTCGGGAGAGTGGGCGGGTTTTTGACGGGCGTTGTCGAGGGCCTGCCGGGCGGCCAGCTCGTCGATCTTTGCGGCCGGCACGGCGCGGCCGGTCAGGAGCGAGACCTTGTTGCCAACGACCTCGACAAAGCCACCTTCAATGTAGTAGCGCTCGATGCCCTCGCCGGTGTCGAGACGGAGTTCGCCGCAACCGAGGCGGCCGATCATGGGGCTGTGCCCCGGGGCGACGCCGAGCTCGCCATCGAACAGCGGCAGGGCGACGAACTGCGCCGCCGCCGAGACGACGGTTCTTTCGGGCGTTACCACAATGCACTGGAGTTCGGACATGGCCTCGTGTGCCACCTGGAGTTAGGGTATTGGCCTGGTGCTCTGTCAGAGCTCAGTTCTTGGGATCGATGGCGCCGAATCATGCGATAATCGCCGGGTCGTGCCGCAGTCTCGATCCCACTAATTGACTGTGGCAAAGCACTAGGCATGCATCTTCTTGGCGGCCTCTTCGGCCTGTTCCACGCCGCCCACATACATGAAGGCTTCTTCGGGGAGGTGATCCCATTTGCCGTCAGCGATCTCTTCGAAGCTCTTGATCGTCTCTTCCAGGGGCGTGATCTCGCCCGGCTTGCCCGTGAACGGCTCGGCGACGATGAACGGCTGGGAGAGGAACCGTTCCATGCGGCGGGCGCGATGCACGACCAGTTTGTCTTCCTCGGCCAGTTCGTCGACGCCGAGGATGGCGATGATGTCCTGGAGTTCGCGGTAGCGCTGGAGGGTCATCTGGACACGGCGGGCACAGGCATAGTGGCGCTCGCCGACGTACTGCGGATCGAGCACGCGACTGCTGGAGGCCAGCGGATCGACCGCGGGGTAGATACCTTTCTCGCTGATGGCACGCTCGAGGTAGAGGAAGGCGTCGAGCTGGCCGAAAGCCGCGGCGGGAGCGGGGTCGGTAGGGTCGTCGGCGGGAACATAGACGGCCTGCACCGACGTGATCGCTCCCTTCGACGTCGAGGCGATACGTTCCTGGAGGGCGCCCATTTCCGTGGCCAGGGTGGGCTGGTATCCGACGGCGGAGGGCATGCGCCCCAGCAGGGCCGACACCTCGCTTCCCGCCTGCGAGAAGCGGAAGATATTGTCGACGAACAGGAGGACGTCGGCCCCGGTCGTGTCGCGGAAGTATTCGGCCATGGTCAGGCCGCTGAGGGCGACGCGGAGACGGGCTCCCGGCGGCTCGTTCATTTGTCCGAAGACCATGCAGGTCTGCTCGATGACACTGCGGCCGTCGGCCATCTTGGTCTCCTGCATTTCGACCCAAAGGTCGTTTCCTTCACGGGTGCGTTCGCCCACGCCCGCGAACACGGAGTAGCCGCCGTGCTGGCTGGCAATGCGGGCGATGAGTTCGGTGAGGATGACCGTCTTTCCCAGGCCTGCCCCGCCGAACAGGCCGGCCTTGCCGCCACGGACAAAGGGGGTGAGGAGGTCGATGACCTTGATACCGGTTTCGAAGACTTCGGTCTTGGTGGCCAGCTCGGTGACCTCGGGCGCGTCGCGGTGGATGGGCCAGTGCTCCTCAGCCTTGACCGGCCCGCGACCGTCGACCGGCTCGCCGAGGAGGTTGAAGACGCGGCCGAGGGTGGCCTTGCCGACGGGAACGCTCACCGGGGCGCCGGTATCGATGCAATCCATGCCGCGAACCAGCCCGTCGGTGTTCCCGAGGGCCACGCAGCGGACGCGGCCGCCGCCGAGGTGCTGCTGGACCTCGCCGGTCATGTTGATCTTGACCCCTTTGTAGTCACTGACAATCTTGACCGCGTTGTAGATGGCCGGCAGGCAGTTCTCGGGATACTCGACATCGAAGGTCGAACCGATAATCTGGGTAATATGTCCGATGTTGGTCTGTTGCGCCGTGCTCATGTTGGTCGCCTTGGCGTTTCCTGTAGATTTCGGTTGGGTTTCGTGCAGCCCGTTGGCACGCGGCGGGCAAGCCGGGCGGTTATTTGCTGAGCGCGTCGGCTCCGCCGATCACTTCCAGAAGTTCGTTGGTGATCTGGCCTTGCCGCGCCCGGTTGTAGGTCATGGTCAGGTTGGCGATGATCTGGTCGGCATTTTCCGTGGCCGCCTTCATGGCCAGCATTCTCGCCACCTGCTCGCTGACGGCCGCATCGAGGAAGCACTTGAAGAGCTTCACCTTG
>CAZLWV010000217.1:0-10572 GCA_964563135.1 uncultured Planctomycetaceae bacterium
CGCCCACCCCGCAAAAACCGGGATATCATACCGACAGTTGGCGAACTTGGGCTAACAGCGTTGCAGTCCGGGGACTCCGTGGGTGATTCTGGCGGGCAAAGCGACAGGAGACGGGGGACGAGAGGCAGAGGGACTGGGTTTGAAAAGGCATTAGAGTCGGAGGAAGGAGAGGCGGGGGGGCACGAGAGGGAACTGGCTGGAGCGATTCCCCGCCCGGGAGGAATGCGGAGATGGAACGCCAAGCATCGACCAGCACTGGCCGGGCCAGTGGCACCCGGGGGCTGAGCGTCTCTTGGGCCTGACGGCTCCCCGATAGGCAAGCTATCGGGGCACCGGGCGGTCACAACCGGGGCCTACTGGCGCATGGTTTCCAGCCAGGCGTCGTCGATGAGGATGGATTGGCTTTGTTCGTTGCGTTTGAGGAGGATGTTTCCCGTGACGGCCTGGATTTTGTTGCCTTTCCGGTCGCGGATCTTGAGGATCGGGCGGTCGCGATCGTCCTCGACCGTGAGGTTTTTGAAGTGGAGGTTGCCGGCCGGGCGGCCGGGGGTGTTGATACCTTGCAGGTAGAGCGGCGGGAAAAAGCGGTCGTCGAGGGCGCAGTGGCGAAAGATTGAGTCTTCCACCTCGACACGCACCGCATCGGAGGGATTGAACTGCACGGAGAGGCCGGCCATCGCGTCGTTTTCGGCGAGAAATCCCGTGATCTGCAGTCGCCCGACCGGCGGATCCTGGGGGTTGCTGCAGAGGTGGATGGCATGCTGCTGGTTGCCGCGGGAAACACACTGATCGAGGTGAATCGAGATGGGGGTGGACTGGCTGGTCAGGTATTGCGGACAGATCTGGAAGCCGGTGCCCGCATTGGACTGGGCGATGCAGCGGCGCAGGACACAGCGGACGAGGGAATCCTGGGGAGAATTGGGCTCGAAGTCGATGCCTGCCTTGGGGGCCGTGCCGTCGGTATGGCGCAGCCGGCAGTCCTCGATCAACAGGTCTTCGGCGCTGATGACGCTGATGCCCTGCCGGTGGTTGGCGTTGCAGTCCACACGCCGGATCGTCACCTGCCGGTTGGGGCGGTGGTTGGAGCCCACGCCGAGGTAGATGCCGTCGCCTCCGGTCTGTTCGATCGTGAGGTCCTGGAGGAGCACGTTGCGGCATCCGAAGAAGGCCAGTCCATGCCGCCATTCGGAGCTTTCGTAGGCGGCGGATTGATAATCTGCTTTGTGCATGCGGATGTGGGCAGACTTGCCGCCATCGGTCTGCTGGCCGCGGAGAACGACGTTTTCGCATTCGTGAAACGAGAGCAGGCAGTCGCTCTTGGTCAGGAAGGCTCCTTTTAGCGCCACCAGTTCGGCTCCCTCCTCCAGGACGATTTCCTGGTCGCTCACGCCGGTCAATGGCCGGGTGATCCAAGGCGACGGCTGCCGGTCCAGAATCAGCCGTTTGACTTTCGAGTGGATGGCCTCCTGGAGGTGGGCCGTGGAATCCGTGGGATCGAACCCCCACCAGGATGCGCGGGCTTCCTGCCGCTTGCCCGCCAACACCTCCTGCACCAGTTCCGGCTTGCCAGGATCTTCTGCCACGGGCGAGGCGGTCAGGGTTTTGACGAGGAAGGCGTCAAACGCCTTACGGTCTTTCCAGCCGAGCTGGCAGCGCACCGGCTTGCCATGGGGCGTGACGAGCGTGTGCCCCCGGTCATCGACCGTGAGTTTTCGGTCGTCGATCCGGGCGTATTCCTCAGAGTGCGCCAGGTAGACGGCCGCCGTGTCGTAGAGGATGCTGCTGGTATCCTTGGGGTGGCTGCTGCGGTGGGCCCAGAGATTGTAGTTTTCGATCACGATGCGGGCCAGGGGGTGCTGCGAGTCCGCCACGGTGGCGTAAGACTCGCCGCGGAGTACGAGTTCCTCCGAAGCGTCCAGCGGCGAGGTGGTAATCGTCCACGGTGCCGCGACCATCGCCTGCCAGGAAGGGGCGTCGGCACGGACATTCCAATCCGCCGCGGGCTTTCCGCCGTTCTCGAAGCCTTTGTAGATCCGGCCGCCGGTGCAAACGATGCGGGCCTTGGCCGCAATCCGCGGGTCTCGGCGTAGGGCCTCCTTGATGTTGGGAACCGGACCGATGGTGATGAGCGTGATCACGCCTGGCTGCGAGTGGATGGCGTCGATCAGGGCCGCGACGCCGTCTTCATGGACCTTGCCCGGGTAGGCGGCCAGATCGAAATCGCCCACCCAGAGCTTCTGCGTCAGGGGATCGTCTCCGGTCTTGATGCCCGTGCCGATGGGAATGTCGGTGCGGCCGGCCCGTTGAAGGATTTTTGCCACGAGCCGGGTTCGTTCCGGGGTATTGCCGTAGTCGGTGACAATCAGCTTGAGATCCAGTTCGGGCATGCCCAGCAGCATGGCCAGGGCCCAGGTGTCATCGATATCGTCGCCAATGTCGGTGTCCAGGATGACGGCGGTGGGGGCTCCCGCCGCCGCGGCACCGCACAAGCCGAAGCCGAGGATGGCGAAAAGGATGAAACGGAGACTGCACTGGAATCGACTCACAGGAATTCGGCCTCTGGGGTCTCAATGGGGCGGGAAACAGTTCGCAGCACCGTGACCGCTGCTTGCGTTCCAGACCAGTCTGCCAGAAAGGCAGACGAAACACAACCATGGGTGCATGGCACCGCACCCCAGAGGTCTTACGGACTGCCCGTCCAGGAGGACGCTTGAGGATCCATGATCAAGGGTCAGCCCTGGGGTTGGGCGGCGGGGCTGCCGGCGGCGGTGGTTGCGAATCGCTCGGCGGGGATCAGGCGGGCCAGTTCGTCGGTGGTGGTGATGCCGGCGGCCACCTTCAGGAGGGCCGAGCGACGAAGATCGAGCATGCCCTGGCGGACGGCCTCGGTCTGGATCTCACGGGCGGTGCGGCCCTGGGAGACCATCTGGCGAAGTTCGCCGGTCATGCGGAGCACCTCGAAGACGCCGGTCCTGGTCAGGTATCCTTCATGCTGGCAGCGTTCGCATCCGCCGGCGGCGAAGATCTGGTGTCCCTGTTTCTCGTCGAGCCACTGTTCGACGGAGCCGAACATTTTGGCGCGGCTGACGTCGAGCGGGATCTTGCAGTCGTTGCAGAGGGTGCGGGCGAGGCGTTGGGAGACAATGCCCAGGAGGCTGGTAGCCAGGAAGTGCGGGGCGACGCCCAGGGCGAGCAGGCTTTCGACCGCGCCGGCCGCCACGGGGGCGTGGACGGTGGCAAACACGAGGTGGCCGCTGTTGGCCGCCCGGACGGCCGTCTCGGCGGTGACGGGATCACGGATTTCGCCGACCATGATCACATCGGGGGCCTGGCGAAGGACGCTTCGCAGGAGTTCGGGAAACTCCAGTCCCTGTCGATGGTTGATCTGCGACTGGCGGATTCCCGGCAGGGAATACTCGATGGGATCCTCGATCGTGTTGATCTTACGGGTCTGGTCGTTGAGGCGCTGGAGGCAGGCGTACAGGGTGGTGGTCTTGCCGGTGCCGGCGGGCCCGGTCACGAGCATCAGCCCGCCCGGCTTGCCCAGCAGGTCGACCAGTTCGAACTGGTTCTTGGAGTGGAGGCCAAGGTTCTCGATCTGGAGGAGTTCCTGGCCTCGCTCGAAGAGCCGGATCGCCATGTCCTCGCCGTAGAGGGTGGGGATGGTACTGATTCGCAGGTCGACCCGCCTGCGGGGTTCGAGGTTGCAGACCCAACGGCCGTCCTGGGGGCGCTGCTTCTTGGCAACGTCCATTCCGGCGCAGGCCTTGATGTAGGTGACGAACCGGGCGCCTTCCTCGCGGGAGATATTAGACCAGCGGCGGAGGATGCCGAGGTGGCGGACGAAGATCGTCACGTCGTCTTCGTTCCAGTTGAAATGCAGGTCGCTCGCCGGGAGGGAAACGGCCTCGCGGATCAGCCGATTGAACGCATCGTTGACTCCCGAGGCATTCAGATTGACGTCCTCGGGCTTGAACTTGACTTGCCCCACTGTGGTGATCATGCTCTCGATCTCCTCCACCGCCTTGACATTGTCCATGCCTGCCCCTCGGGCCTGCTGGTGGAAGTATCGGTAAGTTGGGCGGTTGCTACCGGATCTTCTTGTCGGGTAAGACGGAAAATCCGGGCAGGCGGCGTGATGCCTGCGGATCAGGTAAAGAGTAGCGTTTGTTCGGATTGGTTGGGGGCAGGGTGCCAGAGCGGCGACTGGCTGATTCAGTCAGCCCGGTGGGCCGGCGCTCGTCGGTTGTCGGTGAAGCGTTCGGCCGGTGCTGGTCCTCGGGTGATGAGTCCGCGCCAACCGGCCCGGGCCGCTCTGGCGCCACCCTACGGGGTTGGTGCCAGCAGATCGGCGAGCGGTTGCCCGTCGGGGCCGGTGACGCGGAGGGTTTCGATCACGATCTGGCCGGGGCCCTGGGCGGGATCGAGGCGGAGGGAGAGGGCCTCACCTTTGTTGGCGAGCGTGATGTGGTAGGTGTGGAACTCTGCGTCGTGCTCGGGCTGGAAGACGGTGCTGCGATCGCGGAAGTAGGGGGGGCTGATTCCCTTCTGATGCCAGAAGAGCTGGCCAGGTCCCTTGGCCGTGGAACTCATCCGCAGTTCCACGCTCAGGGGACCGATCGGAAGGGGCTTCTGGGGCAGCCACTGGAAATGGGGATCCCCGCCGGTGCTGGTCACGTGAAGACGGCCATCTTTCAGTTGGATGGAGCAGTCGCGCATGGCGGCCAGTCCGGGGGCCAGCTTGGAGTAGTTTGGATTGGGCAGGGGCACGACCGCGCCCGTACGTTTAAGGAAGTCTTCGATGAGCGCATCAAGCTGCCGGACGCGGTCGGGCTGGGCTGGAGCGAGGTCCTGGGTTTCGGCGAGGTCTTCGCGAAGGTTGTAGAGCCGGTAGGCGTGCCGTCCATTTTCCCCCTCGTGGAAAATGCGGATCAGCTTCCAGTCGCCCTGGTGCACGGAGACGGCCGGGGGCAGATGGTCGGGAACTCGCGGCGCATGGGGAAAGAAGGTGAAGATGGCGCGATCGGCCGGCATTTCGTCCGCCTGGCCGCGGAGGGCCGGCAGGATGCTGATTCCGTCGAAGACCTGGCCCGGTTTCGGGCTCAGGCCGAGTCCGTCGAGGAGCGTGGGATAGAGATCGGTGCTCTGAATGATCACGTCGCAGCGCGAGCCGGCCCGGACCATGTCCGGCCAGGCGACGACGCAGGGAACGCGGACGCCTCCTTCGTACATGGTGGCCTTGCCGCCGCGGAGCGGCAGGTTGCTGGTGGGGGTGGTGCCGTCGATTTCGCTGTACATATTGCCGCCGTTATCGGCATAGAAGACCACGATCGTGCGGTCGGCGATTCCCAGCCGGTCGAGGGCGTCGAGCACCTTGCCGACGTTGTCGTCGAACGATTCGACCATGGCCGCGTAGGTAGGGCTCCTTTGGGGATCGCTAGGATCCACTCGCCGGCGGTGCTTTTCGATCAGCGAGGCCTTGGCGTCGAAAGGGGCGTGGACGGAGAACTGCCAGTAGTTGAGGTAGAACGGTTCGGCTTTGTGCTGCTCGATGAAGGCCACGGCCTCGTCGCCCATGCGGTCTTCGATATGCTCGGCCGGGGTCCGTTCTTTGAAGTTGGGAAACTTCCAGGGAGCGACGTAGCTGCCCGCTGGTCCGGGGCCGGGCCAGTGGGGCACGTCGACGTCGAACCCCTGGTGGAGCGGATCGTAGGGTTCGTGGCCGAGGTGCCACTTGCCAAAATGGCCCGTGGCATAGCCGGCGTCTTTGAGGGCTTCGGCTAGGGTGTAGTATTCGGTGTCGAATCGGGTGGCACTCTGGCAGATCAAGGCCTTGCTGGCGGGGGGACCGGTCTTGGCCACCGACGGGGTCATTTGCACTTCCTTGACGTGGCAGACGGGCGAGGTGATCCCGGTCCGGGCCGGAGTCTGGCCGCTGAGGATGCTGGCCCGTGTGGGGGAGCACAACGGGCTGGCCGAGTAGGCGCGGGTGAACAGCATGCCGCGGGCGGCCAGCCGCTCGATGTTGGGCGTCTGGTAGAACTTCGTGGTTCCGTAGAGGGTCGTATCGCTCCAGCCAAGGTCGTCGGCGAGGATGAGAACGACGTTGGGTCTTTCGGTTGCGGCGGCGTGAACACTGGTGGCGGCGAATGCCGCGACCAGTACGAGCAAATGTCCGACAATAGCGTGTTTCATGGGACTGGCGAGTTCTGAGTGATGAGCAAGGGCTGTGACGGATCAGAGGTTTGCTGCCTGCCAGAGAAGGAGGCGATTCTGGGAAGCAGCGCGGGGTCAGGTGGATCGCTGAACTTCAATCAACGGATTTCGGAGCGGGCTTGCTGCCCCACCAGTCCTTGTTGGGCTGGAAGTTGGGGGCGAGGAAGCCGGCGTGCTGTTTTTCCAGGGTCTGGAGGCCCTTGGTTTCGACTGCTTGCTGCTGTTTGGCTGCCAGGTCGGCGTTGTAGTTGGGGTTTTGGGTGGGGAGTTTGGCGCCGGTCTCCTGGAGGTAGCGGTCGATCTTGGCGCGGAGTTTCCCGGCAATCTCGGGAGTCCTGGCGGCCAGATCGGTCTGTTCGGCAAGGTCGTCGGCGAGGTTGTAGAGTTCGTCGCGGCCGTCTTCGTAATAGTGGATTAGTTTCCAGTCGCCCGAGCGGATGATGGCGCAAGGTTCGCCCCCCTGGTTGCCATAGTGCGGGTAGTGCCAGTAGAGATCGCGCTCGGGGATCTGCTGGCCTTTGAGGAGCGGCACGAGGCTGACGCCGTCGAGGTGCTGGTCGGGCCTGGGCGGCAGGCCGGCCAATTCGAGAATCGTGGGATAGAAATCGGTGTGGATCACCGGCGTGTCGCAGGCGGCCCCGGAATCGGCCATGCCGGGGACGCGGATGTAGTAGGGCTCGCGAATGCCGCCTTCCCACTGGCGGCCTTTGCCGCCGCGGAAGGGCAGGTTCGAGGTGGAATAGGCGTCGCCGGAGGAGACGCCGCCGTTGTCAGAAGTGAAGATGATGACCGTGTTGTCGTCGAGGCCGAGCTGGTCGAGTTTCGCCAGCACGATCCCGACCCCCTCGTCCATGGCTTCGATCATCCCGGCGTAGATGGGGCAGTCTTGGACCTGGCGGACGGGGAGTGTTCGGTCGACGAGAAAGTGGCCGCCCTGGTGCGGACTGGTCATTGCCTTCTGGCGATACTTGGCCCATTTTTCCCGGGTGGTCTGGATGGGGCTATGGACCGAATAGAAGGAGAGGTAGGCGAGGAACGGCTGGTCCTTATGCTCCTCGATGAACTGGGCGGTCTCCTGGCCGAGCCGGATGGGAAGCGACTGGCCGTCGGGCCCGTCGGAGAGGTTGGGGTTTTCGTAGGGGGAGAAATATCCGCCCTTGGGGCTGCCCGCATCCCAACCGCCCGCGTTCAGCTCGAAGCCGTGGTCGGTGGGCCAGGAGCCCTGGCTGCCGAGGTGCCACTTGCCGGCGAAGAAGGTCCGGTAGCCGCCCTCGCGGAGGGCCTCGGCGAGAGTCGTCTCTTCGTGGGCCAGGTTGTGGTTGTAGTGGGCGGGGAGCAGACGGGTGTTGCGATTCCAGGCTGCGCCCTCGGCGGCGCCGATGTAATCGGTGATGCCGTGACGCGTCGTGTACTTGCCGGTCATGATGCTCGCCCGTGAGGGGCTGCAAACCTGGCAGGCCGCGTAGCCCTGGCGAAACCGCATACCGGTGCGGGCGATACGGTCGATGTTGGGGCTCTCATAGTAAGAACTCCCTTCGACGCTCAGGTCGCGAACTCCCAGGTCATCGGCGAGGATGAAGAGGAAGTTGCGTTTGGGCTGGGCAGCGGAAGTCGTCGCGGCCATGAGCGTCGCGAGGACGACGGCGCAAGAGAATCGGAATCGCATGGCTTGGGGGCCTTGTCGGGCTGCAGGTCACTTTTCGAACGCCATCACCTCGACCAGGTGGCGGCCGGAGTTGGCGGAGTTGTGGGTCTGGGTGACGCGGAGGTATCGAACCGGCTGGGGAGCGAAGGTGCAGGTGTAGCCTTCGGGTGTCGCCGGCTCTTGGTTGTCGCGGCGGTCGGCCTGGCTGGTCCATTGCCGGCCGTCGAGGGAGGTTTCGACCATGAATCCGTAGTAGCGGGTGTCGCCAAAATAGCCGACCACGACAACCCGGCCGACGGTGGTGGGCTGCTGGAGGTCGACCTGCCACCAGGCCGGTTCGGGATGCTGGTTGATATCGGTCGCCCAGAAGCTGCCGGGATCGGAGGCATAACCGTCGTTGGCCAGATGCTTGGGGTGTGCGGGCAGGGCATGGCTGCAGGTGGTCGGCTTGCCGGTGGTCAGGCTCACCGAGTCGGGCTTGAACTGGTCCGCGTAGCGGGCCCAGAGTTGCTTGGCCAGGGCAATGCTGTCGCCGCTGGGCGCGTCGGGGAAGGTTGTCGGCTCGTCGGACCAGGCGAGCATCCACTCGTGGAGCTTTGCCTGGAACGCCGCCTGGTCCAAGGGCTGGCCGGTTTCAAGGGCCTGCCTCTCTGCGGCCAGGCAGGTTTTCCATCGCTCGAGGTAGAACCCGCTGAGCATGCCGGACCACTGCTTGCAGGCGTAATCGTTGATGTTGGTCGAGGCGCCCCAGAGCGTGAGCACTCGCCGGGCGTTCCACTCCATCCGGGCTTTTTCCGCATCGGTCCGGCCCCAGCGACGGGCGTCGGCCAGCCACTTGCCCAGCAGGAATTCGCGGCGGGTGCCGACCAGCCGGTCCAGATCGCCGATCAGGGTGAGGAATTGCCGGGTTGCAGCATCGAAGGCCGCCAGATCGCCCGCCTTGTGTGCCTTGACGATTTCGCCGTGCAACCGGCCCGCATGATTGGCCAGCACCTGCCGGGCCAGATTGACCAGGTCGAAGCGGTAGGCATCGGACTGGCCCAACCGATCGGATGCCGCCAGAAGAGCCCGCCAGGCGTCGGCCAGGCGAAGATTGCTGTAGGAAGGTCCGCCGGGCCGGCCGGCCAGGATCGGCAGATGGTCGATGATTGAGCGGGTGCGAGCGGGGCCATCGTAGACCGTGTTCAAGAGGAGCTGCCAGGCCTGCTCGGCATCGGGATCGGCCTGTGCGTAGCGGCAGGCGGCGTAGCCGGCGATCCAGTCCTCCAGGTCGACGGGCTCATCCCGCCAGGCCATTTCGAACATCAGGTCGTAGACGACCGGGTTGTAGTCGTTGCCCTCGTTGACGAATCCGAGTCCGACGAGCCCCGTGCCCAAGGGGTCGGTTCGCGCGGCCGGAAGATCGGTGTTGATGCCTTTCAGTGATCCGCCAAGAGAGACCGTGCAGCCGTAGTTCTGGATATTGCACCAGAGCCAGGGTTTACCGCAGAAGCCCTCGGTCCGGCTCCATTGGGGCATGTTTTCGCAGGCCAGGTCGAGGCAGAGCATCTGGTCGTGCTCGACGGCGCCCAGAAAGGCCTCGATTCGCGGCTGCGTCCAGAACGATTTCTGGTTCAGGAAGATCCAGGTCTGCAATACCCAAACGGCCTCCGGGTCATGCTGGGCAAGGCCGTCGTAGATGGCCCGGCTGAGGTTGGCAAGGTCGCGGGGATCGCCGCTGGGAGGCAGCATCTCGATGAAGGTGTCGGCTGCGTAGAGATGGCTGGTGCCAAAACGCTTGGACTGCTCCTCCATCCACAGGGCGGCGATTTTCGCGAATCGGGGATCGAGCGGATCCAGCAGGCTGGTCTCCCAATCGATCCAGCGGATGCGGTGGAGTTTCGCGTCGGGAATCAGTCGTCCGACGGCCTGGGGAACGTGGCCGGTGAAGCCCTGGAGGACGGGCGTCATGCCCAACTGGCGCTGACGAGCAAGGATCATCTTGCCGAGCGTTTCGTGCTCGGAGATCCAGCTTGCCGGGAGCGGCCCGCCCCAGCCGTCGAGGCAACCCATCCACTGGAAGGGCAGATAGGGGGGGCCGGCGAGAAAACTGGTGATTTCCTGGTCGCTCATCCCCAGCCGCTTGCAGACGGCCTGCCAGACGGCTTCCTGGCCGGTGACCGAGAGGGGCATATTGATCCCATTGAGGGCCATCCAGTCGATGAGCCGTTCCCACTGCTGCCAGTCGTACCACGGCAGGGAGTAGCCGAAGCAGCAGTAGTTGAGGAAGTAACGGTATCGGGCCCAGCTCGTACGCCGCACCTTCGGCTCGACGGCGGGGAGCGGATCGGGGAGGGTCAACTGCTGGCCGCACCAGGAGACGTGGCATCGGCAGTAGTGCTTGAGGTACCAGTTCAGCCCCATGGCCATCGACACGCCGCTGTTGCCGCGGATCACGACCCGGCCGTCACTCGATTCGAGTTCGAACACGTCGCGTCCCTCGTCGGAGGCGATGAACTCCAGTGCAAAGCGGTCGGCATGGTCGGGGAGCAATCGCTCGACCAGCCCTTGGGCAGCCAGGCAGGCCTCGGATCCCGACGGGCTGGAGGGCTCGCCCGCCGGCACGCTGCGAGGGGGGATGCTGGTGAAGAGGAAGAACGCTGCCATCAGATACATAGGGCGGCAGGGCCGCCAGCGGGCACCGACCGAAGGTTGGTCGCGAGCTACCGCTC
>CAZLWV010000218.1:0-10535 GCA_964563135.1 uncultured Planctomycetaceae bacterium
CAACGACGTGGAGCGTTTGCGGAAGGCGTGGAGCGACAACAAGGTGACGTTCGATACGGTTCGCGTGCCGGGCCTCCAGGAGCGAGTGGAAACGACCGCCGGAGCCTGGCGGGATCCGGCCAGGTCTCGCGCCGTGATGGACTACTTCGAATGCCATAACGACGTCGTCGTCCGGATGATCGACCATTTCTGCCGGATCGTCAAAGAGGAGAGCCACGGCAGGCTGTTGACGACCGTTTTCTACGGTTACACGCAGGACGAGTTGTGGCCGATCGAATGCGATCACCGGGCGATCGGCAAGCTGCTCCGGTTGGACAGCGTGGACGTCCTCTCGTCGCCGCACACTTACCGGCGGCGTCGCCTGGGCGAAGACGCCACCTCGCGGCAGTACCTTGGCAGCACGGCCCTGCACGGGAAACTGTTCATCGACGAAGGTGACGACCAGACGCATCTGGAACGGCTGAAGAAGCGTCCCGACAGTCGCGCCTACGCCACCACCCTGGAGGAATCGCAGACGTTTCTGTACCGGGAGTTCGGCAACATGGCGACGCACGGCATGGGGCTGTGGTACATGGACCTCAACGATTGCTTCTTCCGGGACGACGCTCTGATTGAGACCCTCGGCCGCATGAAGAAATGGGGCGATGCTTCCATGGATCTGCCCCGCGGCAGCACCGCACAGGTGGCACTTATTTCCGCGCCCGAGAGCGAATTCTATCTGGGCTACCGGCTATCCCCCAACAATGAGATCTCCGACGCGCTCTACCAACTCGAGATCGCCGAACTTTGCCGTGCGGGCGCGCCCTTTGACTGGTACCTGATCGACGACCTCGACGCAATCAAGGATCGCGGGTACAAGGTTTACCTGTTCATGGATTGCTTCTACTTGACCGAAGAACAGCGGAAGGTCGTCGAATCGCTGCGTGCAGACAATCGGACGTTGATCTGGTTCTACGCACCGGGCTATGCTTCGCAGGAGGACCTATCGAAGGAACGAATGGAGAAGCTCACCGGGTTCCGATTCGAGCAGAACGAGAAGGGGTCGCTGCAAGGAGTAACGCCCTCGGGGCAGATGCTCGGCCTCGACAAGGTGCAGAAGACGCTGTTTACCGTCTTGCCGGAAGAAGGAGTATCGTGCCTGGCGACGGGTGTTGAGGACTTGCAGGGCAAGACCGTGCTCGCCCGCCGGGATTATGAGAACTGGACTTCCGTGTTCTCCGCGATTCCAGGCATCTCCACGGCTCTGTTGCGGGAACTGTATACCGAGGCCGGCGTGCATGTCTATGCCGACGGTGACGACGTCATCTCGGCCAATAGCTCGTGGCTGATGCTCCATACCCGGTCGCAGGGCGCCAAGAAGGTTCAACTGCCGAAGCGTTACAGGAAGGTTAGCGAAATCACGAAAGAAAAGGTGATTGGCGAGAACATAGACTCCTTCACCATTGAATTACCGCAGCACGCCACGGCTGTGTTTATGCTGGAATAGACGATCATACCACAAGAGATGTCGGAGTGAACTTATGAGTCACAAGATGGATACGGGCCGGCTCAAGGCCCTGCGCGACACGATCGAGCAGGTGACCTTCTCAGTGCCGGAAGAAGAGATTATCGAGCGTTACGAACGGCTCTACACGGGGGCGGTCAACGACGTGATGCGCGAGATGTGCCTGGTGAATCAGGCCTTGCCGCCGCAGATCGTGCCGCTGCGCGACGAGATGGTCGTGGCGGGCTTCGCGTTCACGATCCGTTCGGTGGCCGATCCGACGCTCGGGGGCGAACTGGAAGTGCGGGTGAAGATGCTCGACGAGTTGCGGCCCAACATGGTGTGCGTGTGGAACGCCAACGGCCAGGACGGGGCCTCCCACTGGGGCGGCGTGATGACGCGGGCCTCGCGGAAGCGGGGGATCCGCGGGGCGATCATCGACGGCGGCATCCGCGACACCAAAGACATTCTGGAGCAGGGTTTCCCGATCTGGTACCGTTACCGGACCTCGAACGGCGCCCTGTCGCGATGCAAAATCACTCACTACCAAGTGCCGATCGTCATGGAAGGCGTCATTATCAAGCCGGGCGACCTGATCCTGGCCGATATCGACGGCGCCCTGGTGGTGCCCCGCAAGATCGTGGAGGCGGTTCTGCAGCGTGCCGAGCAGATCGAACGAAACGAAGGAGAAATCAAGGGATGGGTCGACGCCGGACTGCCGGCCGAAACGATCCACGAGCGGGGAGGATATTTTTAGTCGGACCGCCTCGGGCATTTGAGCTTCTGGGTTTGTATTCGTTTCGGATTTGTTTCGTGTTTTGCCTCTTCCCTGGGCGCATGCGTTGAGCGAAAGGAAGAACGATGGCGTCCCTCGACAGCGATGAGAAGCTCGTCCAGAAGGCGTTTCCCTACAAATGGGAATTGCTCCTGCTGTTGTGGGTGGCTTTCACCTTCAATCAGGGCGACCGGCAGATCTACAACAACCTGCTGCCGCAAATCCAGCCCGACCTGCAACTGAGCAATGAGCAAGCCGGCCTCGTGGCCACGATTTTCAACGCCATCTACGGGATCCTCGTCCCGGTGAGCGGCTATGTCGGCGACGCCTTCCGGCGAAAATGGGTCATCATCGGCGCCCTGATCCTCTGGAGCGCCGCCACGCTGCTGACCGGCCTGGCCGGCGGGATCGTCGGGCTGATCGTCTTCCGAGGCCTGGCCACGGGGGCCGGTGAAGCCTTCTACTATCCGTCGGCCAACTCGCTGATCGGCCAGTTGCACCAGCGCACCCGCGCGCTGGCCATGGGGATTCACCAAACGGCCAACTATATCGGAGTCGTGGTGAGTTTCGTGGGCGCCTATATCGGCGAACTCTACGGCTGGCGCAACGCCTTCTACCTCTTTGGCGGACTGGGGATCGTCTGGGCGATGGGGATGATCTTCCGCATGGAAGACACTCCCCAGCCGCAGGACGCCTCCGGCGTCTCGCGGCGCCCGCCGGTCGGCGAAGTGCTCAAATACGTTGTCGGAAAACCGACGGTGATGTGCCTGGCTGTATCGTTCGCCTGCCACGTATTCGCCAACATCGGTTATCTCACCTGGATGCCGACCTTCCTCCACGAAAAGTTCGAGCTGAAACTCGCCACGGCCAGTCTCTGCGCCCTGGCGGTTCACTACGCGGCCTCGGCCCTGGGCGTGCTGGTCGGCGGGCACCTTTCCGATCGGTTGGTGATCCGGCGGCGAGCGGCCCGGATGGAGTTCGAGTGGACGGGGCTGTTGCTCAGCGCCCCCTTTCTGATGTGGATGGCCCATGCCGGCAGCCTGGCATTATGCCTGACCGCCTCCGGGCTCTACGGCGTCTTCCGCGGCATTTATGACTCGAATCTGTTTGCCGCGCCGTTCGATGTGACCGCACCGCGATACCGTTCGTCGATGGTTGGTTTCGTCCTCAGTTTCGGATTCATCATCGGCTCCACCGCTCCTTGGCTGTTGGGCGTCATCAAGACGCGATGGGGTCTCGAACCGGGAATCACCCTGCTCGGGGCGGCCTACGTGCTCGGCGGCATCGCGGCCCTGGTCGCCCTGTACGCGTTCTTCCACCGCGATTACGTGCCCGAAGAAATCCTGGAGAAACCATCGGTATGAGTTCACTCGAAGGAAAGCTCGCGCTGGTGACAGGCGCGGGGCGGGGTATTGGGCGGGCCGTGGCTCTCGACCTGGCCAGGGCCGGGGCCGATGTGGTTGTGAACTACAGCCGCAGCCGGGAGCAGGCGGAAGATGCCGCCCGCCAGATCGAGGGTCTCGGACGCCGCGCCCTGGCCGTCGAGGCCGACGTGGCCCGGAAGGCGGACATCGATCGGATGTTCGACCGGGTGGAAGCCGAGCTGGGAACGGTGCAAATACTCGTCAACAACGCCGGCATCGAGCCGCGGGCCGACGTTTGCGAGTTTGACGAGGCGACGTACGACGCCGTGATGGCGACCAACCTGAAGGGGGCCTTCTTCTGCGCACAGCGGGCACTGAAGAAGATGCGCGAGGCCGGCTGGGGGCGGGTCATCAACATCTCCTCGCTGCACGAGCTGACGCCCACGGGGTTTTCGGCCCTGTACGGCATGAGCAAAGGGGGGATGGCGCTGATGATGCGGGAGATGGCCAAGTCGTACAGCCGGTATGGAATCACGATCAACAACGTTTGTCCCGGTGCCACGCGAACGGACATCAACCGCAAGGTGCTTGCCGATCCGGCCTATGAAGCCAAGGTGGTTGCCAGGATCCCGGCCGGATTCATTGCCGAGCCGGAAGACATCGCCCCGGCGGTGACCTTTCTGGCCTCGGGCGCGGCCCGGTATATCACCGGGGCATCTCTCTTTGTCGACGGAGGGCTATGGTTATGAGACGGCGATCGGACTGGGTTACGGCGGCAATTCTCCTTGGTTTCCTGGGCACGGCGTCGGCCCGGGGCGAAGTGCCCGAGAGTTTCCGCCGGATGTGGAGCGACCGCGAGGTGGTTTCGCGGATCGAGCGAGACACGGAACAGTACCGCAAGGCCGACGCGGTGATCCACGTCGTCGACGCCCAAGGACAACCGATCCGCGACGCGAAGGTTGCCGCCCGTCAGCAAACGCACGAGTTTCTGTTCGGCTGCAACCTGTTTGTGCTCGGGCAGCTTGCCACGCCGGAATTGAACGCCAAGTACGAGGAGGCGTTCGCGCGGTTGTTCAACTTTGCCACGCTGCCGTTTTACTGGGGCGACCTGGAGCCGGAGCAGGGCCAGCCGCGGTTTGCCAAGGGATCGAAGTACATCTGGCGCCGTCCGCCGCCGGACGAATTGCTCGCCTGGTGCCAGGGGCACGGGATTACGCCGAAGGGGCATGCGCTGCTGTACGTGAAGAACATGTTCATGCCCGAGTGGACGGTTCGCGACGACCCAAAGGCCTTCATGGAGCAGGCCCGCCGGCACATGGTCGAGCTGGCCGGGCGCTACGGCGACCGGATCCCGGTGTGGGACGTGATCAACGAGGAGATTCCCAGGGTGGCCAGCCCCGCCGAGTGGCACGCTGTTGGGGACGACTACGCCGTTGAGTGTTTCCAGGAAGCCAGCCGGCTCTTCCCCGACCAGGTGAAGCTGCTGATCAACGACGGGACGACACAGACGCACGTGACGCTCGACGAGTGCGAGGCGAACGTGAAGAAGGTGCTCGACCGGGGCGCCGACGGCATCGGGATCCAGTTCCACACGAGCCGGAGCGCACTGGCCAGCGAGAAGCTCTATCCGCCGAAGCGGATGATCGAAGTCTACGACCGCCTGGGAGGATTGGGGCTGTCGCTGTATATTACCGAGATCACGATTCCCGGGGCCGGCCAGGACGGAGCGGCTTTCCAGGCCGAGGCTGCGGCCCAACTGTACCGGCTCTGGTTCAGCACCCCGAAAATGGCCGGGATCACCTGGTGGAACCTCGGGGACGGGACCGCCTTCGGCAACGAGAACAACGCGCTGGGCGGGCTGGTCGACAAGGACATGAATCCGAAGCCCGCCTACGAGGCGCTCGATCGGCTGATCAACCACGAGTGGAAAACCAGCACGGAGGGAACGACCGGCGCCGGCGGCGATTTTGCGTTCCGTGGATTCAAGGGGGGCTACCAGGTGGCGGTCGAGGCAGCCGGGAAGACCCGGGAGTTCACGATCGTCGTAGCGGATGGCGGAATACCGCAGAAACTGGTGTTTGACGCACGCTAAGGCAGAGCGAAAGAATAACTTTCACAATTCGCGCTCTGGCGGCGGCACGGCCAACAAGTAGGCCGTGGCACACCCGTTGGCCTCGTGTGAGGCACTGCTTGCTCGCAAGCAGTGCGATGAACTGTAAAGGTTATTTTTTCGCCCTGCCTAACCACGTATCGCTCAGGAGGACAACCATGAGAACATCAACCTGTTTTGCCGGTGCCATTGCGGGGATCATCGCCGGTGCGCTGGCATCGCATGCCAGTGCCGGACTGCCGGAGAATTATCTGAAGCGTTGGGACGATCCGGCCGTGGAGAAGCGGATCCAGGACGGCATCGAGAAGAACCGCAAGGGAGACGCCAGGCTGAAGATCGTGGACGCGGCGGGCAAGCCACTGGCCGACGCCGAGGTCAGGATCTCCCAGAAATCGCACGAGTTCCTTTTCGGCTGCAACATTTTCGTGCTCGGGCAGATGAAGGAGAAGAACCAGGCCTACGAAGAGTCGTTCCTGAAGTTGTTCAACTTCGCCACCGTGGCCTTTTACTGGGACGATCTGGAGCCGGAACCGGGCAAACCGCGGTTTGCCGAGGGGGGCGAGGACATCTGGCGCCGTCCGCCGCCCGATCGGGCGGTTGCGTTTGCCAGCAAGAGCGGGCTGAAGCTCAAGGGGCACCCGCTCCTCTGGCACAGCCGCGATCATAATCCCAAGTGGAGGCCTGATAATCCCGACGAGCTCAAGCGGCGCTATGGGCAGCGTTTTCGCGAGATCGCCGAGCGTTACGCCAAGCAGATTCCGATCTGGGACGGAGTGAACGAATCGCTGGTCTGCTCGGCCGATTTCCCGCTGTTCTCGCCGGCGGAGCGGGACTACCCAGGCTACGTGCCCTGGGCGTTTACCGAAGAGCAGAAGGTGTTCCGGCCCGAGAACCTGCTGATGATCAACGACGTGACGACGTTCAACTGGCCGGCCAACGAAACGAACCGGTACTACCAGCAGTGCCGGAAGCTTCTGGACGACGGAGTCGGCATCGAGGGGATCGGCTTCCAGTTTCATTTCTTCAACCGGAAGGCGCTGGACGGCTTGACGGGCAGCGCCCAGTGCGATCCGAACGGACTGCTCAACACCTACGAGATGTTTGCCAAGTTGGGGCTGCCGCTCTGGATTACGGAGATCACGATCGGTTCGGCCGGCGACGACGGCCTTGCGATCCAGGGGCGGGTCGTCCGCGACATCTACCGCCTGTGGTTCTCCGCCCCGAAGATGGCGGGCATTACCTGGTGGAACCTGGGAGACGGAACGGCCTATGGCAATGAGGGCGTGGCCGGCGGCGGGCTGGCCGACGAGGATTTCAACCCGAAGCCAGCCTACAAGGCCCTCGACCAGTTGATCAACCACGAGTGGAAGACCAACCTGGCAGCCAGGTCGACGGCCGACGGCGACGTGGAGTTTCGCGGGTTCCACGGCGGATACGAGATTGAGGTTCGCCACGGCGGCAAGACCCGGACGTTTCCTCTGACGATCCGTTCGGAGGGGGCTCTGGAGGCGAAGCTGACGATGCCGTAGGGTACGTGCCGACGCCTGCGATTCGGATACGATCCGGAAGGCTGGCGGAAGAGGCCAGGCCGTTCCGGGCGTGCGCGACTTCAGAAGATGCGAGCGGATATGTGCCCAGCGGCTTATCCTGATTCATGCGACCGGTGCGTCGAGACGCACCCCATCCAGACGAGGAAGATCAAGCGATGAAGATTGTTGACATGCGTGTCCGCACGGTGGCGATCCCGATGAATGCCATGTTGCGGCATAATACGGGCGTACACCCGGGCTACATGATGCGGACCGTGCTCGAACTGATCACCGACGAGGGGATCGTGGGGCTGGGCGAGGTTGGCGGCGGCGATCAACGGGGCGCCCTGACCAAACTCAAGCCCCGCATTCTGGGCATGGATCCTTTTGATCTGGAGGCGATCAAGCTCAAGGTGCTGCGCTCCATCTACTACCTTTCCAACTCGCGGCTCTACGGCGCTATCGAGATCGCCTGCCTCGACATCCAGGGGAAGGCAGCCGGTGTGCCCATGTGCCAGCTCATTGGCGGCAAGGTCCGGGATGCCGTGCCCATGATCGCGTATCTCTTCTGGCGTTACGACCGGCCGGGGGGCGGCGACGATACGACCGCCGAAGATCAGGCCGACCTGTGCGTCGAATTGCACGAGACGCTCGGCGTGGGGGCCATGAAACTCAAGGCGGGTGTTCTGCCGCCGATGGAAGAAGCCCGAGTGCTCGAACTGTGCCGTGAACGCCTCGGCCCCGATTTCGGCCTTCGCATCGATCCCAACGGCACCTGGTCCGTCCCCACCGCCGTTCGGGTCGGCCAGCGTCTCGAAGGGCTCGGCGTCGAGTACTTCGAGGACCCTGCCTGGGGGCTGGAAGGGATGCGGGCCGTGCGCCAGCAGGTGCGGATTCCGTTGGCGACGAACATGTATCCCAACAAGTTCGACGACCTTGGGCCGGCCATCCGCATGGACGCGGTGGACATCGTGCTCACCGACCTCCATTACTGGGAAGGGCCGCGGGGGGTCAAGGATCTGTGCGCCGTGTGCCGCACGTTCAATCTGGGCGTGGCCATGCACTCGGGCGCCGAGTTCGGCGTGGAACTGGCGGCCATGATCCACACGGCCTCCACGATTCCGGCCATGCCCTTTGCGGGCGACGCCCACTACCACTACCTGGAGGACGATATCCTTGTGGGAGGCAAGCTTCCCTACGTTGATGGGGCGATTGCTGTTCCCGCAGGGCCCGGACTCGGCGTGGAGCTGGATGAGGACAAGATGAAGCACTATGAGAAGTACTTCGAGGAGCACGGCGACTACTATGCCCGTTTCCACGAAGACCCGCGCCGACCCGAGTGGTACCCCATGCCCGGGCAGACCTAGTGCTCAGTCACAGCTTGATTTGGGGGTCAATGGCGTAGAATCATGCGACAATCGCCGAGTTGTTCCGCAATCTCGACCCCAATTCTCAACTGAGACAAAGCACTAGCCAGTGGGTCCCATCTGCCGGATGGGACCTGACAAACGGGTGACCTATTGCGGATGGGTGTGAAGAGGAATGATGGAATGTTGGGGTGACGATTGCCGTAAACAGCCGCCGTGGCCACCGTATCTCTAATCTTCGAGAGGATTCAAGACCATGACACCGATCAACCTGGCTGCCTTCCTTGCTCTGGCAACTCTTGCGGCAGATCCAGAATCGCTCCCGCTCAACCAGCAGCAGGCCCGCACGGCGCCTGAGTGGATTAGCGGCGGAGTGATGTACCAGATCCATGCCCGGGCTTTCACGCCGGAGGGGACGCTGAAGGCGGCCGCCGCGCGCCTGCCGCGGCTGGCGGAGCTGGGCGTCGACATCGTCTACCTGTGTCCGGTGTTTGTTTCCGACGACGATCCGGACCCGGCCTTCTGGAGCCCGCGACAGAAGGCTTCGAAGATGAACAATCCCAGGAACCCCTACCGGATGAAGGACTACTACCACGTCGATCCGGAGTATGGGACCGATGGTGATCTGAAGGCGTTCATCGCCGAGGCGCACCGGCTTGGAATGAGGGTGCTGCTCGACATGGTGTACCTGCACTGCGGCCCCAAGGCCGTCTTCCTGGAAGAGCATCCGGACTTCGTGCAGCGGGACGCCGAGGGGAAGATCGTGTATGCCCAGTGGAACTTTCCGAAGCTGAATCTGGCCAATCCGGAGCTGCGGGAGTACCTGTGGAAGAACATGGAATACTGGGTGCGAGACTTCGGCGCTGACGGGTTTCGCTGCGACGTGGCCGACGGGCTGCCGCTGGATTTCTGGGAGACTGCGAGGGAGCGGCTGGAGGCGATCCGCCCCGACATCGGCATGCTCGCCGAAGGGACGCGGGCCGCCGATCAGCTCAAGGCCTTCGACATCGATTACGGCTGGGGCTTCAAGTGGGACAACGCGGCCGCCTTCCGCAGGCAATGGGAGAAGATGTGGAAGGAGCGTCCCCGCAGCGGCGCGCGTTTCATCCGCTTCATCGACAACCACGACATTGCCAACGACGCCTACGACAACCGGGTGGAAAAGGCCTGGGGCACGCGGCATGTGGACGCGGCCCTGGTCGCGATGTTCACCCTCGACGGCGTGCCGTTCCTCTACAACGGGCAGGAGGTGGCCGACACGGCCCGGCACAGCATCTATGCCCGTCTTCCGATCGACTGGGCCAATGGTGACAGGCCGGCAGGCAAGGCCCGGTTTGCCTTCTGCCAGAAGCTTTGCCGACTGCGCCACTCGGAGCCGGCCCTGACGAGGGGAGAAGTCGTGTGGCTCGACAACGATGCGCCCGAGGCGGTCCTCTCCTTCTTGCGGCGGACTGCCAACGAAGAAATCCTCTCCGTGGTGAGCCTCTCCGGCGAGAGCCGGAAGGTCGAGGTCCAGCTTGCCAAGGGGTCTGCCAAGAGCCTCGTTGCCCTGGCGGCCGACGAGGCGAGCGTGCAACTCTCCGGCGGGAACGTTTCTCTGGATCTGGGAGGCTTTGGATATTATGTGGCGAAATTGAAGTAGCCCGACCTTCCAGACTCTGGCCCGAGAGAAATGGCCGCAAGTCTTCCTGCAGCAAGGGCCACTGGCGGACAATCGCCACAGGGTGGCTTCACAAGAGCGTGCCACCGGCGCCAGCTCGCCCGCGGCGTGATCGAGCGAGCTGGCGAGTGATAGTCTGCCGGGTTGTCAAAGATCGCTTTCAAGGTGTTGTGCAACACGAGGGTTTTGCAACGCCTTTGGATGTGATCGTGAAAGTTGGGCGACAGGCGTTTTGGCAAGTCGGGAC
>CAZLWV010000219.1:0-8779 GCA_964563135.1 uncultured Planctomycetaceae bacterium
GCCACCGGCACGCGCCGGATCGGACCCTTTGCCTGTCGGCGGCCACGCTGGGTGCAACCGCCAAGGTCGTTTGCGACCGAGCCGAACCGGATTCGGTCCTGGCGGTGGTCGCCGAGCAGTGGCTGCGGACCGCGCGCGGGCAGTACGCCACGTACTGCGAGGGCAGGTCGTCGAAAGAGATTGCGGCGGCCGCCGCCGTGCTGGAGCAGCTCGGGCCCCTGCCGGAGCAACTGGAGTCGTGCGGGGCCGATGGGGAGTTCTTCTCGCAGTTGGATCTGACGCGGCCCGACATGAAGGAGGTGGCCCACGCAGTGGCTGCGGAGCGGTGGGATGAAGCCCGCGAGGCCTACACGCAGGTGCTCAGCAAGCGATTCAGCGCCGGCCAGTGGCCGGATATCCGGTTCTCCAAGGCGGTGGATCTCCAGGAGGCCGACGACATCTGCCGCAATATCTTCATCCTGCAGGCGCACATGTTCCGCCGCTACGACTACGGAAAGGAGGTCGACTGGGCCAGAATCATCGACGACGATATCGAAAGCCGCGTCTGGATGAACGCGCACCCTTGGATGTGGACCTTGCTCAACGCCTACGAGGCCACGGGGGATGAGAAGTACGCCGATCACCTCTGCCGGCAATTCCATTCCTGGTATTCCGCCAGCCCGCCGCCTTTCCGCCGCTCCTCGGCCCAATGGCGGACCCTCGAGTGCGGCGGCCGCGTGGGGCAGAAATGGGGAACCGTGCTCCTGGCTCTGGCCGACCATCCGCGGTTCCAGCGGGAATGCCTGTTTCACATGGCCGAATCGATGCTGGCCCACGGCAAGTATCTCTCCATGTACGCAGCCGGTGGCGGGAACTGGCTCCAGGTGGAGTCGTCGGGCCTGATCTCTGTGGCGGTGCTGTTCCCGGAGTTCAAGCTGTCGCCGCTGCTGCTGGAAGTGGGGATGAACCGGCTGGACTGGGCCAATGCACGGGCATTTCTCGACGACGGCTTCCAGTCGGAGTGCTCCCCCGGTTACCACCGATTCCCGCTGATCGGCATCGCCACGGCATTGAGACTCGCCAGGCACACCAGCACGCCCGTTTCGCAGGACCTGATGAAGACTTACGAGAACGGCGTGGCGGCCTTGGAGTACATCGCCTATCCAGACAACACGCTGCCGCCGATCAACGACGTCAGTCCGCAGCGGCAGTCGGCCATGGAGGTTTACCAGACAGGGGCCGAAGTGTTTGGCCGCGACGATTTTCGCTTCTTCGCGTCGCAGGGAGCGGAGGGGGTTCCCCCGGAGATCGCCTCCCATGACTTCACCCACGCCGGCTTCTGCGTGATGCGGGACCGGTGGGGACCGGAGGGGCAAGTCGTCATTTTCGACGCGGGTTTCTTCGGCTCCGGCCACCAGCATGAAGACAAGCTGAATTTCGTGTACTATGCCGGAGGCCGGGAACTGATTGGAGATCCGGGCATCTATTCCTACCGGCGCGACGAATATGAGCCCTATTGGCGAGGAAGCTGGAGCCACAACACCGTGGTGATCGACGGCCTGAGCCAGCACCGCGGGTTGGGTCCGCGGGAGGAAATACCCGATCCGGATCGCCGCTTTGTGATGGGCGACGGTTTCTCCTTCGCCACCGGCGTCTACCGCCACGCCTATTCCCCCAGAGGAGCAGCCGTCTGGGGGGGAGAATACGCCGGCAAACCCGCCCAGCCGCTCCGCGGTGTTCAGCACCAGCGGCAGCTTTTCTACCTCAACGGCCGATACCTTGTCGTGTGCGATCGGGTGCTGGGCAAAGGCCGGCACTCGGTCGATCTCCTGTTCCACCCGGCTCCGATCGCCAGTGGCGAGGGGGTCGGCCGTCAGGCTCGGGCGGTCAGTCTGGCCATTCGGCCCGGCGGTGCGGTGGTGACGAGCGCGGCCGAGCAGGCGAACGTGGCCATTCTTCCGGCCGATACCGAGGGATGCGAGGTGCTTGACTGGATTGGCCAGAAGAATCCGGTTCGGGGATGGTTCTCCGCTTTCGGGATCGTGCCCTCGCACGACATCGTCTACCGCCGCCAGGCGGAGTTGCCCTGCCACTTCGAAACGGTGGTGCAGCCGCTGCCCCCGGGAAACATGCCGCCGATGTCGGTTCGCCGCCTGGAGGCGAAGGCTTCCGGGGGAAAGGCCTGCGCCCTGCTGGCCTGCGGCGATGATCGGTTCCTGGTGTCCTACGACGGTCCGGCCGAGATCGAGTGCGAATCGATCCGCTTCTCCGGCACGGCCCTGCACCTTGCCCGTGACTCGGAGGGACACTTCTCGAGGGCTCACATGGTGGACGGCCGATCGCTGGCCATCGACGGACGGGAGGTGTTTGCCACCGACGCTGTTGCACCTGCAAAAACCCTCGATTTGCGGTCTGACCGGTGAAAGCCACGGCCCCGTCGGTGGGGGTTTTCGCGGCGGCGACCGGCGAGCCAGCCTGCTCCCCGCGCGGATCCGACAGTGGGATCCCGATGCCTGGCGTCGGGTAGCGATCAGTCAAACCTTGACGATTGGCGAGTTTCTGCCCGCGGCTCGGGAAATGCCAGTGCGGAACCTCGGTAATCCTTGCCGAATGTGCACGGGGGCCGGCTGGATCGGTCCAGACGATTCTCACGTTTGGCATGATTACTCCCGTTTTGCATGGCCGATGATGCGGGTATGAGAATCTGTTGCGGCGTATCCCTGTGCCTGTCGATCTGGTACTGCACCCTGGCGGCGACGGCGGCTGCGCAGGTTCAGGAGCCGTACCGGCCCATCTTGCCCGAACAGAAATGTCTGGACATTCGTTCGCCGCAGCAGATGCGGCAAGCGCATCTGCCGAAGGTCGAGGCACCAACCACGGTGGCCACTCGTGGGAAGGCGGAAAAGCTGCCGTCGTACCCGATGACGCTCGACGAGGCAATCCGCATCGCGCTGGAGACGTCGGAGGTGATCCGCGTGCTGGGGGGCTCGAGCGGACGGACGGTCTACGATCCGGCAATCGCCAATACCCAAATCGACAGCGCGCGGGCCCGGTTCGACCCGAGTGTCACGATCCAGAATCGATTCAACGGCAATCGGTATCCTATTGCCGGACTGGACGGGGGGGCTCCCTCGGGCGTTTCGATCGGTTCGGATCCGACGCACGACTACGAAATGTCGATGGGCCTGTCGAAGCGGGGGGCCACGGGGGGAACCCTGGGACTGGACGTGTGGACGAATCCGACCACAGTGGATACGACCGATCCCTTGCTGTTGAACCCGGAGTCGCGATCGCTGCTGGACATGAGTTTCACCCAGCCGCTGCTCAAGGGAGCGGGGCGTCAGGCCAACCTGACGCCGATCGTGCTGGCGCGGATCGACACGGAACGTTCCTTCTACCAGCTCAAGGTGTCGGTTCAGAATCTCGTGCAGAGCGTGATCGACGCCTACTGGTCGCTGGTGTTTGCGCGGATGGATGTGCTGGTTCGCCAGCAGCAGACCGCCCAGGGGCTATGGGCGTTGCGACGGGCGGAAGCCCAACTGGCGGCCCATATCATCAATGCCGCGGAAAAGGCCCAGGCCCAGTCCGCCTGGGCCAATTTCCGCTCGGCCCAGATCTCGGCCGAAGCGGCCGTTTTCCAACGCGAGCAGGCGCTGCGCGATATTCTCGGGATCGAGCCCTTCGACGGAGTGGAGATCGTGCCGGTTACGCCCCCGGCGGAGCAGCAACTGACGATCGACTGGAACAATACATTGCGTCTGGCGGAGCAGAATCGCTGCGATCTGATCGAGTTGAAACTCGCGGTCGAGTCGACCGAGCGGCAGTTGCTGCTGGCACGGAACACGGCCCTGCCCCAGGTGGATGCCACGGGCCGCTACCGATTCAATGGACTGGAGGGCCGTGCCCCCTCGGGGGACTACCTGGTTGCCCACGGGGACTTCACCGGCTGGCAGCTTGGAATCGACGTGACCATGCCGCTGGGACTGCGCGAGGCGCGGGCCGATCTGCGGGCCCGAGAACTGGCGTTGGCTCGCGATCGAAGCAATCTGCACGAGGGGCTCCGCCAGGCGACGCACGACCTGAGTCTGGCGCTGCGCAACCTGGACCAGTATTACCAGGTGTACCTGGCCGCCAAAGATGCCCGCATTGCTGCCCGCATCAACTACGAGTACCAGCAACTTGAGTACGAAGTCGGGCGGACGATCTACCTCAATCTTCTCCAGGCCATCACCAGTTGGGGCAATGCTGTCAGCTCGGAATCGCAGGCTCTGCTCCAGTACAACTCCGAGCTGGCCAACCTGGAACTGCAGATGGGCACGATTCTGGAAACGCATGGAATCCGCTTCTACGAAGAAGGGTTCCGTTCCATGGGGCCCATGGGGCGTTTTGGTCATGAGCACTGCTATCCCCGATCGGTCGCACCGGGGAACAACGCCGACCGGTATCCGGGCGGGGAGAAGCCGTCCGAGGGGGCCTTTCATCCGGACGATCTGACGGCTCCGTAAACGGGCGGAAAGACGGCTTGCGTGGAAGCCGGTCCGGGGGGGTGGCATTTCCGGGAGCGAGCCGGAGATTGACAACCTCGTGCCCCGATTCCTACTATTGGGGAGGGAGTATTCCGGTTCTCCAGCAGGCGTTTCTTCCATGTGGCAGTCCAGCGTTCCCGATTCTCGCCCCGGCCTCGGCGTCATGGCCTTGTTCCTGCTCCTGCTCTTGGGCTCTGGGTGGCAGGGTGCGTCGGCCCAGGACCGCCCCTTGGGACGCAACAAGGCCGTGATCATCCGGCTGGACGGAGCCATCATGCCGTTCACGCGGGCCTATCTGGAACGCAAGCTGAACGAGGCGAAAGCAAAGACGGTCGACATCGTGATCCTCGAGATCGACAGCCCCGGCGGGGAGTTGGGCGCCAGCCTGGATATGGCCAGGATCATGAGCGAAGTGGACTGGGCGGAGACGGTGGCCTACGTGCCGGATGGCGCGATGTACGGCGCGCTCAGCGGGGCGGCCTTTGTGGCCCTGGGATGCAAGCGGATCGTGATGGGAGAGCGGGTGGCGATCGGCGATGCCGGCGTCATCGGGCTGGACGAAACGAACATGTTTCGCTATGTGCCGGAGAAACAGCGGACCCACGTGACCACGACGATTCGCGACCTGGCCGAGCTCCACGGCCGCCCCCCTGCCCTGGCCGAGGCCATGGTGGAGAAGGATTTCGACGTCTTCCAGGTGCGGAATACCAAGACCGGCGTGGAAACGTACATGAGCCAGAAGGAACTCGATTCCGCCAAAGACGCCGAAGACTGGGAGAAGGGCAAGCCGGTCCAGGAGACCCTGGGAGGAAACTTCTTCGAAGTCAGCGGCGCGCGGGCCGTCGAACTCGGGCTGGCCGAAGGCAATGCGGCCAACCGCGACGAACTGTGCGAGCAACTCGGCGTGGTGGGAACTCCCGAAGTGCTCAAGTGGTCGGCCGTCGACACGACGGTGCTGGTGCTGAACAATCCCTATGTGACGGGCCTGCTATTCATCATCGGTCTGGTAGCCCTGTACATCGAAATGAGTTCGCCGGGCCTGGGCATGGGGATCCTGACGGCCGGATTGTGTTTTGCCTTGTTCTTCTGGAGCCGCTTTCTCGGGGGCACCGCCGACTGGCTCGAACTGGTGCTGTTCCTGGCCGGACTGGCCTTCCTGAGTGTCGAGCTGTTTATTCTTCCCGGATTCGGGGTGGCCGGCCTGACCGGGATGTTGCTGCTGGGTGCCAGCCTGATTCTTGCCAGCCAGGATTTTGTGATTCCCCGCACCGGGGCCGAAATGGCCACGCTCGTCAGGTCGCTTTCGGTGCTCATGGGGTCGACACTCACGTTTTTCATCCTGGCTGCGTTCATTGCCCGTCATTTCGGTTCGCTCCCTGTTCTCGGATTGCTGATGCTGAGGCCTCCCGCGGCGGGTGAGCAGGATCCGCACCCTGTCGCGGTCGAACAGCCTCCGGTCGTGGGGGAGGTGGGGCGGGCCGACTCGGCACTTCGCCCGGCAGGGAGGGCCCGTTTTGGCCACCGGCTGCTGGACGTGATGACCGAGGGCGATTTTGTTCCGCCCGGCACCCCGGTCCGCATCACCAGTGTCAGCGGTCGGCGGATCTTGGTGGAACAAGCAGGCGAGGATCGAGCACCATGAAGAAGCTTGCCATCGTTCTGGGTATCTGCGGCGGTCTGGTTGCCTCCTGGGCAGCCGTTGTGTCGGGAGCCGACGAGGCCTCCCCGGAACCGAAGACCGCGGAGTCGGCGGCCGCGGCGGGATCGATCCGCAAGCCCTTTGCAGAAATCGAACTCTACGCCCCCGGCCATTTTGGCAACAGCTACGAGGTCATGGGCGAGTATGAGATGCGCGCCGTGCTCGAAGAGGCCAAAGCGTGGGGGTGCAAGAGTTACGGCGACTGGTTCGACATGCTCGACTGCAGCGACCCCTTCCGGGCCGAGCGGCAGGTTGACCTGGGACGGGCCCTGTGGAACGCGAAGAAAGCCAACTTCCGCTCGGCCGTGAAGGTGGGCCTCAAGACCGATTTTCTCCTGACACCGAACCATGTCTATGTGGACCAGCGAGTTGCGCCCATGCTGGCCGAGAGCGGCGGACGCGTGTTCGGACAGCTTCTCTGCCCCTCCAACGAAAAGGCGCACAAGCTGATCCTCGACGACTACGAGCGGCTCTTCGCCGACCTGGCCGTCTCGGGGGTCGAGCTCGATCGGATCTGTTCCTGCCCCTATGACTACGGCGGCTGCAACTGTCCGAAGTGCAAGCCGTGGATCCTGACCTGGGGACGGCTGGTCCGCGAGATCTTCGAAATCGCCCGCAAACACCATCCCAAGGCCGAAATGGTGCTGGTAGGCTGGTGGTGGGACCCGGAAGAGCATCGCCAACTGGCCGAGTGGGTCGATCGCGAGCATCCGGGCTGGGTGAAGGCCATGTACCTTCACATTCCTTACGGCAAGACAAGCACGGCCGACGTCGTCCTGCCTCGGGGCTGTGCCAAGGGGGCCTTTGTGCACATCGGGTATGCCGACCAGGCATCGCCCCGCGACCTGTATGGACTGTTTGGTCCGATGGTTGCCTCCGAGCGGATTCCGCAAACGCTGCGGGATCTGGAGGCCCAGGGCGTCACGCATCTGATGGCCTACAGCGAAGGCGTTTGCGATGACGTGAACAAGGCGATCTATGCAGGGCTTGCCTCGGGCCGATACGCTTCCTCGGCCGATGTGCTCCAGGCCTATGCGGCGCGCCATTTCGGCACCGACGAGGAAACCTCGCGGAGGTGGGCCGCTTGGCTTGCCGGCTGGGGCGCACCGTTCACACGCGATGCCGACCAGGCCCAGGCGCAACTGGCATTGCTCCTGGAGGCGACGCCGGGGCGCGATCGGCGCCGGGTGCAGGAGTGGGTGCTCAAGACGGAACTGTTCCGCCTCCATCGCCAGATCGAAGCCAGCGGCGGCGAGTGGACGCCGGAGCGGCTGGAACTGGTGGAGAATTACTGGCGGACCCGCGAACGGATCCAGCGCGGGCTTTGGGGCCTGGCCCCGCAGAAGCACATTTTTGCCCGTGAGTTCTTTTCACCGGCGTGGTACAAGAGCTGGTCGCAACACGTCGGCCACCAGTAGATCCGCAACGCTTCCGTCACGTCCGAGGGAATAAACGGCCGCCAAAGAGCGTCTCCAGTATCAGCGGGCCGGCAATCACCAAATTCCGATGAACCTTTTTGGCCCCAGCGGCATCTATCACCTAGGAGAGCCGGCGCATGCTGTCGGCTGGTAATTGGCAGACGAGTTGCGAGAAGGACAATGACTTCGTTTAGGTCAAGTATAGCAGGCCAACCAAGATGCACAGGGCGTTACGCCGGCTGGCCGGCCAATACCCTGCCCGTGCATCCCTTGCGCTTGTGACGCTTGACCTTACGTCACGATGGGTTTCAGGAAACCCGGTGTCACCAGCGCAAGTGACACCGGGTTTTTTCGTTGTTGGGCTGGTAGCTGAGACGGTGTAGCGGCGGCCTGAAAAGCCGCAGACGAGGGTTCGAGCACCTCCCGGCCCACTGCGCTCGGCCTGCGCGCCAACATGGCTCGTTCGTCGATCGGTTGAGGACGCCGGCCCGGGCACCATGCGCGGCATGGTCAGCCGGAAAGGCAGGTTCGACTCCGGGCACCGACGCGCAGCGTTGGTCCGAGCTACTCATAACAGAACGTAGCGAAGGAAAGGCTATCGCGCCTGCTCGGGCTGCAGGAGATCGCCAGTTCGGGCACCGATCGGCCGACCGGCCGATTGGTCGCGGCCGGTCTGACTGACGTGCGGGATGTAGGGTAGCGGCTGACCCGCGTGCCTTGGGCGCACGAAAACGCAGGTTCGAGTCCTGCCATCCCGACTGGATGGACAACGACGTTGGCACGAGGTAGTCGAGGGCTGGTTGCCCGAACGCGGCTGATAACCACGTGGCGCTGAGTTCGATTCTCAGGGCTACCACTGGAAACGGAGAACACGACCATGCAGCAAGCACTATGGAAACGCATACGCCCGGCCTGCATTTCGGGGTCGTGGTGTAATGGCAGCACACCGGACTTTTAATCCGGCAAGTGAAGGTTCAAGTCCTTTCGGCCCCACTCGCCTTTGACGGCGCGTAGCTCAACGGTCAGAGCGGGCCTCTTATAAGGGTCAGACTGAGGGTTCGACTCCCTCCGCGCCCACTCCCTGCGCGTAAGGAAGCGGAGACGACGGGATCAAGGTGCTAGCGGCAGCACAGCGGACTCTTAATC
The DNA here is from genome assembly GCA_964563135.1 of uncultured Planctomycetaceae bacterium. Classification (GTDB taxonomy): domain Bacteria; phylum Planctomycetota; class Planctomycetia; order Pirellulales; family Thermoguttaceae; genus JAAYAY01. The sequence continues at coordinate 8,769 of CAZLWV010000219.1, forward strand.
CGCCAGGGACC
>CAZLWV010000219.1:8789-10501 GCA_964563135.1 uncultured Planctomycetaceae bacterium
AGGGTCGTGGTGTAATGGCAGCACACCGGACTTTTAATCCGGCGGACCACGCTGCGCGCGGTGCCCTGGGTTCGAGTCCCTCCGGCCCTACTCGCATTGCTGGCGCGTAGCTCAGCGGTGAGAGCAGACCTCTTATAAGGGTCAGGTCGAGGGTTCGACTCCCTCCGCGCCGACTTGCAGGAGAGAAACGGGATCAAGGTGCTAGCGGCAGCACAGCGGACTCTTAATCCGCCAGGGACCATGCTCCGCATGGTGCCCGGTTCAAGTCCCTCTGGTCCCACTGAGAGAAATGCACCGGTCGTCCAGCGGCGAGGATGCTGCACCCGTAATGCGGCGACGCGGGTTCGAGTCCCGCCCGGTGCTCTTTGATCTTTGACAATCCGGCACACCCTGAACGCGCCCATGATGTAGCGGAAACCTACCTGCTTGCCATGCAGGAATCGCGGGTTCAACTCCCGCTGGGCGCTCTTGAACGACAGGACGTTGGAAAGCCTGGTATTCCGCCGGGCACCGTGCGCAGCATGGTCGCGGGAGCACGAGAGCGCGGGTTCAAATCCCGCCGTCCTGACTTCGTGATCCGGTGTACCCGAGTTGGCAGCAGGGATCGGCCTGTTAAGCCGATGTGGCGTTTGCCCCACCGCTGGTTCGAGTCCAGCCACCGGAGCCTTTGGATACGGAAGGTCACGCCAATCGGCGATGGCAGCCGCCCCGAAAGCGGCCGAGCGTAACAGCCTTGAGAGTTCGACTCTCTCACCTTCCGCCTTTGCGCCTTTGGCCGAGCGGCAGAGGCTCCGGGCTTCCAATCCGGCGAGGTGGGTTCGACTCCCACAAGGCGCTCTTGAGCATGATCGGGGATCGGCTAGTGGTAGGCCGTCTGGCTTTGAACCAGGAGACGGAGGTTCGACCCCTCCTCCCCGAACTTGCCACGAGACGGCAGTGTCTCGATGCGTAGCACGATGCGGGGTCATCCAGCGGTAGGATGAGACGCCCTGAACGTCTTCATGTTGGTTCAAGTCCAGCCCCCGCAGCTTGAAAACGGAAGTCATCCGGGCCGGATGAGGAGCCTGTCTTGAAAACAGGTGGCGGCCAGCAGCCGCTTGTGGGTTCGAGCCCCACGGCTTCCGCTTCCGGGGGCATGGTCCAACAGGACGACGCCAGCTCCGCACGCTGGAGATCCGAGTGCGACTCTCGGTGCCTCCACTTGAATAGCACAGCCCCGTGGTCGAACGGCAACGACGCTTGGTCCACACCCAGGCTGGCGTGGTTCGACTCCATCCGGGGCTACTTGATGGCCCGGTACGCAAACGGCAGACCACCTTGGCTTAGAACCTCACGATGCTGTGGGTTCGAGTCCCACCAGGGCCATTGGAAATACGTTGTCCTCGTGGAGCAGCCTGGAGTGCTCGCCTGCCTGTCACGCAGGAGATCGCGGGTTCAAATCCCGTCGAGGGCGCTTTGGAGAATGATGGCGCGGTACGCAAACCGGAAAAGCGGCCACGACCACCGCTCCGCGGCGGTGCCCGAAACCTTGGTGATCTGCGGGTTCGACTCCCGCCTGCGCCACTGAGAGACATGCGTCGGCTGGGCACCGGTGAGCCCAACGGACTGTAAATCCGCCGCCGTAGGCTGTGCAGGTTCAACTCCTGCCCGGCGCACTGACCATGGCCCGTTCTTCTATCGGTATAGGATACCAGGCCCTCATCCTGGCGAGG
>CAZLWV010000220.1:0-10440 GCA_964563135.1 uncultured Planctomycetaceae bacterium
AAGGAAATACCCCGACAGGACGGCCCTCATGGCGGAATAGGCGCCAGCACGGTGGCGGAGCCGCAACTGGGGATGCCCGGACCAGTCGACGCCTCCGGTCTCTGCCTGCACGTGCAAGCGACGACAGGGGAGCTGCCATTGCTGTCTTCGCCGGCATTTCGGGTGGGTGCCGGGATGGGGGAGAGGCGTCTTCCTTTCCACCCACCTTTTCAGACCAATCCCCACCTCTTGCGAAGATACCATTCTACCGCCAAGAAGCCAACCACGGTGAGGAAAAGGAGCCAGGTATCCCACAGATTCCGTTTCACTTCGGTGGTTTCCACGAGCGACTCTCCCTGAAGGCCGAGTTGTTGGAGGGCGCCGGGAAGTTCTTCGGAAACCAGGGATCTTCCGCCGGTCATGGCGGCCAGTGAATCCATTACCCCGGCATCGGCCGAGGCGTTGTCGAGTTCCAGGTCCTGTTCGATGACGAGGAAACGGGCCCTGGCCGATCCCAGAACGGCACCTTTCTGGGTGACGGTGGCCTCGAGCGTGTAGTCGCCGGTTTGATCGGCATGACGGAAGGAGCCGCCGAGGGCACCTTTGACCTGGGCCAATTCGAGTTTCTCTTGCGAGCCGTCGGGAAGCGTGATCACCGCCTCGCCCTGGGCGTCGGTGACCGGGTCGCCGGTGGCCGCGAGCACCCCCACGGTGAACTCGACGCGCCGGCCTCGCTGGAACTGGCGCTGGGGCAGCTCGACCCAGACATTTCCTTCGAGAGATTGATCCTTGCGAGCGAGCCAGAGGACGGTCTGCCGCCAGAATCGTTTGTAGGCAGTCTCGAATCCGAGCATCTGCCATTGCCAGGTCGAATCTCCGGCGAAGGCCATCGCGCGGCCCCGATCGAAGGGTTGGGCGACCAGGAGCGGCTCCTTCTTTTCGCTTTCCGCCAGGACCGTTGCCAGCCCCTTGAGGTCGTTGAACTTGTTAGCCCCCAGCAGGGGTGGAAGCTGCGCCCAAAGCTGCTGGTTTTCCTGGAGATTCCGGCTCAGGAGCATGGTGAAGTGCCCCTGGTTGATCCTGGCAGGCATCATCTTCACGGGGCCTGGGATGTGCACGTCGGTTCGCGGCGGCGAGTCGAAGGACTGGCGCTCGATGGGGTTGGTCACCACCGGAAGGACGTTATCCAGGTCGGTGCGGGCATAGCCGCCGGGGCCGAAGCTGTGCAAGCCGCCCAGCATGATCAGTCCCGCACCGCGGGAAACCCCCTCGGCCAGGCTTTTCAGCTCCGCCTCGTCAAAGGCCGTGCTGTCGAGATCGGCCACGATATAGACCTCGTACTTCCCCGGCTTGAGACGCTCGGCCAGATCGGCCGGACGGGTTTGTTCCCTGCGGCGGGGATCGATGGGGACGAAATCGACATGGATGTCCGGAGAGGCGTCGAGGGCACGGCGGAGGAAATTCACCTCGTGACCGCTTGGCGGGAAGCCGGCCAGGAGCAGCACGCGAAGCCCGCCCTTGAGTACATTGACAAAGGTGCTGACATGGTTGTTGGTGGTCGCCAATTCGCCCGGCTGCTGGACTACCTCGACGGTGAGCTTGTGCTCGCCCGGCTCGGACGGAGCGTAGTGGAACTCGAAGGGGACTTCCTCGCCATCGGTCCTGGCGGTCAGCTCCTGGATGGCAACCGGCTCGAGCTTTCCGGGAGACTCTTCGAACAGGAGCCGCACCGCAAGGGGTTTGTTGGCGAAACCGTCGACTCGGACCCTGCCGGTCACGCTGAGCTCGTTGTTGACAAACACCTGGTCGCCCGCCATGAGTTCCTTGACGGCCAAATCGCGGGCCTGTCCGAGGCCTTTAGACTGGCCGTAACGGAGCGTCCAGAGAGAGTCGCCACGGCTCCGCAACTGGCTCGCAGCGTGCTGGGGCAGGAGGTCGACGGGGGGGAGGGCTCGCTGGGCTCCGTCGCTGAGGAGGAACACGCCGAGGAGCCGCTCGCCGGCCTCCTGGCGGAGGACGGTCTGGAGCGACTGGCCGATGGCCGTTTCACGCCCCTCCGCAGCGGCAGGCAGGGCGATTCGTCCGTCGGAGACCTCCAGGGGACGGACGTTGCGATCGAAACCGTAAACCTTCAGGTCGAATCGTTTGCCCAGTTCGCGGAGGACCTCACGAGAGTCTTCCAGGGTTCGCTGCAGGGCCTGGAAGCGGGTCAGCCCGTTGACCTCATCAGGCACCGTCATGCTTCGCGACAGATCCACCAGAAGCACGATTGAAGCGGCCAGCGGGGTCCTGGTCGTGTAGACGATCGTCGGCCGCAACATGGCGAAGAGCAGGGCCAGGATTGTTGCCGCCCGCAGCGCCGCCAGAATCCGCCGCCGGCGCCGAGTGGCACTCGAGGCCCCAGGCCCCACCGCCAGCAGCGCCAGGAGCGCAAGGACCACCACCGCCACCACCAAGTAGCTCTCGCCGCCGACAGGATAGAAGTAGAGGTGGAACACGTGAGTTGGAGTTGGCAGGGTTCAGGGTTCAGGGGCGGGGTTGCGGCGATGTGCGGAGCAAGGCTCATGCCTCCCGGTAGAAACGGTTGGCCAGCAGGTGTTCGGCAGCCAGGACGAGGGCCACGGCGAGGATCAGGGCCGGAAACAGTTCGCGGCCGACGCGGCCACGGCTGACGTTGCCCTCCAACTGGCTCTGCTGCCGCGCGATGCGAAACGGTGTTTCGCCAAAGATCTCCTTGAGATGTTCCGCGTCGGTCCGCGCGAGCTCGGTCTGTTCGGGGGCCAGGTTAATGCTGAAGCCGCTGCGGTAGGCGTCTTCCGCCCCGCCGGCCGCCACCCGGTAGTTGCCGATTGTATCGCTCGAGGTGACAGTGAGCGTGTTCTGGGCCAGGTTCGGGGTGAGGCGGACTTCGAAGCCGCCCGGTGCACTCATCGCGTAGGAACGATGGATGTGCTTGGGATCGAGCTGCAGCACCACCTCTTCGCCGGCGGAATAATTGAGCGACTGGTCGAGGCTTCCCACCAGGTAGGACGCCATGCCGTTGGCCAGGATCACGAAGGGCCACGAGGCGCCCCTGGGAAGTTCGTTCCAGGATTGGCCGCTGGGGAGGTCGGAGATCGGCGTGGTCATTACCAGCACGCGCCCAGCCCCCAGGGGCCGCTCGAGGATCGCGGGACTGCCATCGCTCAAGGGCACGATCACGGTGGCGTCATCGGCCAGATCCTTGAGCTGCCAGTAGCGGAACACGGCAGAGAGCTCCCAGGGGACCGTCTGGTCGATGGCCCGAAACGGATCCAGAATCGGGTGCTGGGAGAGTCCTGGTTTCAGGTAGACATCGCCTGGGGTCCTGGCCTGGCGCACGATCTTGCCGGGCAGGACCGCCAGGGCTGCGGAGGTGCGAAAGGCCTCCAGGGGACCGGGAGAGCTCGCGGCCTCCCCCAGGCAGATTGCCAGGCCGTGGCCGCTGCGCACGTAGTCTTCCAGCTTGTCAGTCCACGTGGCGGATTCCAGGCCGGGAGGATCGAGGAGCCAGACGGCCGCATACGGGTCGAGTTCGGTCGCGACGAGCCGGCCATAGTCGATCACCTGGCAATCGAACCGTGCCCGGCCTTCCTGGCGGAATCGGATCGGGGCCAGCGCGTTGGTCAGGAACTGACCCTGTTCGGCCCTGGGGGCCACCACGAGGACTTGCCAGGCGTCTTTCACCTCGACGGTGAAGTAGCGGCGATCATCGCAGCGGAGGGCATCGGCGCCGGTGATCTCGAGATAGCCCTGGTGGACTCCCCGCTCGACGAGGTCGATCTTGAACTCGACCGGCCGGGCCCCGTTGCCGTCGAGTTCCACGATCCGCTGATTGATCTTGCGGGTGACCTGCTCCCCCGAGGGCCCGGACCGGTCTTCCAGATGCAGTTCCACTGTGCGCGGTCCTGCGTTGCCGCGGTGGCGAACGTCGGTGGAAATGGTCAAGGGGGCACGGCTGGAGAGCACCTGGTCGGACAATCGCAACTGGCTGAGACTCGTATTGGCAGGGTTTTCAACCCCCACATCGATAATGTAGACGCCCAGTTCCGAGTGGGAAGCCAGAAGCCCCTGGAGGGCCCCGGCTGTCTCCGACGGCCAACTGACGCGGGCCAGGTCGGTGAACACGTACATCTCCCGGCCGGCGAGCTTGCTCGTGCCGAGGAGGCGAACGGCCTCTTCGAGCACGGCCGGCATCGGCTGGGGCGCCGCGGTGGGCGCGAGCTGCTCGATGCGGTGTCGGGCCGCCTTGCGATGGGCCTGAAACGCAGCCGTGCCGCGGCGGGCATCGAGCACGGCGATCTCGCTTTCGTCGGGCAACTGGCCGAGCACCCAGAGGCCGAACTGGCGGGCCGCCTGGAGGCGGGACTGGTTCTCGTAGACATACTCCATTCGCATCGACGTATCGAACACGAGGGCCGCTGCCACGGGGGCTTCCTGGTTTCCGACGGTCCCGGAGAACTTGACGCTCGGCCGGGCCAACGCCACAGACAGGAGCAGGATAGCCGCCACTCGCAGCGCCAGGAGCAGGAGATGACGGAGCCGCAACTGCCGCTGGTTCGCCTCACGCCGCGCCTCGAGAAACCGGAGCGCGGGAAACTCCAGGTGCCGCGGCTTCCGACGCATGATCAGATGCAGCAGGATCGGTAGGGCGACCAGCGCGGCTCCGGCGAGGAGAGTAATGTTGAGGAAGGCCATCCGTCACCTCCCTTTTCGGTTCGCCAGATACTCGGTGAGCGCCCGGTCGAACTGCATGCTCGTGTCGAGGGGAACGTAATCGACGCCGGACTGGGCACACTCGCGCCGGTACAGCTCGCGGAGGGCTTCGACCTGGTCCAGGTAGTCGCGGCGGATTGCGTCGGCGTCGAGTTCCAGCCGGTTGTTGGTTTCCGGATCTTCGAGGTCGACCATGCCCTCAAAGGGGAACGTGGTCTCGGCCTCGTCGAGGATATGGAACAGGATCACGTCGTGGCCGCCGTGGCGGAGCCGGTAGAGCGATTGCAGGATCGGTTGCGGGTCGGCCAGCAGATCGGAGAAGACCATCACCAGGCTGGAATGGCGGAGCATGGCGGCCACCTGCGTCAGGCTGGCTGCCACGTCGGTCTGGCCCTCCGGTTTGAGGTTCGCCAGCAGGGAGAGCACATCGCCGAGGTGCGAGCGGCGCGACTTGGGCGCCAGGCTGTTGCGGATCCGCTCGTCGAACGTCAGCAGTCCCACCGGGTCCTGCTGGTGGATCATCAGGTAGCAGAGGGCGGCGGCCAGACAGATCCCGTACTCGAACTTGGTCAGTTCCTGCCGGTAGGTATATCCCATTGAGCGGCTCAGATCCATCACCAGGTAGCCGGTGATGTTGGTTTCGGCTTCATACTTCTTGACGTAGTACTTGTCGGTCTTGGCGTAGATGAGCCAGTCGATGTCCTTGGGATCGTCGCCGTGGGTGTACTTGCGGTGCTCGCTGAACTCGACGGAGAATCCGTGGAAAGGGCTCGCGTGAAGCCCCTGCAGAAAGCCCTTCACGATGAACTGGGCGCGCAGGTCCAACCGCTTGATCTGCTGGATGACTTCCGGTTTGAGGTACTTCTCGGCGGTGGACATACGAGCGGGCTATGCCTTCTGCTCGAACTTGGGGATCTCGGGGGGCGGGATCTCGCGGACCAGGCGGAGGATGACGTCGTCGTTGTTCATTCCCTCGGCCTGGGCCTGGAAGTTGGTCGCGATACGGTGCCGGAGCACGGGGATGGCGATTTTCTGGACGTCGTCGATGGCCACCGAGAAACGCCCCTCCATGGCCGCCAGCGCCTTGCCCCCCTGGATCAGAAACTGTCCCGCACGGGGGCCGGCCCCCCAGTCAACCAGCTCCTTGACGAACTTCGGCGAAGATTCGTCCTTGGGACGGGTCGCCCGAACCAGACGTGAAACGTACTTGATGATGTACTGGCTGACGGCCACGGAGCCGACCAGCTTCTGCAGGTTCACGATCGACTTGCTCGAGAGCACCTTCCGGATCTCCACCTTCTCGTTGCGGGTCGTCGAGGCCAGAATCCGCTCCTCCTCGTCGAGCGAGGGATAGTCCACCTTGATGTTGAACATGAAACGGTCGAGCTGGGCCTCGGGCAGGGGATAGGTGCCTTCCTGCTCGATGGGGTTCTGGGTGGCGATCGTGAAGAACGGCTCCGGGAGCGGGTAGGTGTTCTGCCCCACCGTGACCTCGCGCTCCTGCATGGCCTGGAGCAGCGCGGCCTGGGTCTTGGGGGGGGTGCGGTTGATTTCGTCGGCCAGCAGGATGTTCGTGAAAATCGGGCCGTCGACGAAGCGGAAATTCCGTTTTCCGTGCTCGTCTTCTTCCAGCACGTTCGTTCCGGTGATGTCCGACGGCATCAGGTCGGGCGTGAACTGGATCCGCTTGAACTGGACATCGAGGATCTGGGCGAGCGTGCTGACCATCAAAGTCTTGGCCAGTCCCGGCACACCGACCAGCAGGCAATGGCCCCGGGTGAAGATTGCCGCAAAAATCTGTTCGATCACTTCGGACTGGCCCACGATCACCTTCTGCAGCTCGTCCTGCATCAACTTGCGATGCTGGCTGAAATCCTGCAGAACATCACCGAGACTGCGTGTTTTCGTCGACAAGGGTCTATCCTCTGTATCTTCGGAGATCGCTCGCTATTGACAAAGACTCGTGACCGGCGGGGGCAGGCGATTTCTGCCGAGCGGTGGTTCGTATTGGTTGACGGCCCTGCCGCCCCGTGCCGGCGCGGCACAGAGTGCCCGTGCGGAGGCATCCTGATTCAGCATACCGCCGGGTGGGGATCCGCCAAGGGATCATGAGCACGGCCCGTGTTTGGCTTTTCGCCCGCTCGCGGCCGGCCCGCGCCGGCCCGGGTGACAGCCACCGGCACCCTGACTACCCGCGACTCCTAATACCATGGTATGCTAAAACATAATCTACGTTGTGTCTCTGCTGCGTAACTCGTTTCAGAACCGATCCTTACGCACAGGTTCTCTTTCGGAGCCCGCGGGCCATGCGAACTTTGCGGATTCTAACGATTCTGCTCGGGGCACTATGGGTTCCGGTTGCGCAAAGTTTGCCGGCTGATATCTCGCCCGAGGAGGTTCGCAAGGCCATCGCCGATGGGGTCCAATTCTTGAAGGGTGCGCAGCAGCGCGACGGGTCGTTTGGCGGTTTCGGGGGGCACGGTGGGGCCGGCATCAGTGGACTCTGCACGCTCGCCCTGCTCAACGCCGGTGTTCCCACGGACGACCCCGTGATCCAGAAGGCCCTCAGTTTCCTGGAGAAAGACCATCCCGGAGCGAAGACGGCGAGCCGCACCTATGCGACTTCGCTGCAAACGATGGTTTTTGCCCAGGCAGACCCGGTACAGTTTGCGCCCATCATTTCCCGCAACGTGGGTTGGCTGCAGGAGGCCCAGATTCAGAGCGGGCCGTTTGCAGGGTCGTGGTCGTACGACACCGGCGCCGACAAGGGGGACAATTCCAATTCCCAGTTTGCCCTGCTGGCCCTGCACGAGGCGGAGCGGGCGGGAGTGCAGGTTTCCGACCGCACCTGGAAACTGGCCCAGGAGTATTGGCAGAGGATCCAGCGAGACGATGGCTCGTTTCCCTACAGGATCGATGATCCTTCCCCGTCGCGGGGGAGCATGACCTGTGCCGGCATTGCCTCGCTGGTGATCACGTCGGGACGGGTCCGTGAAGGCAACGCCCGGGTCCAGGGGGAGCAGATTCTCTGCTGCCAGAAAAACGAGTCGGATGCCGACCGGATCGAACGGGCGCTCCAGTGGCTGGGAAAGAACTTTGCCGTGGCGCACAATCCGGGCCTTCCCGGGGAGAACTGGAAGTACTACTATCTCTACTGCCTCGAACGAGTCGGACGCCAGACCGCCCGCCGGTTCATCGGCGATCATGACTGGTATCGCGAAGGCACCGCCGTCCTGCTGGCCAGCAAGGGCGCTTTGGCGAACTACTGGCAAGGAAAGGGGGGCGATGAGGGGGATCCCCGCGTTGCTACCAGCATGGCCCTGCTGTTTCTGTCCAAGGGACGCCGCCCCACCTTGATGGCCAAGCTCCGCCACGGTTCCGAAGAGCAGTGGAACGCGCATCAGAACGACGCCAACAACCTGACGCGCTACGTCGAGTCGCGCTGGCGCATGGACCTCACCTGGCAGGTGGTCGATATTCGGGCCGCCTCGGTCGAGGACCTGCTGCAGTCCCCGGTTCTCTATTACTGCGGCAACGAAAACCCCATGCCCGGTTCGGAGACCGGGGTGGAGGAGCTCGCCCAAAAACTGCGAGGCTACGTGGACCGGGGCGGATTCCTGTTTGCCGAGGCCTACACGGCTGGCCACGAGTTCGATCGCGGCTTCCGGCAACTCATGACGAAGGTGTTTCCGGAGCCGGAGTACCGGCTGCAACTGCTCCCCGCCGAGCATCCGATCTGGCGGACGGAAGAGGAGGTCAAGCCCGACCGCATGCGGCCGATCTACGGGATCGATTTCGGTTGCCGCACGAGCGTGGTTTACTGCCCACCGGCCGAGCAAGGGGTGTTTCGCCCCTCGCTCTCCTGCCTCTGGGAGCTTTCTCACGCCGGCCGCGACATGAAGTATCCTGAATCGGTGACCGACCAGATCCAGGCGGGTCTCTCGACCGGGATCAACATCCTGGCCTACGCCACCAACCGCGAGCTGAAGCCCAAGGAAGAGCAGATGTCGGTACATCTGCAGACGAAGGTTGACGGCGACCCGAGCGACCGCGGCCGGATCCGCATTGCCAACCTCCGGCATCCCGGGGGATGCGAGGCGGCGCCGCGGGCCTTATTCAACCTGATGGAAACCGCAGCCAACCAACTCAGCATCCGCCCGGCGGTTGCCGATGAGCCCATCAGCCTGACGGACGACGCAATTTTCGGCTACCCTGTGGTTTTCATGCACGGTCGGAATCGGTTCAGCCTGACCGAGGCCGAGCGAAAACAGCTCAAGCTTTACCTGGAGCGGGGGGGGCTGCTGATGGCCAACGCGATCTGCGCCAGCGAGGCCTTCGCGGCTTCGTTCCGGCAGGAAATGGAGATCCTGTTTCCCGACAATCCGCTCGAGCCGATCCCGCCAACCCACGCGATTTTCACGGCGGAGCGGGGCGGCTTCGACCTGACGACGGTCACTCGCCGCGACCCCCAGCAGCGCGAGGTGGGGCAGCGGATGGAGGACGTTCTCCGCAAGGTCCCGCCCGATCTGGACGGAATCCGTTTCGGTGACCGCTATGGCGTGATCTTCTCGCGGTTCGACCTGAGCTGCGCGCTGGAGAAGCAGAACTCGCTGGAGTGCCGCGGCTATGTCCGCGAGGATGCCGCGCGGATCGGCCTGAACATTCTCCTCTATTCGCTGTACCAATGACCGACGTACGCGCGCTGCCGCCTGCTCGAAGAGGGAGAACCGATCGGTCCGCGCTGGCCCTGCTGCTGGCCCTGGGGCTGGCAATCCGCATCGGGGTGCTGGCCGTCGTGCCCGACACGTTCGCGGCCGATCCCGACAACTATCGTGTCGTGGCGGTCAACCTGGTCGAGCATGGGTGTTTTGGCTACGGCCAGCAGCCGATCGCGTCGCGGCCGGTGCTCTACCCGCTGGTGGTCGCCGCCTGCCGGTTGGTGGACCCGGCACTCTGGTACTCGCTGGCGATCGTTCACGTGGCATTCGGAGTGCTCACGGTCGCGCTCGTCTGGCGTCTGGCGATCCTCTGGGGAGCGGAGAAGTGGTCGTTGCTGGCGGCCGCACTGGTGGCGATCGATCCGATCCTGCTGGCCCACTCGACGCTCGTCATGACCGAGACTCTGGCCACGTTCCTGGCCGTTGCGGGACTGCTGGCCGCGAGCCGCTGCGCCGCGCAGCCCACGGCCGCGTCGGCGGCGGCGGCCGGCGGGGTGATGGCCCTGGCCGTGCTCTGCCGGCCCACGTTTCTGATCTGGATGGGGCTTGTTCTCCTTCTCCTGCCACTGGCTGCCGGAACCTGGCGGGGCGGCGCCAAGGTGCTGGCGGCCGGGGGCCTGGCGGCGGCTGTCGTGCTGAGCCCGTGGGCGATCCGCAATGCTGCCCGCTTCGGAAAACCCACGATTGCGACCCACCATGGCGGATACACGCTCCTGCTGGCCAACAACCCCGGCTTCTACGAGCACCTCCGCACGGCCCAGTCCGGTGCGGTCTGGGATGCGAAGCAGTTCAATCGCCAGTGGTCGGCCCGCGTGGGAAGGCTTGCCCCCGGCGACGAACCGGCCGTCGACCGTCTGGCCTATGCCGATGCCCTGGCGGTGATTCGGAGCCAACCGCGGATGTTTGCCTGGTCATGCCTGATGCGCGTCGGGCAGTTCTGGGGGATGATGCCCCACCCGAGCGGCCCGAATGAGAGCCCCTTTCGCCGAGCGGCTCGCTGGTCGGTGGG
>CAZLWV010000221.1:0-10126 GCA_964563135.1 uncultured Planctomycetaceae bacterium
GCATCATGCACAGCCGGCGGCCCGGCCACTAGAGGCCTGGCCCCGAGCGCTTACCCCGCTCCTCCACCTCGGCCAAGAGCTTGCGCGCCTTGAGCGCCTCCTCGTTGCCGTGGGCCGGCTGTCCGCCCTTCAGCCCCCGGACCCGCACGAACTCGCGCCACTCGGCCACAGGATGCGCCCCTGCGGCCGTCGGGGCCGGGGCCCCGGGCAACTTGCGCCAGGCGGTGATGGTGCGCCGCGTGACGCCCAACAGGGCCGCCAGTTCGACCACCGTCTTGGCGTAGGCCGTGGAATCCGTGCAGCCGGCGGCCCGCGCCTGCACCCGCGCCCGCTCGGCCACGGTGAGGGTTTTGCCTGCCTTGATCTTGGCAATGACGTTCCTGAAGTCGGCGTCGAGTAGCTTCTCGGCCATCTCCGGCTCGATATCCACGGGCATGCTACTCCCGCTTGCGGTGTCAATGGCTGCGTTGGCACACAAGGGGCGGCATCGTGGATGCTGAAACGTGCTCGAGTAATTTTAGGGCGTGGAGCTTTTTCCAATTGCGTATCGTGCTTTGATCTGGTTTGATTTGCTCGGAATGACAGGTAGTCCCGGCTTGCTGAGCAGTCTTGGCAAACCGACCAATCGGTTGTGGTTGGATTGCCACGGGATTGCGGGCCATTCCGGTATAGCTGGAAGGAACCACCAAGATGAAGACATTGATGTCTGTGTTCGCACTCGTGTCTTTCGCGGCGGCTGCTGAACCGGTTTTTGAACTGCAACAATCGGTGGATGGTATGCAGACGTGGCAAAAAGTGTTCATCCATAAGGGAATGCTCACAGTCGACGGGAAACTGGCTCCAGGAGGTATGGGCGAGTCCTCGGCATATTACCGCATGCGTATCCGTATGTTGCCCCCGTCCGGGATGGCGCTGATCCGAAGTACAATCTTCGGAACATCCTTTGAGATGGGAGATGTTCTGAACGATCTCAAACACGAGGAACACCCTGTTCACACCGTGACCTTATCGCCGTTCTACATTGGACGGACCGAAGTGACGAAAGCCCAGTGGGACGAGGTTGCCGGCTGGGCGGAGAACAACGGCTATGATATCAGCCCATCCGGGGGATACGGCAAGGGTCCGGACCATCCGGTCTGCGAGATGTCATGGTGGGAATGTGTGAAATTCGCGAACGCGAAGAGTGAAATAGAGGGTTATGCTCCAGTCTATACGGTGGATGGAGGGGCACCGTTCAGGACCGGAACAAAGGTTCCGGATGTGAATCCCAATACCATGGGATATCGCTTGCCGACTGAGGCAGAATGGGAATGCGCGGCCCGAGGTGGCATGGGAGGCGTGAGATTTCCTTGCGGCATGACGATCAGTCACAGCCAAGCAAACTACGATAGTAGCGAATTCGAGGGCATCGAGCGACCGGAGTATGATGTGAGTTCAACATTAGGTTATCACCCTGACTATGATGACGGGAGTGCTCCACGGACCAGCCCAGTTGGATCGTTCCCGCCGAATGGATACGGGCTCTATGATATGGTGGGCAACGTGACCGAATGGTGTGGTGACTGGTATGCTTGGGACTACTACTCGACCTCGCCTACACTGAATCCGCCTGGGCCATCCAGTGGCAGCCAACGCGTGCTGAGAGGAGGTTCTTGGGATAGTATTGCCAGATTCTCACGGGTGGCTTGCAGGGGGCGCATTGGGCCTGGCAGCTTTTTTTTGTCTTATGGTTTTCGCCTTGCCCGCACGGCGGAATAGTTGCCCACGGTCGATGGCTTCTGATTGAATGCCGATCTTGGGTCTGTATGTTTTCACGAAGTCTGAAGCTGCGGTATCATTGACTGCGTTGACACCCGCGGCGCGGCATGGAGACCGCCGAAGCCGTCCCGCCCGCCGACCGGAAGCCGAAAGCCAAGGCGCTCGCCGGGGGAGTAGAGGTCTGGTGCTCGCACGAGCGGCTGGTGCCGGTGGCCGAACTGAAGCCGAACCCGCGCAATCCGAATACCCACGGCGACGGGCAGATCGATCTGCTCGCCAAGAACATCCGCTACTTCGGCTGGCGGCACCCGATCACCGTGTCCACGCGCTCCGGGTTCATCGTCGCCGGCCACGGGCGCCTCATGGCGGCCAGGAAGCTCGGGCTGGAACTGGCGCCGGTCGATTTCCAGAGCTTCGCCAGCGACGACGAGGAACTCGCGGTGCTGGTCAGCGACAACCGGATCGCCGAACTGGCGGAAACCGACGAGGACGAGCTCAAGGCGCTGATCAAGGAACTCGACGGGCAGATCGACCTCGACCTGACCGGCTTCGACGCGGTGTCGATCGAGGAGCTGTTCCCGCCCGAGGCGCAGGACGAGGACAACCCGGTGCCGGCACCGCCGGATGATCCCCTCACCCACGCTACCGGTAGCCAGCACAATCCAATCTCCAGCGAAGGGAGAAGCCTGAGTTCCGTTGGAAAAATACCCAAGTTGCAGCAAGGCGCCGTCGCCATCAGCACTGGTGCCGGCACCGAGAGGACTGGAACCAAATCCTCCAAGTCGCTCCGTCGTCGACCAATGGACGGTGACAGTTGCGGAATTGGCCGAATCTGCCGATAGCAGCGACAGTCCAAACGTCCATAGAAGTAATGCTCTCATGGCCTAGTCCGGTTAGTGTCGATCAAGGTCCCGAGCTCGTCGGAGCCGGCGGTTCCGGTGAGCGACTTTCCGGGGCTGGTTGTCATCGGTTCAGGCTGCGTCGGCAGGGTCGGCTCTCAATCCCGTTGCTGGAGCCATTCGAGGCACTGCCGGGGGGTGAGGATGGGAATGCCGCGATGGGATTTGAGCACCAGCAGGTCCTTGTCGCCGGTCACGATGCAATCCGCCTGCGCGGCGAGGGCGGCGGCGAGGATCCAGTCGTCGGCGGGGTCGCGGCACACCGGTTGATCGAGGGGGCTTGCCGCGACGGTTTCGCTGTCGCGGCGGACCATGGCGAGGACGGCATTGGCTTCGGATTTTGTCAGGCCGGCCTTGGTGGAGAGTTTCTCCCGCAGTTCGCCGAGGATGAACCTGGAGACCCGGATGGCGGCGAGGTCCCGGGCCGTCTCATAGAGTTCGGAGCACAGCCCGCTGGCGACGAAGGCTGCGAACAGGACGTTGGTATCGAGGACGATCTTCACGAGACCTCGCGGAAGACGTCCTCGTCGGTGTAGAAGCCGGCGGCGCGGGCCTTGGGAACGAGCTTCCGGCGCAGGCTGTGGAACTGGGCGGAGGCCAGCTGTCGACGCAGCGACTCCTGCACGATCTGGCTCCGGCTGCGCCCGGTGGCCGCGGCAAAGGCGTCGAGGTCCTTGCTGAGGTCCTCCGGCAGGCTGATGGTCAACGTGGCCCTCATGTGTTGGATGCTAATACGGGGACGGGGGGTGTCAAGTTCAGGGGGCCTTTCGCTCCTGAGAGGCGCCGTGCAAAGCGGATTCGGAACCACGCAAGTCACACAGGATCAATGCTTTACGAAGCCTAAAAAACAGAGAGTTCTAGGGAACAGCGGGGTGCTTGGGGAGCCAAGTGAACCCCCGCTCCGGAATCCCCGGCCGGGGGTTCGCCACGTTCAGGCGCGCGAAATCCCCTTATTTCAAAGGGATCCGGGGCCGGCGGGGTGGGGGAGTGTTAAGCGGGACTCTCCGTTCGGGACCGCGGAGGGGCGAAAATGGGGCGGAAACTCTCCCCACTCTCCGTTTTTCGGGGCCGTTGCTTAACACACTTTGGCGCTTGGCCGCCCAGGCGCTCCGCAGGGACGGAAAATCGGGGCCAGGCACCCCGGGGCAGCCGCTCTCCGTCCGCGTCACCGGCGCCGCCGGGTTCATCGGCCAGCACGTCGTCCGCCACCTCGCCGGTCTCGGCCGCCGCCTCGCCGCCCGCCAGCCGGTCACCATCCTCGGCAACGGCACCCGGCAGAAGTGTAAAGCGCGTTTGGCTCCTTTTACAGGATTTGGATGGGGGTGGGGGGACCCAAGGACTTGGGCGGGGGGCGTGAGTAGATTTCCTGTTGATTATCAACGACTTCCGGGCATTCGAACAAACGGCATTCGGGGTTTGTCCTGTTAGGCCCGGTGCGTCGGGGCGGCCATCGGGAGGCGGAACTTTGATCAATTTTTTCTCTTGCGCTTAGATAAGCGGCGACTTAGATCCACGGGCGTGCCCACCGTCCGATCGAAACCGTGCCAGCATGTGGTGGCAATCTACAGGTGCCTGTGCGACCTGAACCGTTTGCGGATCCTGAACCTGCTGGCCGGTGGGCCGCAGTGCGTCTGCCGGATTGAGGCGGTCCTGGGCATAGGTTCCGTACGCACGTCGCAGCAGCTTTCCTACCTGCGACGCCACAGCCTGGTCGAAGTCGAGGTGCGCGGCACCTGGCGGATGTATTCGCTTGCCAGCGATCCGTCGCCCGAGCTGGCTGCCAACCTGGCGTGCCTGCAGGACTGTGTGTTTGAGAACCCGGTGTTCCGAAATGACCTGAGGAAGCTCAAGGCCGTCACCCGCAGGATCTGCGGTCCCGAACCGGCATAAGCCACCGCTGCCGATGAGCCTGCGTCCACGCCCGATCGTCCTTATCCTGTGCACCGGCAACTCGTGCCGCAGCCACATGGCAGAGGGAGTCCTGCGCCACGCCGCGAGCGACCTCCTCGACATCCGCAGCGCCGGATCGAAGCCGGCAGGGCATGTCCATCCACTGGCCGTCAGGGTGCTTGCCGAGATCGGCATCGACATCTCCGGACACCATAGCAAGCACATGAACGAATTTCTCCAACAGGATGTCGAGACCGTGATTACGGTTTGCGGCAACGCCGACCAAGCGTGTCCGATGTTCCCCGGCCAGGTGAACCGCCACCACTGGGGTTTCGACGATCCGGCGCACGCGCAAGGCATCGAGGAGGAACAACTGGCTGTTTTCCGCCAAGTGCGCGACCAAATCAGGATGGTTTTCGAGGCATACGCCGCCGGACGGCGCGACCAAGCGAAAAGGTGAAATGAAAATCACGAGCCAGGAACGAACTGAAATGAACACCGATCGAATCCGGGAACAAGTTCGCGAGGGTTATGGCAAGATCGCCTCGACCGCCGGTTCCTGCTGTGGTGCGAAATCCACCTGCTGCGGCTCGGGGAGATCGAACACCTGCCGATCTCCGACGGGAGCGTGGATGTGGTCATCTCCAACTGCGTCCTGAACCTCTCGCCGGACAAGGCGCAGGTGTGGCAGGAGATCGCCCGGATTCTCAAGCCCGGCGGCCGGGTGGCGATCTCCGACCTCGCCCTGCTCAAGCCGCTGCCGGCGGAGGTCGTTTCCCGAGTCGAGGCCCTGATCGGTTGTGTCGCTGGGGCGGTGCTCGTGGGCGACACCGAGCGGATGGCGCGGGAGGCCGGACTGACCGACATCGTGCTCGACTCCAAGCCACAGTATGTCGAGGCGATGATTTGTTGCATATTCCGCCAAGGTGCGAATATTACGCCCATGAGCAAGCGCAAGCACCCGGGAGCCGCCGCCGTAAAGCACCAGGCCGAGGTGTTCAAAGCGCTCGGTCACTCCGGGCGGATGGCGATCATCCACGCGCTGGCCGCGGGACCGGTCTGCGCCTGCGCGCTTGCCGAGGTGGCGGGGTGCGCTCCGTCCACCGCCTCGCGCCACCTGACGGTGTTGCGCCACGCCGGCCTGATCGCCGACGAGCGCCGTGGCCAGCAGATCTTCTACCGTCTGACCTGCCCATGCGTGCTGAGCTTCGCCGAATGCCTCGACCGCGTGGCGGCCGGCGAGCCGGTCTCGACGTTGAAGGTGACCCGCTGCGCTTGAGCCTGCACGGATCACGCACCAGACCTTGGCAGCATCCAAACTTCGCCGTTTCGCCAAAACACTTTTCCTACAATCGCATTGAGGTGAGCCTCAATCACAGCAGGACAGGCCAGCACCCGAGGCAAAACACAACCGCCCGCCGCACACAAGACGATGAGAGACCTGAAGAAGTTCGCCCTTCTGGCTGGAGTCTTCCTTTTCGCCTACTACCTGCCGTTCGACCACCCCAAGGTGTCGAACGCGATCCTGGAGGCCTACCGGTTGCTCCAGTGGTATGCCCTGCACCACACCCTGGCCTGCGTCGTGCCGGCGATGTTCATTGCCGGCGCGATTTCGACGTTCCTTTCCAAGGAAGCGGTGATCAAGTACCTCGGCCCCGGATCCAAACCGGTGCTCGCCTACTCGGTCGCCTCGGTGGCGGGGATGATCCTGGCCGTCTGCTCGTGCAGCGTGCTGCCGATGTTCGCCGGCATCTACACGATGGGCGCCGGGCTGGGACCGGCGAGCGCGTTCCTCTATTCGGGTCCGGCGATCAACGTGCTGGCGGTGTTCCTGTCCGCCCGCGTGCTCGGTCTCGACATCGGCGTGGCCCGGACCATCGGGTCGATCCTGTTCGCTGTCCTGATCGGGCTGTCGATGCGGCTGATTTTCCGCCACGGCGAGAAGCGCCGCACCGAGGTGGCGATCCAGACCGCCGGCACGACCACCGTTCGGCCACTCTGGCAAACCTCCCTGTTCTTCCTCGGTATGATCCTCTTCCTGGTGTTCTCCGACTGGTACAACACCAACGAGGCGACCCTCGTGATGAAGGACGGCACCCGGATCGAGGCGAACATCCGCTACGACCGCAGGGACACCGTCGACATCCAGGAGTTCGATGCAGACGGCCACCTTGGCTCCGAGATCCGCCGCCTCGACAAGAGCGACATCGCCGAGGTGCAGAACAGGCCGGGCTTCGTGATGACCGTCCACGGCATGAAGTGGCAGCTGGCCGGTGCGATGGGCGTGCTTGTTCTGCTCATGGTCTGGCGGTGGTTCTCGCGGGACGAGATCAAGGCCTGGATGAGTTCCACATGGGAATACACGATGCTGATCGTGCCGCTGCTGTTCGCCGGCGTGTTCGTCACCGGCTTCGTCGGCGGACTGATCCCCGAGCAGGCGGTCGCCGGGCTGGTCGGCGGCAACTCGCTGGCGGCCAACTTCACCGCCGCGTTCGTCGGGATGATCTGGTATTTCGCGACCCTGACGGAGATCCCGATCGTCGAGATGCTGACGCGCCTCGGCATGGGCAAGGGGCCGGCACTGGCGCTGCTGCTTGCGGGCCCGACCCTGTCGCTGCCCAGCATCCTCGTCATCTGGAAGGTCATAGGAGGGCGCAAGACGCTGGTCTTCTGCACTCTGACGGTCGTGGCCTCCACACTGGTGGGCTGCGCCTTTGGAATGTTCGCCGGGTGAGCCGACCGGAAAGGCAATGAACCGCAATCCCACCAAACGTCTCGGTTTCTTCGAACGCTACCTGTCGCTCTGGGTGCTCGCCTGCATGGTGGCCGGGCTCGCACTCGGGCGGCTCGCACCTGATTGGGTCGCCACGATCAGCAGTTGGGAGTTCGGCCGCGACTCGCACGTCAACGTGCCGATCGCGGTGCTGATCTGGCTGATGATCTACCCGATGATGCTCAAGATCGACTTCGGCGGGCTGCACGGGGTGTTCCGCAAGCCGAGGGGGCTCTTCATCACGCTGTTCGTCAACTGGCTGGTCAAGCCGTTCAGCATGGCCCTGCTCGCCACCCTGACGCTGATCTTCGCCTTCCAGGCCGGGAACATCATCACCAACTGGAATGCGGTGATCCTGCTGGCGGTGCCGATCCTGATTCAGGTCTACTTCAACTCCGGCCTCGCCTATGGACTGATGCGTCTCTTAAAGGTCCGCCATAGTGTCGCGACGCCGGGTGCCCTGATCGGGGCGAGCAACTTCTTCGAGCTGGCGGTCGCGGTCGCCATCACCCTGTTCGGCCCGACTTCCCCCGCGGCGCTGGCGACGGTGGTCGGCGTCCTCGTCGAGGTCCCGGTCATGCTGTCGGTCTGCCGGCTCTGCACCCGCTCGCGGAGCTGGTATCAGAAGGCGGTTCCGACCGC
Source organism: uncultured Planctomycetaceae bacterium (assembly GCA_964563135.1). GTDB lineage: Bacteria > Planctomycetota > Planctomycetia > Pirellulales > Thermoguttaceae > JAAYAY01. The sequence continues at coordinate 7,963 of CAZLWV010000221.1, forward strand.
CGAAGATGCGAGTTCCCAACAAACACCAACCACACCATGAAGAAACTCCATGTGCTCGGAAGCGGTTGCGCCAAATGCAACCATCTGATGGAAGTCACCACCAAGGCCAGCGAGGAACTGGCGCTCGACTGCGAGATCGAGAAGGTCACCGATTTCATGCGCTTCGCTGATTTCGGCGTGATGGTCACGCCCGCGCTGGTGGTGGACGGCAAGGTCAAGGTCAGCGGCCGTGTTCCGCCGCTCGAGGAAATGAAGAAGTTGCTCACCGGTTCCTGAGCCGACCTGTTGGTCATGAATACACCATCAAGAATCCTGCGGGTTGTCCTGTTGCTGCTTGTTTCGGCGGGGATCGGCGTATGGGCTTGGCGCACCTTCGGCCCCGCGACCGCTGCGAAGGGCCGTTCGGGGCAGCCTGCCGCGGCGGCCACCGCGCCGGAACCGGCGCATCTCGTTCTGGTCACCTACTTCACCTCCAACCAGCGCTGCCCGACCTGCCTGAAGATCGAGAAGCAAGCCCGGGAGGCGATCGAATCCGGGTTCTCGAGCGAATTGGCAAGCGGGTTGGTGCGCTTCCAGACGGTGAATTTTGACCTCCCGGAGAACGGGCACCTCGCCAGGGACTACGAACTGACCTTCAAGACGGTGGTGGTCTCCGACCGCCGCAACGGCAAGGAGCGGAAGTGGGAGAAATTCGACAAGGTGTGGGATCTGGTCGGCGACCCGCCGGCGTTCGCCGCCTACCTGCAGGAGGGGGTGCGCAAGTACCTTGCAGCAAGTGCCGATGCCTGATTGGCCGCTCATCGCAGGCGCCTTGTGGCTGGGCGTGCTCACGTCGATCAGCCCGTGCCCGCTGGCCACGAACATCGCGGCGGTGGCGTTCCTGGCGCGGCGCAGCGAAAAGCGTGCGAGCGTGGCGTGGAGCAGCGCCGCCTACATTGCCGGACGGATGGCGGCCTACACGGTCCTCGCGATCATCCTGGCGGCGGGAATGTTCTCAGCTCCAGCCGTCGCGGCATTCCTGCGGATGAAGATCGGGGGCTTGATCGGGCCGGGCCTGATCGTGCTGGGAATGCTCGTGGCAGGTTGGCTGCCGTTGAGGATTCCCGGCTTCGGCGGGATCAACTCGCTCGGCACGAAACTGGCCGAACGCGGGTTTGCCGGCGAATTCCTGATGGGGGCCGTGTTCGCGCTCGCCTTCTGCCCGGTGTCGGCCGCCCTGTTCTTCGGCGGCCTCCTGCCCGGCGTGATCCAATCCGGGGCAACGATCAGCCTGCCGCTGGCCTACGGCATCGGAACCGCTCTTCCAGTGATCGCGGCGGTGATCCTCCTGGCCTGCGGAATCGGCATGGCCGCCGAACGGCTCCGGCGCCTGCAGAACATCGGCGCGAGGCTCCAGCAGGCAACGGCTTGGGTTCTCATTGCTGTTGGGGTTTGGCTGACGATTCGCGGGCTGATATGATCGGGTCGCTCCCGCGTTTCGGTGATTGATCGTCGGCACCCCATCCACACCTCAAGATCCCCCATCGCCGCCCTCACGTTCCCCTGGCCCCCTCGGCGATCTTCCGGGTGATCCGGGATGGGAGCGCCCTATTGCCGGGCGAGGAAGGTCGCGAGAGCCTCGTTTGCAGGTGGCTGGGATTCCCTCAACCCCGGCGCCCCCGATCCTTCGAGAACAGCAGCTGCTCCTGTTCCGCCGGCGGCAGGTTCAGCAGGTTTATGATCTGGGTGATCCGCGCCCGGGAAACCCCTCCCAGCCGGGCCAGTTCCGCGTAATTGCGCACCACGCCGTCCCGGATCAGGCGGCCGAAGTGGATCGCCAGCGCCATCAGGCGGGCGATCCGGGGGGCGGGCTCGGGCGGGGGAGCAGGAGCCGGCGAGCGCCTGGTTCGCCGGAGCCTCGGATGCAGCTGCATCGGGTTTGTTCCCAGTGTTCGTCAGGCTCTCGTGAGGAACTCCACGCGGTTGCGCCAGTCCTCGTCGGGGGCGGGGCCGGCACGCTTCACGAGGGCCCGGGCGAGGGACTTGAGGTCGTTGGATGCGAACGATTTGGCGGAGATGAAGAGCACGCCGGCATGGCTTTCGCCGCAGGCGGCGAAGTCGGCCAGGATGGCTGGGATGGTGCGCAGGTCGAAGGTGACGAGGACCCTGTCCTGCGCCGCGGCGG
>CAZLWV010000222.1:0-2717 GCA_964563135.1 uncultured Planctomycetaceae bacterium
CCCGAAGGGTGGCGGCGGAGTCTGGATCTCTTGGAATCGTGCAAGTCTATTTAGAGCTTTGTGACAGCGAAAAACTGGGATCGAGGCTGCGGAACAACTGGGCGATTGTCGCATGATTCTACGCCACTTATCCCGAAACCGGGCTGTGACAGAGCACCAGGGCGAGACCGGCCCCCTGGCCCCTGATGTTTCCAAGCAAGGAAAGGAGAGACTCTCGCGATGGCTCCCGTAAATCTTGCCCGACGAATCTGGCCCGTATTGACTTGCCTCGTTCCGGTCGTCCTGCCAATTGGGCCGAGAGCCTTCGCGGACGACCTCGGACGGTTCACTCGCTGGAAGCATTTCGTGGTGGCCGAGGCGCTGCCCGGCAACGCCTGGGGAACGGGCGGGATTGCTGTGGGGGATTTCGACGCCGATGGCGACCCGGATTTCGCCGTTTCGCGGCGTCAGCCGAAGACCGCCTACTGGTTCGAGCGAAAAACCGATTCCGAGTGGCTCCGCCACACGATCGGCAGCTCCGATGCCCTCAAGAACACGCTCGGGGCCGCAGCCGTCGACCTGGATCTCGATGGTTCGATCGACGTGGCGTTCTGGGGTGTGTGGTTCAAGAACCCCGGTAAGACGAAGCTCGCCGACACCTCCTGGGAGGCGATCCCTTACGACGGCGGCGGGCACGACGTGATCGCAGCCGATGTCAACGGCGACGGCACGACCGACCTGGTCACCTACGACGGCCATATCCTGGCCTGGTTCGATCCGGCAAAGCAGCTCTCCAGAACGATGCTTCTTCAAGGGCGAGGCGACCATGGCGGGATCGCACCCAGCGGCGTGGGCGACCTCAATGGCGACGGACGGGCGGATATCGTCGTGCCGGGCATCTGGCTGGAGAATCCGGGCCAGGCCGGGATCCAGTGGCCGCAGCACGCGTGGCCGCACCTGCCGGTGGAAAAGGCCTCCTACGGCACGAGCATGCGAGTGTGGTTGGCCGACCTGGATGCCGACGGCGACAACGACATCGTGTGGGCGGACTGCGACACCGGCTTCGGCCACGGCTACTGGGTCGAGAACACGGGAAAGGGGGAGAGCTGGAGCCGCCATCCGCTGGCCGATCCGCCAGGCGACTCGAGGACGGGTTCGTTCCATTCGCTGGCGGTTGCTGATTTCGATCAGGACGGCACACTCGAGATCTTCGCCGGCGAGCAGGAGGACCCCGATACCCACATGACCTCCCGGGGTCTGCTGCCGATGAAGCCCGAAGGGCTGAAGGAGCGGGGTGTGATCTGGGCCAGGAAAGGGGGTGCGAAGGGCGAGTTTGCCGCGGTGGTGATTCAGGAAGACAATCCCGGATGGCACGACGTGGTAGCCTTCGACGCCGACGGCGACGGCGATCTCGACCTGGTGAGCAAGGTCTGGAATGCCGACGGGCCGAGCTATCATGTCGACTACTGGCGCAACGACATCCGGTGAGAACCGCGCGGCGGAATTCGGCGGGCCTGCTGCTACCGCGGCCGGCCGCGATCAGAACCTGAGCGGGAGCCGTTCGCCCAGCGCCTTGGTGAGGATCTTGTCAGCCGACGGGACCTGCTGGGCAATGAGTTTGCCGAGTTGCTGGATCTCTGCTTCGTTGAGCTTGAGGCGGGCCATGAGAATCTCTTCGTCGGTGGCCAGGCGGTTGCGGAATTTGCTGAGTTCCTTGTCAACCTGCTGCTGAACGAGCTGCGCGGCTTGATTTCGCCGGTACTCCAGTTCGGCAATTGCCGCCCGGTTCAAGCCTTCGGTCAGTTTTTCACCCAGGTTCGATCTCAGGACCCAATCGGGCCCTTGGAGCGGCCCGGCAAGATCCACCTGGATCTCGACCTCTTTGAGCGATTCGGTGGCCTTGGCAAGGTTGTCGGCCAGACGCTGCCCGCCGAGCGAGTCTGCCACGGTGGGGGTCAGTTCGACCCCCGATTGTTTGAGCAGCAGCGTTCCGGAGATCCGATCGCCCGACAGGGTCAGTCGGACCCACAAATGGGTATTGCCGGGGCGCAAGGCCAGCGCCAGCGCATCCTGCCGACCGAGCGACATTGCGGGCAGTTTCAGGTCCGGGCAATTGACCACGACCTGGTCGACCGGGATGTCGCCGGTGCGATCGAGCAGGGCATGCACGTCGAACGTCACGTCGCCGACCAGTTGCGCCCGGACTTCGACCGGCCGGCCATAGAGTTTGGGCGTGCTGGTCAGACCGGCGGCCGCGGCAGCGAAGGTATACGGCTTCCCGTCAAGCGTTGTCTGGCCGTCCAGCCGCAGCGATTGGATGAGGAAATCGGGCTCGGGCCGCCTGCCGGCAAAGAGGATGTTCGTGCCCGGAAGGCGCTCGACCTGGAAATCGAGTTCCTCTTCGGGGAACTGGGACCGCAGCCAACGCACCCATTCGGTGATGGCCACCACCCGGCGGCCCATGTCGGGACCGAGGAAGTAGCCGGTGATCGTCTCCTTGTCGAGCCGGACCGACTCGAAGCGAGCCTCGATCCGCTCGATGTCCTGCTTGGTAGCCGCAAGGATGGCTTGGCGGTCCGACTGGACCCGGTCCGGGAGGGTATCGATCTGGCGGGCCAGGGAGTCCATCTCCTTCTGGAGTTGCTCGAGTTCGACCAGCGTCTTCTGGTAGTGCTGCAGGCCGGCCGCAAGGTTGTCGGGACGGGTATGGAACAGGGTCCGCAGGTTCTCGCCACGGG
>CAZLWV010000222.1:2727-10112 GCA_964563135.1 uncultured Planctomycetaceae bacterium
CTATAAGACCATCGTGGTTGACCTCGACACGGGCCTTGATCGCATGGACTTGCGCTTCCAGTTGCTGATACTGCTCGGGCCAGGATTCCAGGAGCGCCTTGGCCATCTTCACCGATTCAAGATTGGAGACTTGCGCCTCGAGGTGGTCTTCCAGGCTTACCGACAGGGTTTCGAGCCACCGCTCGGCCTCCTGCTTGAGCAGGTCGCCCCTGGCATTCCACTGCCAGTGGTCGACGGGCTGGGCCGCCACGTCGCGCTGGCCCTGGAGGCGAAGGCCGTGAACGCAGCCCTCGCGAACGACGAACTTGCGCCGCAGCAGGGCGTTGGTATCCAGCGACAAGGTCACCTTCTCGGCATCGACGAGATTCGTGTTGGGGGTCTTCGGATTGGCGACGGCGAAATCGTCGATCTGGATCTCGGTCTTCGCCAGAGACGCACGGAGACTGCCCACGTCGACACGCATCGAGAGAACCTGCTCTCCGAAGGTCTCAATTCCCCATTTCAAGAGCGGGTTCATCCCCAGCCAGACCAGCAGGAGAACCGTCAGCACCAGGAGCAGGCGAGGAACGGCGTATTTCCAGCGGATCATGGCTTTCTCCACCTGGCTGCGAGTTCGGCATGGTCCAGGACCTGCGCAACGCGATAGCGTTTCAGGTACTCGGCCAGCTGCGGCTGAAGCTTCTGGAAAGCCAGAAAACTGAAATGGTACACCGGCAGAAACAGCCAAATCCCCAGCATGAGACTGCCGAACACCACCGTGTTGTCCAGCGCGGTCCAGGGCGCCAGCGGCAGGTCGTAGAGCCAGGCCAAGAGTGGCTGCAGCGGCTCGTGCGTCAACAGGCCCTGGCCGATGCGGTCGGCCAGGGGATCGGTCCAGCCGGCCAGCCAGGAGAATCCCACCGTGCCCAGCAGCCCCATAGCCAGATTGACGCGAGTTCCCAGCAGGAGCATGGAGAGGGCAACGGCGGTCAGATTGCCCTTGGGCACCAGACCGATGATCATGCCGATCGTGAATCCGAGGGCGAGCTGGCGCGGCGTGTCGGCCGCCACGACCCCTTCGACCAGGTATCGTATGGGCCGGATCCAGCGAATGATCATGTTCTCTCCCCTGAATTGGCCTGGCAACCTTGTCACGCGGAGGGGGCGCAAGGTCCCTCTCACCGTCAGAATCGGATCGACCGGCAAAACCGGCAGACTTTAGCCATTTTGTCAAGGTTGTGTAAAGATCAGCTCCAGAGGGTGGTGGGCGACAGTGTTTTCCTGGCCGGTTTGCCGAAGTATCATGGGATGAGGTGGCCAGTGGGATCGCGTTTCTCTGGGTGGGGATTCTCATGACCGTTGTCGTTCACTGCAAGCGATGTCGCAAGGAGTTGCGGGCGCAGGATCGCTACGCGGGGATGCCTACGCGCTGCCCGCGATGCGGCACGCTCAACCAGCTTCCGGGGCTCGAAACGGCCTCGGAAGGCCCGGCACCGCCAAACGTCCGAGCCCGACCGCTGGCCGCAACGGCCGACAACGAACCGGCCGCCGAAACATGCAAGATCTGCGGCAAGCGGATCCGCGGCAAGGCGGAGCGTTTTGCCGATGTTCACGGAACCTTGTATCACCTGGGGTGCTACCAGAAGCAGGCCGGCGATGCGTCGGAGAACACCTGCCGCATCTGCCACAAGGGGTTCGACACGCCGAAGGAGCGGGTGAAGGACGTTGTCGGGTTCTGCTATCACCGGAAGTGCTACCAGGAGGAGCTGGAACGCCAGAGGCGTGCCGCCGCGGGGGCCGAGTCCGGGTCGGATTCGGGTCCTCCTGCCAAGGGGCGCAGCGCGGGGGAACCCCATCGCCCGTCTGCCTCGGATGTGGACGATTGGGACCTGACGCCGGAGGATGAAGACGACTGGAACCTGACCGAGGAGGTGAGCGACGACTGGATGCGCCCCGATCCGGGGGAGCTGGAGCTGAGAGAAGCCCCAAGCCCCTCGCCTGCCAACAAGCCGGCGGTCAAGCCAGAGGCCAAACCGATTGCCCAGGCAACTGGGCCTGCGGCCCCGGCCAGCACGCCTGAGGCCAAACTGCGCCGACCAGCAGCCGACTCCGCGGCGTCCCCCACTGGTGCAAGCGGGGCCAAACCGGCAGCGTCACCTGAGAGGCCAGCACCGCGCGCGGAAGCCGTATCCAAGTCGGTTCCGCCGACAGCAGAGCGGGCCCAACCGGCCAGTGGCCCGGCGGCCGCGAAAGGGGCGGCCCCGCCGGACCGGTCCTCCAACGCGGCGGGCCGGGAAAAGTCGCCACGGCCGGCAGCCGGCTCGGGGCCTGCCGCGGGCGCCAAGGGGCCTCGAAAGGACCCCAAACCGCTGCGACGGGCAAAACCCATTGGGGAGCGCCCCGTCGCTGCGCCGCCATCGCTGCCGGAGGGACTCGAGCTGGTGGCCGATGAGCCGGAGGAGTTGGCCGGCGGTCTGGAGATTTTGCCCGACAAGCCCGGCATTGTGGAAGGCCTGGAGATTCTGGAGGACTCTGCGGTGGCTGCGGCCGCCCAGCGTCGCTTGCCGGCACCTGCCGTACCGGCGGCCCATGTGATCCCGGGGGCACCTGCAGCACCTGCGGTGCCGGCGGCTTCCATGGTGCCGGCAGTGCTGGTGGCTCCGGCGGCGCTCGGTCCGCTGGGCAATCTTGGGGGTCTCGAATCGCTCGATGGCCCCATGGCTCTCCGGCCGATTCAAATGCCCACTCCCGGCGGAGGATCCGCCAACCCGCTCCCGGGCATCCTGCTGGATCCGTTGACCGGGGAACCGTCGGGGCTGGGGTACCGGCGAGCCAGACGCGACAATCCCATTCCCACCTGGCTTTGGGCCCTGATGGGAGTGGGAGTGGGAGTGGTGGTGATCATGCTGGCGGCTACGGTCATCAACGTTGTCTGGAACAGCCGCTCGGCCGGGGAGCCCGTGGCCCAATCCGAGGGCACCGGGACGGACGAGTCGGGATCGGGGACGGACGAAACCTATTCCAGCTCAGGCGAAGAACCGCTTGGCAGCCAGGCCGAGCCGCTGGGCGGGGGCGAACAGCGGCCTGTGGAGGCTGGCGAAGACCGGGCGCCTGCCAGCGACGGCGCCCCCGATTCTCTGTGGGCGAAGTATCAGGAGCTGCGGGAAAAGACGAAACGGTCCGGCGGGGGGATGGGGCCGGTGGTGTTTGGCGCGATGGTTTCGCTGGCGATCTATCTTGGTGTTTCCGCCCTGGCCCTGCAACTGGCCTGCAAGATGTGCGGAGAACCGGACGTGACCGGATTGCGGATCGTGGGGATCTGCTGCGCCCAGATGGTTGCCGGGTTTGTGATCGGCTTGACCACGGCCACGCTGAGCAGCGCCACCGCCGGGCTCATCAGTCTGCCGCTCGCCTTGGCCGCCAGTACGGTGCTGGTCCGGTTTCTGCTGCCCACATCCACAGGACGGGCGATCGGCATCGCGGTCTGCCACGTAATCATGTGCGCTGTCGTGGCCGTCGTGCTCGTGTTTGTGGTCGCCTTCGTGCTCATCATGCTCATCGCGGGCACGCGGTAGAGACCCGGCGCAGGGTCAACCGCGGCGCTACGGGTTGAGGGTTTTCTGAAACGGCCCCTGCTACAGCAGGTGCCGGGCCTTGACTTCCAGGTAGCGGTTGATGAGGGGGGCGGTCATTTCCTCGGCAAAGACGTCGAGCATCATGGCGCCCTTGCCGATCATGTCGGTCAGGACCTGGTGGCGCCAGGCAAGAATGTCGGCCGCCGCCGCCGCGCGCCAGAGTTCATCCCCGACGGGAAGTTCCACGTCGACGACATCGAAGAGCCGGTGGTCGCGCAGCAGCACGCCGAGCGGCAGGTGGCGTCCTACCAGGTTCGTCAGGTACCGCTGGACCTGGTTGGCGTTGACCTCGTCGATCACGTTGGTGATCAGCACGACGAGGGAGCGTTTTCGCGCGTGGGTGGCCAGGTAGCGGAAGGCCTGATCGTAGCGGGACTCGACCCGCCGGGGAAAACGGTTGAAACAGGCGTGGAGCAGCCGGTTCATCTGCCCCATGCCGCCCCGGGCGGGAACGAACCCGTGGATCTCGTCGGAGAAGCAGCACAGCCCCACCATGTCGGACTGGCGCAGCGCCACCCAGCTCAGCATGAGCATGGCATTGAAGGCGTGGTCCAGCAGGCTCAGGCCGGCAGAGGTGTTGGTCATCATCCGCCCGCAGTCGACCAGGAAGATCACTCGCTGGCTGCGGGTAGCCTGGTAGTCTTTGACGGTCAGCTTGCGCCGGCGGGCGGTTGCCCGCCAGTCGATGTGTTTGTAGTTGTCGTCGACCGTGTAGTCCCGCAGCCGCTCGAAGTCGTGGTCCTGGCCGATCCGCCGCGTACGGCGGACGCCAAGCTGGCTCAGCCGATTGGTGCGGGCCAGGATCGCATACTGGCTGAGCTGCTGCATGTCGGGATAGACGTTGACCTGAGACAGTTCGGCGCAGGTGATCATCTTCTGCCAGAAGCCCCAGCGGCTCTGCGCGCGGAGATGCAGTTCGGCAAGTTCGAAGGCCCCTCGGCGTCGCGGCCGGAGAACGTACTGGAGTTCCATGCGGCTTCCGGCGGGCAACTGGAGGGCGTCGAACTGGGCCGGATCGGGGCTGAGAATCGGGGGCACGCCATCGCGGACGCTGAGCACGTGGCTGCGGGCGGAGTGGTTGGCGATCGACAGGCTCACGTGGTGCCGTTTGGCCAGCGACGCCACGCGACCGAGCTGGCGAGAGACCACGAAATCGCGCCGCCGCGCCAACGTGAGAAGATCGATTGTCACGACCACCACGAGCGCCAGGTCGACCAGGAGCGTCACCCAGACCATGGCACCGGTCAGCAGCAGGCCGAAGGTGGTGGCCGCGGGCACGACGGCCAGACGCACGAACCGGCGGTCGGGATACACGCGCATGGCGGCAGCCAGCACGGCCAGCGGCGCCACCATCGCCAGGATCTTCAGAAAGGCCAGCGTCAGGGGAGTCAAAGGCGGGGCACCTCGACGGATCGAAGCATGTCGGTAAGGAGCTGGTCGACATTGTGCCCCTCGACCTCGGCCTCGGCCGTCAGGATCACACGATGCCGCATGGCGGGCAGGGCCAGTTCCACAACGTCGTCGGGCACGGCGTAGTCGCGCCCGCGGAAGGCGGCCAACGTGCGGGCGCCCTGCATCAGCGCCAGGCCCGCGCGCGGCGAGGCGCCCAGGTGGAAGTAGGGCCACTGCCGGGTCAATCGCACGATCGAGTTGATGTAGTCGACCAGTTTGGGATCCACATAGACCTGGCTCATCTGGTGGGTGAAGTCGACGATCTCCTGGGGCGAAGAAACCGTTTCCAGGGCCGCCAGCCGCTGGTCGAGATCGTCCTGGGTGCTGTGCATGGCAAGGATCCGGGCCTCGTCTTCGGCGGCCGGATAGTCGACCAGGAGCTTGAACATGAACCGGTCCAGTTGGGCCTCCGGCAGGTTGTAGGTTCCTTCGGCCTCGATCGGATTCTGCGTGGCCATGACCAGAAAGGGGCGCTGGATCCTGTGGCTGGTCCGCTCCACGGTCACGCGGTATTCCTGCATGATTTCCAGCAGGGCCGCGTGCGTCTTGGCAGGCGAACGGTTGATCTCGTCGGCGAGCAGCAACTGGGTGAAGACCGGCCCGGGGCGGAACGTGAACTCCTGGGTCTTCATGTCGAAGATCGGCGAGCCGGTGATGTCGGACGGCATCAGGTCGGCCGTGAACTGGATGCGGCCGAACTGGCAGCCGAGCACGCGGCCGAGGGTGCGGACGAAGAGGGTCTTTCCCAGGCCGGGCACGCTCTCGATCAGGACGTGACCGTTGGAAAACAGTGCAACCAGAGTTCCCAACACCAGTTCGTCCTGCCCCACGAAGAGCTTGCCGATTTCGGCCGTCACGCGGTCGAACAGGAGCCGCGTGGGGGACGGCGGACCGCCGTCGATCACCGGCCCACCGGAAATCAGGGTTGCCATGGGCGGCTGTAATTCCTCGACCGGCTTGGGATCGGCCTCTTGGGGAGAGGAGGAAGGGGCGAATGGATCGAAAGAAGAATCAGACATCTCTCTGCGCTGCTCCTGGGCATGGCGATTCATGCCGGTTGTTTCGGGTTTCTGCCTGCAAAAAACTCATGGTTGTGTGGAAACCGCCTTGTGCGGCCGACCTCCAGACGGCTGCCGGGCCTAACGGGTCTCACCCGCCGGAGGATCGTCGCTCGGATGGCTGATCTCACAGGGAGCCTCCGGCATCCGGTCACCGGTCGGGGGTATGTGCACCTTCGCCACGGGCAATTTCGCGGCAGGCGAATCGGTTCGAGTCGTCTGGCGATAGTGCTGGAGGCGTGCATGAGCATAGGCCGTATCCCCGGTTCTTGCCAGCAGCCGAGCCACCGCGTCGATATGGAGACCGAAATCGGAAGTCGCCTCCGTGTCGGGTTCGATGGGCCGTCCGAAGATGGGAAACTTCCAGAAGCACAGCAGCACACCGACGAGGCAGACATGCAGAAGGATCCAGTTGGTCGGCCAGATATGGAAGATTTCGAGCCCCAGCCGTGGGCCGAAGGAGGGGTCTTTTTCGGCAATTTTGGGGCCCAGCGGGCTGAATTCGAGGAAACCGATCGTTTTTGGCGGCGGGCCGATCTCGTTGATCAACCGCCACGCCAGCCGCCGATGCTCGTGGTTGGTCAGGGGGGCGTTGAGGAGGAAGGAACCATTGGCCACCACGATCAACTGGCTCCGCCGCACGGGGCGGCGAAACACGATGGCGTCGCCCTGCGAAGCAAGCAGCACCTCGGCGTCGGGAGGGGGCGTGATGCGGACATTCAGTTCCATGGCGGCCTTGGCCGGATCGATCCCTTGGATCCACCGCTCCTGGCCCTCGAGGGTGGTGATCTTGCGATGCTGGTGCCGCCCGTCGAGAACGAACCAGTCATGGTTGATCGTTCGCGCGGTGGGTTTGAGCTCGGCCCCAAAATGGCTCCGGGCCTCTTTCCGCCGGCGGCCAAACTCGCTGAGCTGCTCGGCGGCAAGCGAGCCGGTGCCCACATTTTCCCAGTACCAGGCGGCGGCGTCGAAATGCCGCCCCACATAGATCAGGGTGCGATTGGGCCGCGCCGCCAGCCAGCGCTGGAGCCAGTTCTGCACCTCCGGACTCGGCGGCTCCAGCTCGTCGGGAAACCAGACGATCACGTCGGCCCGGTCGCGGATCCGCGGGGAGAGCACCGGCCAGGAGAAGACGGAGTGGCCCTGGGCCTCGCACATGTCGGCAAATACGGCGGTGCCGTTGACGCTGGCAAACACGGACGGCCCATTCCTGCGGCCATACTCCTCCTGGAGGTCCGATGTTCCGCATCCGGCCAGAAGG
>CAZLWV010000223.1:0-10102 GCA_964563135.1 uncultured Planctomycetaceae bacterium
CACCCTTCGGGAGGCGGCCTGAAGGAGATGGCCCATTCTGGGAATCACGCAACCCTATCCAGTGCGCCGGGAACCCCCGGGGCCAATGGTCGTGAGTCCATCTTGGCCTTCGGCGGCCGTTGGTCTCCGCCCGGCTACGCCCGATCGAACGGAAACGCAATCACCTCCTGCAGTCGCTCCGCGCCGGCGGCCAGCATCACCAGCCGGTCGAAACCCAGCGCCACTCCGGTCGATTGCGGCAACCCGGCCTCCATTGCCGCCAGCAGTCGGCTCGCTGCCGGCAGTGGATGCTTGCCATCGGCGAGTCTGGCGGCATTGTTTGCGGCGATCCGCTGACGCAGGATGTCCGGATCGGTGAGCTCATGATATCCGTTGGCCAGTTCGATCCCGGCCACGTAGAGCTCGAACCGTTCGGCCACGGGCGGATCGTCCTGGCGGACCTTGGCCAGGGCCGACTGCGAGGCCGGGTAATCGTAGAGAACCGCCGGCCGGGTCTGTCCCAGGCGGGGCTGCACCTGCTCGACCAGGATCCAGTCCAGCCAGCCGTCGCGATCGTCGTGGCGGAGGCTTTCTGGAGGAGTTCCCGTTCTCGAGGCGACTTCCCGGAGGGCGGTAATCGGGGCCGTGAGCGGATCGATTCCCGCATGCTCCAGAAAGGCCTCGCGATAACTGACCCGGCTCGCGGGCCCGCGCCCAAGTGTCGCCTGCGCCAGTTTGTCGAGGAGGTCGATTCCCTCGGCCAGCCCATCGCCCGTGCGATACCACTCCACCATCGTGAATTCCGGATTGTGCAGCGGGCCCAGTTCATCCTGCCGGAAGACCTTGGTGATCTGGTAGATGGCTTTGCCCCCGGCTGCCAGCAGCCGCTTCATGGCAAACTCGGGCGAGGTCTGGAGCCAGCAGGTCTTTGCTCGTCCCTGATCCACCTGGACCGCGAAAGGGTCCAGGTGGCGATCCACGACGGTGTCGGCCGAGAGCAGCGGCGTTTCGACCTCGAGGAATCCTCGCCCGTCAAAGAACGAGCGCACGCGGCGCAGCAGTTCCGCTCGCAGTCGCAAAGTGGCCCAGCCGGCCGTCGGACGGAAATTCTCGCGGTTCACTACTCTTTCACGCGTTCGACGTATTCACCGGTCCGCGTGTCGATTCTGATCATTTCGCCCGACTCGACGAAGTTCGGCACGATCAATTCGGCACCCGTCTCCAGTTTGGCCGGCTTGGTCACATTGGTCGCCGTGTTGCCGCGAACGGCCGGTTCACAGTACTCGATTTTCAGAACGACGTGGTTGGGGGGAGTGATGCCGATCGGGTTGTTGTTGAACAGGAGCATGCTACAGACCATGCCCTCTTTGAGATACTTCCAGGCGTCGTCGACAACACTCGTGTTGAGCTCGTACTGCTCGTAACTCTCGTTGTCCATGAAGAAGAAGGTGTCGCCCTGGCGGTAGAGATACTGGGCCTGGATTTCGCTGATGTCGGCGGCGTCCAGCGAATCGCCACTCTTGTAGGTGCGATCGAGAACCGTGTTGCGGATCAGGTTGCGGAGCTTGCACTTGTAGAGAGCCTGTCCCTTGCCGGGCTTGACGAAATTGCATTCGATCATCAGGTATGGATCACCCTCGATCTGAACCTTGAGGCCCTTGCGAAATTCACTCGTGTTGTAGGAAGCCACGTTCTTCGTCCTCGACTGCAAAAAAACCGCATGGTCTGGGGGCCCTCGCGGCGGAGACGATCCGAATCGCTTCTTGCGCTCGCGGGGGTGTGATACGATTGTCTAGTTGAGCGGACGCCACGCTACGGAATCGGCGCCCACCGATTGTTTCTTGTTGAGGCGGCCAACCACCGGGATGACTACATCGATTCGTCCATCAGATTCACGCCCTGTGGCGGTGCCGTGCGAGTGGCAGACCGTGTTGGCCGAGGCGGTGACCGATCCGGGGGAACTCTGCCGTCTCCTCGGTCTCCCCGCGGATCTTGTCGAAGCGGCCCAGCGAGCCGCCCGAGGTTTCCGACTGCTCGTGCCCCGGCCCTATCTCGACCGTATCCGCCCCGGCAATCCAAACGATCCCCTTCTCCGCCAGATCCTGCCGATCGAGGCAGAACTGCAGATCGTGGAGGGGTTCAGCCGGGACCCGCTCTGCGAGACCGACGCCTCGCCCACTCCCGGTTTGCTCGCCAAGTACCGAGGCCGATCCCTCATCGTAGCAACTGGTCGATGCGGCGTCCATTGCCGTTTCTGCTTCCGTCGCCACCATCCGACCCCCTCTGCGGCAGGGAAGATTCGCCGTCTTGAAGAAGCGTTTGACCTGCTGTCTGGAGACCCCTCCCTTCATGAGGTCATCCTGAGCGGCGGCGACCCGCTCACCCTCGACGACGCTGTGCTCGCGCAGTTCGTTGGCCGTCTTGCCCGCATCGACCATCTGCATCGCTTGCGGCTCCACAGCCGAATGCCGATCGTCGTTCCGCAGCGAATCACCCGGGACCTTCTCGCCTGGTGCCGCGCAACTCGACTTACCGTGCTGTTGGTCCTCCATGTGAACCATCCCGCCGAGATTGACGGATCGGTCGCCGCCGCCCTGGGGCGTCTTATCGACGCGGGGATCCCCGTTCTCAGTCAGAGCGTACTCCTTCGCGGCGTCAACGACCGTTGCGACGTGCTGACGGAGCTCTTCGAGCGCCTGGTTGACCTCCGCGTTGTCCCGTACTACCTCCACCAGCTCGACCGGGTCGAGGGTGCCGCTCATTTCGAGGTCTCCGAGTCGGCAGGAATCGCCATCGTCGAAGAGCTTCGGACTCGCCTGCCTGGCTACGCCGTGCCCCGTTATGTCCGGGATATGCCCGGCAGTCGGAGCAAACAGGTCCTGCTCTGAGGCTCGCCTGGAGGCATCTTGAGGTGAAGTGGCGACTTTGGGCCGTAACGGGCCTCTCGATGCCGTCACGGATGCCCCAATGTTCATTTCTTGCCAGATCGGCGTACCTGTCCCGGTCTGCCAAATTCTCACGGTCTATCTTCGGCCGTCCGATGTAAGAAAAACCGCTCGGGAAAGAGGCGTCGTCTGCGCAAACAAGGCAAATGCGTGAATCGGCGTCGGCAATGGCACGGGTCATAGGCGGTTCCCTCAGCCACGAGCGGATGAAATAACCACGGAGGGGGGTAGATAAGTCACTCTTTCACGCAACTGGATCTTTCGTGGGCAAACAATCGACGAATTATCTGCGTATCTTTCAAGAAGAAGCGGGTCAGAAGGATCAAAGCGAGTCGGTTCTGGTCGGCAGCATGCCGGAGGTCCAACGGGCCTTTCAGAACCTGACTGGCTGGTCGCTCCGCTACGAGTCTTCTTTGACACCGGCCAAAGAACCGACCGGCCTGACGTGGTCTACCCCGGTCACCCCGGGACGCGGAATGTCTCCGGGACGCCTCAGGCTCACCAAGGTCGGTTCTCGGCCGCAGCTCGACGAGGAGGATGGTCCGGCGACGGAGATTCGCCAGTTGGCCTCGGCCCTGGCGGGGATGTTCGCCGAGCTCCTGGGAACGCATCATGCGCTCTGGCTCCGCGAAGCGGAACTGGCAGCGGCCGTTCCCGTGGTGGCCAATCTCCAGGAGACCGAGCACCTTGCCGTCCGCCTCCAGTCGGTTCTCAAGAGCGGGGCGGAGTCGGTCGGGTGCCCGGCCGCCGGGCTCTACCTGCTCGACGATGCGACCACCAGCCTGAAACTGCGGTCCAGTTTCGGCATGCCCCGTGAACGGCTTTCGGAGCCAGCGCGTCCCCTTCAAGGGGCGCTGGCCGATCTGGAAGCCATGCTGGGGCACGCCGTGGTGCTCACCGATGTGGACCACCAGACGCACTGGAACCCGCCAGAAGACTTCCCCGCCGCGGTCTGTGTGCCGGTTTGCACACCGACCACCATTCTTGGCACCCTGTGGGTGTTCTCCAACGAACCCCGCGATTTCACCGACCGGGAGACGAACCTGATCGAAGTGATTGCGGGCCGCCTCGCAGCGGACCTGGAGCGGGAGAACCTGCTCCGCGAAGGTAGCGACTCCAGCCAATGGAAACGCGACCTCTCGAGCCTGCAGCGAATGCAGCGGAATCAACTTCCCTCGGTTGCTCCTCTCCTCGACGGTTGGGATGTGGCAGCCTGGAACGATCAGGCCGGATCGGTGGGCGGCGATTTCTTCGACTGGTTCACCCTGCCTGACGGGCTCATGGCGGTGGCCGTGGCCGATGTGACCGCCAAAGGGATGGAGGCAGCTTTTGCCGCCGGCACGATCCGAGCGGCCACTCGTGCCCATGGACAGTACCATCGCCGCGCCGATGCCCTCCTCAAGGCCGTCAACATGACGCTCTGGACCGGGGCGTCGGGCGACCAGTTTGCCCAGATGTTCTACGGGCTGGTTGAGACTGCGACGGGCGCGATCCGCTACTCCTGTGCCGGAAGACCCTCGATCCTGCGGCTGTCGGCCGGTGCCTGGGAGTCGTTTACGGGCTCGACAGCTCAGCTTGGCGAGAGTCCTGAGACGGCCTATTCGGAGGAGACCTGTCTGCTTGTGCCCGGCAACTCGCTGGTCGTGTTCAGCGAGGGGATTCGCAAGGCGACCAGCGCCAGCGGAAGCATCCAGGGCGAGAACGCGTTGGCCGAGGTCCTGGCCAAACACCAGAATGCTCCGGCGGCAACGCTCGTCCAGATTGCCAATGAACTGCTTGGCCAACCTCCGGCTGGCGGTCCCCGTGAGGACCGCACCATCCTGGTAATCAAGCGGACAACCGGTTGACGGCAGCCGGAAAACGACTAAATTGAAGGTTTCTGCTACGCGTTTCGTGGGCCGTCTGATCCCTCCCTGCAAGGGGAGGCCAGCCGAGGCATACCGAGCCCCCCCATCTCACGGAGCGCCGCACCGCTGCGGGAATGGCGGAATTGGCAGACGCGCTAGGTTGAGGGCCTAGTGGGGTGTAACCCCATGCAGGTTCAAGTCCTGTTTCCCGCACTGTTGCAGCATAAGGACTTACGTCAAATGGACGTGAGTCCTTTTTTCATGGTCCCGCAGATTCTGGGACCATTTTGGGACCACGGTTGGATATGCGTTGAGGTTGCGCCGCTGGTTCTGGGATGGGCGAAACCGTTGCCCCGAACGATGACCCCAATGCACCAACGGAGGCTCCCATGTCGTTCCTGGAGCAACGTTCGTCCGGGCAGGATCGCGCGAACCACGAGTGCCTCATAGCGTAGCCGCCCTTGCTGGCCGAATCGCTCATGGGTCCAAGCGAGAATCGACTGGATATCGCGTTCGGCAGCAGGCGAGATCACGAAGCGGGGCATGGCATCAACCGCCGGCCGTACGATGTTCGGCCTCTTCGGCGGCACGTCGGCCGATCCGGCCAACGAACTCCGTGAGCTGCTCTTGGCCTTCGATCGGTGTCCCCTGCCCCTGGTCCAACTCGCTGAACGCCTCTGACGCCAGCGAGCGGAGTGCCGCCAACTTTTCCTCGTCCTCGCGGGCCTGTTGTTCAAGCAGGCGGAGCCCGGCCCGCATGACCTCGCTGGCGTTCGAGAACCGCCCCGAGGTAACCAGTTCGTCTACAAATTGGTCGTAGTGGTCCGTCAGATTCACGTTGCGAGTGGGCATATTGGCATTCCTCCAGACCTAATCTTCTCCCAGTCTACTGTGGTTGGCAATAATTGCCAATATACTACAGTGGGGGTTGGGGATGCTCGTTCAGTATTAGTTTCCCCTTTCGCCCGGCCTTCAAACGCGATCCCCGGACTCGAAAAGCGGTAAGAGCTATCGGCTATTCCGAGAGGCGCTGCGGTTGTCGGCCATCCGCTACCCCACCGGCACCCGAAACCGGGAATTCCAATTGTCGCTCAAGGAGCGACAACAACTTCCAACGTAAGTTCAACGCTGCCTCAAGACAGGCGAAATGTGCGATTTCAGGTTGAGGGCCTAGTGGGGTGTAACCCCATGCAGGTTCAAGTCCTGTTTCCCGCACTGTTCGAGCATAAGGACTTACGTCGATATGGCGTGAGTCCTTTTTGTGTTTCTTGTTGCCAGGCCCTTTGGCGTCTTGTTCTTTCTGGGGTTGCAGTGCGAAGTGTGCTGCCCCGCCGGGATCGTGTGGGCGCGGCAAGTGGGCGAGGGACTGGAGGGGCGAGGAGTGATTGGCTCGGGCATCGAGGGGGTCGGCGGGTCACCTTGCACGGCGGTGGACCAGGGCGCGCTGGATGGTGTCGAGAACCGTGTCGAGGCATGTTCCGAGATCTTCGGCGAGGAAACGCAGAACGAAGTAGCCGTTTTCCTGCAGCAGTTGGTCCTTCCGCCGATCGCGGCGATAGGCCTCGGGGCTGGCCAAGTGCTGGCCGCCATCCAGTTCGATGGCGATGCGCGCATCGGCACACAGGAAATCGACCTCCATATGCCCCCGGCCGTCGAAGGGAATCGGCAACTCGGCATTGAGCCGGAATCGTCCCGCGGTTTCCGCGAGGGTCTCCAGCCGCTGGTAGAGGAACTCCTCGCTGGCGCTTCGCGCTCGTTGGGCTCCTTCCGCATCCGGGCCAAACGTACACGCGGCGCGGGCAAAGAGGCCGGCCAGCGGTCGATCGACCCCGTCGCGAACGAGTCGCCGGACGCTGGCGGCGTGCTCGCTCTTCCACCGGGGATCCGCGGAGAGGGGAATCTCGGCGGGCCAGCCGGGCACGGCGCTGGCGGGTACGAGGAGCCTGTAACCCACCGCTTCGTAGCCGCGGCATCGGCGCTCGAACATGCGGGACAACATGGGAACATTGAGGTCGGCGTAGTCGAAGACCCGCACTTCGCGCTTGCGATGGTGGAGGCGGTGCAGACGGCCGACGTATTGAGCGATCGTTCCGCGCCACGAGACGGGCAGGGTCAGAAACAGGGTGTCGAGCCGCGGGTCATCGAATCCTTCGCCGATGTAGCGGCCGGTGGCGAGCAGGACGCGAGCCTCGGAGTCGGGAATCGATGCCAGGTATGAGGGGAGCCGCCGGATCTCCCCGGGGCGCATGCCGCCTCGAAGGATCACCAGGTGGGGAACGGCAGGCGACAAGCGAGCCGCCAAGCAGTCGAGGTGCTCCGTGCGTTCCGTCAGCACCAGCGGCGACCGCCCTTCGCAGACGGCCTGCAGGACCTCCTCGCAGATGACTCGATTCCGCTCCTCGTCGGCAGCCAACTGGCGGCAGAGATCCTGGAACTGGATGCGCATGTCGGCATCGAGCGGTTCGGAGGTGCGAAACGACGTGGGCCGGACGAGGACGGTATGCTCGAAAGGGCGCGATTCAGCCTGGGCCTTCGCGTCGACGCGATAGCGCACCGGGCCGCACTGCATGAGGATGATCGGATGGTGGCCGTCCTTGCGTGTGACGGTGGCGGAAAGCCCGGTAACGAATTTTGCCTTCGCCCGTCGGACCACCTGCTCGAAACTCTGGGCCGGGAGATGATGGCATTCATCGACGATGAGGTGGCCGTACTGGCCCACGCAGTCTTTGACGACACCCTTGCGCACAAGGCTCTGGATGACCGCCACGTCGAGGCAGCCCGTTGCCTTTCTGCAGCCACCCCCGATTCGGCCGATGGCCGTGGCCGGCAGATCGAGAAACATCGCCAGCCGTTCCACCCATTGCTCCAGCAACTGGCGGCGATGAACCAGTACCAGCGTATTTGTGCCTCGCTGGGCGATGAGCCATGCGGCGATCACGGTCTTGCCGAAGGCGGTCGTGGCCGATAGCACTCCGGTGTCGTGGGCGAGCATCGCCCGGGCGGCTGTTTCCTGTTCGGGCAACAATTGCCCTTGGAAGGCGACCTTCAGAGGTGTGCCGGCACAACGTTCATCGCGGGTGATTGCGGCGATTGCCAGGCCGGAAAGAAGTGCCTCGACCTCCGCGAGGCAGCCGCGCGGCAGGCCGATATGACGGGGAAGGTCTTCGGCGCAGCCGATCACCCGCGGCTTGTCATAGGTCGGCAGTCGCATCGCCTGGGCCTTGTAGAACTCGGGATTCTGGAAAGCGGCGAGCCGAACGAGCCGGTTTCGGAGGGCTGGGGGCAACCGATCCTTGGCCACGTAGATCTGGTTGCCAAGCGTCAATTCCAGTTGCTCGGGCAACGGACCGGCGATCGCGAGTTCCTTGCGGCGAGACGGCGGCTCGGCCCAGGGTTCGACGTCGTCTTCGTCGATCGAGGCCATGCGGACGCCGACGATCCGGCCGCGCCGCTCTGCCTGGTGGACGATTTCTTCCACAGCCGAGTGACTGATCTTGCCGATCTTCGAGAGCAGGGCCCATTGGTCGGGATGGGCGGCGCCCTGCTCGTCGACAAATACGCTGTTGCCGATCTGACGCGGCCGTTTCTGCAACGGCAGGGCGATCAGATTGCCGAGTCCGCCCTGGGGCAGCGTATCCTGGTTCGGAAAGAAGCGGTCGTAGGAATCCAGCCCGATATCGGGCCGGCGTTCCATGGTTTCGGTGAGGAGGTGGGCTCCGAGCCTGCGCGCCAGCGCTGCGGGAACCGCCTCTTCGAAGAACAGCCAGACATGGCCCCCGCGGCCGGAACGGGACCGTTCCAGGACAGCTGGCACTTTCATACGGCAGCAGGTTTCGAGCAATGCCACGGCATCCTGCTGCCAATGAGCCTTATCGAAGTCGGCTGCCAGAAAGAAGCAGGTCTCATCCTGGAGCATGGGGTAGACGCCGATGACTGCGTCGCGGCCGTCGTCATCCTGGCCCGAGAGGTGCCAGCGGATCACGGAGTCGGTGAGGGGGAGGAAGCTGCGGTGCTCGCAGTCGCTGCATTTGACTTTGGGTTTGCGGCAGATTCCCGCAGACCACTCATGGGCGCACGCCGGCTGGTAACCGGACTTGCCGGTCTTGCGGCTCTCGAAGCGGCGGGGATAGACATCGTCGCGTCCGCGGAAAAGCGAGCGGAAAAGGGCGATCTTGGCCTCGGGCGGGGACTGAAGGTCGACGGGATCGAGTTTCGGGGCCATGGTTCACCTCGAGGGAGAAGCATCCCGGACGGCCAACATGCAGGGGAGGAACAGAAGCTTGAGCCAAATGCCAAAAGGGAGTTGTGCAGCAGGGGAGGGAATTGCCACTTTCGGACTGGAGACCGGAAGTGGACCGGAAGACGGATGGAGGCACGGCAAGAGTGTCCCGCTGCGCTGTCAGGTCTCGATACGGCGAATCGACTGAACGAAGTCTCTCGATTCGAATCGGGACCGGGACTGGCGAGGATGGAAGACGGTGGGGGTTGCGTACTGGCCGGGTGTTGGTCAACAGGAAGGCGATTCCGCCAAATTCACGGCTGAGGGGGGAGGGGCTCCATGGAGCTGAGGGAAGAGCCGCTGAGTTCAGGACGTCTGATCAGTATACAGACGTCTCCTTCCGGTGTCAAGCGGCCAACTAGACATCGGTATAGATATTGTGGAAGCGGGGGAGCCGAACTGCGTCTCTACTTCGGCCACCTGCCGTTCTGCATTCCCAGATCCCAGAGGCTTCTGCCGTCGATCTGACGATAGCGGGGATACTGGCTCTGGGTAACGGCGGGACGCCTGAGAGAGATCCGGGTTTTTGCCGGGCAACGTGCGGAATCCGCCGTCGCCACTCTGCAAGCTCCGATCACGACGATCGCCGCCAGAAACGCTACCATCCGGTGTACCATGCCAGTTCTCCTCAGGGATTCACGCACAGGGTGCCAATCGGTGTCGATTACGGGTGCCTGCATTGAGAAGGTTTGCGGCCGACCAGCGGGGGCGCGAAGAGCCGGGCCTCCGGTGAGCGTCTCCTGCACACCTGGTGTGCACGCACCGATAACTCCAATTCTAATTGGCAGAAACGGCTGTTCAACGGCCGTCTTTCCGGATCTGAGGGGGGGGATGAAGAGCCCCGGCCCCAAAGTGATGTCCAGGCGAGAGTTACGAGGCACGGCCTTTGGCCGTACACGGTTTCCTACCCGATCCTGGCTGATCGCCTCCCCTTGCCACAGCAGCCTTTGCATCCGCTCGACTGGTGCGCTGCAATCAACGTGTGCGATTTGGGAAGAGGATTAAGATTAAGACTGGACTTTTGCAAACAGCCGTTTGGTCTTGAAAAGATA
>CAZLWV010000224.1:0-10022 GCA_964563135.1 uncultured Planctomycetaceae bacterium
GCCAAAATGAGAAATGTGCTGGAAATTACGGGGTTTCCGTGAAACTCCGCACTTGTCCCGAGGTCCTACTCGAACATCATCTCGAACTACGGCTCGAAGCTCGAGCCGTCCGACACGCTCGACGACTTTCCCGGCCTGTCGACGGTCTACCTGCGTCTGCCGTGGTCCTTCCTGGAGCCGGAGGAGGGACGGTTCGACTGGTCGGTGGTCGATACGCCGGCCCAGCGCTGGATCGCCAAGGGCAAGCGGGTGGCGTTTCGCGTGAGCTCGTCGGAGAGCTGGATGCGTTACGCCACGCCCAAGTGGGTCGAGGCCGCCGGGGCCAAGGGGAACAATTTTACCGTCGGCAAAGGAGTCGATCCCGAAGGGCCCTTCTGGGAGCCGATTTACGATGATCCGGTGTTTCTGGAGAAGCTCGATCGGTTCCTGGCCGAGTTCGCCCGTCGGTACGATGGAAATCCGAACGTGGACTTCGTCGACGTAGGGTCTTTTGGCGTCTGGGGAGAGGGGCACTGCTGGGCGAGCACGAAGATCGAGGTCGCCGACTCGGTTCGCAAGCAGCATATCGATCTTTATCTGAAACACTTCAAGAACACGCTGCTGGCGGTGAGCGACGACTTCATCGGGCCCGACAACCGCGTGGCCAGCCACCCACTGACCGATCACATGCTGGCCCACGGGGTAACTCTCCGCGACGACAGCATCTGCGTGCAGCCGCCCCCCAATTCCTGGTTCCATGCGGAGCTGGCCCAGTCGTTCTGGCCCAAACTGCCGGTGGTGCTTGAGCACGAACACTACGGATCCTCCCTGGCCCGGAATGCCTGGCAGGACGGCGAGTTGCTCGTGCGGTCCGTGGAGGAGTACCACGCGGCCTACATGTCGATCCACTGGTGGCCGCATGAGTTTTTGGAAGCGAATCGCGCGGTGATCGAGCGGATCAACCGGCGAATCGGGTATCGGCTCCAGCTTCGAGAGCTGTCGTGGCCCAAGACGATTCGACTGGGAGAACCCTTCGACGTCCACTCGCTGTGGGCCAATGCAGGCGTGGCCCCGTGCTACCCCGGCGGCTATATGGCCCTGACCTTCAAGGACGCCAAGGGCGGGATCGTGTCCGTCCATGTCCTTGACGCAGTGAACCTCCGCGACCTGGAAGTGGGCCCGCCGGACGCCGCCCCCACCCGCGAGATGAAGCAAACCTCCCGCATGGCCGAGATCTACGACGACGGCCCGCGAAAGTTCCAGCGTGCCGCGGCTGCGGGGACCTGCGACGTGTTCGTCTCGGTCGGCCTCGTCGACGGCACGCCGCGGATCGCCCTTCCGCTGGACGGCGACGACGGCCAGCGGCGATACCGTGTCGGAAGCATCCTGGTGAAGTGAATGTATGGTGGGTGGCACCTGCCGGGTGTCACCAGTGCGTCTTCACGGAGGCGGCTGACTGGAAAGCCGTCTGAATACCGGTCATTCTGGCCAAATCGAGATCACGACCGATCGTACCCGGCAGGAGCGACCCATTGGGGATCCAGCCGGGCAAGGTCTGTTACTCAGGGGTCTTGTTTGCCGGTTTCTCCGACAGGCGCACGTCCAGTTGGACCTGCGAGGGGAACGGCTTGTCGAACTCGACCATCACTCTCGGTGAGTCGGTGCCGTGCACCTTCGGATCCACTTCCACGACGATCTCTGCCGCTTCATGAGTCTTCAGCAAGGGTCTCGTGACATGGGCGGAAATGCCCGGAGAGGCCGTGACCTGGGCGATGTGCACGTCTTCAAGGTAGATGTTTTCCACGGTGAACCGGTGTTCGAGCCTGGCTTTCCCGGAAATGTCGCCAAAGTCGTGACGCGTTTCCTTGAACAATCGCGTGGCCCAATCCTGAGGGAGTGTCGTCCCGGCATTGCCGGATGCTGGCAAGGTCGAGGCCGACTCGCCAGCCTTCGGCTCTTCCTCAGCGGGCGGAACGAGATCGGGATTGGTCTCCAGCCTCTTGTAGAGTTTCAGGAGCGTGGCCGCCCGGTCGTGCTGGGATTTGGCCTGGTTGTACTCTCGCTCGGCCTTGTTGACCTCCGCCCGGGGCGTCATGCCGCTGTTGAAGGCCTCGGTGGCGAAGCTGAGGGACTCCTTGGTCGATCGCACGATCGCTTCGGCACTGGCAAGTTCTGTGGTGAGCATCTCGATCTGGGCCGCATACTCGGCTTGGACCAGCGCCAGCCGCTGCCTGGCCGAGGCCAGTCCGGCGGTGAGGTCCGACACGTATCGTTCGTAGAGCGCCGGGTCCATCTCGTCCTTATGGCTGGGTGCCTCGGCGAGGCCGTTCTCCAGCCTCTCAGCTTTCGCTCTCGCCTCGGCCGCCAGCCGCTGGAATTCCTCGGGCGAGCGGAGAGGGAGCCGGGTTTCAAAGCCGGAAGGGGGCGAGGCCACGGTGATCGGTGGGAGGGACGCGGACTCGGTTGAGGTCGGGTTGCTGTCGGTTGCAGCCTTGGGTGGTTTCGCGGATCCGGGATTGAGATCCGGATTCTGACCCGCCTTCTGGTAGAGGTCGAGCAGTGTCTTGGCCTGCTCGAGTTGCGCGAGGGCCTGTTCCTGCTTGAGTCGGGCTTCGCTCAGTTCCGACTCGGGCACCGCCTTCTGCTCGTAGAGCTTGGTGAGCCGCTGGACTGTTTCGCGGGCGGCTGCCAGTTGGGCCTCGCTCGTACGAACGTCCAGGGTGAGGAGTTGAAGCTGGGCGGCATACTCGGCCTGGACCAGTGCGAGTTGCTGCTCTGCCGAAGCCAGATCATCCTCCAGTCGTGCGAGTCCTTGTTTGTACTGCGTCTCGCTCATTTCCTTCTGTCGCCTGCGCAGGCTATCGAATCCTCCCTTCACATTCGCTATTTGCGCTCCTGCGTCCCAAGCTGCCCGGTGGAATTCCTCGGGGGAGCGAAGGGGCAAGGCAGGGCGAACTCTGTCTGAAACCTGACCGGCTTGATACACGGGCTGTGCTTGGAGGCTCCCATAAGTGACTGGCGTTGGAGGCGTCGGGGCTGCCTGCAAACAGAGCACTCTCTTGCCGTCAGTCTCCGTTTCGAAGAGCCGGTAGCCTTTCGCTACGAGCACGGATAGGAGAATCTCCTGAGCCTCGTTGGGTGTCACCGGTCCCGCGCTACGATAGTTGAACGTCCATTTTTCGGGCAGTTTGTCGAGGATCCGAAGCTCCATTCCGCGGGCCGCCGCAAGCCACCGCAAGACATCGCCCATCGGTGCATCGCGGAACTGCATTTGCAGGGTCTTGCTGCCTGCTGCACCCGGCCGGCCGGCGTCGAGGGCGGCACCGGTCGGCTCGGCCGGTGATGTCTCCTCTGCCAGCAACTCCTCCATCCGCCGCTCGATGATCTCCTTCCGCAGCGTCTCGCGTTGGCCGAGCCGCGTTTCGATGATCCCGACGCGCTCCTGGAGCAGGGCCACTTCCGCCCGCTGAAGTTTCTGGCGGAGATCGAAGGCTTCGCCAACCAGGCCGGTCAGGCGGGCGCGGAGTTGTTTGGCTGCCTCGCCGTCTTTTTCACCGGAGAGGACTTTGGCGGCGGACCGCGCTTCTGCCTCTTTCGAGGCCAAGTCGTTTCGAGTCGCGTCGAGATTTTCGGGCCGGGCCGCCTCACCTGATGCGGGCGTCGGGGACTTGTCCGGTGTCTCGTCGAGTTTCAACAGGATTGCCTCGATGATCTGCATTTGATCCTCCGGCCCACGGGCGATCAACGAATTGGTCCGCGGGTCGGGTACGAGGACACATTGGGGAATAGCACGTTCAAGGAGTTGCGCCAGGATCTCGGTTACCTGGCGGGCTTCGGCGTTCACGAGGTGGAAGACTTTGATTTGGCCTGGGTCGAAACCTGCCGGCGTCGCTGTGGAAGCTGGGGGCACATCGAGTTTCTCCAGCAGTGCCTTCAGATGGTTGAGTTCGTTTTCGGCGCCGTGGGCGACGAGCGAATTGGCCTGCTGGTCGGCGGTGAGTCCACCGCTGGGGATCAGTGCCTCGAGCAGCGGAACCAGTTCGGTGGCCCTGGCATGCTTGAGATGGAAGGCGATGACCTGGCTGTCCTGCCGGTCGGCCTTGGCTGCTGGTGCCAGGTTCGGCTCGCGGCTGCTGCCCAAGGCCGGCGTCCCTGGGAAGATTGCGGGCAAATCCTGGGGGACAAGCGTTGCCCTTTGGGGATGCCGATTGCTGAGCTTTGCCGGGGCTGGGGATGGTCGCTTGCCTGGGGTTCCCCGAGCGAGACCGGCCGCACCACCAGGAGAGGTTCCCAGCCGGCTTCACGCGTCTGCTCAGACACTACATCCGTCGAATGGAAATGCCGGATGACGGCCATCCGATCGGCCGGCAGCGCGACAGATTTGACGTCGCCCGACAGAGACTCACGGGTGACCGACTTCTCGCCATCGACCTGGAATTCATCGAGTTGAAGACCGGCACGAAGAAGAACGATCTGAAGGTTCAGTTGCCCCGCGTTCTCGTCTGGCTCCAGCCAGGAAGAGCACGTCCACTCCCATCCGTAGGTTCGCGTGACAAACGGCGGTACCGAGCGTGGATTGATGGGCAAGGGAACGACGTCATGGCTGACGAAAAGCCTGCACCTTGGATCAGCCCGCGACTCCGAGTCGTCAGGCAGCCGTTCCGACCAGCGGTCCTGAACTTTCGCTTCCCACTCATCACCGGGTGGCGACTCCGAGTCATCAGGCAGCGGTTCCGACCGGGCGTCGATTTGGACCAGATCCCGCTCGGTCATCCACGCGAGCAGATCGGCGAATTGCCTGGGCTGGTAGATCGCGGCGAAATCTTCGGGAAAGAGGATCCGTGAAGCCGAGCCGAGAAGGTTCTTGCGAAATTCATCGGGAAGTGATGCGCCTTCCAGGAGCGACTCGAGGGCTTTCTTGGTTTCTTCGGGGGCCTTGCCCTTGGACCAATCGGAGCGGACGCGGATGAGTTGGACGGTGACGCGACCGGCGTCGGCCGGGGGGCTTGTGGCGGGTACCGCGGCAACTGTGCGATCCGCCTGTTTGCTCTCGGAGGGCTCCTGATTGGCCAAGACCGGTCTGTTGGGTGTTGCCGCAAGGCCGGTCGCTGCAGCATCGGCGGGTCTTTCCGGATTGGCCGCTACGGGTGCCTGGCCGCCAGGGGGCTGTGGGGCGGCCTGGGGGGGTGTGGAGATACGATCAGGTTTTGGGGCGTCAGCCGGTGTTTGTGACTGTGGCGTTGCCAGAGGATCCAGGGCAGGTGTTTCAGCCTTTTTGGCCGCGTGGGAATCGGCGTTCTGGGCCGGTCGAGCGGCGACCGCTTCCTGCCTCGCCTCGGGCTTGGCTGCCGCAGACGAAGCGCCGGCAGAAGCCGGCACCTCTTGCCCGTGGGCTGCAATGCCAATGGATACGAGAACTCCGCATGTCAGCACCAGAAAACGTCGGAAGAGCATGGGAAGCTCCTTTGCATAGCGGGTCAACCAGCCACGATCGCCGAGGAAATGACTGTCACCTTTCGCTCCGCGAAAGTGGCGTTTGTTTCGAGGAGCGAAAGGCGACAACACGACGGTTGTTGATTCGACGGTCCTTAGTCGCGGAGGCATGTGAGTCATGGCCGGCCAACGTTCATGGTTCATCAAACCACCGCCTGGTGGTTTCGTCTAATTGTTCGATGTCGTCGTCGAGCTTACGCAGCGACGGTTCCACTTCGTCGTTCCAGCGGACATCGGCGCTGCTGTTTGTGAGTGGGCTCACCGGTTCTTCATTTGGCCGACGATTGTCCCTGTTGCCGCCTCCCAGCCAGATTGCGGTTGAGATG
The DNA here is from genome assembly GCA_964563135.1 of uncultured Planctomycetaceae bacterium. Classification (GTDB taxonomy): domain Bacteria; phylum Planctomycetota; class Planctomycetia; order Pirellulales; family Thermoguttaceae; genus JAAYAY01. Next base: position 5,799 of record CAZLWV010000224.1, read on the forward strand.
GCGGCCACCGCTGCAAGGGCGGCGAGGAATGCGAGGCGTTTGTGGCGGACACGTGAAGGGGAGACGCCGGGTTCCTCTCGCAGTTCCAGGGGCAGGGATTGCAGGTCGGGTTGCTGCACGTGGGCCACGCAGCGGCCGAGGAGGTTGGCCACTTCGGCCGCGGTCTGGAATCGCTTGTCGGGGTCCTTCTCGTGCAGCCGCTCGATCAGTCGGCAGAGCCAGGCTGGCACGTCGGGGCTCGACTCGCGGACGGGCCGTGGCGCCGACTGGCAGATCCGCTGCAGCACTCCATAGCTCGATTCGGCCCGGAAGGGCGGGTGGCCCGTGCACATGGCGTAGAGCACGCTCCCCAGGCTGAAAAGGTCGCTCCGATGATCGATCGCCTCGCCGCGGGCCTGCTCGGGGGACATGAACTGGGGCGTGCCAGCAATGATTCCGGAGCGGGTCATGCTGGCATCGTCCACGGCCCGGGCCAGGCCGAAGTCGGTGATGGTGACGCGTTCTACGCCGTCGGCCAGGAGGATGTTGGCCGGCTTGATGTCGCGGTGGACCAGCCCTTGAGCGTGGGCGGCCGCCAGGCCGGATGCAACCTGCATGCCGATCCGCAGGATCTCGAGAAGGCCGAGGGGTCCCTTCTGATCGATGCGTTTCTGCAGGGACGTACCACGCACGTAAGGCATGACGAGAAACGGCAGCCCAGCATGCTCTTCCACGCCGTGGATGGCGATCACGTTTTCGTGCACAACAGCCGCCGCGGCCACGGCCTCACGGGCGAAACGCCCCCGGGCTGCACCGCTGCTGGCCAGGTGCGGTGCGAGGACCTTGATCGCCACGAACCGGTTGAGCGTGCGATCGTGCCCCTTGAGCACCACGCCGTTCCCGCCCGAACCGATCACGCCCGCCACTTCATAGCCGCCGATCCGGCCCAGCATCTGGGGATCGTCCGTGGGGTGGAGCAGCTCAAGGATGCGGCGAACACTGTCGTCCACGACATGACGTGCAACCTCGCCCGAGCCCGAATCGGAAACGGCGGCCGAAAGCGGTTCGAGGTCGAACGGTTCGTCGCGCAATAGTTCGGCCGCTTCCTGCCACTGGCCGGCCCCGGCCGTCGAATGGTCGAGCTTGCCGGAGCACGTCCCGCACGTGTCCAGGTGGAGTTCGAACAGCCGCTCTTCCTCGTCCGTCAGCTCGCTGCGGAGGAAACGGGCAATGCGGGTGTCGTCGCAGCGGATCGATTTGGCGTCCACGGGTGGAGGTGCCTCACGGTAATGTTGGAGTCCAGGCTCTAGCCTGCGTCTCTCAAGTCGACTATCAGACTCCAACGAAAGCTTCTGTTGCTCAGACTGGCAGGCGAAAGCTTGTACTCGAACGGATGGGTTCTCGCAGGCTAAAGCCTGTACTCCAACAATTGGCTAAAGCCTGTACTCCAACTACTCCGGCTCCTGTTGGCGGACTTTTTCCTGGAGGCGGTGCATGACCCGGCTGCGGGCGACGTAGATGGCGCCGACCGACTTGCCGAGTTCAGCGGCCACTGCGTGGCAATCCTGGCCGTCGACCGTGGTGCGCCAGAAGGCAAGCCAGGTCTCTTCGGCGAACTCCCAGCGGATATGACGGGCGGCCCAACGGAACCGCTCGCGCCGGTGCTCACGGTCAATCTCTGTGGGGTCAGGCTCCGGCTGTTCCTGAAGCTTGATGATCTGGGTCGTGCTTCCCCGGCCGACGTCCGGACGCCGGCGGCGGAAGGCGTCGATAATGGCATTCCGGGCTATCCGGGACAGCCACGTGCGAAACCGGGCTCGCCCCGGATCCGCTTGCCAGCGATCGACCGATTCGGCCATCGAGAGGAGCACACCCTGGGCAAGGTCCTGGGCGTCCGCGTCCTGCATGCCACGCCGCCGTGCCATGCGGTAAACCACGGGGCGGTAGACGGCCACGAACTCCTGCCAAGACTCGCAGTCGCCGCGGTCTTTCAGCTTCAAGAGCAGGCTATTTCGCGTGTCGGGAAACTCGTGCACCGCTTCTTTTTCTCCCACCAGATACACACGCAGAGGGAACGTGGATCTTTCAGGAGTCTAGCAGAAATGCGGAGGAATTGCTGCCAGTTGCAGAGCTGGCCGCGTCGCTGGGCCGTTGGTTGAGATCCGGTGGTTGTGAAAGGGGGGGGTGGAGGGTTAGGATACACCCCGAGGTGGTCGAGACGTCCAAACCTGATTGAAGGGAGATGGTGATGAGAAGGCGAGTGGGACTTTGTGCGCTAGGGGTCGTTTTGGCAATGGCGGCCGCATCGGCGAGTCTTCGGTCTGAGACCGAGAAGCGCGAAAGCTTGGATGAACTGGCTGCCGCTCGGGTGAAAGTCGCGGAGCGAGCATTGAGGATAATCGAGCTCAGACGGAGTGCCCTTTCTGCCCAGCCGTCTTCTGAGACAGTGGAAGCTGAGGCCATCGCGTGGTGGCGAAGGCTCATGGAAGCCGAACTGGATCTCAGCAAGACGAAGGCAGAACGTCTTGCTGCGGTCCGAGGTTATGTTGACTCTCTGGCCAAGCGACATGAAAAGTTTCAGGCTCTGCACGAGGCAAATCGAGTGATACCAGGCCAAGGTCAGGAGCTGGTCGAGTACTCTTTGCTGGAGGCAAAGGAACGCCTCATGCGGCTCGAAGCGGAGTCCGAGTGACGGGGTCTAGATCGCGTACCTGACGTGCATGCCCCCTGAGTGGGAGCTTCGACGTGCAGTGTTGCCTCGTCCGGCAGGTTTCACGAAACCGATCGGCTCCTGCGGGGTTAAGCTTTCTGAGAGCGGCCGCAAAAATGAACGGCGTCTCCTGGAAAACAGGGCGTCTTCGTCATTTCTACAGGCCGCTCCAAGCCGATTCGCGGCAAATGCGGGCCATTCGGCCCAGGAACAGAAGGCAAACCGTTCAGGAACGGGCAGAATCTCAGGAGATCGGAATGAGGAGGCTCATCTCGCAGGCTTTTCTTGGGGTCAGCGTGTCTCTCGGACTACTCTGGGGGGGATTGGCAGGGCAGGAGCCCGAGCCCCCTGCCAATCCGGAGCCGAAGGCATTGGAAAAGGCCAAGCCCGCCGCAGCGGATATCGTCCGGTCGGAGCCCATCGGCGCGGGCTACGTGATCCTGGAAGGCCGCTACGTGGCGCCTCCCTATGTTCTGGAGAAACGCGGCGCCGAACTCTGGATCAACGATCAACTGGTGTCGGCCCATTGGTTCAGCTGGTGGGCCATGCGCGGTCGGGGTGGGGTTGGCGGTCCATTCAGCAGGGGTGGAGGGCCTCGTCCGGGTGGAAGCCCTCAGTCCCCAGCGCCGGCGGGACGTGGGGCGCCGGACGGGCAGTATTTCACCCACCTCAAAGGCGTTCTCAACCAGGGAAGCATGATCATCGACAGTTCCGATTTTCGGACCTGCATTCTCTCGCCCGACAGTGCAGCTTCGCTGGTCGACATCCTCTCGTCGCCCGGCACCCGAGAGGAGAAGCTTTTGCGTATCGGAGCTGAGGTGCCCGAACAGGTGGAACCCGGCGCCTGGGAGAAGCTCATCGCCATCTTTGAGCCCTCCGAGGAACTGTCGCGGCGGATGGCGCCGGCAATCGAGGCGCTTCAGAAGATCATGGCGGAAAACCGACAGCGGCACGACGCGGCTGTGGCCTCGGCCTTCTGGACGTCGAAGCCGGTCAAGTACGTGACCCAGCTTGTGGCCATGGGGCTGATCGTGGCGGCCTGCGGCACGCTGCTGAACTACCGGCCGATCGGCCGGGTGCGCTGGTCTGAAGTCGATGCCAGCGGCGACGGCGTTCCGATCGTGGTCCGCAGCGTCGTCCTCCTGGTTCTCCTGGGCATTTTTGATCTTGCCTGCACCCTGGTCGCGGAGCAGGCGGGGGGCTTCACCGAGATGAACCCGCTGGGGAGCCGTATTGTTCAGAACCCGCTAGCGCTGATCGCATTCAAGCTGACGACCCTGCTGATGGCCTGCTCGATCCTGTACGCCCTGCGGCGTTACCGTGGTGCGCAGGTGGCCGCCTGGTGGATGTGCCTGTTGTGCACCGTCTTGACCTTCCGCTGGATCACGTACAACTCGATGTTCATGTCGTGAACACCATGATCCGGGTGAGCTTCTGCAGCCCACAAACAGCACCCACTTGGCGATTGGTCAACGGGGAATTTTGCAACGCCTTTGCATGTTGTGCTAAAAGTTGGGCGACGGGGAGTGGTGCAA
>CAZLWV010000225.1:0-1071 GCA_964563135.1 uncultured Planctomycetaceae bacterium
TGGTACGCATATCCCCCGCTGGCAACTCGCAATCGTCGTGGCATGTCCCCAGATTACCACATCCTTTCTGTTCCGTCAAAAACAAAGACTCTCGACCCCTTTAGTCGTCTCCGGCGATTTCCGCATTTGTGGGCGAACCGGTCTCCGTAAGCACGCGCCGAATTCCCTCAACACACAGTTGTTCGATGCTATCCAGTAAAGACTGCAATTCGTTTCGTGCAAAAGCTACGTCATCTTCCGTAAGACTACCAGTTCGTTTGGCTTCCTTGAGTCTTGCCATCTCTGCTTCGACAAATCGAAAAGCGTGGTCACGGCACGAGGAACGGAAACTAACTGCTGCGATGGGATCGTCCCCGAAGTATTGTTTCAACGCGATAACCGGATCGGATTCCCGGACGAGTTCGATTAGTTTGGAACGCAACGGCTGCGGTAGCTCACACGCTGGATCAAGTAGCACGGATTCAAAGAACTGTTTCACGGAACTTCCTTTCATCACTTCACAAACGGTAGAAGTGCGTCGATTTGCTCCATCAGATGCGCTGTATTGTGGTCGATCGGCAACTCAAACAGCGTGTTTAGTTCCCTCTGTGATTGCAGTTTCTTGGCCAATGCCTGCAATTCGCTGTTCAGGCTAGGCAATGCGTCTGTCCCGATGACGCTGTCAAGGTTGTCGATACCAGCCTGAAGCTGTCTTGCGCGTTCAGCGCGTTGCGCAGCCGTCAATCCACTTGGGGCTGTGGTGCCGGCCTCGCTTGGGGTGTCGGGTCGTGCCCCACCGTCACCTTCACCATTGGACACACTGTTGAATACATTGCCAACCCCGCTGCAGATATGCCCAATTCGGCGGCCAAGGCTGGTGTAAGCGCAATTGCCTCGCCATTCAACCAGGTGAAGTCCATCCATCCACCGCCAGCCACTGCAAGCCGTCCCACAGAGTATGTCATACCGGTGGCAGATCGGATGGTACCGATTGCGGCAACGGTCCCTTGGACTCCGGACACAATAAGCGCGGAATTGATCGCAATTGCCGTACCGGTCCCAACGTACGTGCCCTGCTCGTAGGCGTCGCTG
>CAZLWV010000225.1:1081-1471 GCA_964563135.1 uncultured Planctomycetaceae bacterium
CGTTCTCCCATTCTCCGAAAGGCCACAGCATGTCGTTGCCCGAATCAGCGAATCCCGCAAGGGAACTGGCCTGCTCACCGCTGGCCGCTGTTTGCACATAGCCGCGGAGGAAATCCAAAATAGTCCGCAGCACGGAGGCAGAATCAGTGGTTGTTATTGGCGCTCCGGACGGAGTGAAAGGGCCAACAGGCCCGCACTCATTATGTACCAGCACCGCCTCCGCGTCACTCGGATTGCCTACGAAGTAGGTGTGGTAGTCGGCCACGCGGAGGTTGAACACCGGCTCGGGTTCGGGCTGGTGTTCATTGGCGTCGAGGGTGACCCAGCGGCCGTCGGGGGTGCGGAGCTCATCGCCAACTTGGAGATCCTGGGCGGCGATGAGCTCCGCAC
>CAZLWV010000225.1:1481-9951 GCA_964563135.1 uncultured Planctomycetaceae bacterium
ATCGCCCCAAACGCCACTACCGAAACCTGCTGGAGTCCCGGCTTCAGCTGTTCTGCTCCTTTTTCGGCCCCCACTGCTGGATCGCCTGGTCGGTTGCCACCTTGCGCTGGTCGCCGCCGGCGATGTCCAGATCGTGCAGCAGAATGCCGTAGTGGTTCAGTGTGGCCTCCAGCGCCGTCCGCAGCTTCTTGACGTCCGAGCGCTGCGCCATGGCCGCGCTGGCCAGGGGTTCGAGCCAGCCCTGCATGAGCTGGAACTGGCTGCGGAGCACGTTGAGGATGTTGCGCGGCACCTGGTGCAGCACATGGACTTCCTGCACGGGACTGCCCGGCTCGCCCACCGCCGGAACGCTCCTGGCTTCGGCCGGGGGCGGGACCAGACTGCGCAGGCTCTCGACAATCTCGTTGACCAGTTCGGGCGTCAAACCCGACGACTGGCTGCCCGCCGCCGTGACGGCCGCCACGGTGGCCCGGCCGTTCTCGCCGAGCTGCGCGAGGCCTTGGGCAAGGGTCGCGTTGATGCCGCTGACACCCCTGTCCAGCTTGCCGAGTTCCGCAAGCAGCCGGCCCACGCGGTCATGCAGCGTCGCGTCCTGTTTCTGCTGGAGCAGGTCGGCAACGCTGTCGACGACCGCCTCGCGAATCGCCTCCAGCCCGTCGGAGAAACTCCGCAGTTGCACGACCACCTGGCCCACGGCGTCGTCCGGGTCGATGCCGCGCATGCGGACATTCTCCTGGTAGGTGCGCTGGATCGACCGCCAGCGTTTCGCCTCGTCCTCCGTGAGAATCCCGAGCAGCTCCTTGAATTTGAGCATGTTCGGTTCGGCGTCGCTGGTGAGGGTCTGCGAATCGTTTTCGTAGCTGGAGACGATCAGCGTTTCCAGTTCCTGGTCGTTCATGATGGGCACGACCTTCTCGGCAATGCGGTTCATGTTGCGGTAGGAGCCCTGCAGCTTGAAGGGGGGCTCGGTGCGGTACTCGTCGGCCATGGCGGCGGAGCGGATGTACTGGCGATTGACCGCCAGCACGACGTCGCGGACCCGCATGAGCTTCTTCACCACGGCCACCATTTCGCCCAGTTCTTCCGGCGAGTAGTTGCCCTCGAGTTCCACCCCTTCCTGCGTTCCCCGTTCGGCCAGACGGATCACCGCATAGACGTCTTTCTGGCTGCGGGTGGCGAGGTTGTTGAGCAGCCCGTTCGATGTCAGGGCGTTCTCCAGGTAGCTCATTTCGAAGGCATCGCGGTTGTCGCCGATGATCTCGCCCAGGTTGTAGACGTCGGCCCGGTTGGAGAGCATGTCGGGGATCTTGAACTTCTGTCCGCTCTCGGTGTAGGGATTTCCCGCCATGACAACCACCACCTTCCGCCCCCGCAGGTCGTAGGTCCGCGTCTTGCCCTTGTAGACGCCTTCCATCTTCCGCTGGGCGTCGCAGAGGGAGATGAACTTCTGCAGGAACTCGGGGTTGCAGTGCTGGATGTCGTCCACATAGATCATCACGTTGTCGCCCATCTCCAGCGCCAGGTTGAGCTTATTGACCTCCTCACGGGCGGCCGCGTTCGGGGCTTCTGCCGGATCGATCGAGGTGACCAGGTGCCCGATGGCCGGCCCGTTGATCTTCATGAAGATGATCCCCAACCGGTTGGCGACATACTCCATCAGCGTCGTCTTGCCGTAGCCCGGCGGCGACACGAGGAGCAGGAGGCCCATCAGGTCGGTCCGTTTCTGTTCCCCAGCCACCCCAATCTGCTTGGCCAGGTTGTTGCCGATGAGCGGCAGGTAGACCGTGTCGATCAGGCGGTTGCGGACGAAGGAGGTGAGCACCCGCGGGCGGAACTCCTCCAGGCGAAGCTGCTCCCTGGCCGCCTCGACGAGTTCGCGCTTGAGCGCCGTGAACTGGGTGAACCGGGGCACGACCTGGCCGGCAAATGCACCCAGCCGCCGCATGAAGCGGTTGTAGTCGAGCCGGTAGCGGGCGCCCTCGGTCACCGCATGGCTGCCGGCCATTTTTTCCAGATCCCGCCGCGTCTGGCCGTCGATCACCAGCGTGGCATCGACCTTGCCCAGCAGCAGCAGTGCCGCCGTCTCGTCGAGAACATCGGCCAACTCAGGGGGCGTCTGGCCGCTCTCGCTCAGCAGCCCGGAGAGCCAGTCACGAGCCAGGGCAAACTGCGCGGCCGGCTCCTTGCCGAGCGACGAGAGCGAGGCCTCGACCTTCTCGCCGGCGCCCTTCTGCCTGACCGTGCTGTGGAATTGGGCGAACAGGTCCGCCGCGGTCCGGCTGATACTGAAGGGGCGCCCGCCGACCAGTTCCGAGAACAGGTACTCGGCCGCCTCATTCACCAGGTCACGGCCAAAAAGTCCCGTCTTGTCGACGAAGCTGCCCAGCATGCCGGCCAGCTCGGCCACGTAGCGCAGCCGCACGTCGGAGCCGGGAAACAGCCCGTGGATCAGCCCCACGCCGCCGAGCTTGGCCAGCATCAGCGATTTCTGGCTGCGGTCGGCGAAACCGGTCCAGAAGATGCGGGCCATTGCACGGGCGACCGGGTGGAACCGCAGCAGGCCGATCTCCCGGCGCATCTCCAGCAGTCCGCCGAGAATGATTGCGGCATCGTGATCGTGAACGCCCTTCACGTAGCCTTCGGCGAAACGCGGGCCCATGTATTTCTGCACCAGCAGGGTGCGCTGCGCCGGGTCGGCCGCCAGGAAATCCGCCGCCGAAACGTCCTCTCCCGCCTCCGCCGCGAGGAACATGAGGTAGGCCAGGTACTCGGCCCGGTAGACCTCTCGGTTTTCGCTGACCAGTTCCTGATGCCAGACGTCGCTCGTGGCCAGCAGCCGCTCGTCGCGGATCGGCTCGAAGAACCGCGTGCCGGTCAGGTGCAGGCAGATCTCGTCGTCGCGCAGGACGGTCGTCAGGTCGAGCGCCTGGATGTTGACCGAGAAGTGGTGCGAACCCAGCTTGATTGTGTTCTCGCCGGCCACGAACAGATCCAGCCGGTCCTTGAGCTGGCGGATGGCGTCTTCCTTGACCGTCTTCATCCGGTTCTGGATGTCGTCGACCTTGACCGAGTCGTCCAGGGCCGAGAGCTCCTGGACGATCCCCCGGACCTTCTCGATCATCAGGTCGGAGGCGAAGTAGGCGTTGATTTCATCGACGGAAGCCATGGCCGCGATGCGGGCCTTGATGCCGGCGAGGATCCGGTCGGCCGATTTCAGGAGCGTCCTCGCCCGGCGGTTGCGGGCCTCGACAAGCTGCAGCTTGCGCGCCTCGAAGGCGTTGTAGATCTCGTCGCGCTTCTCGGCCAGTTGGACCACGAACTCGTCGAACTCGGAGAAGCGCCCCTCGAGTTCCTCCACCTGGATCATCACTTTGGTGAGGAACTCCTCGCACTTGTCAGGCGTATCGCACACGTCCAGGTAGTTGACCACGCCCTGGCCCAGCAACTTCATCTGCGAACTGAACTCGGCCGCTCCTTCGACCGAGAGCAGTTCCTTGATCCGCCGTTTGAGGGCGGCCCGGGCCGTGTTCACACCTGCGAAGATCGCCGAGATATTGTCGAGGATCGTTGTCCGCTGGGTCGCATCGTCGATCTTCAGATTGCTGACGATCTCGATCAGCATCTCCAGTTCCGCTGCGCTCCGGGCGATCTCTTCTTCGAGCATCCTGGCATCGGCCGCCTTCGACAGCCCCGGGATGCGGTCCTGCTGCTGGCGGACCGCGGCCTGGTAGGGGGCCAGCGAGTCGGGCTGGAGCAGGAAGGCCACCGAACGCTGCGCCAGGCGATCCGCCGCCTCGGAAACCAGCCTGTCCAGCCGGCCGACCAGCTCGAGGTCGGCATAGCGCAGATCGCGGAGCGAGATGATTTCGCCGCGGACAGCTCGCAGTTCGGCCAGCGAGGAGACGTAGTCGTTGACGTGGTCGAACCGCTTGCGGCCGATGGCCGCGACCGCCTCCTTGGCCCGCTGATCGGCCTTCTTCGTCTGCTCGGCCGTGTTCTTCCTGACCCGGGTGACCTTCTCGAACTCTTCCACGGCGCTGGCCGCCGTGGCGCGGATCTGGCCGAGCACCTCCTTGAGGTTGAAAGCGTCCTGGCGATCCATCCAGAAATAGGCGTCCATCACATCGCCGGTCGCCTTCACCAGGTCAAGATACAGCGCCGCATACGGATCTTCCTTGTTGATCAGGCCCAGGATCTCGGTGCATTCGGCCATGCCGCGGACGATGTCCTTGTTCCCCACCTTGTAGAGAAACGAGTCGGTGCTGGTGTCGGGCCGGAAATCGTCGCTCACGTAGGGCGTCCGCCAGATCTGCACCACGTGGTGCTTCTGCGGCTCGTCGCCCGAGCGAAAGCAGATCAGCTCGCCGCCGTCGAAGAGCGTGTAGCCGTTGCAGAGCAGCGGCGTCTCGACCTTCTGCTCAATCAGGTTGTATTGGAGCAGCACATAGATGCCCTGCTGGCGGTTGAAGAACACGTAGAGGAAATCTTCGCCGTTGGGCGAGGCGATCCGCCGCGAGAAGAGCATGTCGGCCAGTTCGTTCTCGAAGATCTTGCACTGGCCCGTCTGCAGATAGTAGCCGTTGGGGAAGATCAGGCCGTGGTCGTCGGGCAGGAGCACGCAGGTGTCGCGAATCGAATCGAGCCGCATGCACTTCTGCAGCTTCTCGTTGAACACCAGGTAGCGAAACGCCTTTTCCTGGTAGGGGCGGATCTTCAGCAGGATGATGCTGCCGACGATCGCGTAGTAGATCTCCGCGTCGTCGAGCGTCTGGTCCGCATTGTCGACCGGCTCGCAGTAGATTCCTTCGCCCGACTCGGTGTTGTTCTCCACCTTGACGGTCAGGTCGCCGCCGACCGTCTCGACGAAAACCCGATCGTCGATCGATACGTGGGGGTGAACGCCGAACCGGTGCTGCTCGCGAACCGTGCGGATCCACTCGAAGTCGTGCTGGGGCGGGAAACGGACCTCGTGGTCGCTGCGATTGTCGACGTACTCCAGCCTGTCGTCGCGGACCAGCCACTTGAAGGCCTTGATGTCCTCGGCCTTCTTCCCAACGCGGAAGTTCATGTACAGGTGCGGGCCGGCGCTGAAGAACTTGGCAAACATCGCACCCTTGTAGTAGCGGTAGACCTCCTTGAAATCCCTGAGGAAACGCTCGTCGCTGATCAGGTTCAGATCTTCGGGCTGGAACCTGCCGCCGGTGAACTGGTAGACCGAAAAGACGTCTTCCAGGCTGGTTTCGGTCTTCAGGCCAAAGACGACGTTGTAGCCGAAAATGAAGCGGTGGTCGATCGCCACCATGCCGCGCGGCGTACAATTGTGCTGCGTGGTGAGCCGTTCGGTGCCGAGCAGTTCGGTGTCGATCGACCCGAAAACCGCCTTGCGTGCGGCATTGAGCTTTTCCAGCCGGGCGCGCAGCTCGGCGCCTTGTGAGCAAAGACGGTTGCGGATGATCTCGTAGGTCCCGCCTTCGAGCTTGACCTCCACACCCGGTTGCGGCGATGTTTCAGCTTGCGGTGTTTCTGCCATGATGAGTATCAGTCAGGCGGCGGGGCCGCCTGTGGAGTCAGATCCGAGACTCGAACTGCGGATTTGCCGAGCTTGCTTCCGAAGAAATACTCCGCATCTGCCTACGCTTTTTCTTTGACCGGCTTCGTCACCGCCGTGAGCTTCTTGCCCGACCAGCCGGCGTCTTTTGCCATGCCGAGGATCCGCTGGAGCTCGCTGCGGGTTTCGTCGCTCGAGGTGAGCGAGAGCATCCGGCCGATGAGGGCCGCGATCGACAGGTCTTTCACGTCGTCGGCGGTCAGGTTGAACTCGCCCATGAGTGCCTCGATCTTCTGGCGGAAGTACTCGGGGTTGCCGTTGAAGAACGTGTTCTTCACGTCGGTCAGGACCTCGCTGTTGTGGACGAAGCGGTCCACGACCTTGCCTCCCTTGACCGATTCGATGATCTTGTCGAAAAAGGTCGTCTCGCCCCCCACGATATCGATCCGCGCGCTCTTGAGGGCCTCTCCGACAATGCCCGCCTGGGCCCTGGCGATCCCTTCCTGGGCGGCGATCGCGGCGATCTCGATGTCCTTGTCCTTGTTGAGCTTGAGCTTGAACTCCTCGTGCTCGCGGCCCACGCCGTCGAACAGCTTCATCGCCTCGGCCTTCTTGTGAATGCCCGAAGCATCGGCGGCGAACTTCATTTCCAGCACGGTCGCCTCGGCGGTGCCCTTCTTTTCGATGGCTGCGGCCATGGCCTCGACGCCCTTGGCCTCGGCGGTGGCCTTCTTCTGGAGGACGCTGGCCTCGGCGGTGCCGTACTTCTCGGTCGAGACAGCCTTGGCTTCCATCACCGTCGCTTCGGCCAGTCCGATCGCCGCATGGTCGGCCGACTTGGCTTCGGCCAGCATCTTCGTCGCCGCCATCTCCTTCTCGGCACTGACGCGCTGGGCCTCGGCCTCGATCACGATCTGCTGGGCCTGCAGTTCGGCCGCCAGCTTCGACGCCTCCGCCGCCTTCACCATCTTGACCAACGCCTCCTGGGCCTCTTTCTCGGCCACCGTGACCTCGACCCGCTTGCCGCGATCGGCCGCGGCGAACTGTTCGGTATCCTTGATTCGTTCCCTCTGTTCGACCACGGACCGCTCGACGATGACCCGCTCGCGGATCACTTCCTGGATGTTCCGCTTCTCGACCTCGACCGCCTTGTCTTTGTCGATGACGGCCAGTTCCACGAACCGTTCGCGGTCGACCACCTCCAGTTGGCGGTCCTTCTCCACGCGTTCCGTTTCAACCTTCTCCGTCCGCTCCTTGCTCTTCATGGCCACGATGATCTGGCGGTCCCGGTTCTGCTCGGCCACGTTCACCTGCTCTTCGGTGGCGATGCGGGCGTTTTCGGCCTTCAGCCGCTCTTCCTGCTGCACCTTGGCAGCCTGGGCCTGCTCGCGCGCGGTCACCTCGGCAATCTCCCGCTGCTGCTTCTGCTCCGCCTCGACCTGCTGCCGCTCCAGGGCCAGGATCGCCTCACGGGCTTCCACGTCCTGTTTCTTGATCGTCTTTTCCTTCTCGCGAGTGATCTCGTTGGCCCGCATGTGCTCCTTGGCCGTCAGCTCGGTGATCTTCTTGATCCCTTCCGCATCCAGGATGTTGTGCGGGTTGTGCATCTCCAGCGGCGTCTGTTCGAGAAAGTCGATCGCGCAGTCGTCGAGCACGTAGCCGTTCAGGTCGGTGCCGATGACCTTGAGAATCTGCTCCTTGAACCGGTCGCGCGCCTCGTAGAGCTCCACGAAGTCGAAATGTTTGCCCACCGTCTTGAGTCCTTCGGAGAACTTGGCGTCGAAGAGTTCGACAAGGGCCGCCTGTTCGCTCGCCCGTTTGCAGCCGAGCGACTGGGCCACCATGAGGATATCCTCGGTGGTGTTGTTCACGCGCACGAAGAAGGCAACCTCGATATCGGCACGGATGTTGTCTTTGCAGACCAGGCCCGCTTCACCCCGCCGCTGGATTTCGATGCGTTTGACGGAGAGGTCCATTTCCTGAGCGCGGTGCAGAATCGGAATGACCCAGATGCCCGTTCCCGTTGCCGCGCGAAGGCCGCCTTTACCGGTCAAGACGATGGCTTCCTCGGGACCCACCTTGCGGTAGAACTTGGAGAACAGAACTGCCATGCCGAGAAGAAGCACGACGAGTATGACGGCCGAGATCCCAAGAACCTGGCCGAACCAGGTGAGGTCAGCGAGGAGAACGTTCATGGCAAGTCCTCTTGTTGAGCTTTTCTAACGAAGTAGATTCCCTGTTGATATCCGACGATGACCGCTGCATCGCCCTTCTTCAGCGGCTCGCTATCTTGTTGAGTTCTCGCGTTGAGCAGCAAGGGGGCGGCTCCTGTCTCGCAGCGGACCTGGCCCGATCGATCGGTGACCTCCAGGGTCGTGACCGAAGCGATGCGTCCGACCAGATCCTTGGCCAGCGGCGCTTCCACGTCGTCGAACTGGCCTCGGAGCGGTTGGGTGAGCAGCTTCGCGGCCAGGACCGCCAGGACGGTATTGCGAAACAGGATCACCAGTTCCCGGCCAATGCTCTCATGGGTCGCCGGATGGTCCCAGAGCATCGTGATCAGCCACAGCGAAAAGGCGAAAGCGCTGAGCCACACCATCAGCGGCACGCAACCGATGTTCAAGCACTTGAGGACCACGGCCCCGATACTCAATGCGGAAGGCATCGTCCCAGGTTCGACGTTTCCGTCCGCATCCAGATCGCCGCCGACATCCCCGACATCCACATCCATGTCGACATCCGAGTCCACATCCAGATCGAAGTCGAACAGGTCCAACCCCACCGCTCCGACGAGGACAAACAGCCAGTAGAGCACCATCAGTCCCAACAGGACCGTGGGCCCCAGGTTAGCGCCGGCGATCGCCGTCTAGGCCGCTAAAAAGGGGGTGATTTGTGGCAGGAATTGCTGTTTGTGAATCATGC
>CAZLWV010000226.1:0-9783 GCA_964563135.1 uncultured Planctomycetaceae bacterium
GACTTCTTGATGCAAATCCTTACTGGCAAAGGCAGTTAGTGTGCGCTGGCCCTGGCTGCGATCCTGCCCAGGACAGTCAAGGGCGTCCGCGCTGAACGGCCGCCTGTCAGAGATGCTCCAGGTAATTGACGGCGTCGGTGAGCTGTGCCTTCAGCACCTGTTTTCCCCGGGCTGACACAACCCGGAACAGTGCATTTCCCGGATCGCATTGCCGCGTGTAGCGAACCAGGAGCGCTCCGGCGAGGGCAACAGCCCCGTCGTCGGACTGCCCGACGACCAGGGCAACGGGGCCGATGAAGTTCTCGGGCTCGATCAGCGCGGCCTCCGATGCGTCGGGCCGGCGGAAGAAGGCCTGCAGCAGGGCGTTCTCCTGCTCGTTGCGCCCGACGACGATCTTCGTTTCCCTGCGGTAGCGGATGTGCCTGCCGGTGTTGAGCAGCTCGAAATCCCATCGCGTTGCGCGGGGCTGGAGATCCAGCAGGTCTTTCACTCGCGGGGCAAACGTTTTCTCCGTCAGGGCACAGCCGGTCGAAGGCGTAGGGCAGTTGGTGATTCCCAGCTTCGCGGCCAGCTCGATGAGTGGTTTGCGGCTTCGACCAGTGAAGTCGTAGAGCTTCTCCCGGTCGATCAATCCTTCAGTTTCGGGAATCGTCGGCGGCAGCAGCTTTGCCGACAAGGGACGAAGTATGCGGCCCTGCAGGCCCGCCTCGCGTGCCACCATGTCCAGTTGAGGTCGCTTCTGGCTGTTGGGGCGTTGTCCGAGCAGCTCTCCCGTGATTACCACGCAAGCGCCAACCTCCTCCATCAACTGCCGTGCCATGCGTCCCATGTAGCCACGGCAGTCGACACATGGATTGAAGCCTTTGCCATACCCGTGGCGCGGGTTCCGCAACACGTCGAGATAGTCGTCGCCGACGCCGAGCACCGTCACGCGGACCCCGAGCTCGGTCGCTGCCTGGGCGGCAGGGACCTTGCAGCAGTCGAAAACGGTGCGGATATTCAAGGCCTCCACCTCGAACCCTTGCTCCTGAAGGATCCGGATGGCCAGCATGCTGTCGAGTCCGCCCGAAAAAAGGGCGACGGCTTTGCGGCTGGATGAAGATGGAATGGACATGGGATTCCCGCAGCTAGCGGCTGGATTCACGGTTCTGGAAACTGCAGACCGGCGGCTGCTGCGTCCATTGAATTGCCCAGGGAAAGGCCCGTTCCGAAACCGGTGGCCCAGGCCGGGGCGGCGAAACCCTCACTGGTGAAACGCCCTTTCCCTCAGCCGGCCTTCCACCGGCCCGCGCCGCCGCCGGAGTTGGCTGAAAGGCATCGTGAGGATTCACTCGCCCCGCCCGAAGCAGAGTGGCCGCCGGCGCGCCAACGGCTTCAGTCCGACGGGAACGGGGGAGCCTCCTCGTTCAACTGGCTCAGGGCGTTTCGTGCAGCCCGCTGTTCGGCTTCCTTCTTATTGCGTCCCCACGCGGCCTGATATCGCCTTCTGCCCACCTGGGCACAGATCTTGAAGCACTTGCTGTGATCCGGACCTTTTTCGTCGAGGAGTTGGTAGGTTGGTGTGGTGCCATGCTCGCGCTGGGCGAGCTGCTGGAGGAGCGACTTGTAATTCCCGCCGCTGTCACCCTCAACAGCCGCCTCGATCTCCGGTTCGATGCAGCGAACGACAAACTGCCTGGCCGCTTCGTCTCCGCCGTCGAGATAGACCGCAGCGATGAGCGACTCGAAAACGTCCGCCAGCAGCGAAGACGGCACGCTCGGATGAGTCGTCATTCCCTTTCCCAGGATCAGGCACTTCTCCAGTCCCAAGGCATCGCTTATCCTCGCACACGTCTGGCGACTGACGACGATCGATTTGATCTTCGTCAGATCCCCCTCGAGATAGTCAGGGTATCGGTGGAAGAGCATCTCGCACACGATCATGCCGAGGATCGCATCGCCGAGAAATTCGAGGCGTTCGTTCGAAGCGAGCCGGTGCTCAGCTCCCGAGGCGTGGGTCAAGGCCGCCCGAAGAAGCTCTGGATCCCGGAACCGATAGCGCAACCGCTCCTGGCATGCGGCCATTTGCGCATCGATATCCTCAATTCCATCGGCCCCGGCAGTGTCTGCCATGACTCCGATTCCCAACTGAATTGGTGACGACACGAGAAACCGCGGTGGATTACGCCTGTCGCCTTGTGTGCGGGGAAGAGGAGCAAGCAGATCCTGAATGCCACGCTCAACCCGGCTTACTTCCAGCACTCCTGCAAAGATCAAAATAAGCCTAACAGGGGGGGTGAGATTTGTCAACGATGCCGATTGCCGGAGCACGGGGCCTTCAAAGCGCAGCAGGAGGCACATCCGAAACGCTCCGCCGCGGCGTCCTCGCTCGGCGTCCTCGCCGCGAATCGGGCTTGCCCACCGGCCCGGACAACACGACAATTCTTACATAGTATGCTGAACGTCGGGCGGCTTGCGGTTCGTCCGTGGAGGCATCCCATCGCAGTTGCGGCAGTCAACCAAGGCCGCGGCATAGCCCCAGTTTGTGAGGAGATTTCCAGGCATGACATGTCAGGCCCAGCCGTTGGAGCATCGTTGGACACGGATTCTGAGCATGGCCGTCCTTTGGGTGGCTGCCTGCGGCGCTCCGCTGGCTTGTGCAGGCCAGGCCTTGGAAAAGGCGGATCAGCAGGCGATCGATCAGGCAAACAACCTCTCCCGCGCGTTTCGTGCCGCGGCAAAATCGGTCATCCCCACGGTGGTCACCGTGCGAACAACGACCCAGCCGAGTTCCTCCGGCGACAACCCGCTTGGCGGGTCGCCTCTTGAAGACCTTTTCAACATGCCCGACGGAAGGCACCCCATGGTGCCGCTGCCCGGAATGGGGTCGGGCGTCATCATCGGTGAAGGGCTGATCCTGACCAACAACCACGTGGTGGAGGGAGCCGACAAGGTCACGGTCGACCTGTCCGACGGCCGACGACTGCCCGTTACCGACATCAAGACCGATCCTCAGAGTGACCTGGCCGTGCTTCGCGTCAAGTCCGACGAGCCGTTGCCCATCGCCAGGCTGGGCGATTCCGACAAGCTCGATATCGGCGACTGGGTGATTGCCGTGGGGAACCCCTTTGAACTGGAACAGACCGTGAGCGCCGGCATCATCAGCGCCAAAGGCCGTTCGCTCGGTTCGGTCGAACGGGCGAGATTCCTCCAGACGGATGCGGCGATCAATCCGGGCAATTCGGGCGGACCGCTTGTCAACCTTGCCGGCGAGGTGGTCGGCATCAACACGGCGATCTTCTCGCGGAGCGGTGGATACCAGGGGATCGGATTCGCCATCCCCATCAACCTGGCAAAATGGATCACGCCGCAGTTGGCCGAGACCGGCAGCGTGAGCCGTGCGTATCTCGGCGTCGGCATTGGCCCGGTTACGCCGGAGCGGGCTGCAGAGTTGGGCGTGGGCTCCAACCGAGGCGTGGTGATCGAAAGCGTTCTCGACAATTCCCCGGCATCGAAGGCCGGGCTTCAGAAAGACGACGTCATCCTCTCCTTCGATGGCCGCTCGACTCTGGATGTTGCTGACCTCCAGGAAATCGTGGAACGGTCGGGCGCCGGTTCGAAGCACGACCTCAGCGTGCTGCGCGGCGGCAAGTCCCTGAAGCTCGAGGTCGTCGTAGAGACCATGCCGGAAGACCTGGGCCGAACGGCTCGCGTCTGGAACGGCGCTCCCAAGTTCCACCGCGACGAGAAACTCGGCCTGGCGGTCATGGATCTGAGCGACTACATGGCCGGCCAGCTCGGCTTCGGCGGACAGAAGGGCGTGCTCGTGATGAACGTCGACAGAAGCCGGCCGGCGGGACGGGCGGGCCTGGCCGACGGCATGCTGATCCAGGAAGTCGGCGGCAAACCGGTCACCGGAGTGGCCGACTTCGTCGAAGCCACGAAAGATGCCTCGTTGAGCGAGGGGATTCCTCTCAAGGTGCTCACCCAGACGGGATCGCAAACGATCACGTTGAAGTAGGCCGCCTTGCTGTTTTGCCCGCTCCGGGGGACCGGAGCTGGTTTTCGCCCAGGTCCCGGATTGACTTCTCCGGGGCGGCAGAAACAATTCTCCAGGAGCCGGTCTGCTGTCGATCCGGCGGCCACGCTGGAATGCCACGGACCGGCCATCTGCACGGCGAACCTCGAAGATCGTCAAGTCGTTCCCAGAGACTCGCGGCGCGCGGGAGCAGGCCACCGGCAACCCAGCGCCAATTCGCATCGGTTGGCGGCCCAGCCGCCCTGGATTTCGTGCCTTGACTTTTTGAAGCGGACCGGGATGACCAGTTTGCCACGTTTTGCGGTCGGAACGATACAGGAGGGGGCCGACTCGAAGGCTGCCCTGATCGCGTTGTTCGATACGCTCCGGCGCGGCGGCGTCCAGACACAATGTTTCGCATCGCGTGCGAGCCTTCCCGGCCAATGGACCGCCAAGGCCGCCACGGGGCTGCAAGGGCGGTATCTGGATAGCTGGCTCATGTCGCGGGAGATGTGTTGCGATCATCTGGTCCGCGCGGCCTGCGGCGTCGATCTGGCGGTGGTGGTGGGCAGCTTCGGGTCTCGCCCCTGCGGTGAGACTGCAGGCGGTTGCCTCGACACGCTCTGCCGTTGGCTCAACCTGCCCCGCCTGGCTGTCGTCAACGACGCGCTGATCGACGAGCACGGCCTGCCGGAACGGCCCCGCGCCGACGCCCTGCTCATCGACCATACGTCGCCCCGGCGGTCCCTGGCAGGGATGATCACGGACCTCGAGACCCTGTGGGAGCTGCCCGTGGTTGGCGCGCTCGGGCACGCGTGCGAGGCACGTCGCCGTGTTGCAGGGCTCGTTCCGGGAGACGAACTCCCGCCGGCGCTGTGCGAAACGCTGACCGCCGACTTCCGCGAATTCTGGCGCCCCGAACGTTTGGCCCACCTGGTCGACTCGGCCGCGTCTCTGGAACTGCAGGGCACTCGGTTGATCCACGACTTGCCTGGCCACAGTCCGACCGTGGCGGTGGCCTACGACGAGGCATTCTTCGGCTATTTTCCGAGCACCCTCGACCAACTCGAAACGCTGGGAGCCCAGGTGGTGGACTTCTCGCCTCTGCGCGACGAAAGCCTGCCGCCGGCAACCGAGATCGTCTATCTCGGGTGCGGCCGCCCCGAGGCGTTTGCCAGGGCGCTTTCCGAGAATCACTGCATGAAGTCGGCCCTGCGCAGCCATGTTGCCGGTGGCGGCAGAATCTACGGCGAGGCAGGGGGAGCCGCCTATCTGAGCCAGGCGCTCGAGTTGCCCTCGGGTGAAATGCACCGCATGTGCGGTATTCTCCCCTCCGTCGCCCGTTTTCTGTCAGCCGAGGCGGTGGCCGAGCCGGTGGAGATCACCGTGGCCCGCGACAACTGGCTCGCTCCCCAGGGAGCCCGGCTTCGCGGCTATCGCTCCGGGTGCTGGCGGCTCGTGCCGCTCGGATGCCGGCTGGATGCCGGTCAGAAGGCGTGTTGCCAACCCGATCTTCTCGGCTGCAACTGCGTGGTCGGAAGCCTCATCCACTTCCAGTTCTCTGCCATGCCCGATGTGCTGGAGCACTTCTTCCGGCCATCGAACCGCTCGACGGCGAGTCTCGATCCCTGGCAGATTGCCTCCTGAATCGCGGCAGCTCTGGAGGCCTTACGCATCTGGCACGGGAAATGCTACACTTGCCTGAAGCAATGTGCATTCTCGTTCGCCTGCTCGGGTTCTCCCCAAGGAAGCCGTCCCCATGGCAAACCCGCTCTACCTGCCCGAACTCCGCGAAATGCTGGCAAACGACGACGTGGCCGGATTGCGCGAGTTCTGCGGCGCCCTCCACCCCGCCCGAACGGTCGAGTTCATGGACGGACTAACGGCCGAAGAGTCGTGGCAGGTGATCCGCCATGCCGACGAGTATCTCCGCCGCGAGATCTTCTGCTTCTTCGATGAAGAGCTGCAGGTCAAGATCCTTGAGTCGCTCGACCGGGAGGATGCTGCCCAGCTCATCGGCGAAATGCCGCCCGACGACCGCGTGGACCTGCTCCAGGAGGTCGCTCCGGAAGTCGTCGAGGAAGTCCTCCCCTTGGTGCCGGTGGAAGAGCGGCGCGATATCCAGCGTCTCCAGGCCTACGCGGAGGACACCGCCGGGGCGGTGATGACGACGGAGTTCGCCCGAGTCAGCGCATCGACGCCTGTCCGCGAGGCCCTCAACCAGATCGCCCATCAGGCCGAGCAACTCGAGACGATCTACTACATCTTCGTCCTCGACGAAGAAGGCCATCTCCACGGGCTGGTCTCGGCCCGCGAATTGCTTTCCGCGGCCCGCTTTCCCGATCGTCCCGTCGGCGAGATCATGGAACGCGACCTGGTCACCGTCAATGCGTCGGACGACCAGGAGGAAGTCGCTGCGAAGGTGGCCAAGTACGACCTGCTGGCCATTCCGGTCGTCGACGACGAGCGACGCATGCTCGGTATCATCACGCACGACGACGTGCTCGACGTGATCGCCGAAGAGGCGGTCGAAGACGCGCACCGCGCGGCGGCCGTCGAACCGCTCGACGAAACCTACATGAGCACCCCCTTGGTCGAGTTGACCAGGAAGCGGGCCATCTGGCTGACCGTGCTGTTCTTCGGGGCCATGTTGACCGCCATTGCCATCAACCACCACCAGGCCGACCTGGAAGCCATCCCCTGGCTGGTTACCTTTCTCACCGTCGTGGCGTCCACGGGCGGCAATTCGGGCAATCAATCGGCGGCCCTGGTCATCACGGCGCTGTCCGCCGGCGAAATCTCCGTTGTCGACTGGTGGCGGATCGTCCGGCGCGAGTTTGCCATGGGACTCCTGCTCGGTGGAATCCTCGGCGTCTGCGGTTATTTCTGTGCCATACTGCGATCCGACGTCAGCGCCTACGCCGCGATCGTTTTGCCGATCACCCTGGTTCTTGTCACCGTCTGCGGCACGATGCTCGGCTCGATGTTACCGTTGCTCTTTCGCCGCCTGGGGCTCGACCCCGCCTTGATGAGCAACCCCGTGGTTGCGGGCGTGCTCGACGTCCTCGGGTTCCTCATCTACATGAACGTCGCCCTGGCGTTGATCGGCTGATCTGCGACAGGCCGCGGGGCGGCCTCAGAGGATGAACTTGCTCAGGTCTTCGTCCTGGGCCACGGCGTCGAGCCGCTGGGCAACGTAGGCGGCGTTGACGACGACCCGCCCCATGTTCATCTCGGGGGCCTCAAAGCTCAGCTCCTCCAGCAATCGCTCCATGATCGTGTAGAGCCGGCGGGCGCCGATGTTCTGCGATGTCTGATTGACCTTGAAAGCGTAGTCGGCGAGGGCTTCGATCGCGTCGTCGTCGAATGCCAGATGAACGGCCTCCGTCTCCAGCAGCGCCTCGTACTGGCGGGTCAGCGAGTTCTTCGGTTCCTTCAGGATCCGCACAAAGTCGTCCTTGGTGAGATCCTTCAGTTCCACGCGAATCGGGAAACGGCCTTGCAGTTCCGGCATCAGGTCGCTCGGCTTCGAGCGGTGAAATGCCCCTGCCGCTATGAACAGAATGTGGTCCGTCTTCACAAATCCGTATCGGGTCTGCACCGTGGTGCCTTCGACGATCGGCAGCAGGTCGCGCTGGACCCCCTGGCGGGAAACGTCGGCGCCGTGGATGTGTTCGCTCGCCACCACCTTGTCGAGTTCGTCGATGAAGATGACCCCAGTGTTCTCGGCCAGCGTGATCGCCTCCGCCTGTACCTCGTCCTTGTTGATCAGGGCATCGACCTCTTGCTCGAACAGGACCTTTCGCGCCTCCTTCACCGGCAACTCGCGCCGCGACGTATTCTTGGGCAGGATCTTCTCGAACATGCCCTGCAGGTCGAGGTCCATCTGCTCCATCCCCGCCCCGGTGAGCATCATCGGCATCACCTTGTGCTCCGTCGTCAACTCGACCCGCCGCTCTTCCAGTTCACCGGCAACGAGCATGGCACGCAGCTTCTCGCGAGTCCGCTCGTGGCGATCGTGGCTGGATTCCGCGTCCCCCTGCGAATCGTAGCCGGGCGCCGGCGCCAGGAGATCCAGAAGCCGCTCCTGAGCCCTCCGCCTGGCTTCCTCTTCCACGCCCGTACGTTCCGATTCCCGCACCAGGCCGATGGCGTTCTCCACCAGCTCGCGCACCATGCTCTCCACGTCACGCCCGTAGTACCCCACCTCGGTGTACTTGGTGGCCTCCACCTTGATGAACGGGGCGCCGGTCAACTTGGCAAGCCGACGGGCAATCTCGGTCTTTCCCACGCCGGTCGGCCCGATCATCATGATGTTCTTCGGCGCCACCTCGGCACGCATGTCTTCCGACAGTTGCTGGCGCCGCCAGCGATTGCGAACCGCAACCGCAACCGCGCGTTTGGCGTCGTCCTGCCCCACAATGTAACGGTCCAACTCGGCAACGATCTTCCGCGGCGTCAAGTCTCGCACGCCATTTCCTCCACCGTGATGTTCGTATTCGTGTAGACGTCGATTCCTGCTGCAATCTCGAGCGACACGCGGACGATCTCGGAGGCACCCAGCTCGCTGTGGCCTGCCAAGGCTCGCGCCGCCGCCACGGCGTAGTTCCCTCCGGAACCGATGCCCACGATCCCGTCGGTCGGCTGGATCACGTCGCCGCTGCCGGACAGAAGCAGCGTATGTCGCGAATCGACGCAAATCAGCATGGCTTCCAGCCGCCTGAGAGCCCGATCTGTACGCCACTCCTTGGCCAATTCCGTCGCGGCCCTGGGCAAATTCGCCGGATGATCCTTGAGCTTGGCCTCGAATCGCTCCATGAGGGCAAAGGAGTCTGCCGCCGATCCCGCAAAGCCCACCAGCACCTTCCCGTCGGCGAGCCGACGAATCTTTGCCGCATCCCCCTTTACGATCGTGTTGCCGAGACTCACCTGCCCGTCGCCGCCAATGGCAACCGTTGCGGCGCGTCTGACGGCCAAGATCGTCGTGGCATGGAAAGTCATCGCAGCATCCCCCACCAAATGGGTACCGATTCGGCCCGCCTGACGGATGGGCTATCGGCCAAAAAGACTCGAAAACCAGCCCCGCGAGCTGGCCTGAACCGAACCAATATCGCGAAAATGCCGTCGGTTCGCCAGCGGGGCCCGAACACTTCTGCACGGGATCAGCCGGCGATCCAGCCTCCACGCCATGACGTAGATCGAGACTCGTCAACGAGTTGTGGTCAGAAGCGGATGCCCCGTTTTTCGCACTCTTTGGGGGGAGAAAGGTTGCAATGTCACTCTGCGCAAGCTAGGGTACGTATAGAAACATCCAGCCCCTGAGCACTCAACGGCATCGAGTCGTTGCGTTCTGCTCGCTATTGAAGAGCCGCCGCCTGACGCTTTCCCACCTCACAAACCAGGTCCTGTGCGGCACGAAGTCTGCACCAGCCGGTGGCTGGTCTCCATAGACAGTCCCTGTTTCACTACTTAGGAGGTTGAATCCATGCGACGATTGATCATGACGCTGGCCGTGTTGATGGCAGCAGCGTTGGCTGTCGGCGAGTCGGCAGAGGCCTGCGGCCTGTTCGGACGTTGCTGCGCCCCGCGCTGCTGCAAGATCCGCGTGTTCTGCTGCGCGCCGGTCTGCTGCGAGCCATGCTGCTGCGAGCCATGCCAACCGGCATGCTGCGAGCCGGCGGCCTGTGAGCCCGCTGCCCCCGCAGCCGAGCCGGCCCCGGCCCCTGCCAAGGCTGAGGCCCCCAAGCCGGCCCCAGCTCCGGCCCCCGCTCCAGCCCCAGCTCCGG
>CAZLWV010000227.1:0-7369 GCA_964563135.1 uncultured Planctomycetaceae bacterium
GGGGGAAGTTGCGGGCCTTGAAAGGTGGTTTGCGATCGCGACCAAATGCCTGGCAAGCCCACGCAGCCAGGGAAGTTGATCAACCGGCGTCCCATTCACTCCCCCCGAATCGGCACCGGCGGCCGGCCCTTCTCGTTCAGGTTCACGGCGACGTAGGTCACCTCCGCCTCGGTGAGCCGCACCGGCTCGCCCTGGCGATCCGCTTCCACGAGCACGTGCATGGTGATCGACGTCCGCCCGATGCGAACCACCTTCGTGTAGAAACTCACGCTGTCGCCCACAAACACCGGCTCGTGGAACTCGACGCTGTTCATTGCCACGGTTACGATCGGCTGATCGGGCCAGCCTTCCTGCCAGATCGCATGCTGCGCCCCCACCGCCCCGGCCAGATCAATGTAGCTCATCGTCACCCCGCCGAAGATCGTCCCGTAGGGATTCGTATCCCGCGGCATCATTACCGTCTTGAGCGCCAGGTAGCCTTTCTCCGACGATTCGCTCACCAGATTGCCCCTCCCTCAAAGAGTGCCCATAATCGAACGCAAGACCCCGTCGCCATGCTACCCTTCCCGCCGCCCGGCGGCAACCCGCTGCAGCAATCACGAGACTCCCTCCTCACAAGGAACCGGACGAATAAAGGGGTCGGGAGCTCCCGACCCCTTTATCCGTCCCCGTACTGCGGCGCTTGGCTGATCGCAATTCAGTAGTCAGTAGGAGCTAACGACTCCATCCTTGGTAGCCGTGATCACGGCTTCGTCGCCCTCGCCAGTGAATACGGGTTCTTCACCAACCGCAACTCGTTCTCCGAAGTAGTCCTGCAACCATTCCTGCAGTTCCCGATGCGACGAGCCAGCGTAGCATGACAACGCAATCGAGTAAGGCTGCGGCTCAAACCTGACGAGCAGGAAGTCCGCTCCGTCTTCCAGATTGCCCAGTGTGTTCGTGCAGAACTGCTCATCGGCAACGCCTCGGTAGGGCAATCGGCGCCCGCGAAAGACAGATACGCGAGTGCCTGACGGAAGGTTTTGTATGAGGCCACGTAAGGAGAATAGCGACTCACAAAAGGCGCAACCATTAGAGCCTCCCGCGTGTGGCAGAGTGAACCTCACAAAGACCTCGCCATACTGAGCGATCCACGGCTCGACTTTCGCCAGGAATTTCTCATCCGTGGCTGGACCATAGCGCTCGTTCATAGTCAGATCCCAGGAAAGGAGGACAGGTGCTGGCTCAAGAACACTGGTCACGCTCTGGTGTCGGCCGGTTGAAGGGGCCTTCATAGTCTTTCCAGGCCGTTGTACCCTGTAGGAGGGAAAAGAGCGAGTCCGCGTCAACTTTCATTCTTGCGTCCCAGTCGGTCAAGCTCCATGGTCCCCGCTTGGCAAATACGTATTCGGCCGTTTCCAAGCCTGCGACTCGTGACGTCTACAATCCCCGTGCTCCCTGCCCCCCCTCGGACATCCGCCCACAATCGCCTCGCCCTTCCCACGTGCCAAAGCGCCGGGGCGGGACCTTGAGAATTCGACTGTCGTGGATCGGAAGATTGTTTCAGCCTTTTCGATTCAGGTCGGTGTTGGGAAGGACGCAGGCTAAAGCCTGGACTCCAACGAGCGCGGGGCAACCCCACGCGGCTATCCTTGTGGTGGCAGAGCCCATGGGGGTGTCTTTATGACGACTACCCTTCCGGGAATCAGGCGAGGCCATTCAGATCCGCAAGAAGATCTTCTGCCGGTACAGCCAGTAGCAGAACAGCCAGAACAAGAGCACCACGCACGTCGCCTCGACCATCGGTGCGTAGATCGTGCCGAACACCTGCGAGTAGTCCTTTCCCAGGTGAATCTCCAGCGTGCCCTTCGTCCACCCACGGGCCAGTTGCCCCATCATATACACCAGGATCGAATTCGCGCCGAACACCATCAGCGGAAACGTGACGAAGCGCGCTGCCCGCGACATGGCGGAACTGCTCCAGAGATCCATCGCCCCGTAGAACGCCGCCACGAGCAGGCAGGCCCAGCCGGTGCTGTAGATGGCCCAACTCGGGGTCCAGATGCGTTTGACAACCGGGCAGATCCCATACCAGTCGAGAGCCCAGCCTGCCAGCACGCCCGCCAGTCCGGCAGCAATCAGTACCGCCAGTTTGGCCCCGCTACGACGCTGGCTCCGCAGCAACTCGCCGATCATCAGACCGGAGATCATCGTGGCCAGCGAGGGGATGAAGTTCAAGGTCTGATATCCACCCTTATTGAAGACGAACGGCTCGGTGCGGGGGAACAGGTTGAGAAACCAGACGTCGAAGGCCGCGGCGGGGTTGGTGTTCTTCTCCCAGTGGGCGGCAAAACCGTCCAGGTAGACCCAGTCGTCCGTAATTCCCACACTTGAATAGTCGAACCCCTGGGGCGGCAACGGGTAGAGGGCAAACCAGCCCCAGTAAACAACAAGGATCGCGACGGCCGTGGCGAACTGGACCAGCGGGCGGCGATTCCACAGCAGGAAAAGAAACGTGTAGCCCAAACCGATCTGCGCCAGCACGTTGGGAAACTCCCACACGGTGTGGTCCGACCAGTTCGAAGCCAGCAGCACACCGAGCCCCACGAGCACCACCGAGCGGATCACCGCGTGGCACAGCATTCTGGCGTAAGAATCGCCACGGGCGCGTCGCTTCGCACAGGAAAACGCCATTGCCGCCCCGACCAGGAACATGAACGAAGGTTGGATCATGTCCCAGGCCGAACATCCTACCCAGGGAACGTGTTCTGTGTGAAAGCCCAGTACCGACCAGACCGGGCTGTCGGGAAAATGCTCCGCGGCAGCATGAATGCCCAAGCCCGACGAAGCGATGGCAAACATGACCAGTCCCCGGTAGGCATCCAGCGACTGCAGCCGCGGTGCAGGCGAAACCACAATGTCGGCTGCGGGTTTCTGTTCGTTCACGGTGATCTTTCTCCCAGGGGGACAGGGGGCTACGGCGATCGGCGGACGACCCGCACTTGATCAAAGACCTGCAGTTCGGAAAGTCCCATTCCACGGCCTTCTAAAGGAGTGCACTGAAAACGCACATATCGCCCTGATCGGGGCGTTTCCCAGGATAGCGGATAGCGATACGCCAATCGCCCTCCCGCCGGAAGCTGCCGGTAGTCCGGGTCGTCGTCGTGCTCCCAATACTCGTAGTCTGCCGGAGGACTCCAGACGTCATTATGATGGATCGTCCCCGCCTCGTTCCAGACCTTCCCGTCGACCGAAACGGCCACTTCTACCTCGCCCGGATGGCAGTACTCCGAGCTGGGTTGATGGCTGCAGACGCGGACACCTGCGATGTCCTGCACGCTTCCCAAATCGATGATAACATCGAGCGGCTCTCCCGCATCCCAGAAGGCCGTAGCCGGCTGAATCTCGTCGCTCGTCGTCGAATCGGTCGGCGCAATCACGATTCCATTGGTCAGCTCAGCACCCCTGGTGTCAGGGTTCTTTGAGTCGCTGCTGGACGGGCGGCTGACGCTATACGGACATTTGGCCGCCAGATTCGTTCCCCAGCAATAGGTCACCTCCGGCACTTCGCTTCCAGGACCCACATCCTCGCCGTCGGAGTATCCCGGCCGGCACCGTTCGCTCGTCGGACTCCCCCCGCACAGGTTCACCCGTACCCAATTCATCGTCGGATCGCGATAGCCCGCCGTGTTGATCACATACTCGTGCGTAGCCGACTCGACCCGTTCTCTATGCCAGCGAGTAACATCTCCCGACAGCCTGTGCTCCGTCCAATTGTAGGTGACCTCGAAGGGTCCAAATCTCTCCAGCCGAGGCCTGTGACGCACCCGAATCCACAGGTCCTGGATGCCGTCCATGCCATAGGTCGCCGCCCCGCCGCGACAGAAGAAGGCACACTTGAGGTACGCCTGACGGGCTCCTTCCGGAATCCCCGCCGCATCGGCCACATGGAGCACCTGCTTGTCGAACGGAAAACCACCGTCGCACTTGCGGAAGAACTCCGCAAAACTCTCACCGTCGAACCCTTGTTGTAGAGATACGTAGGACGACGACGACCGATTGGTCGCCACCACTCCGTAAGTCACCCCGGTGATAGCGGTCGGAACCTCCAGACGCCATGTTGCGGAACATTCCTTGCCATTGACTGCCGGTCCGAGCGTCGCCTTGTAGATACCGTCCGGCTCGTCGGTCGAGTGCACGTCGTCTTCCCGCAGAACTGTCTCGCGGTAGCGACCCCCATGGAGCACCGGCCAGAGCAGCGTGGTTTGCTCCTGCTCGTCGGCCAATAGACTCACCCGGTTCGTGCCCAGCGTGAGCTTCGGCAAGGTGCGGCGATTGAGCTGGGTCACCGCGGTCAGTTTCAGCGTATCGATCCCGACGTCGGTGTTGTTTCCGGCCGCCGACATCTCGAACCGGACCAGGCATTCGGTCACACCCGCCACTTCGTCGCGGAGTCGAAGACGAATCTCCTGCGGCCCCGTGTTCTGTGATTGCCAGACAGCCGTCCAATGGATTCCCGCGGTCCGGCTGACCGACAGAGAGAGCGTATCGTCGGCTCCAAGTCGCTGGCCGTCAGCCTCGATCTGCATCGACGTGATCACGTTGGCCGCGGAAACCTGGAACGTAACCGATGCCTGCCGCCGGAGCCCCTCCGGCCGGATATTGGGGCCGGTCTGCCCTGCTTCTCGTGTCTCCACGCCTTCGGAATCGTAGAACAGCTTCCGGCAACTCGGCTCTGCAAGATCCGGCGTGAAGATCCATTCCCCGTTGCCGCGAATATTGTTGAGCCCGTGCTGGTCGTCCGGATCGCCCCCCTGCAAGGGACGAAAGTAGTCGCGGCCATCCTGCTCCGGGATCTCAGGTCGCAGCCGATCCAGCGGCTCCCAGTAACGCGTGTAGGACTGGCCGGGAAGAAGATTCAAGACGTAGCGGTGACCATACCGCCCATATTGCATGTACTGGCTGACCGAGAATCCGTCCGTATAGGACGAGGCACCGCCTATCAGCGTCCGCTCATAACCAACCGGCTGATCCGAGGCAAAACGCCAGCCGTCGGCGCCCAGATGAGAAACGCAGGCAGGGGCGCCATGGTACAGGTAATAGTGGCCAGGTTCGCTCTTGCCCCCCGAAAGCTCGCACCCGTGCGATTCCTGAATCTCCTGGCAGCCTGCAACCTGTCCCGCATGGTTGAAACAGTAGAAACTCATCGACGAGTCGAACAAGTGCCACGTCCGGCCGTCGTCCCACGAGACTTCACTCACCGTATGGTCGCCGAGCTGGATGTAGCGGGCTTGGTAGCCCAATTGCAGGAAGCTGGCGATGTTCAGTGCCGAAATGACGCCGCAGTTCATCGTCCCGTAGGAGTTGTAATGCAGAATCGGATCCCAGATGAGCCTTCCGTCATCTGTGGCACAACTGGTCTGCCGCCTGCTCCGCTGTCCCCAGCGCCAGACGGCAATGCACTTCTCCTGCGGCGTCGCTGCACCTTCGGTGACACTTCCGACAAACGACCCGATGTCGGTGTAGTCGGGGCCATTGTCGGTCGTCAGATGCAGGTTGTAGACCGCTCCATCCTCCCCCTGGCTGGCGCTTTGCATCAACGAGAGCACAAGACCCAGCGAAAGGGCGAGAGAACAGATTCTCATCATGGGAACCACCTGCTGGAGTTTCCGGCCGGACAGAGCTGATGCTAGCCACGCGGCAGGCGCCAGTCAAGAGACCGGGCAGGGTTGCCGCCAAGGATTGCCGCCTGCCGGCGGGCCTGCCATAATGCGGGCTCGCCATCGGCGATTGACTGGGGACATTGTACCAATTCCTGGAGAACCCGCGATGACTCGTATCTGCCTTCCGATTCTGACGGCCATTCTCCTCTCGGGTATCGCCTCGCATCTTTCCGCTGCCGACAATGCCCCTCTCGGACCCTGGACCGAGAACCCCTGGTACTGGCAGTACCACGGCCAGCCCGTGCTCCTCCTCGGCGCGAGCGACGACGACAACCTGTTCCAGTGGCCCGAGGACGACCTGGTCAGGCAACTCGACCGCCTCGCCGCCGCCGGCGGAAACGTGATCCGCAACACGATGAGCGACCGCAAGGACAAGGGTTTCGAAGTCTACCCCTTCCGCCAGATCGACGGAGGCAAGTACGATCTCGAACAGTGGAACGAAGACTACTGGAACCGTTTCGAGCGGATGCTCCGCGAGACGCACCAGCGCAAGATCTTCGTGCAGATCGAGGTCTGGGACCGGTTCGACTATGCCGACAATGGCGGCAACGAGCGCTGGCAGATCCATCCCTACAATCCCAAGAACAACGTCAACTATTCCTACGATACGTCGGGGTTCGCCGACCGCTATCCGGACCATCCCGGCGCCAACAAGCAGCCCTTCTTCTTCACGACTCCCAGGCAGCGGAACAACCGCGTGGTGCTCAAGTACCAGGAGGCCTTCGTCGGCAAGATGCTCGACCACGCCCTGAAATACGACCACGTGCTTTACTGCATGGACAACGAAACAAGGGCCGAACCGGCCTGGGGCCGTTACTGGGCCGAGCTGATCAAGTCACGGGCGGCCAAGGCCGGCAAGACCGTGATGACCACCGAGATGTGGGACGCCTGGGATCTGAAATCGGAAGAGCATCGGCAGACGTTCGACCATCCGGAGCTGTACGACTTCGTGGATGTCTCGCAGAACAACCAGAACAAGGGCCAGGCTCACTGGGACAATTTCCTCTTCGTGCGCGACTACCTCTCCAGGCAGCCCCGTCCGATGAACACCACCAAGACCTACGGGGCCGATGGCAACAAGTTCGGCCACACCGACCAGGACGGAATCGAACGCTTCTGGCGCCACCTCCTGGCCGGCGCCGCGTCGATGCGTTTCCACCGCCCCGATTCGGGCCTCGGATTGAACGACAAGGCGGTTGCCGCCATCCAGGCCGCCCGCAAGCTCGAGTCGCTCATCCCGCTCTGGTCCGTCAAGCCGGCCATGGAACTGCTCGGCGATCGCCAGAGCAACGAGGCCTACCTGGCCGCCAACCCCGGCAAGGCCTACGCCCTCTATTTTCCGGCCGGCGGCCAGATCACCCTCGACCTGCGCAAAGCCCAGGGATCCTTGAAAATCCGCTGGATCGATATCGACACCGGCCAGTGGGGACCGGAGTCCAAGCTGGAAACGGGCAAGCGGATCAAGCTCTCATCGCCAGGCAAAGGCAATTTCGCCGCCGCGATCATCAAGTAGGGCCTCACCTCAACCCCAGGCTCGCCCGATAGGCAGCCTTCTGCTCCTCGACACCAGGTCCTGGTCTCCACTTCAAAACGTCTGCATTGCATCCCGCAGACGGTGCGATCCGCGTCCTCTGAAACGACAGTAACATCAGCAAGCGCCAATCAAC
>CAZLWV010000227.1:7469-9660 GCA_964563135.1 uncultured Planctomycetaceae bacterium
CACCTGCTATTCCCGCCGACGGCTGCAGCGTCACAGATCGAGCGCGGCCCACCAGATCCTGGTCTCCACTTCAAAACGTCTGCATTGCTTCCCACAAACGGTGCGGCGACTACGCTGGCTGATCGTGAACAACCGCCTGTGTCTGCCACTTGATGAGCCAAGGTGCGACCCAGATGAGAAACAAGCCGAAACCTGTCTCGATCGCGCCGTACACCGCCCAAAACCACGGACTGCCTGGCGGAAGAAAGGCCTCATCGATCGTCCCAGGGGCATGGCGTGCTATCAGAATCATGTTGACCAGCGCCGAAACAGTTGTCGGAAACACGTACCCGACAATCATGATTCCTGCGAACGTAATGGCGATCTGGTAGACATTTTTTTCCCATAACTGCCGGGCAGATGACGTTAGCAGCCGCAACGCACCAAGTGCGTATGCACTTGGCAAGCTGGTGACATCCTATGCCAAATGGAGCGCAGACACAAACCCTGCCTCAGACACTCCCTCGTTGTCGCGATTGCGGGGCCACAACGAGTACACGGCCTCACTTCAACCCCAGGCTCGCCCGATAAGCAGCCTTCTGCTCCTCCACGCCAAGCTTCTCCGTGATCTGCTTCCACTCTTCGGCGGCCGCGTTGAGGGCGTCTTGAGGAGACTTTTCTTTCTTGACTGCGGCCCGAACGGCCGCGTCGAGGGCAACCAGGTATTCGAGGCGGCCGGGAATGGCCAGCGCCGAGAATCGCTGCTCGCGCCCGAGCGCTGTGACGATCGCTTCGCCGTACTGTTGGGCGGTGTCTTCGGGCATGGCCGGTTCGACCCAACCGGAAACGGCCGTCACGTGGGAATTGCGAAACAAGGTGGTGTTCGGGCTCCGGGAGCTGACCTGGGCACTCCACTTCTCGCCCGTCAGCCAGAGGAGGAGTTGCAGAGCTGCGTCCGACCACTGGGTGGATGTCGTTACCACACCCAGCCGGCCCGAGGCGGCCAGGAGCGCTATGCGCCCGTCCGAGCCCCTGTCCCGCTTCTCCCAGATCGCCTCGCCCACATCGTAAACGTCCGGCGAGCCCGGCAGTTCACCAATACCGACCGGAAAGTCCGGCTCGAGCTTCGCCACAGCCTCGTCGGCCGCCGTCGGCCACGTAACCGCCATCGCAGCCTTGCCTTGCCAGAAGGCCGCCCGGACTGCAGCCGGGTCCATGTCGAGCGACGCCGCGTCGGCCGTGGCCACCACCTCCTCGAGGGCACGCACGAAAGGAGGGCCCGCAATCAGCGGCTCCATCGTGTTGATGCGGAACAGCGCCGAGAGGTTGTCGGCATGGGCGGCATATGCAGCCGAGTGGGCCAGCAAGGTCAGTCCGGCCCAGCCTTCAGCCAGCGGTTCGGCCGTGGCCGAGTCGCCCAGGGCTTTGGCTGTCTTCACATACTCCCCCCAGTTCGACGGAACCTTGCAGCCCCCCTTTTCCAGCAGATCCGGACGGGAGTACAGAACCGGCACGGGCGAGCCGAACGGGACCGCCATCGGCTTGCCGCCCCACGCGGCCTCGTTGGCCCGGATCTGGAAGAAGATGTTGGCCCAGTCGCTCTCCTGGTTCTGGATCACCTTCTCGGGCAACGGCGCGGCCCATCCGGCACCTGCCGCCGGACCAAGCATCCAGCACGGGAACACGACCACGTCGGCCTCGGGTACCTTCCGCGGATCGAAGTCGGCCGCCGACACATCGGTGATCTCCAGGGCAAAGCCCGACTGGGCCTTCCACTCGGTCTCCAGGTACCCAATCGACTGGGCAAGCGGCGGATCATCGACCACCAGAACCCGGAGGCGTGTTCCCGGCGGGGGGATACTCAGCCCCTCCTCGGCCTCTTCCGCTTTCGGGCAGCCCGTTGCCACAAAAAGCAGTAACACATACGGGAGCAGCGTCAGGCGTTTCATATTGCCTCCAGGGAAGTTGTACCGATCAGTCAATCACCGTGTCGGCAACGCGGCCGCTCAAGGCCGTCGGCCTGTCTATGCACTCTAGGCCAATCTGGGCCGAGTGGTCAACCGGCAAGCCGAGCCTGGCTGCGATTCGCGCAGGGGATGTGCCAGGCAGAAAGACTCGTCTTGCCCTTGGCTCCCCCCAAAAAAATCCCCTGTCGCCGGCGAGCCGGTTGCGATGTAGCCAGCGAACGAACGAGTCACTAATGGGGTAGGTG
>CAZLWV010000228.1:0-8848 GCA_964563135.1 uncultured Planctomycetaceae bacterium
CAGACCATCTCAGTTCGAGCGGTAGCTCGTATTGGTTGGCGGCCCTGCCGCCCTGCGCTGCCTTGATCCCGCATTTTCCCGTTCTCGCATTCCTCCCGCATGCCGGGTCAGGTTCGCTACTTCTGTTTCCACGCCCGCACGTACTCGACGCTGAATGCAGAGGGCAGATCGCTGTCGTCGGGCATCCCGAACCATTGCGGCATGGTTTCCGAATCGAAGATCAGGAATAGCGGCTGGTGCCAGTGCGTGTTCTCGACCGAGCGGACGAGCACGCCATCGACGTAGTACCTGATCTCGTCCGCGCCCCAGTCGAGGCCGAAGACGTGGTAATCCTCGGCGAACTGCCAGGGCGCTTCCCAGACGCCGCCGACACTCCAGTGCTTCTTCTCCTGCGGCGTGCGGAAGACGTGCAGATTCATGTTGTACTTGCGCTCGAACCCCTTGGCCTTGCCGCCGATCTCGAACACGTCGATCTCGGTCAGCCAGCCGGGCGTATCCTCCACCTGGAACCAGAAGGAACTGGACCCGCCGGAGTTCATCGGTTTGGCCTTGAACTTAGGCCAGGCAGCACTTGAAACACGGCTTCGGCGATTCTCATCCTGCTCGTGGCAGGACCAGTGCCCAATCCCCATCCTCCGGCGAACCTGGCCTGGAAGGAGCCCGATGGGTAACATGCTGTTCTGCCAAATGCCAGGGCAGCCTCGATTCTACCAACCAGGGTTGCCCGGTGGTAGAATGGCTGCGGGCTTGACCGGATGCCCGGGATCGGCTCAGGTGTCGCTGTTGTGGAATGACATCCAGAACAAGGACATGCCTCACGGACTGACGCAGGGGCCGCTCAGGGGCGGGTACAACGGGAAGTTCTACGACAGCCAGGAAGTGCTCTTCAATGACGACCAATGGCGCTGTCGAGGCTGGACGGCAGCGTTCTGGATCGAACGGCTCCGTTTCCCGTGCGGTTGCCAGATATTGGGCTATCCCATCGCAGTGACGAGTGACTGACGAACCTTGTGGATCAGTCCGGTGAGTTCGGCTACGGCTTCTGACGAAGGGTCGCATTCTTCGCCAATCAGCAGATGACAGCCATTAACGACTCTCTCGGCCTGCCCATTCTTTACCAGGTCACTGGCAAGTTCGTGAAAGTCGGCCTTGGCATCTTGGTTGTTCTCCAGAACCCATTGGCGTCCCCCTTACAATATCCTCTGAGGACAAAACCATGGACTTCTGGACCTATCCAACGCCGTATTCCGAATTGCAGGACAAACTGCCGCAGTGCGGGCACTTCAGCGACGGTTTTGACAGCCCGAATCCGGGGCCGTACTGAATGCCAGCCTGGCGAGCCCGTGGCAGTCGTCAAGGAATTGGGGTTGTAGCCTATTGATCCGCCCTTCGGGCTCGGCTAAACACGCAGGATGCCCAAGGAGGCACAACGATGAACGCGAATTTCTTTCGCCGAATTCCGCGGTCGGCAGGGCTTGTCATGGCACTGATTCTTGCAGTCCTGATTACGCCATTTTGCGGGCAGGAGCAGCCGGCGGGTTCGGATCCGGCGGCAGCACGAGCCATGGAAAGGGTGCGGATTTCCGGGGACGGAAAGAGCTTCGTCCTGGCCGAATCGGTACGGCATTCACACCGTGGGGATTCAATTTTGTGGGCCAGTTCGGCCGGATCGTGGAAGAGTACTGGGTGGACGATTGGGCCAGCGTTGAGAAGGATTTCCGGCAGATGCGTGATCTGGGTGCCAACGTGGTGCGGCTGCACCTTCAGGTCGGCACCTACTTCGGCCACTCGATCGAGGAACATGCTGCCGGAGCCGAACCGTCGGGCCAACTGGTGGCAAAGTTCCTGGCGTACTGGCAGGAGAAGGGTCGTGCAGTGCAACGGGACAAGAAACGCGAAAGCCGCCTCCCGCCGCGGTGACGGAGGGGGACGGCTCTCAGAGGATGGGTTTTGCTGCGCGGACCGCGCCGATCAGGCGCTGGTTCCCGCCAGCCGGGTGACCGCGTCGACCAACTCGGCGTACTTGGCCTTGGAGACCTGGACCGACGCACCGACCTGGAGACCTTTTTTCTGGTTGTCCTTGGTGGCGATCGACGAGAAGACGATCACGGGAACCTTGGCAAGCACGGCGTTCTGGCGGATCTTCTTGGTCAGACTCAGGCCGTCCATCCGCGGCATCTCGACGTCGGTGACGATGCACGCCACCTTTTCGCGGATGTCTTCAGGCGTTGAGTTGCCGGCCAACTCGTCCAGGTATTCCCAGGCGTCCTGCCCGCCGGGGAAGCCGCGGAGATGGGTGAAGCCGGCCTCGTGGAGCGAGTCCTTGACCATCGCCCGTACGAGTTGCGAGTCGTCGGCGTAGACGATCGGAAGCTCTGCCTTGGACACCGAATGGTCCTTGTCGATGCTCTCCAGGTCAAGCGACATGCCGCCGAGGCCGACCTTGGCGCAGATCGATTCGAAATCGAGCATCGGCAAGAGGCCTTCCTTCTGGCGGAGAACGCTCGTGACCGGGCAGGCATTCTCGCCCAGTCTCGGAACGGGGCGGGTGTCTTTCCACGAGACGCGGTAGATCCGTTCGACTTCCTCGACGCGGAATGCCGTATGGACGTTGTTGAATTCGAGCAACAGGAGGTTCTCGGTGCCGTCGGCGGAGCGGTGCTGGGCATCGTCGAACAGGAATTTTCGCAGATTGACCAAGGGAATAACCATTTCCCGGACTTCGGCCAGACCGTCGATCGCCGGGTGGCTGTGGGGGATGGGGGTGAGCCGTTCGAGCGGCACCACTTCGCGGACCTTGGCGACATTCACTCCGAAACGCGCTCCACACACGCGAAAAGCGAGGACTTCCGCTTCGTTCGTACCGGCCTCAAGAAGGATTCCATGGTCGATGGAAGAAACGGCCTTCGTCGTACTCATGATTCTGCTCCCGACTCGATTGCTTTCATCCTGTACCGGAATGCGGATACCCCCTGGCGAGATGTCTCTCCTCGCCTGCACCTGCGAATCGTCCAGGTGGCTCTCTCCGTCAACGTGTCCGCTGACTGCCGCCTGATAACCGTGGTCATCACGGCATCCGCTCTTCCATAGCGTAGGTCGCGTTTTGGCAACGCGCAGCGGGAACCCGTCGATTCCTCCGTTTCATTCGATCCAATCGTACCGGGCCGGCGCGGGACCAGCCGCATCGGATACGGAGCCGCGAGCTGAGTTGCTGCGCGGTGTCCATCGAGATCGTCGAGAATCCCCTCATTCTGGGAGTGCTTTTCCAGGCGTTTTCGGCCCGGAGACGACCGAGGTGGGATGCTGACGGGGGCACCTGGTGGCGGTTGATTCTCGCCCATCCGGCGGCCCGTTGCTGTCGAGCAAGAGGTCCCGCTACAATGCGGGCTCATTTCTGCAAGGCGGCCGGGGCGAAAGACGGGAGGGTGCCGATGGACCTGCTGATGGGAATCGACCTCGGGTCGACGACTCTGAAGGCGATCGTGTATGACCTCGACGGCCACGTTGTGGCCCGGGGGAGCCAGCCCACGGAGAAGTGCCATCCCAGCCAGGAGCATCCCGAGTGGACGGTCTGGCAGCCTGAGCAGATCTGGAGCGGCACGGCCGGGGCGATTCGCCAGGCCCTGGCACAGCTCGGCGGTCCGGACCAGGTCCGCGGCGTGGCGGTCACGGGCATGGGAATGGACGGCGTGCCGATCGACGGCCAGGGACGTTGGCTCTACCCCTTCATCAGTTGGCACGATCCGCGAACGGGCCCGCAGCACGCCTGGTGGCTGGAGAAGATCGGGGCCGAGAAGACTTTCTCGATCGGCGGCAATCCGGTGTGGGCGATCAATTCGGCCCTGCGGATCCTGTGGATGGCCGAGCACGAGCCGGCGGTTCTCGCCCGGACCGACAAATGGCTGTTGATCGAGGACTTTCTCAATTTCATGCTCTGCGGCCGCCGGGTGACCGACTACAGCATGGCTTCCTGCACGATGCTTTTCGACCAGCACCGGCTTGTCTGGTCCGACGAGATGCTCCGGGTCTCGGGCATCGACGGCCGGCTGCTCCCCGAGGTCTTGCCGGGCGGCACGGTAGTGGGTGAAGTGCATGTGGAAGCGGCCGCCGCGACCGGGCTGCGGCAGGGCACGCTCGTCGTGCTGGGTGGCCACGATCACATCTGCGGTGCCTTGCCGGTCGGCGTCTTTCGACCGGGCGACGTCCTGGATGTGACCGGCACGTGGGAAATCGTGAGCATTACGACGGAGCGGCCGATTCTCAAGGACGAACTCCGCCAGGCAGGCATAACGGTGCAGGCCCACGTGGCGCCGGGTATGTACACGATCTGGGGGAGCAACGTCGCTGGAGAAATGGTCGAGTGGTACCGCAACCACCTGGCCGGTTCGTCGCTGGGGGACTGCGGCACAGACTGGTCCGAGCTGATGGGCCAGGCCGAGGCAGCACCGCCGGGCTCGCGGGGCGTGATGTTCCTGCCGCACATGTCGGCCGCGTCCTGTCCGGTGGTCGATCCCCGCAGCATGGGCGCCTTCCTGGGACTCACGCCGCGGGCCACACGGGGCGACCTTTTGCGGGCGATCATCGAGGGGCTCGACTACCAGTTCTTCCACATCGTTACCGCCATGGAGCAGGCCATGGGGGGCGGACTGGAGCGGTTCATTGCCGTGGGGGGCGCGGCTCGCAACGCCTTCTGGATGCAAAACAAGGCCGACATTGCCGGCCGCACGATCGAGGTGCCGGCCATCGAGGAGGCCTCGCCCCTGGGGGCCGCGATGCTTGCCGGTCTGGGTCTGGGGCTGTACGACGACGTCGACCAGGCCTGCCGGCGCGTTTACCGGCAAGGGGCCGTCTTCCACCCGGATGCCGCCCGGTCGAAAGACTACCAGCGCTGGTTCCGGATCTATCAGGACCTTTATCCGGCCGTGGCGCCGGTGAGCCATCAACTGTTTGGAGAATTCGCCTCGTGACTGGAAAGCAGAGAGTTCTGGCAGCTCTGCGCCGGCAGACGCCCGATGTCGTGCCGGTGTTTGAATGGTTTATCGACGCCGGCGTGGGCCGCGCCCTGGTGGGAAGCGGAGACTCGATCGATGTGGTGGAGCGGCTGGGTCTGGACGCGATCAACGTACGGGCGGACTACCGCTGCGAGAAGATCGATGAACAGACGCTGGTCGATGAGTGGGGAATGAAGCGGCAGTTGACCGGCGACGTGCTCCCGGCCGTGGTTGCCAGCCCGATCGCGGATATCCGCCGGCACGGCGAGTTCAGGTTCCCCGATTCGGAAGCCCCACGCCGTTTTGAAACGCTGGAGAAGGCACTGGGACGCTTTGGCGACGAGCGGGCGATCGTGCTCAACCTGCGGGACGGATTCTCCGACATGCGGGACCTCCTGGGCTATGAAGGGGCCCTTATGGCCATGCTGCTGGAGCCGGACTGTTTTGACGAGCTGCTCGAACGGTGCGTCCAGTACAACCTGCGTCTGGCCGCCGTGTCGAGGGAGCGATATGGCACCGAGATTGTAGCCACCACCGACGACGTGGCCAACGCGACGGGCCTCTTGATGCGGCCGGCGACCTACTTCGAGCGGCTCGCCCCCGGTTTCAAGGCCGCCATTGGTGGCTACAAGGAGCTGGGCTACCTGACGATCAAGCATTGCGACGGCAACGTCGACGCCGTGCTCGACTTCTGGATCGAGGCGGGTATCGACTGCCTCGACCCGATCGACCCGGCCGGCGGCTACACGATTGGCGGCATGAAGGCCCGGATCGGAGACAAGGTTTGCCTCAAGGGAAACGTCGATTGCACGGGCGCCCTCTGTAGCGGCACGCCGGAGGAAGTGGCGGAGGAAGTGCGGCAGTGTATCGCCGGAGGCGCCGCCGGGGGCGGGTTGATCGTTTCTTCGAGCAACACGATCCACCGGGGGGTGAAGCCCGAGAATTTCCGCGCGATGATCGAGGCCGTGCGGCAGTTTGGGAAGTATTCTGCTTGAGCCGGCCCCCCATGCCCTGTGGGAATCTCGGCGTCAGGCGATTCTTCCCGATCCTTCGATCGCCCAGACGTCGACCACTCGGCCTTCTTCGTGGACGAACATCTTCCGGTGCAGGTTGCACGTCGTGCAGGCGTGGCTGGGAAGGAGTTCGACCGCCTGGCCGATCTTCCACGCGGGGGCGTTGCGGACGATACAGTGTTCCTCGGAGACGAAGCTGGGGATCTCGACGGCCGGATGGTGCTTGATATGGGGCGTGCCGAATTCGCAACCGGCTCCTTTCAGTCCCACGTCGAGAACCGCCACGCCGGGGCGCTTGCTGATCACCCGCGCCAGCACGCTCAGGGCGACTTCGAACTCGCCGACCATCTGCGCATAGCGCCAGTCCATGGTGGCGTAGGTACCGGCCTGGATCTCGGTGACCCCGTCGATGCTCCCGGTGAGCCGGTGTGTCGACGACGAGCCGCCGCTGAGGATCTTCACCTCGAGCCCCTGGCTTTCCAGCAGCCGGCGGGTCTGGAGGGCCTGCTCGAAGGCCTGACGGACCAGCGAGGCCCGCTCGACCGGGTCGTTGACGTAGACCGCGTGCCCCTCGTAGGCCTGCAGCCCGTCGAATCGCAGGCCGTCGAGCGATGAAACGGCCCTGGCCAGTTCCAG
Source organism: uncultured Planctomycetaceae bacterium (assembly GCA_964563135.1). Lineage (GTDB taxonomy): Bacteria > Planctomycetota > Planctomycetia > Pirellulales > Thermoguttaceae > JAAYAY01. The sequence goes on from CAZLWV010000228.1 coordinate 6,641, forward strand.
CACCGGTTGGCCCGGTTTGAGCCCGCATCGGCCGGTGCCGATATCGACTTCGACCAGGACCCCTACGGTGACTCCCGCCGCGGCGGCTGCTCGTGAGATGGGTTCCGCCTGGGCCAGGTCGTCGACGGCCACCTTGAGGTCGATCCGGCGGGCGACCTCCACCAGCCGTGCCATTTTGGCGGGGCCGACGACCTGATTGGCAAGGAGAACGTCGCGGATGCCGCCGTCGGCCAGCACTTCGGCTTCGCCCAGTTTGGCGCAGGTCATGCCGACGGCCGAGCCGGCCTCGAGCTGGCGGCGGGCCAGGGTGACGCACTTGTGATTCTTGAAGTGCGGCCGGAGCTGACACTTCCGGCCCCGAAAGAAGTCGGCCATCCGGCGGAGGTTCCGATCGGAGGCCGCTCGATCCAGCAGCAGGGCGGGTGTATCCAGGTCTTCCAGGGGCTTGCCGATCCAGTTGTCCGCCGCCGAATCATCGGAATAGAAGCTCATCTGACCGCCTCTTCTGAACTGTGTCATGGCCGATGCATGACTTTTCTGACCATCAATGAACGTCGCCACCCACCTTGTGTGGGTGGAAGCGACGATGGATGGCTGACGTATCCGCCAACACCCACAGGGCCACTGACCATCAATCGCATTCACCATCCAGACAAGCTGTATGGCGTCTTTCGAACCAAACGACAAGGTTGGGCGCTGATCACGGCGGAGAGTGACTCTTGTTACTCATGGAAGTTTTGTTATTCCTGAAATCGTATCAATGCATTTTATCTGACAGGATATTAGCGCGTCCTGCGGGAGTAATTGGTTCTCCCGTTCCTACCAGGCGGTCCAGCCGCCGTCGATGAGGAGATTCTGGCCGGTCATGTAGCTGCTGGCATCGCTGGCCAGGAAGACGACGGCCCCCTTCAGTTCGTACGGCAGGCCCATGCGTTTCATGGGGCTGCGCTGGCAGAGCCGCTTGACCATTTCCGCGGGTGCACGCGGATTGGGAAACGGTCCCGGGCTCAGGCAGTTCACGCGAACGCCGTCCTGGGCCCAGTAAACGGCCAGGTGCCGGGTCAGGTGGACGATGCCTCCTTTGAGGGCATGATACGCCACCGGGCTGGCCGGGCAGACATCTGCGTAGGCATCCGGGTAGGACCCGACCACCCCGTACATCGATCCAAGCATGATCACGCTTGCCAGGGTTCCCTGCTCCACCGCGAGATTGCGGAGCCGACGGGCGAGGAGGAAGTAGCCGGTTGCATTGGCCAACTGCCGCGTGAACTGCTCGCCGGTCACGTCGGTCCAATCGTTGGCCACCGCCTGGTTGCCATTGTTGACGAGAATCTCCAATCCGCCGGCGAGCCGCACCGCTTCGGCAAAGCCGCGGTCGATGGACGCTTCATCCATGTGGTCCATCTCGATGGCCTGGTGCGCCGCATGGCCGTGGGCGGGAAGCGATGCCGCAACGGCGTGGGCCCGATCGAGCTGGCGGCTGCTGACGACCACGGTGGCCCCGGCTTCGGCGAGGGCTCGGGCCAGGGCTCCGCCCAGATAGCCGCTGGCGCCGGTCACGAGGGCCCGTTTGCCGGCCAGATCGAACAACTTGCCGACCGTTGGTTCGCCGGCGGTGTCGCCGGTCATTGGCCGTTCGTCCATTTCCATTTCCCTTCTTCAACGGAGGCCAGGACGGCTAGATTGGTTTGAAGGGTATGGGTGGCTTCCTGCAGGGTGCAGGTCGGCTCCCCCTTGCCCTCCAGGAGATCGAGAAAGGCGTTGGCCTGGGTGACGAACAGGACGTCGCGGCCGGCAACGTGAAAACGTTCTTCCTGCCAGGGCGTGTCGGGGGTGACCATCCAGCTCCAGCGGTGCCGGAAGAGATCGCAGCGGCAGGTGCCCTTCTCGCAGATCACGGTGACCCCGGTCTCCGCCGGCGCCTGGTGCTGGTTGAGGCTGTAGGAGGCCATCACCTCTCCATGCCGGGCGATGACATGCACCGTGTCTTCCACTTGCACGCCTTCAAGGACCTGGTGGGCGGCATCGGCCACAACGCGGTCGGTCGGCCCGACCAGCCACTGCCCCGAATTCATGATGTGGGTCAGCGCATCCTGGATCGCACCGCCGCCGGTGGCGCGGTGGGCATAGTAGATTTCGCGGTAGGCGGGGCGATAGGTGGGGAAGTGCTGGCCGCAGACCGCCACCAGTTCCACGGGGCGTCCGAAG
>CAZLWV010000228.1:8901-9538 GCA_964563135.1 uncultured Planctomycetaceae bacterium
ATGGCTGCGACGGCCGGCTCGTGCCGCAGGACATAGGCCACGGCCGCCTGCAGATTGCGGCGAGTGAGCGTCGACTGGAGGGCCTCGATGCCGTCGAGGCTCGTGCTCAGCGGCTTCTCGATCAGGAGGTGGATCCCCGCTTCGGCCAGGCGGTTGGCCATGGGAATGTGGAGGTTGGCCGGTGTGGCGATCACCGCCGCATCGTAGGAGGCGGCCAGTGCGGAATCGAGGTCCGGGTAGGCCTGGGCGACGCCGTACTGCGCGGCGATCCGCTCTCTCAGCTCCTTGTTGACCTCGCAAATCGAGGCCTTCACCCGCCTGGTCATCTGGAAACACCGCAAGTGCCGCTCGCCGATCGAGCCAACGCCGACAATCAGGATGTTCTTCACGTCAGACACGGCTATCCGCACCCTTAAGAAGGGGTTTCACACTCTCGTATTTCGTGCTTCGGATCTCGTAATTCCCGCAGTTTCGAGCTGCTTCACTTGAGTCGGTTCTCGAAAGTGAAGCCCAGGGGGCCCATGTCGCGCTGGATCTGTTCCAGGCCGCACTTGACCATCACGATGTCGGCATGGTAGCAGATGAGGCGGGCCCCCATTTCCATCAGTTCGCGGGCTTGTTCGGGCGATCCGACCGG
>CAZLWV010000229.1:0-9481 GCA_964563135.1 uncultured Planctomycetaceae bacterium
TTTTCGTTTCAACTGGGGAACAGGGACTTGAACCCCAACTAACTGATCCAGAGTCAGTCGTGCTACCGATTACACCATTCCCCAATAGTGGGCGGTCGGCCCGCAGCCGGGGCCGATCACTAGCGCCACTATACTGTGTATAGGTGCCGCAGCCGACTCAGTCAAGGGCACTCCCAAGACGGTTGACTTCGTCCGTCCGAAACCTCTAGAATCGGAACCATTCTTTCCGCGTTTGCGTCTTCAGAATAGACATCCACTCCAGGTTCATCAACGGCCCCCGGTCACCTTGGCGGGGGGTGACGTTCCGTACGACTCAGTAAATCGTTGAGTTTTTCATAACAGCGTGCCACGGACGGTGCCTGGCTGCCAGGCGGTGGCTCCCGCCCCCGTGGCGGACCTGCCGCCCTGCGTTCATTTCTTCCAGTGGGGATAATCTCAAAAAATGGCCGTCTTACGAGTAATCCAGGGCCCCAACCAGGGAAAAATCTACAGTCTCGAGCGGGATTCCATGACCCTGGGACGCCACCCCAACTGCGATATTGTCCTGGAGGTGGGGGCCGTCAGCCGAGAGCATGCCCGTGTCGTCAAGGTCGACGACAACTACTTCCTTGAGGATCTCAAGAGCCGGAACGGGACATTCCTCAACGGCGACCAGCTCGAAGGCCGCCGAAAGCTCAACGAACGCGACCAGATCCGCATCTGCGACCTGGTCTTCGTCTTCAACCACGGCACCCCCGAGGTGACCGTTGAGAACGCCGACAATTTCGACGGCCGCGAGGCAAAACTGGCCGCCCTCATGGTCGACGACGAAAAAGACTTCAGCAGCCGGTCGACGATCACCTCAAAAATCGATTTCTCCAGTGGCCGCAGCGGCCTCCAGTTCACGGTCAATGCCCAGACCAAGCTCAAGGCCATCCTCGACATCCTCCAGGCCATCGGCGCCTCGGTCGAGATCGATGAAGTCCTGTCCAAGATCCTCGACGGCCTCTTCACCGTCTTCGTCCATGCCGACCGCGGCTTCATCGTCCTCAAGGACCGCGATTCCGGCAAGTTCATCCCTCGCGCCACCAGGCACCGCAGGGAAGACGACGAGGACCAGATCCGCATCAGCCGCACCATCCTCAACAAGGTTACCAAGGAAAAGCAGGCCCTCATCTCCGACGATGCTGCCAAGGACTTCCAGGGCCAGAGTATCGTCGATTTCCAGATCCACTCCATGATGGCCGTACCGCTCCTGAGCACCGCCGGAGAGGTCCTCGGGGCCATGCAGGTCGACACCAGCAACATCCTCAATCGCTTCAGCCAGGACGACCTCGAATTGCTCGCCGCCGTTGCCGTCCCGGCTGCCGTGGCGGTCGAAAACGCCCAGCTCCACGAAGTTGCCGTCCGCGAAGCCGCCATCAAGCAGGACCTGGCCCTCGCCTCCAAGATCCAGCGCAGCTTCCTCCCCGACACGGCCCCCGATGTCGAAGGCTACGAGTTCTTCAACTACTACTATCCGGCTCGCACGATCGGCGGCGACTTCTACGACTACATTCCCCTCCCCGACGGCCGCATCGCCATCGTCCTGGCCGACGTCTCCGGTAAGGGGATTGCCGCCTCGCTCATCGTCGCCAAGCTGGCCTCCGAGTTCAAATCCTGCCTGTTCAGCGAACCCACTCCCGAAGCGGCCATCGCCCGCATGAACGCCATCTTCTGCGACCCCCGCTGGGAAGACCGCTTCGTCACCGTGGCCCTCATGGTCCTCCAGCCCCGGTCCCACGAGGTCTGCATCGTCAATGCCGGCCACATGGCGCCCCTCCTCCGCCATGCCGACGGAACCATCGAAGAAGTCGGCCAGGAACTCAGTGGGCTTCCCATCGGCGTGGCCGACGGCATGGACTACGAACCGCTCACCATCAACATGGCGATCGGCGATTCCCTTATGGCCTACACCGACGGAATCCCCGACTCTCAGAACATCCGCGATGAGTTCTTCGGCATCCCTCGACTCCTGACCGAGATGAACGCCAAGCCCTTCAAGAATGTCGACGAGCTGGGACGCCACGTCATCGATACGGTCCGCCGTTTCTCCGGCTCGCAGGCCCAGACCGACGATATGTGCGTCTCCATATTCGGCCGAAACGCCTAGCGCTCTGTCTCAGCTCGTAGGACGGGTCTCCAGACCCGTCACGTCTTTCATCCCATCGCCCGTCGCACGGGGTCGTAGGACGGGTCTCCAGGCCCGTCTCCCCTCGATCACAACCTAAGCCACCACTCATCGCCCGTCGCACGGCTCCCCAACCCCGTCTCCCCTCGCTCACGGATTCCGGCCCTCGATCAGCGGCCGCCTCTCTAGCGCAGATACGTGTTGCAGAGCTCGGCCAGCCGCTCCAGGGCCGCCTTCGGCTTGCGGCGTGGATCAAACAGGCCGCCGTGCGCAAAATCGTGCGGCTCGGAGTCCCGCAACTGGTTCCACAGCACGCCCCGGATATACGGTTTGGCCAGAAACAGGGGAATGTACCGGTTCACCCACTCCGTCTGGTACGACGGTCCGCACGGCTGGATCTGCACCGACGCCCGACGCCGCGCCAGCGGATCATGGTCCCCGCTGCTCGGCACCGTCAGCGTCACATACAGCGGCACCCCCAGCATGCTCCAGTAGTCCAGGTGCCGGCTCGTATCCAGGGGGTCTCGCAGCGGAGTCCCTCCCGGTCGGTAGCCCACGTTCATCTCCACCGCCAGGCCGGTCAATCCGAGCCGCGCCCGGACCAGCGCGTCGGCGAAGTGAAGAGGCGAGAAATCGGCCTGGCTGTGGCTCATATACTCCCCCCACGGCTGATCGTACGAAACCAGCCGCTCCGCGTTCGGCGCCATCGCTTGGGTCACCTCCACGGCCCTCGCCGTCAAGCGGATCCGCTCGTGTTCCGTCAGCGAAAGACCTTCCGCGGTGTTCATTCTCGCCGCGCAGATCCAGATGTCGACCTTGTCGCGGTATCGCCCCACCACCGCCTGGATGAAGCTGCTCAGGCACGCCACCACCCCGTCGAAATCCCCCTCGAAATCCGAGATCCACTCCGGCATCTGCCAGGGATCGAACACCAGCAGCGGCCCCCCGCACACCTTCAGCCCGTGCCGGCCGCACCACTCCACCTGCCGGTCCGCTATGTCCCAGTAGTACGATCCCTGCGTCGCCTCCATCTCCCGCCAGACGAACGGGACGCAGGCCGCGTTGAAACTCTCCAGAAATCGGCCCGACGTGCTCTCGTCGAGCAGCGTCACCCCCAGCCCGGCCCCCAGAAACGAACCCGGACCCGACGGCTGCTCCTCCCTTAGCGCCGTCAGCACCTGCGACGAATAGGCCTCCGACAGCAGGTAGCCGGCATCCAGCGTCAGCCTCAGCGTGTCCGCCGCCGCGCTGGCCGCCTCCGCCTCGCCCACCTGCCGGCACGTCGCGTGCCCAAAACGCCTCATCGCCTCCGCCGTGAGCTGCCGCACCCGCTCCGGCACCTCCACCCCGCTCAGCTCCCAGTCGGCCGTCTGGTTCCGCAGTTGCGACAGCTTTCCCCTGGCCAGCTCAACCGGCAGAAAATACGCCTCGTGGCGATCCATCAGGCTCGCCGTTGCCAGGGTCACCTGTCCATGCCCGTTCACGTTCCACGGAATGTACAGGTTGCCCGAGTCGCAGTTCTCCCGCTGCACCAACAGCTCGTTGTCCACCAGTTGCACGCGGACTCGCCACGGAATTCGATCGTAACCGGCCAGATAGGCTTGTTCGACCAACTCTTGACCCAGAGAGCCAGACGGGGACACGAAACGCATCAAACCCATCGTGTAACCGTCCTCAATATCCGGAGCAGCCGCAGGGCAAAGAAACGCACAAACAACCGGCAAAACGCCCGCCGAAAAACGGGAAAAGGAACGACTTGATCGCCTATCAGAGTCTACTCCAGCGGGGCCCCTGCATCAAGCGAATGACCACCCGCCGGCATGCTCCGCCTCGCCCTAAACCCCCAGAATCAGCCGTCGAGCGCCCGCCTCGTCCCCTCCGGCCCCTCCCACCAGAGCGCTACCCTCTTCCGCCCCGCCCCCCGCCGATCGCCGGTCCGCCGCTGGTCAGAACCTGCTCCGATTGATATATTGCCCGGGAGCCCTGCCGGAGAACTGCTCTCCCGCCGGGCACGTCTTCCCGCCGCCCATTCATCCAGCTAGCCGCCCATCCGATGAGCACGTCCGTCGTCCTCCAAACGTCCATTCCCACCCTCCCCGTCCGCCGTGGAAAGGTCCGCGATGTCTACGATCTGGGTGACTGGATCCTCCTGGTCAGCACCGATCGTATCAGCGCCTTCGACTGGGTCCTGCCGTCCGGCATCCCCGACAAGGGCCGGGTCCTGACCCAGGTGGCCGCGTTCTGGTTCAATCGCCTCGACGTACCCCACCACCTCATCACCACCGACGTCGCCCAGATGAACCTCCCCGACGGGGCTGACCTCGACTCCCTCGCAGGCCGCACAAGTCTCGTCCGCAAGACCGAGGTCGTCCCCATCGAGTGCGTCGTCCGCGGTTGCCTTGTCGGTTCCGGCTGGAAGGAATACGTCGAGCATGGCACGGTCTGCGGCATCCGGCTCCCCAAGGGGCTCGTCGAGAGCGCCGAGCTTGAAGAGCCGATCTTCACCCCCGCCACCAAGGCGGCCGAGGGGCACGACGAAAACATCCCCTTCGACCGCATGGTCGACATCGTCGGCCGCGAAACGGCCGAGGAACTCCGCCGGCGGAGCCTCGACGTTTTCCGCCGTGGCTGCCAATACGCCAGGCAGCGCGGAATCATCATCGCCGACACTAAGTTCGAATTCGGCCGCGATCCCCAGGGAGAGATCCTGCTTATCGACGAGGTCCTCACCCCCGACAGCTCCCGCTTCTGGCCTGCCGACTGCTACCAGCCCGGCCGAAGTCAACCCTCCTTCGACAAGCAGTTCGTCCGCGACTGGCTCCTCAGTTCCGACTGGGACAGAAACAGCCCCCCCCCTGCCCTGCCCCAGGATGTCATCGCCAAAACTCGCCAGAAGTACATCGAGGCCTTCCAGCGCCTCACCGGCCAGGATTTCGCTTGGTAGGCAAGTGTCCTCCGGTTCTTGAACCCGTGTGTTCGCCTGCCCGCCGGCAGCCCCGGTCGCTGCCGGAAGGGGCGCGCAGTGGGGGGCCTCTCGCCTTCCACCTTTTTTGCCAGTTCCGGGATCGCTCGGCTCTGGATTTCTGCGCCCGTAGCGCGCATGATCTTGGGAAGGTTGGAATGCAGACTGGACCCGTTTTGGGAGGTTGACTGCGATGACGAACTTGATGGCCTTGTTGCTGGTGGCACTGGGGGCGGAGTCGGGAGCCGGCCAGACCCAGATGCCGTTTCAAGCATGGTGCGTCGATTCCCTGCAGCAGGTGCTCGTGGAGGATGCCGCTCCCCAGTCGCCGCTGCCCGCTGAGTTGCACGCCGCTCGTGGCGAGCTGGAGGCCATTCAGGTTGCGGTCCGCAGCTCCAGCCCGCGCCGCGTCACTCTGACGGCCGAACCGCTGGCCCCCGAGCTGCCTGTTCGAATCCGCACCGTCGGCCGCGTTCCGATCACTCGCGGCACCCACCACACGCCCAAAGAAGAGCGCGTGGCCGAGCCGCCCGCAGACCTGCCGGACCCGCTCTTCCCCGGCGGCACACTCGACCTGCAGGCCGACCGGACCGACTGTTTCTGGCTCGACGTGCAAGTGCCCGCCACAACCGAACCCGGCCAGTATCGCACGCAGATCAAGGTCTCCTCGGAAGGGACCTCCGTCGAGCTGCCTCTGACGCTCTCGGTCCACCGGGCCGTGGTGCCCTTTCAAGGAAAGCTGTTGTTGACCAATTGGTTCTCGATGCGCCCGAAGGAACTCGGGTTCGGCGATGCCACCCCCGGCAGCGATGCCTGGTTCGCCTCGGCAAACCTGCTGTTCGACAGCATGTGGGCCCACCGCCAGAACATGTTCTGGACACCGTTGGGTCCGCCTTACATCCAGCCGGTCGTCACCGGCGACGGCAAGCTGGACTTCGACTTCACGCTCTTCGACGCCTGGGTCGAGGCCTTCTCACGCCCCCGCGGCGGTTCTCGAAAGACGTATATCGAAGGCCAGCCCATCGCCTGGCGCGAAGGCTACGACGGACACGTCAAGGCCCGGATCTGGCAGATTGCCGACGGCCAGCCGCACGAGGCCATTCTCGAAGCAGCCGATCCTGCGGCCCGCGAAGGCTACCGCGTCTTCCTGGGTGCGGTTCGCGAGCACTTGAAGGAAAAGGGATGGCTGGACCGCTTCCGCATCCACATCACCGATGAGCCGCACGGCCACCAGTTGGAGCCCTATGCCGTGCTGGCCGGCTACGTCCGCCAGTTCGCCCCGGAATTCCAGATCATGGAAGCCCTCGACGTGCACGACGACTTCGAGTTCTTCGAGAAGAACTGCGACGTGTGGGTCCCGCAGTTGGGCCGCTTCAACAAGACGTTGGACCGCATGCTCGCCCGGTTGGCCCAAGGCAAGGAAGTGTGGATCTACACCTGCCTGTTCCCCAATGGCCAGTACCCCAACCGCTTCGTCGACTACCCGCTGATCAAGACCCGCGTGCTCCACTGGATGAACTTCCGCTGGGGATTCACCGGCTACCTTCATTGGGGATTCAACCATTGGCGCGGCGACCCGCTGAAGGACCTCGAACCGCCCCACGGCGGCTCCACGTTTCTGCCGCCCGGCGACGCCTGGATCGTCTATCCGGGCGACCGCTGCCTGCTCGACTCGATTCGGCACGAGGCCATGCGCGACGGCGTGGAAGACTACGAACTGCTGAGCCTTCTGGCGGAGAAGGACCCCGGCAAAGCCCAGTCGCTGGCCAACACCGTGGTCCGCTCCTTCACCGACTACACCCGCGACGTAAAAACCCTCCGCCAGGTCCGCCTTGAACTCCTCAAGGCCCTCGACTAACCGCGCCCCGTAGTGTAGGACGGGTCTCCAGACCCGTCACCCCTTGACCGCCACGATGCCACCGCCCGTCACTACTCGTAGGACGGGTCTCCAGGCCCGTCACCATCCAGCCCAACCATGCGTGCCAAGCCGTCCCCGTAGGACGGGTCTCCAGACCCGTCGCGTCTTAATCGTAACCTTGCCAGCGATTCTGCCCCTCGATCGCTCCACAACCTTCGTAGGACGGGTCTCCAGACCCGTCACCATCCAGCCCAACCATGCGTCCCAAGCCGTCCCCGTAGGACGGGTCTCCAGCCCCGTCGCGTCTTAATCGCAACCTTGCCAGCGATTCTGCCCCTCGATCGCTCCACAACCCTCCTGCGCCAATCGTCGTCGTGAATGAGCCGCGCACGAAGTAAGCGGTACTGCCGCCCTCGCATCGCCCCTACTCCCGGCCGGGAGCGTTGAACAAGAGAACGGTTGCCGGTCCCCCGCGATTGGCCACGTAGAGATAGTAGCTCTTGCCGCCGGCCGCGGGTTGCACGGCAAGCTGGCAGGCCGCCAACTTGTCGCCGCTCTTGTAGTAGCCGATTTCCTCAGGTCGGTTGGGGTCCCGCACGTCGAACACGCGAACGCCGCCGCGACCGGCCGCGACAAACGCATATCCGTCTCGGACCATCACGTCCGTGACGGGTCCCTGGATGTCGACCGATTTGGCGAGTTTCGCCTTGGCGGGGTCGGCAATGTTCACGATCACCATGCCAGTCAGGGTCGTGCAGTACGCAAAGTCGCCGTCGATTGCCAGTTCGCCCTGGTTGAAGGTCTTGGGGTCGTTCTGGAAAACGCCGATCTGACGCGGTTGGGCGGGATCCTTGATATCGACCAGGACGAGCCGGCTCTCCCAGTGGGCGTAGAGGATCGCGCAGTCCTGCCGCAGCCCCAGGGCATCGCAATCGATCTGCGGGTTGAAGTTGCTGACGATCGACGGCCTCGAGGGCCTGGAGATGTCCACGATGGTCAGGCCGGCCACATGGTTGGCCACATAGGCCAGTTTGCCTCGGACGAGGAGGTTCTCCGTCATCGAAGGCATGTCCAGTTTGGCCACCTGCTGCCAGCGGCGATCGCGGATCTCGTACACACTGAGCAGCTTGGTGTAGTCGCAAACCAGCGCATGGTCGCCGGCCAGGGCAACATCCCAGCCGCAGGGCAGCGACCCGCACACCTGTGCCGGTGAGCGGGGGTCTGACGAGACATCGAGCCAGTAGCCGGCCCGGGGATCCTCCTGGAGGTCGCTGGTCAGAAAGAGAGACTGCCCCTCCAGACGGATGTACCCGCCCTGCGCGTCAAGTGTCGTGACGGCCTCGATGTTCAGTCGCTCCTCGCCGCCGCCCGGCTGGGCCGCAGGAGCAAACGACGCCACCAGACCCAGCAACACCACACAGCCGGCAAATGGAACCCCACGCGTCATGACCGCTCTCCTGGAAAGCCCTGAGAGTTGAGTTTCTGGCTGCCATCGCCGCCAGCACGCGCCCAACAGCCTACCAGCTATTCCGGCCCTCGATCAAGCGGCTGGGCAAGCAGTGACAGTCTGACGATCGCTCGCCCACCCCTGCCCGAACCGGGTTCCCGTGCATGTGAGGACGCTTCTCTTGGGCTGATCGTGGTCGTGGATGAGCCGCGCACGAAGTAAGCGGTACTGCCGCCAATGCCCCTCCCACGGGCCAATCCTCCTCACTCCACCGCCTGCACGCAACCTCCCGGAATGCACGTTCCCCCGTCGCTTCAACCACCGTGCGATCCCCCCCTGCCCTCTGACTCCCGTCCCCTGCCGCCCTGTGCCCTCTGTGTTTCTCGCTTCCCCCGGCCGGGTCGTCGGCCCAGGGTGGAGTCGGGCGAGTGCAGCAGGGCTCGGCGCAGCCCTGGGTCAAGTTGCATCAAACCCGAATAGTCCCAAAAAGAACTAGTCGGACTCCGACCAAAACAAAAACAAGCTGTTATCATTGAGGTCCCGCATGACCCCGAAGCAGAGTAGCGGAAGCTCGCTAACGCAGACGAACAAGACACTTCCACTCATCTGCATCTTCTTGAGTATCTTGCCGGCTAAGTTACGGACCAGCCCCGCCCTGTCGAGCTTCATTGAATTACTACCGAGCCACACCTCAACGATCTGATCCAATACCTCGGCGTCTTGGACAGCAGGAGAGATGCCGCAATCCAGCAATTCCGAAACCACTCCATTCTCGCCGCACCATATGCCAACCACCCTTCCAGATGCGAGCCGAAACAACACGCGATCGCGGCTGACAATGGCGTCCTCAATCGTCTCACCGAAACAAGATTCAACTGATGTCTTGCCGAGCCAGGATAGACTGTCGCGCTTCCCGATGGCGATCGCCTCGGAGGGACTGCTGCAGGATGTGACCACTTTCGGCACAGATTCGGCGCGAATTGTATGCATTATTCACCGTTCCTGGCGTCCCAGGGTTGCGTGACGCGGGGACCGCGTTTTTCCGGGTCGTCGTGCCGAAGGCAC
>CAZLWV010000230.1:0-9438 GCA_964563135.1 uncultured Planctomycetaceae bacterium
GGCGGAAGCACTCCATGCCCGGGCGAGAGCTCCCTGGCCCACAATGGCGTGCTGTTCCTGGATGAACTGCCGGAATTCAACCGCCAGACCCTCGAGGTTCTCCGGCAACCCCTGGAAGACGGTGTGGTCACCATTTCCCGGGCCCTCTCGGCAACCACGTTTCCGGCCACCTTCATGCTCATCGCCGCATTGAACCCTTGCCCCTGCGGCTACCGCAACGACCCCCGTCGCGACTGCCACTGCTCCGGACCCCAGATTGAGCGGTATATGTCAAAAATCTCCGGGCCGCTGCTCGACCGCATCGACATCCACATCGAGGTTCCGGCCGTATCGTACCGGGAGCTGCAAAGCGACACACCGGGCACCTCCAGCGACGACATCCGCCGCCAGGTCGCCGCCGCCCGCCTGCTGCAGGCTGCCCGCTTTGACGGCAGCCGCACCCGCTACAATGCCGGTATGAGCCACCGTGAGACCCGCCGCTACTGCCGCCTGACCCCGGAGAGCAACGACCTGCTACGCTCCTCCGTCACCGAACTCGGCCTCTCGGCACGGGCGCACGACAAGGTCCTCCGCGTTGCCCGCACCATCGCCGACCTCGAAGGCAATCCCAGCATCCAGCTCGAACACCTCAACGAGGCGATCAATTACCGCCTCCTCGATCGAAATCTGTGGAAGTAAGAACTGGCAATGGCGGGGGCAATCTGCCGGATCGTTCATCGCTTCCGTTGTCGGTTCTCGAACACTTCGGTGCGCTGCTTCCCCAGAAACCGCCCATGCGGTTGGCCGTGCATTCTCCCTGCCCCTCCCCTCGGTTGACTTGTTCAAGTCCCGTGCGGTCCTCTGGAAACCCTGGGGCTTGTTTCAAGGTTCTTGTGAACTCAGATACCCCCCGATCTTCGGGTGTTCCAATGCGAGTTGAATCTGCAGCGCGATTCCAATAGAATCACGCCATGTAAACGCCAGTATATGGACACACAGCGGTGCCCCATCGTCCCCCTCCCATTCCAGCCGGTAGCGGCCTTTCCGTGAAGTTTCCTCCCACAGAACGCGATAACCTGAACGCCCGCCGGAGTTGTTGCACGCAGTCTTGCGGAAGCGATCGCTTTTGCGCCTCGGTACTTCCTCCAGCTCTGCCGGCTCCTTCCTCCCTCAACAGAGGGAATTGTGCGCCACCCCCCCTGCCGACGGATGCCCATTTGCGTCCCAGGCCAATGCTGTAACCACTTCTCCTGGCAGGACTTGCTGAAATCCGCATCGCCCGAGTTTTGGCAACATATCGAAAGGCGGTGCAAAAACCAAGTGTTGCCCAACCCTGGAAAACTGGTCTTCGACACCAGCACGGAAAAGCCACGCCATGAACCCGAAAGTTCCCGCCCATCAAGGTGAATCTTGTCGCCGGTCCTTTCTCGAGCGGTCGATTGCCTCGGCAAGCGCCGCGATGCTCGCGGCCGCAATGGCAGGGAGCAATGAGAGTCAAGCCGAGGAGATCGCTGAGCGGAGTATCGTGCCGCAGGGAGGTCGCCACGTCGTCTTTGCCAGTGCGACCGGGGCGAAACTCGACAGCAATGTCGAAACCGGCGGCGGAACCGACGACACGGAGATTCTGCAGGCGGTGCTCGACAAGGCCATCCCGTGGGGATCACTCCATCTCATAATGGACGGAGCTGCCCTGACGGCCGGGCTCCGCGTTCACTCCAATACGACGATTCAGTGCCTCAATCCGGCGTGTGGGTTCTTCCAGAAGGCAAACACCAACAGGCCCGTGCTCGCCAACGCCCGCCCAAGATCTTCGGGAGAGCGGCTTGACAGGAATATCACGCTTCTCGGCGGGACCTACAACAATAACTGCCGAGAGCAGGTTCACGATTACGAGGTGGGCGAGGCCGAGCGAGAAAACGTGCCGGAATGTTTCGACAAGCGACGGTGGAATATCACGCTCGAGTTCTTCGGCGTCGAGAACTTCACCATGCGCGACGTGACGATTCGCGACCAGCGGACTTTCTCGCTCCTGATGGGAAACTTCTACCGCGCCACGTTGGAGAACATCTACATCGATCTTCCGAACGGAACGGATGCCCAGAATCAGGACGGCCTTCATTTCTGGGGACCGGGACAGTTCCTGGTCATCAAGAATCTCCAAGGGGACGCAGGAGACGATTTTCTGGCCCTGGCCCCCGACGAAAACGATCAGGTCTCCAACATCACCGACGTGCTGATCGACGGTGTGACGCTCAACGCCGCGGACCAGGGGATACGACTCCTTTCCCGGGGTTCAGGGCGCCTCGATCGTGTCGTAATCCGCAATGTGACGGGAACCTACAAGAGCTTCGGATTCTACATCGAACCCTGGTTCAACAAGACCGGCGGCAACTACGGGAGCATCATATTCGACACCGTCGACCTTCGCCCGCTGCAGCCCAACTACAGCTATCGCACGCCGGTGCTGTTCAGCGTCGGCGGAACGATCGAGAACCTGATCCTGCGGAATATCTCGAACCATCAACCGTCGGACGGCCGGGTCCTTTTCGATCTTGGCGCGGCAAGCTGCATGCAGGGGCTCGGGGAGAAGGGAGATATTCCCAACATGAACATCAAGTCGGTCCTCATCGACGGATTGCGGATCTACGAGGATTCCGACAAGGGGGCCAACGCAGCCTATGTCCAGATTCACGGACCCGTCGGTTCGCTGATCGTTCGGCAGGTTGAGATTCTCCGCAACGACAACGTGCCGGTGGGCGGGGCGCTGATCGAGACGCGCAAGGACGCCTCGGTCCAGACACTCCTGGTCGAGGACGTCTTTGCCCAGCGGATCGGCCGAGTCGTGTCTCACACGGCCGGAGAGATCAAGAACCTCTGCCTCCAACACGTCATCGCCGAGCAGACTTCGAATCCCGCGGTGACGGTGGAATCCGGCCGGATCGGGCGTCTGACTGTCCACTCCGTTGCGGGAACCAAACCGTTCGGCGTTGTCGGAGACGGCACAATCGACAGCAACGAACAGGTCTGAGGCCGCTCAAGCCGCGCGCAGAACGACGAGACCCTTCCCCTTTTTGGCGGGGTTTCTTTGGCACCCCGTATTCGCACTATCTACTTCCGCTCCGCGCCGAGCACCGAGATGAAGGCCTTCTGGGGAATGTGGACCTGGCCGATCTGCTTCATCTTGGCCTTGCCCTTCTTCTGCTTCTCCAGGAGCTTGTTCTTGCGGGTCACATCGCCGCCGTAGCACTTGGCAGTCACGTCCTTGCGATACGGCTGGATGGTCGAACGGGCGATGATGGTCCCTCCGATGACGCCCTGAATCGGGATCTTGAACTGGTGGCGGGGAATCGCTTCGGCAAGCTGCTCGCAGTAGTGGAGGGCACGGCTGCGAGCCTTCTCGCGATGCACGAGGTAGGACAGCGTGTCGACCGGCTCCTTGTTCACGAGGATCTCGACCTTGACGATGTCGGTTTCGCGGTACTCGATGGGAACGTAGTCAAAGGACCCGTATCCGCGCGTGATCGTCTTGAGTTTGCCGTAGAAATCGAACAGCACCTCACCCAGGGGCATTTCACTGACCACTTCCACCCGCCCCACGGAGAGATAGTTCATCGTCTGCTTGTCGGAGCGATGCTCCCTGCACAAATCCATCACGGAACCCACGTACTCCTCGGGCGTGAGGATGGTCGCGGCAATGTAGGGCTCGGTGACCGAGGCGATCGACATCGGGTTGGGCCAATAGCTCGGGTTGTCGACGTCGATCGCCTTCCCGTCCTTCAATGTCACCTTGTATTTCACCGAGGGGGCCGAGATGACCAGGCCAATGTCGAATTCCCGCTGCAACCGCTCCTGGATCACGTCGAGGTGGAGAAGGCCGAGAAACCCGCACCGAAACCCGAAACCGAGGGCGGCGGAACTGTCTTTCTCGTAGGTGAGGGCCGCGTCGTTGATCGCGAGCTTGTCCATCGCCTTGGCCAGGTCGCGGTATTCGTCGGAGTTCATCGGGTAGATCGAAGAGAAGACCACCTGCTTCGCCTTCTGGTAGCCGGGGATCGGCTCGGCGGCCGGCCGGTCCGCATGCGTGATCGTATCGCCAATCTCGACCTCCCGAACACTCTTGATCCCGGCGATCACGTAGCCGACCTCTCCGGCGCTCAGCTCGTCCTTCGGAACAAGCTTCAACTGGTTGTAACCCAGTTCCTCGACCGTGTAATCGCTGTCCGAGTGCATGAAATGCATGGTATCGTGCGGTTTCAGCGTCCCTTCCATCACGCGGCACTGCAGAATCACCCCGCGGTAGGAATCAAAATGGGCGTCGAAGATCAGCACCTTGAGCGGAGCGTCCGGATCTCCCTTGGGACTAGGCAACTTCTCGACAATGCCCTTCAGGACATCGTCGATCCCTGCACCCGTCTTCGCCGAAACGGGAATCGCCTCGAACGGGTCCAGTCCCAGATCCGAGTCGATCTCCTCGCGGACGCGTTCGACATCGGCGGCCGGAAGGTCGATCTTATTGATCACCGGCAGCAGTTCCAGGTTGTGGTCGAGGGCCAGGTAGAGATTGGCGACCGTCTGCGCCTCGACTCCCTGCGAGGCGTCGACGACGATGAGTGCCCCTTCGCATGCCAGCAGAGAACGCCGCACCTCGTGGGAAAAATCGACATGCCCGGGGGTGTCGATGAGGTTGAGCTGGTACTCCTCGCCGTCGGGGGCACGGTAAGAGAGGGTGATGGTGTTGCTCTTGATCGTGATGCCCCGCTCGCGCTCGATATCCATCGTGTCGAGCAGTTGGTCGCGGAACTCGCGTTGCGCAACTCCTTGGCAGGCTTGGATTAAGCGATCGGCCAGCGTCGATTTGCCGTGGTCGATGTGGGCAATGATGCAGAAGTTCCGAATACGTTTCATACGTGGAGTTATGCAGAAGATCGGTACGAAATGGGCGTGTCACGCGCGGGGTTGGATGCACTCTGCCGATGATTCCATTATCGGCTCCAGGAAGAACGCCCTGTGCTTCGCTCACAACTACAATTCTAGTAAACGGCGTCCATACCTGATAGGGACTCGGCCCCCGCAGCCAGCCCGACGTGGGGTGGGGCCGCGCCTCGGCCGTCCCGCAATTCGTTTGCTGTTCGGATGCCAGAATCGGTCGCAACCGGCTCCGGCGCCCTGGTCCGGAACGAGGCGCCCCCCCAACTGGCAGCTCTGGGTGGGACAACGTGCGGATCACCCTGTCTGGAGTGTGGTCGTCGAGTCCGTGGGCGAGTGCCTCGCCCGTCAGGAGGTTACCACTTCAGGTCACTGACCGCTGTGATCAGGGCATTGACGGAGAGTGCGAAGTAGATCGCGGTGCCCGCCACAATCACCACGTGCCACAAGATGCCTGGGCGATATTCGGGCTCGAGCCGCGTGTCGATCAGGTACACGAGCATGACGGCCGAGAGGGAAAGAATGGGGGCCTCGAGGGCCGATACCAGCACGATCAACACCACGGGTTCCCCTGTGAAGAGAAACGCGAAGATGACCAGGCAAAGCATCGTGATTCCGAGCCGGTACGAGGTCAGATCAGACCATCGACGGGCTCTGGGGGCGATGATCCGCACTGCCGTACGCAGAGCTCGGGATTTGCCGTCGACCAACCCGAGGATTGTGGACGAGAGGATGGCCAAGGCGGCAACCAGAAAGATGTAGAGCGCCTGAGGGCCGGCCGTATCGGTCAGCATCCGCGAGAGCACCGCCATCGTCTTTTCACGGTCGGGCACCAGGGGACCGCCGTCGGGGCCGGCCGTGCCCAATGCGATCGCGCCGATCGTCAGGAACGCCATGGACACGGACATCATCACGGCGTACGACAGGCCGGCGTCGAGCCTCGCCAGTGAGAACCATTGCGAAAAACCCCGGTCGGGCTGGGAACAACCGTCTGCCTGGCTGAGACTGCCGCGCGGAATGGCATATCCTTTTTCCAGGATCCAGAAGCTGTAGAGGAGAGTCGACGTACCGCCTGCCGTCCATCCCAGGAGGCTGATGAGCGTCTTACCGGCCCCGGGCGGAAACCGGGGGATGCTCTCGCGAACCAACCAGCCCAATTGGGGCTGGAACACGGCCAGACTGTAGACGACGCCGATCAGCAAGGTCAACGCGAGGACAATCGCGGCTCGTTCTACGAGCCCATAGGTGCCCTTGAGGAGCAGGAAGTATATGACGACAACGACCACGACGGCCCACCCGATCATCGTCGAATGGGGGAAAATCTCGGCCAGGGCCGACCCGCAGGCCAGGGCGATTCCCGAATAACCCGCTGCCCCCAGCAGGAAGACCAGGGCCAGAATCCACACGAACCAGTTGCGCGGTCCCGGCAGGTGCGAGAAACCCTCAAAGATGTCCTCGCCGGTGGCGATCGTGTAGCGAGCCAGTCCGAGGGTAAGAGCCAGCTTGTAGACGATCGAAACTGCAATCACCCAGCCGATCGAGAGACCGTACATTGCGCCGGCTCGTGGTGTGAGGATCAATTCGCCGGACCCGATCGCCGCCGCAGCCAGCAGGATTCCAGGACCGATGTGTCGGAGTCTGGCGGCCAGACGTTGGGGAGGCAGCGATGCGGGTTGGTTCATGGTGATCGGGCTTGCCGGCAAAGGGCGGACAGGAGGGTGCGTTGTGGCCAGAGCACGGTTCTCACATTTTGCGGTACGTACTGCGGCCAGGGAACGGGGGATGCTGGAACCGTGGCATGGTGGCAAAACCGCCGGCCAGCCCCAAATCAGAGCCTGACGGAGGATCTGCAGCGGTCACAATTCTCCGGCCAGCAGCCGCTTGCACAGTTCCACCGTATCGCGTGCATCGGCGAGGTCTCGGAGTTCCCGGGGGAAACAGGGGGCCAGCCCCTTGCCGGTCAGCGACCTGGCCAAGCCATCGAGCTGCTGCACCAGCGACGGCAGCCTGTCCGCCGGGCTGGCGGACTTCACGGCGGCCTCCACCGCTCCGAGCAGGGTCTCGATCTGCTTCTCGTACTCGGCACTGATCGCCTCGGCGTCGACCGCCGCCGGATCGGCTTCTTCGAAACCGCCGGCAGCCAGCAGGTTGTCATCGCTTCGGTCCCCGCCGGTGAGGGCCAGATCGTCGAACCAGGCGGCGCCTGCCGGCTGATGGAACTCCAGCAGCGCCATGGCCGTTTTCACCGGGTGTTTCGGCTCGACGCGGATGTTCCTCTCCTCCCAGTCGTGCGTCCCCGGTGAGAACAGGACGGTGTGGACCTCGGGCCATTGGCCGTCCTGATAGTCCAGATAGAGATGCATGCAGTAAGCATGCCCCTCGCGGGCGTCGAAATGGCGGCGACGGGCGGCCGGCGTGTCGAGGACAACCTCCTCGGAGGTCGGTACATCTTGGGCCTTGCTGAAGGCCCCCAGCACGATCGGCTCGGCCGAGGCTTGGTTGAGGGAAACGAGTTGCGCTGCACCCTGGCGATGGAAGTACTTCCACTGGGGCATCGTGGCGGTGAAGGTGCCTCCCGTTACTGCCAGGCTGCCCTTGCCGGAGTGGGACACGGTGGCGTCCCACCTGGCGGCCTGGCAGAATCGCGACCAGGCCTTATGCGGAAAGCGAGTGCCGAGCTGGCGGTCCAGCGCCCGTTGGCTGAGCTGGAGACGCAATCCGTCCGCGGTCCTGGCCAGCAGGTTCCTTGCCACGGTAGCGCGGCTGGCCAGTTGAACCACGCCGGGGCCGGCGGGGGCTGTGAAGGCCAGAGTCGCCTGATCGCGTCTTGCCCCCAGCAGCTCTCGGCCAAATTCGTCGAAGACCACGGTGTCAGCCTGCACGCCCAGTTTCCCCGCGTCGCAGTATACTTCCTCGGACCGGCCGGAGTCGACGAACAGGTAGATTCCCTGGCCGATGTCGTTGCCGTAACGGATGACAAGGGGTGCTGTCTCGGTCGACCGCCCGGTAATGCGATCGAGGCCCTCTTCCTTGCCTCGCACTTCCGCCACTTTGCCTTCAGCGTTGACTGTCACTCCGGCCGGTGCCGAGGCGGGCCCGGCGACAGGCGAGGGGACCGAAGCCAGGCGTACGGCCGTGTCTGGCTGCCGTCCCGCACGCTGGACGGCCCGCGACACCGGTACCAGCCGGCGTAGCACCCAGCGCTGGTGGTTGTAGACATCCGGCCGCGAGCAGTAGCCCGAGTACCGTGCACCCGCGGCCGTTCCGCCGTTGGTGTAACCAAAGAAGACAATACCGTTGAAGAGCTTGCTCTTCAGGTACGCATCGAGTTCGCCGCCCGAAAGGTGCTGCATCGTAAACTCGCCCAGGATACCTCGGAGCCCCTTCTGGCGAGCCTGACGGGCGTAGTTGATCGAGAACGGGAACCCTTCGTTGCCGAAAAAGTCGATGTAACCGAGGTACTCGTCCGGGCAACCGTTGGCGGCGATACCCAATCCGCGGGCATTGAGCTGGCGGCAGAGTGCCTCCAGAAACTCGCGGGGCACCTTGCCGGCATTATCCAGGCCGATGCCGCCGCGGGTGATACCGTCCTTTTCGAATCCTTCCATGTATTTGGCGATCACGGCCCTGACCAGGTCGTTTTCGGTCGACAGGTCCATGCTGCCGTACACGTCGCCATAGGCTCCCTTGGGGTTGTAACGCACGCGGGCATGTTTTGACAGTCCCTTGACGCCATACGTTCGTTCCATCCACGCATCAAAAGCAAGTTTGGCGGCTTCGTCTTTGTCGGGCATCTGACTGAAATCATACCCGGAGCCCTTGAGCGAGGTTTCGACGATACTGTTCCAGTACCGAAAGACCGAGATGCCGAGCGTACTGACGGCACGCGGGTCCTCGCTGCCCCAGACGATCTCGTAGCCCAACTCGGTCACATCGGCAATATCCCGCGAGGGAGTACCGAAGGTAATGCCGATGCCGCCGCGCCAGCCCGAGAAGTCTCGCCCGGGCGCCGCTGGTTCCGCCATCGCCGAGCCTGCCATGGCGAAGATTCCCAGGGACAGCGCGACGGCCGCCCAACTCGGGAGCACCTTTTTCACCGACAAGCAACCAGTGATGGCAGTGACAGCGGTTGTTGAGAACATATACCTGTCCTTTCAAGCCTATTGGTGGTCAGGAAAGCAATGCAGCGACCGGTCGCCGTTTTCGCCGGAGAACCGGCCTGCCGCCGGTCGGCCTCCCTGCACCATTTCTCTGCGGGTCAACAAGTCTTTGGATCGGGAAGTTGTGCGTGGGCCGTTTCCCATACTTTGCGGAATACCGGAACCATCGGCCCAGGATTCCAGGCCCAGATGGGACACTTGCACCACAATATCCAGTGTCAGTGCCTTTGTGAAGCTGCCGCTCTATCGATGGTTGCAGGATGGATGCTCCCGACCATGAGCGAATGAGCGGAAAAGCCGGGTTCATTGATCAGATTGAATCTCAGACTCTCTCAGGATCGCCTCCACCTGGCGGCGCTGCTCGGCTCCCAGG
>CAZLWV010000231.1:0-9394 GCA_964563135.1 uncultured Planctomycetaceae bacterium
ACTCGTTGTGGCAGCCGCTCATGGCCCGGCCGTTGTAGAACAGCTTGGTGCCGTCCGGGTAGGTGTACTCGACGGCGTAGGTGTCGAAGTTCTGGTCCAGGAGCTTGTTGCCATCGGGATCGTTGCGGTAGTGGCGTCCGCCGAGGGCGTGGGCCTTGACGGGCCAGGCGCCTTTCATCCAGGACAGCTCGTCGATCTGGTGAATGAAGTAATCGCTGTACAGGCCGCCGCTGGCCCAGAGGAAGCTGTGGAACCTGGCGATCTGGTGCATCACCTCGGGCGTGCCGTTGTCGGCAACGCCGCAGGTGGCCGAGCGCCGATCCATGCGGTAGCCGCGCATGGCGATGATCTCGCCGATCTCGCCACTGTCGATGCGATCCTTGAGTTGCTGACGGCCTTTGCAGTGGCGGACCATCAGGCCGACACCGACCTTCAGGTTCTTCGCGTCGGCCTGTTTGGCCAACTCGATCATCCGCCGCGTGGTGGGGCCGTCGACCGTGACCGGCTTCTCCATGAACACGTTGAGCCCCTTCTGGATCGCATAGGAGAAATGGACCCAGCGGAAGGCGGGAGGAGTGGCAAGGATCACCACGTCGCCGGGCTTGAGGCAATCCATGGCTTTCTTGTAGGCGTCGAATCCGACGAACTGCCGATCGGGAGGCACGTCCATCTTGTCGGCCTTGTAGGTGTCGGAGAGGCTCTTGTGCCGGGTGGAGAGCCGCTTCTCGAACACGTCGGCCATGGCTACCAGGCGGGTCGGAGCGCTGGTGACGGCCAGGGCGTTGGCCGCCGCGCCGGTGCCGCGCCCGCCGCAGCCGACCAGGGCCACCTGGATCGTGCTGTTCTCGGCGGCATGCACGGCGCGGGGGGCGGCGCCGAGCAGCGTCGCGGCCGCGGCAATCCTGCCGGATGTCTTCAGAAATTCACGGCGAGGCGTTGCGCCCTTCCGATTGTCGCTCATGAAAGGTCTCCTCTGGAGGTGGGATGAGGGTGGAATGGTAACAGGCCGGATCAACCATCGAGCTTCGATTATAGACTGCCGCGGAGGGAGATGCCAAAGGGTGCCTGGGCCGCACGGCAACCCGCAGGGCCTCGCCCGGCTTCGTCAGTTCGAAGGCCGGGGTTGGGGTGCGCCCGGCGATTGCGGCCCTGGCGGCCTACTTGCCGCCGAGGAAGAAGTCATTGAGCTTCTTGTCGGCGTGGCGGACGGCGGAGTTGGTGTGGACGTTGGCGACCTCGGTGAGGATGGCGCCTTCCGGACCGCCGTACTGCCAGTGTTTCGAGCCGACCTTGGCCAGGGGGACGAACGTGCCCGGCGTGGCCAGCGTGTCGTGTTTGGTTTCGACCGTGCCGTCGCAGTGGCATTTGGGGATGACGATTTCGTCGGGCAGGTTGGGCTCGCCGATTCCGACAATGTGGGAGGCGCCCCAGCGGACGAACCAGCCCTCGCGTTTGGCCGGGTTGCCTTCGCCCTCAATGTGCCAGTGCTCGGGGAGCATCTGGCCCGGCAGAAGGAAGATATCCATCATCATGTAGCGGTCTTCCACGTTGTTGACGATCATGTAGGCCGCCAGGCCGAGCTCAGCAAACTGGCCGGTGCCGTAGTCGGAGACCCAGAGATTGTCGCGCAAGCCTGGAAAAATCGGGTAGCCGTGGTGTTTGCAGAGTGCCAGAACCGCGTCTTTGCCCTTTTCGACGTCGAACTTGCCGCCGGCATCGTTGAGCTGGGCGCTGGTGAAGGAGAGTTTCTGTTTCGATTCGCCTGCGGTCTCGGCAGCCCGGGCGGAACTGCCCACGGTGGCCAAAGCGGCGGCGGAACCGGCGGTTGCCAGGAAGATGCGTCGATCCATGGTGAGCCTTTCGATGGATGGAGGTGCGCGGCGGTGCAGAACCGTTGAACAGGCCGATATTCTAATCCAAGCCGGCGACGGCAGCACGCCAGCCTCACGGATTTTCGGGAGTCCCCGAGGGTTCTTCACGCTCCATATACGGCAGATCGGCCACGATCACGGTGCCTTCGCCGGGAATCGAGTGGATGTCGGCATGGCCGCCCAGGAGGGCGGCGCGGTCGCGGATGCTGCGGAGGCCAAAGCGATCGTTGGGCACTTTCCGCTGGTCGAAACCGACGCCGAAGTCGCGGATCGTGAGCAGGACGCGGTCGTTCTGGCGGCAGAGGGCAACCTCCCCCTCTTCGCTGCGGCTGTGCTTGCGGATGTTCGACAGGCTTTCCTGGGCGATGCGAAAGAGCGTGTTCTCCAGGCTGGGGGCGAGCCGGACTGCGGGGAAGTCGGGTTCGTAACGGATCGGCACATCGCCGAAGGTGTTGTTCTCGCAAACCAGGTAGTCGATGGCATCGACGATGCCGTGGTCGTCGAGAATGGGCGGGCGAAGTCCGTTGATCAATCGGTGGGTTTCGGCCAGGCTTTCCGCCAGGAGGTCCATACCGCGTTGGAAGGCGTCCTCCGCCACTTCGGGAGATTTTTCCCGGAACTGCAGGAAGACCTGGAAGCTGTAAAGGGTTCCGGTGAGCTGCTGGGCCAGCCCGTCGTGGATCTCGTAGGCAACCAGGCGCCGGTCCCGTTCCTGGATCTCGACCAGATCGCGAAGAATCTCCGGCGGAAAGCAGCCAAGATCGGTGTTGCCCAGCCAGACGCCGGCATCACGGCGGGCGGGATCCGGCTGTTCGCTGCGATCGTTCGGCGTGTCCATAGGCTTGAGAACCGCTCACAGAGGCATCGACAGCCAACACCCGGCCGGAACCTGAGCATCGTGCCAGGTCCGCCTGGCCGCCGTGGAGAGATTGGACGCAACAGTCACCGACTCGGGCGCATTGTAGCGGGTTGCAGACGCCATGCAATCGTGGAGGCGGAGTTTCCTGTGTGTTGGGGGGGCTGCCATCCCGAACCCCCTCGGGCCGCCAGGGATGCGGCAGGGGTTTTCGTCCAGGCTCCGGCCGGTTCGGCCGCCGGATGCGGGAGGTGCGTTTGTCAGGCAGGGTACTGCTTGGGGAGCTCGATCCAGAAGGTTGTGCCTTCTCCGTCGAGACTCTCGAACTCGACCCGGCCGCGGAGATACCGTTCGCCGAGGAGCTTCATGCTGTGGGTGCCGATTCCACGACCGGTTGCCGCCTTGGTGCTGAACGAACGCAGGAAGACCTGGCGTTGCACCTGGCCGGTCATGACCTCCCGGTTATGAACCGAGAACCGCACGAACTGGCCGCCATCGCGGCAACTGAGCGTGACCTTGCCGCCGCAGCTGCTGGCTTCCAGGGCATTTCGCAGCATGTTCCCGACCACGCGGGCCAGCAACGTTCGGTCCGTTGTCAACTCGCCGTCCCAGACGTCACCGAGAACAATCTCGACGCGATCCTTCTCTCCCGCAGAGAAGAGGTCGACCAGGTTTCGCAAGAACTGCGACGTTTGGATTCGACTTGCGGAAACCTTCAGATCGCCGGCCTCGGCCAGCATCAACTCCCTTTGCGACCGGATTTCGTCAGCCAGTTGGTCAAGGTACTTCTCCATGCCCCCGATTTCGTCCGCGTTGACGGAACCTCTGGCGGCTTTGCTGGCAATCACGCGGAAATGGGTCTTGAGCCCCACGATCGTGTTCATCACGTCGTGAAAGAAGACTCGCGTGAGCACGGCCAGGCGGGTGCGGTCGCCCGTGTCTTCGAGAGCCACCAGGGTCAATCGCTCGCCGGCAACTTCCAGCGGCGTGGCCGTCACTCGCAGTTCCATGGCGCAGCCGGGCGAGGCGGGTTCCAGGCGCAGGCGGCAGTCGCCGGTCACCGTCTTGCCGGTGTTCTGCGACTGCAGGAGCGTGCGGACGGCGCCGCAGTCGATGCAGGATTGGGTGGAGCCGCAGCCGTCGGGGCCATGGGCGGCGTGCACGCAACCGATAACCTCGCCCGGCCGGCTGCCGATCAGTTCCTCTTCGGAACGTCGAACGAGGTTCAGGAGGGCGGAATTGGCGGCGACGACCTGGCGATTCTGGTTGAGGACGAACACCCAGAAGGGCATCGCGTCCAGAACGGCACGGAACGTCGGATTGCGATTGACCAGGTCGCGCTTTCGCTCCACATCGTCGCGGGAGTCTCGTCCCGCGGGGGGGAAACGAGTGTCGGGGTGGTTCGAGGAGCCGCCGGTCGCATCAGTTGCCATAAGAACAGGTGAGCCCGCCTGGTGATAAAAGCCGGTTGCCGCCGCACTTCCCTGCCAGATTAGCAGACATTGCGAAATCGGATCCCCACTAGCCTAAACTGACGGGATCGCAGGCTCAAGACGTTGTTATACTCCGATCGGGGAAGAAGAGACATTCTCTCCGTTGCCGCACGGGATTGACAGTCCGGTTTTGGCCGTCTAAAACCCTCCTATTCCTCCAGCGGTGGATTCGGAGGAGGGCGAGCGATCTGTCTGGCGAGTTTCCCGCCGTCATCCCGTCGATATCCCAGCCCCTCAGGGGACGATTATGAGCAACGCCAATCCGTTTCAGTCGGCGCCCATTCCGGCCGATCCATCCGTGGCCCCACCTGCCATGGCCGAGGTCCTCCGCGAGTCGACGCTTTTGCTTGCCCAGACGAAGCCGTGGGTGCGGTTCCTTGCGGTGCTGGGGTTCCTCGTCAGCCTGATCGGGACCGCGGTCGCACTGCTGAGTGTTCTTTTGGAAGGGGATCTGACCCCCGAATCTCCCTTTCAATGGGGTTTCATTGCCGGTGAACTGGCGGCGACGTTGTTCATGTGCCTGATCGCCTATTTCATTCCATCACTCCTGTTGTGGAAATATGGCAGCCGGATCGGCGAGCATCTCGGCCAAAGGGATTCCTCGACTTTCCTGCGGGCCCTCGCATCCCAGAAGTCGTTCTGGAAATATGTCGGCGTTCTCGCGCTGATCATGATCGCGTTCTATGGTGTCGCGATGCTGGGTTTTGCACTTCTCCCTTCGATCATGGGTGCGATGGATTGATATCGAGTCCTATCCCTGGATGGCGGACCTCAAGCCGGTAGAAAATCATGAACGACCTGAATCCATACCAGTCGCCTTCCACGCCCGTTGGTTCTCTGGAGGAGACTTCGGCTGATACGGAGGCCGTGCTCCGCCAGGCCGCCCTCACGCTGGCGAGAACCAAACCGTGGGTGCGGCTGATTTCCGTCCTGGGATTCCTTGTGTTTGGACTGTTGATGCTGGCGGTGGGGCTGGCCGTGATGACTCGGTTGGGCGTTGGGAGCGGGGGGGTGATCCTTTTGCTCATGCTTCTGATCGCCGGCCTGTTCTACCTGGTGCCGTCGGTTCTCCTTTGGGGTTACGCCAATCGGATCGGGGAGTTTCTGATCGACGAGACCCCGCAAGCGCTGGCGGCGGCCATCGGGTCGCAGAAGTCGTTCTGGAAGTACGTGGGCATTGCCAGCGCGGTCGGCATTACCCTCTATCTGGGCTTCTTTATCATCGCAGGAATCGTGGGCGCTTTAGGATAAGACGCGCGGACGATTCGGTTTTATCTCTGACCTCTGGAATCGGGGTCAACTCTTGGATCGGGCCACGCATGGCCGCACTACGCGGACTCTTCGATTGCCTTCCGAAAACCGGCGATCAGCGGGGCGGCCTGGGCTGGATTGAGCATGTGGAGATAAGCCAGTTTGCCGGCAAGTTGCTGCCGCTGCTTCACTCCCGGCGGTTCTGACGAAAGAGCCAGCTGATGGATCGCGGCTCGCAAACGGCGGCGCTCGCGGCGGGAAAGTCCCGCCTCCTGGTTGACGACGACTCCGGTCACGTGCTGGCGCTGCCCGCGGCGGAGCACCCGCGTCTTTTCCCGGTTGATCTCGAACCCCTCTTCGCGAACGATCCGCGAGGAAACGGTGATCAGCAGCTTGATCTTCTCGCAAGAGTCGCCCGAGAAGGTCAGGTCGTCGGCATATCGGGTGTAGTCGAAGCCGTGGCAGCGGGCCAGTCCGGCAAGCCGGCGATCGAGGCGCTGGAGGACGGCGTTGCAGATGCCGGGGCTGGTCGGAGCTCCTTGAACGCACACGCGGGGTCCGACGGGCACGTGGACGATGCGATCGCCCAGGTCTACCGGTTGACGCGGCGCCTCGGTCATGAGAACCGCCAGGACGGTAGCAACGGAGTAGCCGTAGCCCATGGCGATCAGCAGGCCGCGAACCCGGCCGAAATGGATCGAGGGAAAGCAGTCTTTCAGGTCGAGCTTGATCAGCACGGCCTTGCCCACATGGGCCGCCGCGTTGGTGGCCACGGAGCGCCCCTGGCGAAAACCGTGCGCCGCATCGGCCATGGGCAACCGGCTTACCAGCAGGTGATGGAGTCGCCGCTGGATCGCCTTGAGCTTGCGTTTGGGGGCGTGGATCAACCGATGCCCGCCGCGCCGCTTGGGCAGGGAGAAGGTGACGTAGTGCGGGGACGTTTCCCGCACGCGGTGGATACTGTAGTGGCGTAGCATGCCCAGGTCGATCCCCAGGGCTTCGGCCAGGTCCTGCTCGGTTTCCCAAACCGGCAAGTCGTAACGCTGGAGTTGTTCCACGTCGGCTACCAGGTCGCGGAAGTCCCGGTTCTGGGTGCGGAGCGTGGCCGAGAAGAGTCGATCCGCCTCGCTTCGATCGAGCCACTTCGGCTTTTTCGGTCGGGGCCAGACGTAGGGCTGGGCCTTCGGTTTCCGCTTGGGCAAGAGCCGAGGATCTCGCAGGGCCCGGCGCTGGTGGAAAGGCTTGAGAGGACCTCCGGAGGTGTCGACCGTTTCGGTCACCGCGGCCGCATCGCCTCCGACGGCCATTTCCGACACGTTGCGGACGACCGGCCTGGGGCGAAAGAGCGATCTGAGCCAACCGAAGAACTTCATGGCCATGCCGATAGGATGAGTGGAGGAAGCAGATGTCCGGGTCCGGCGGCGAACCACTTGCTAGGCTCTGGACTCGTGGCCTCCCGGCGTTGCGCACGCTGGGAGCCGTGGCGGCGTGAAGCACGCAGCTTGCCACCGCGGCGAAACACCGCGGTATCGTTGGCTGGTTGCTGGTCCGCCGGGCCCGGGCATCACACCACCTCCTCCTCGGTCTGGTCGTTATCGTCTGATTCGCTGGCGCTGTCAACCTCCCAGCGGGAGGGCATGTTTCGTGCGGCGGATTGCTGTGCCTCGACCGCCGGCGTGCTTGCGGGCTGGTCGATCCGCAAAGGGCCGCTGGCCTGATAGAGGGCCAGCAAATGCTCGCACGGCCCCTGGCTCATCAGGTGTTCGTCGAAGAAGGGGCAGCGGCAGCGTCCGAAGATGATCCGGTCCGAATCGTTCACCACGATCTCCACAGGCTCCAGGCCGTCCACGATCCCGGAAATCCGCCAGTCGCGGTAGGTGATCTCGCGCGTCACTTTTCCCTCGGGAGTCTTGAGGCGGCGGATCTTCGTCGTCTCCTCCACGCTGCAACTGAGCACCTCGACCTTGCCTTCCCGCTGCAGTCGCTCCGCCAATTCTCGGCGCAGGTCCGGTGGAAAGAACTTCGCCTCATCGATGGGCATCTCGAACAGTTCGCGATGGCGATAGCGGCGTGTTTCCACGTCGAACATGGTTCGTCCCTGGCGGCACAAGCGGACAAGGACCCGCGACGCGGCCGGCTCGTCGATTCCCAATTTCCGGGCCACTTCGCCGACCGAATGATGATAGTCCGCACGAAGCATCTCCATCGCCTGGCGCAGGTGTTCGTCGGCTCCGTGGGCCGCCTCGGCCATCAGGTCAAAACCTCCGGTACCGCCGAATCCGCTGGACGAGAAGCCGCTCAGGCCGACCACGAAGGTCATTCCCGGCAGTTTCACCGCGTAGAAACTCGGCAAAGCCCGGCCCTTCAGGTAGATGTCGACCGATTCGGCGAAGGGGAGGAGCCCCTCGATCAGTTTCAGACGTCGGCGTCCCCACACGCGGGTCGATTTCTTTTCGGTGTAGTTATGTTCGGCTCCATGGAGCGGCACCACGTGTTCCCACGGTTCGAGGACGAGCCGGGCATCTTCTCCCGGTTCGAATTCATAGCGCAGGGCTCTGGGCGACACGCGTGCTTTCGTGTAGCGCAGAAAACGAAGCGCGCTGAGCAGGTCGATCGGCTCGACGGTAAGACGGGTGCCCGGCATGCCCATGGCCGCTTGAACCTGCAGGAACCCGCGGACCCAGGGATCGGGAAGGTCCACCTTCTTCTCGAACCGTCCGCCGGCGCCGGCGGTGCGCACTTCGAGCCCCTCGGCTCCGACGCGGAAGGTCGTCTGCCGACTGGTTCGCATTTCTCCCAAGGCGCCCCAGAGCCAGGCCGTGAAATCGATGTTCGTCGTTCCAGTGGTGACCTCGCCCTCGGTTTCGAACAGAGCCGGGTCGACGATCAGGCACGCATAGACCGACTGGTCCTGGCTGAAGGCCTCGAAGAACAGCCTGTCGGGATGGATCGTGATCACCGGGTCGAGAATGTCGGACTGGGCGACCCAGCTGTCGTTGGACCAGATGGCCTCGCCCAGGGCCCGAAGGGCGATGCGGAGGTGGAAGCCGTGCTCCTTGACGGTGCCCACAAACCGCACCGGGCGCCGGACGTTGGCTGCAAAGCCCAGCGACGCTTCGTCGCGTGTCGACTCAAACACGGACGGAGAGGCGTAATCGACCAGGAAGATCATGATGCAGCCCCCTCCCTTCCATAAACGACCGGCTGTTCCCGCTGGCCGCGCAACTCCGGCCGAACGTGCAGGACGCGGCCGATCAGGCCGACCAGTTCTTCTTTGGGGTACTTCTTGTCGGGCAACCGCAGGGCCTCGCGGGCGCGGCGCAGGACAAACTGCCCCGATTCGGCGTCGGCCGCGGCCGCATTGGCCAAGGCCCGAAAGGCGGCCAGACGAGTCTTGCGATGGAGGGGACGCAGCAGCGTTCCGATCAGAATATCGAGCGATGCGGCCGCCTGCTGCCGAGCCCGATCGTCGTCCTGGGCAAGAACGTTGTAGGCCAGCATCTGCACGTGGATGTCGGAACCCTCCACCAGGTCGCGTACCGCACCGGGCACCGCCAGATAGGCGTCGAAGGAACGGACAAACAGCAACCTGGCCAGCTTATTGGTCCGCAACAGCCGGCCGTAGCCGTGAATCGAATAGGTCGGAATGCGGGTCAGCACATCGGCAGCGCGGCGGGCGAAGAGGACGGGATCGCGATCGCGGAGGGCTTGGTAGGAATCGGCCAGGGCATCGGCGGTTTCCATGATCTTGTCGCGCTCTTTGGCCCGCCAGGCCCAGTCCCAGCGAACCTGGGTAGCGTAGCGGCTTGCCAGGAGGTCCACCAGTTCGTCGTCGCCGTGCTGCTGAGCGGCCGACAGCAGTCTGGGATAGCCCTGCCACCAGGTCGGCACGACGTGGGGCAGGGCTATCCCAGACTGCTGTC
>CAZLWV010000232.1:0-9250 GCA_964563135.1 uncultured Planctomycetaceae bacterium
AGTCGCGGATCTTTGTGAAGAACTTCACGATCTTTGAGGTTAGTAGTACAGTGCCCTCCCTGTTGCAGAAGCCGGCTTACCTGCAGAACCACGGAGAGCATACCCTTCGCAACATCACGCCGAGGTACCTATGATTCAACCCTCCAAAGAACCGACTTCCCAAATGACCCTTGCGGCGACTACCGGCAGCAACCGTGGTGCCAACCGCCGTCAATTTCTCAAGACGGCAGGAGCTGCGGCAGTCGGACTGCCCTTGATCATCACTTCATCGGCACTCGGCAGCGCCGACCGTCCCGCGGCCAGCGACCGGATCGTGATGGGAGGCATCGGAATCGGCAACATGGGACGTGGCGACCAGGGAGCCTTCCTTGGCCGCAGCGACGTGCAATACGTGGCCATGTGCGACGTCCGCCAGGCCAATCGGGAGGAGTCCAAGGCCCGCATCGACGATCGTTACCAGAACAAGGACTGCCAGACCTACAACGATTTCCGCGATCTGCTCGCACGGCCGGACATCGACGCCGTTCACGTCGCCACACCGGACCACTGGCATGCCCTCATCGTCATCGAGGCTTGCCGCCGCGGCAAGGACGTCTATTGCCAGAAGCCCGAGACGCTCACCCTCGGCGAGGGCCCACGGATGATCGCTGCCGCTCGCCGGTACGGCCGTGTCGTCTCGGGCGGCAGCCAGCGCGTGCTGGAAGACTACCGCCACCTGGTTGACCCGGCGTGGGCCGGCGAGCTCGGAACGATCCGCTCGATCAATGTCAACGTTGGGCCCCTGCCTCAATTGTGCAATCTGCCGGAAGAGGAAAAGGTCGAGAACATCGATTGGGACATGTGGCTCGGCCCGGCGCCCTGGGGGCCGTACAACTCGAAACGCTGCAGCGGCAGTTACTCGATCGACGGAGCGAGCTGGCGGTCGTTCAGCGATTACTCGGGCGGCGGCATGACCGACTGGGGCGCTCACCATTTTGGCGGCGCGACGTTCATCTGCGACGTCCGGGAGCTCCAGCCCACGGAAGTCGTCTACAACGACAACGCCGAAGGAAAATGGCTCGACTACCGCTATCCCAATGGCTTGACGATCCATCACAACAAGCCCCGCACGGGGAACCTCGAGATCGTCGGCACGCCCGGCGAGCAACTGGCGCCCAGGCCGGTTCCGATGTACAAGGGATCGGGCGGGATCTACGGTGACTTCATCCACTGCGTGAAGACTCGCCAGACCCCGTTCCGCGATATCGCCAGAGCGGTCAATACCTGTGTGCTGGCCCACCTTGGCAACATCGCCTATCAGTTGAAGCGATCGCTGAAGTGGGACGCCGCCGCCGGGCAGTTCATCGACGACGACGAGGCCAACCGCATGGTGGATCGCGGCCGCCGTGAACCGTGGCAGCTCTGATCCGCCCCTGCACGGTCCCGGCCGGAGTCGCTCCATCGAACCCTCCCCAGACTTCCATAAACGGAAACTTCCCATGTTGGATCAAGCCTTTGAAGCCCTCGAGAAATACGATTTTGGCACCCCGATCAGCCAACTGCAGGGGATTGAAGACGCCATGGTCGCGGCACACACCGACCCAGCCATCCGCCAGGATCTGGAACAACGTCTGATTGCCGCGCTGGGTAGCAAGATCTCCCGCGACGCAAAGGACTACGTCTGCCGCAAACTCGCTGGAATCGGGTCGCCTGCCGCCGTCCCGGCTCTCTCCAAACTGCTGCCCGTGGAGAGTAGCTCCCATCTGGCACGCCACGCACTGGAACGGATTCCCGGTCCGGAAGCGGCAGAAGCCCTCGCGTCCGCCGCAACACAACTGACCGGCAAGTTGAAGATCGGCGCTATCGCTTCCCTTGGAGTCCGAGGCGAGAGTTCCATCCCCACACTCGCCCCTCTGCTGAAAGACGCCGACCCTGCGGTGGCTCGTTCGGCGGCCTTGTCGCTCGGCTCGATCGGCCCTTCCGCGGCTGCGATTCTGCAGTCCGCCATCCAGACCGGAATCGGCGATAAGAACTCCCTGGTCGACGCCCTGTTGGCATGTGCCGAATCGCTCTTGAACTCCCAGCAGACCGCCGGCGCTAAGGCAATCTACGAGTCTTTGTCGGGCGATCAACAACCGCGTCTGGTTCGCCTGGCTGCCACCCGCGGTCTGCTGGCCTGCGATGCCCGGGCGGCAGGGGCCTGATGCCCGGCGCCTGCAGTCCGCGGAGCTGCGCCCGTTTCCGCAAGACCTGCAACCAGAACCTCCTGAATTCAAGGTACGACGATATGCTTCGACGACCAATCTCGCTCTTGATGCTTGTGGCTCTCTGCGCCGCTGCAGTGACCGTCCATGCCGACCCCTCCGACGATCTGGTCGACCAGATTGTCAAGTTGCTCGGCCACCCGGATCGGGAATTCCGTGCAGCGGCCTTGGAAAAGGTCCGCACGGCCGCCAAGGGAACAGCTCCTACGCTGACCTTTGCCGCCCAACTTCCAAAGCTGGACCCGTCTGCCCGGGCGGCGCTGATTACGGCCCTCGGCGACCGAGGCGACACGGCGGCCCGGCCGGCGGTGCTGGAACAACTCGACACCAGCCCCGAGGAGGAGGTCCGAACCGCGGCCCTGACTGCGCTTGGTGAAATCGGAACCCCCGCAGATCTGCCGTTACTGGTCAATGCCCTGACATCCCAGTCCGGTGCTCAGCAGGAGGCCGCTCGCACGTCCCTCGTCCGCATGCGCGATCCTTCCGTGGTCGAGACACTCGCTGCCGACTCGAAGAACGCCCCCCCTCAACTGCGCGGCAAGTTGATCGAAGTGCTTGCCATGCGCCGCGCCACCGGTCAGCTCGATGCGGTTCTAGCTGCCACACTGGACGACGATGCCGGCGTCCGCACGACGGCGATGAACGCTCTGGGGCAGATCGGCAAGCCGGACCAACTCGCCGCGATGCTGCCAGGCATATTGAAGGCCCCCCGAGGAGGCGAACGGGACAATGCCGAGCGGAACGTGGCCGAGGTCTGCATGCGGATCCCGGGCGACGACCAGCGCGGCGATGCCGTGATCGCCGCCCTCGATACCGTCGAGGTTGCCCAACGTGACGAATTGATGCCGCTGATCGGGCGGGTCGGCGGCAATCGTTTGATCCGGTTCGTCGCCGACATCGCAACCGGCCAGGACGCGTCCCGCCGGTCATTCGGCATCGACGCCCTCAGCAAGTGGCCTGACGCCAGCCCTGCCGACACGCTTCTCGAAATCGCCCGGAAGACGACAGACACAGCGGAGCGCCGCCAGGCGTTTCAGGCATATGTCAAGGTCTGCTCCATACGCGATCGTCGCAGCGATCAGCAGCGGCTGCAGCGGATGGCACAGGCCCTGAAAGAGGCTCGCACGACCGAGGAGAAGATCGCCGTCATCAACCGCACCCGCACCGCTTACGACGTGGCAGCCATGCGGCTTGTACGTCCCTACCTGGACCAACCGGAGTTCTGCCAGGCCGCCTGCGAAACGATCATCGAGCTTGCCCACCACCGCCAGATCCGCGATCCGAACAAGGCGGAGTTCGACGCTGTCCTCGACCAGGTCATCAAGCTCAGCACCAACGAGGAGCTCGTCGAACGAGCCAACCGCTACAAACGCGGCGAAACCTGGCAGCGCAAGAGGTGAGCGGCGTTCCCCTCGCCCCCGCCACGCCACCACGCACGATACCCCCGTGTTAGAGTCCAGGCTTCAGCCTGCGTCCTTCAAAACACTTCGCCATCACATGATACCCCCGTGGCTTTGCCCCGCGCTTGGTAACCCCACCACCGGCACTCCCGCTGCGTCCAAGCCGGCCATAACGAGTCACCCCGACCCCATCCGGCTCGTCCGGATGGCGAGAAGGATTGGCAGCTACCACGCCGCTCCCAAACCTCTTTGATTGTCTGGCTGGAAAAGGGGACATTCTGGACATTCTACTTTTCCGCCCCTCGGCCTGCCCCGGGCGCGGAGAGTGTATTCCAGCCCCAGCCGCTCGGCCGTCTCATGTTTCCAGTCCACCGAACCGAAGGGGCTGCCACGAACAACACTCTCACGGAGGTCAGGAGTCTTTGTTATGGCTTAAACTGATGTCGACCCGCGGCCCCGTGGGGCTCAAAATGTTAGGCCCGTCCTGCGCTGTGGGAATCCAGGCTAGTGCGCGGAGACTCAGTTGTCGTCCTCAAATCGAGTTACCCGGCAGTTGGGCAGTGCCTGTTCGAGCTTCTCTATGCCTGCTTGAGTTACCGAATCACCAACTACCACCATTTCGAGGTCAGAAAGACCTTTAAGGCGTTCAATACCCGTGTCGCTCACACCTGTGTGGCATAGAACCAGTGAGCGGAGTTTCGTGAGTACTAACAGATGTTCCATACCTGCGTCAGTCACCAACGTGCCGTCCAGCATTAGATGACGGAGATTTGTGAGCCGTTTCAGGTGTTTCAGTCCAGCATCAGTTATGTGCGTGTTACTGAGATGCAATGTGATCAGGTTGGTCGAATCACTCAAATACCGAAGTCCAGCATCCGTAATGTCAGTATCGTTTAGCTGGATTCCCCGGATTTCAGGAAGCTCTCGAAAGTGCCTTAGGTCGGAATCTGTCAACGGGACATTTCGGGCCACAACCCAATCTGGAAAGCCAGCGAGCGATTCAGGAATACCGAGTACTGCAGCAAGTGATCCGCGGTCAAGCAGAACCTCACACCCAAGCCTTTGAAATGCCTTCGCAGTCATCCGCTGCTGCTTTGCTCGTCTCACCTCGGCACCAAACCATGAGAGTGGGAGAGAAAGCAAGAGGACAACGATCAGAAGCGTCCTGAGTCTGAACTGAAACCATTGGCGTTCTGGCTTCCTCGGTTCGCTCATATCTGCAGTCTCCACCACCACGATTCAGTCAATCTCAGTGCGCGGTGTTCCCGGCAATCGTCGCATCCATAACACCGCTGGTCACCAAACATTTTGAAAGGCGGACCAATCGCTTCCTGCACTTGACCTTCGAGATTCTTGGTAACAGTTGAGCTTCGAACCTCCGCAGCGGCCAGAGAACTTGCCGGATGCTGGACGAGCTCGAGCGCGTGATGTTAAGATAGCGAGCCAACTACGCCCGGAGCGATTCCGGGTTCAGCAAGAATGTGGAGTCCCGCGTGGAACCTTCAAGAAGGTGAATATCATGCCCCGCAAGCGGATAGCGTGGAAAGTGTGTCTGGAAGCACTGGTGATCCTCGTTGGCAGCAGTCTGTGCTGCCGTGGGCAGACGGTGCTCCATCGTTGGGATTTCGGCGAGGGGCCGGGCCGGTGGTTTGCCGCCAATTCCTGCGCCCCGCTGGAGGTCAAGGATGGGCTGCTTCAGGTACGCGTCACGGGGTTCGACCCTTACCTCTACAGCAGCCAAGGTCCCGACTTCCGTATCGAGGCCAATCCCTCCACGTTCGTTCGGATGACGGCCCGGTGCAACGTATCGATGCCGGCGACGTTCTTCTGGGCGGAAATCCAGGATGGGCGCGACACGGGCTTTCGGGCCGGCAAGGAAGTGGCGTTCCGCATGCATGGCGATGGGCAGTTTCACCAGTACAACGTCTTTCCCGGCTGGAAGGGGCAGATCTCCCGTTTGCGTCTCGACCCGCCGGGGGGTGCGGAAGACGGCACCCTGGTGGAGATTGCGTCGATCGAGATCCTGCAATTGCCGGTGGCCCCTGCGAGCACTCAACCGACCTGGAGCTTTGCCGGTACGCTGGCGGGTTTCGTTCCTCGCGAGTATGTGGAAGGTTTTCGGATGGAGGCGGACGGCGTGGTACTCCGCGGTTTCGGCCCGGCGGCGACGCTGGCCAACGAGGAGCTGGAGTTGACGGCCGCGCAATGTCCGTGGCTCAGCCTGGAGGCGCTCAGCACGGTGCCCACTGTGCTTACGGTGATGTGGCGCAACGAGGAAGAGACGTACTCGACGGAGCGTGCCCGTGTGCGGCTGGTGCCGGGTCGAGCCATCCACAACATCCGCCTGGACCGGTTCGATTCCTGGAAAGGCAAGATCACCGGACTGCGGCTCCAGTGGCCGGCCGACGAGGAACCGGTGGAGATGAAGTTCCGCCGACTGACGCTGGGGATGAGTCCGGCAGGGCCTGCGCGTCTGGAAATCGTCTCGGCCGGGACGGATCGCTACCTGGTTTCCGCGGGGGAACCGGTCCGATTCACGGTGAAGGTCCGGAATGCCGGTGGGGAGGTTCTCGAGCCTCAACCGCTTCAGTTAAGGGACACGGGAGTTGCCGACGGCGTGCACGTATGGCAGACACCGCGGTTGGAGCCGGCAAGCGAGGCCGAGGTGAGCACCATGTTGACGGTGAAGGGGCCGAAACTGGAGCTGTCCGCCCCGGGTGAGGACCGGCCGCGTGCCGTGATGGTTACGGTCGCCCCGGCGCTGGATGCCGACACGTCGACAGAGCGCGGTGCACTTGTCACCGAGTTATCGGCCAGGATCAGCACGGGCACGATGCGCCTTCGCGCTGCGGCCCATCCAGGAACGGGACAGTACGGCCCGCTGGTTGTCGAGGTTCTGCGTGACGGCCGGCCGTGGCAGCGAGTGGGCGTGCTGCCGGCATGCGGGGCATTGTCGACGGGTGCGGATGTGTACGAGGAACTGCCCTGGGGCAAGGTGACCGAGTCGACTGCCGCCGGTTCGCAGGCAGGTCTGGTCTTCACTGCAGTCTGCCAAGCGGCAGACGGTGCCCTTTGGACGAGTACTGCCGAGTACCGACTGGTCGAGGAGACCGACCGCATTGTCATGACGCACACGCTACGGTGCGATCGCGATGGCTCGTTGTATCGTTACGACGGCCCGGCACTTCGCGTGGGTGACGGCACCTTTGGCAAGGCGAAGTACGAGGCTTTGTTCCCGGGTCTGGAGTATCTCGAGGCCCACGAGGTTTCTTCCAGCGATCGTGATATTCTTCCGCCAGGAGATTTGCGGGTGGTAACGGACCCTCGCCGCATCTGCATTCCAACCATGGCGATCACGTCGCCGGACCACGACCTTGTGGCCCTGCTTTGGGATAACGAGCAACATTGGCTGGAAGACCACGATCAGCCGGCTGCGGTGTTTGCGTCGCCCAACCTGGTGGAGAGTGGCGATCCTCGCCTGGAGCCGAGCGCGTTTACGGTCGAACGCAGCGGCAACAACCATCTGCTCGGACTTTTTGCACCATCGATTCCTGATTTCCTGGATGAGAACGGACTGCGGTCGCGGGAGCCTGTCGTTCTGAAGAAGGGGAAAAGCATCACCCTGCAGAGCCTTCTTCTGGTACGGCCGGAGGCCGAGGTTCTCGATGCGGTGACCGAATGGCTCAAGTGGTCAAAACCGGGGCCGATCGGCGATTCGCCGAAGAGCCTTCGCGAGCACTATGCGCTTTCGTTGCGAGGCCTGGAAGAGATTCTCTACACTCCGGGCAAAGGCTGGACCAGCGTGAAAGGCTGGGATCCGTCGCCCAGTCCGGCCACCGCCGAGGCCTATCTGTACCTGGCCGAGCAGTTGCAGCGCTGCGAGCTGCGGCAGACCGCCATGGAGCGGATCGGCCAGCACCGCGACCTCTCCCTGGCTCTGCATCTTGGGGGCGTACCGGGTGCGGTTAGGAGTGCGCGAAGTGCGGGGTTCGATGCTCTCAAGCGGCGCGAGCCGGACGGCAATTGGGTTTTCCATCCGACGGAGAAGACCGCCAGTCTGGGCAAGGCTGGGGATACGAACGTGGGAATGGCAGCGGGACACGTACGCCAGATTCTGCATTGTGCCGCCCAGTCAGCCGACCCGGAACTGCTGAAGGAGGGCCTGCAAGGGCTAGAGTGGAGACGGCAGTGGCGGGTTCCACGAGGGGCCCAGGTGTGGGAGATCCCGTTGCACGCTCCGGACATCCTGGCGTCGTCGCACTGCTGTGAGGCATTTCTCTGGGGGTACCGCCTGACGGGCGATGAGTCGTACCTGGAAGATGCTGTCTACTGGGCACGGACAGGTCTACCCTTCGTCTATTTCTGGCAATCGCCGACCCAGGGGCTGGAACCGATGCGGGGCGGCACGATTCCGATCTTCGGAGCCACGTTCTACGTGGGCAGTTGGTATGGGCGCCTGGTGCAGTGGTGCGGGTTGGAATATGCGGCGTCGCTTCTCAACCTGGCTCCGTACGACGACAGTCACGACTGGCGATCGATCGCCCGCGATATCACGGTGAGCGGCTGGCGTCAGCAGCAGGAGAAGGAAGGTTACCAAGGCCTGTATCCGGACAGTTGGGGCATGTTGACGGGAGACATATCCTGGGGACTGATGCTGGGCCCGTTGCGACTGGTCCAAAACCAACTCGCACTGGACGGTTACGCCCCCGAGGGCGACACGCGGCTGTTTCGTCGGGGCGACGCCCTGGTTGCCCTGCTCGGTCCCGGCCAGTTCGAGGAAGTGTCGGCGGGAGTGCCCGGCGACGGCAGCCGGATCACCGATCTGCCCAACGGCCGGTTCGGCCTGAAGTTCCGCCATCGATTCGGCAACCATTCGGACTGCTACGTGG
Organism: uncultured Planctomycetaceae bacterium; assembly: GCA_964563135.1. Taxonomy (GTDB): domain Bacteria; phylum Planctomycetota; class Planctomycetia; order Pirellulales; family Thermoguttaceae; genus JAAYAY01. The sequence continues at coordinate 8,533 of CAZLWV010000232.1, forward strand.
CATTGGTCGGGGTAACCGACCCCAGCGAGGTGAAGATCGATGGGGTGTTGACAGGCCGCGCCGCCGACCTGGACACCATCGAGCAAGGCTGGATGTGGTCGCCGTCGATGCCGGGCGTCGTCATGCGGCTTCACAGTTCCACCAAGGCTCCTGTCTCCGTCGAGGTCTCAGGGCTCAACCCACGTCCGGCCATGGTTCACCAGACGCGCTGGACGTTTGACACAGATCCCGAGGGGTGGACTGCGGAGAACGACCTGGCAGCTTTGGAGATCCGCAATGGTGCCCTGGTTTGCGCTGCGACGGGCGGCGACCCGTTCCTGACGGTGAGACTTGCCGCGCTCGACACGAAGAAGTTCGCCCGTGTCCGTATTCGCTACCGAACGGGCCAGAACGGGTCGATGGAGCTTTTCTGGTCTCCGCCGACAGGTTATTCGGCGGAACGGTCGGTGCATGTGCCCTTGCAGGGTAACGGCCAGTGGCGTACCGCCGAGGTCGACCTGAGTGCCGTGCCTGGTTGGCGGGGTACGATCGTGGGGTTCCGGATCGATCCACCGTCCGTAGGCATGGAGATCGATGAGGTGGAGTTTGTTGCAGGGGCAGAGTAGGCCGATTTAAGGGGTCGGGAGTCTTTGTCATGGCTTAGGCACTGTCTTCCATGGCCGACCGCGAGAGCGGAGCGTCGATTCCAGGCCCAATTTCCTTGCCGTCCGCTGCTGCC
>CAZLWV010000233.1:0-9187 GCA_964563135.1 uncultured Planctomycetaceae bacterium
TGGTGACGGGCCGAGTCCCTCGCCGGCTGATCCGCCGGGGCTGGATCTGGGGGCTCCTGTTGGCGGCAACCTTCACGGCGATCCACACCTTCTACTGGACCAACGTCCGCATGCGAGCCCCCGTGGTTCCCGTGGTCTGCATTGCCGCGGCTCTGGGTGTCCGGAGCCTGGGCAGGAAGGATACCATTGACAGCCCCCGCTTCGGGCAGGAGAATCCTTGAGAGTCGATTCCAGGATTGTTGCCGACCCGGTTGCCACCCATGCGAGGCAGTGGTCGCCGTTCGGAAACCGCCTCTTGGCAATCGTACTGCATTCAGGATGAAAGTCCCGGCCTCTCGGGCTCAAGAGCGACTGTTGCCGGCCCCTCGGCAGGGCCCGGAGGTTGCTGGCTCCCGAGGGATGGATCCGAGCAGATCAAAGGATGGATTCCTTGCCCAAGACCGTTCAGGAACAGACGCAAAGGGCCGAATCGGCGTCCGGTGGTGTGTGCGTTCGCTGGCAGACCTCGGGTGGGATTCCGGTTACCCTCCAGGCCTCAGCCGCCCTGTCCGGGCCCGCTTCAACCGATGTGGAAGGGCTCTGTCTGCACCTGGAACACGCCCGGCTCAGCCTGCTGCGAGGCTTCGACCAGCTTCTTTGCCTGGAGGGGCTGACGGGTGTCGAGCACTTTCCACACCAGATCGAAACGGTCCGCAAGGTGCTGCGGCATTTCCGCGGACGTGTGCTTCTGGCCGACGAAGTCGGATTGGGCAAGACAATCGAGGCCTGCCTTCTGCTGCGCGAGTTTCTGCTTCGCGGGCTGGTCAAACGCGTGCTGATCCTGGTCCCCACCCCGTTGGTTTCGCAGTGGCAGGAGGAACTGGCGTCGAAGTTTCACTTGGAGTTTTCCGTTCCACCGAGGACCCGCCACGCCGATCGGGACGACTACTGGGCCGGCACGGACCGAGTTCTTTCGTCGCTCTCGTTTGCCAAGAGCCAGCGGCGGGCGGCGGCAGTGGCCGCGGCGCCGTGGGACCTGGTGATCGTCGACGAGGCCCACCACTGCAAGAACCGCACGACTCGCAACTGGCAGTTGATCAACGGACTGAAGCGCCGGCACCTGTTTCTGTTGACGGCCACGCCCGTGCAGAACAATCTGCTGGAGCTCTACAACCTGTTGACCCTGCTGGAACCGGGCCATCTGAAGACGGAAACCGATTTCAAACGCCAGTACGTACGGCGGGGCAATCCGCGCGACCCGCGCAACCGCCACCGGCTACGGACGCTGTTGGGCGAGGTGATGGTCCGCAACACCCGCAGCTTGGTCCAGATAGACCTGCCGCCGCGCTATGCCCAGACCCTGATGGCTCACCCGCACGGCGACGAGGAGAAACTCTATCGCCTGCTGGATGAGTACCTGCGGCGGCGCAAGGCCTTGCCCGAAGATGAGGCCGCCGGCGACGACGAGGCGGAAGAGAACCACGGAGCACTGGGAGAACCGCAGGCGGTCGAACGGGCCCCGCTGGGCCGGAAGCAACTGAGCACGCTCCTCTCCGCTTCCGGCAGCCACCCGCGTTCGCTGGCCGAATCGCTGGAGAGAGTGGCCGGCGAGGATCCCGAGGCTGGGCCGATCATCGAACTGGCCCGCAACATCGGCCACTCGGCCAAGGACGAGAGGCTTCTCGAACTGTTGCGGCAGAGCGGGCAGGAGAAGGTTTTGGTTTTTGCCAACTTCCGGCGGACGCTGGAGCATCTTCAGTTCCTGCTCGACGAGGCCGGAATCGCCTATGTCACGTTCTCCGGAGCGGAATCGGATGTCGAGAAGGACAAGGCGGTGGAGGCTTTCCGGCAGCGAGTGCCGGTGATGCTCTGCTCGGAGACGGGTGGCGAGGGGCGCAACCTGCAGTTTGCCAACACGCTCATCAACTACGACCTGCCGTGGAACCCCATGCGGATCGAACAGCGCGTGGGGCGGATTCACCGCATCGGCCAGACCCGCGAGGTGTTCATCTTCAATATCTGCGCGGCCGGTTCGCTGGAAGCCCGGCTGCTGGGCCTGCTGGCCGACAAGATCCGTATGTTCGAACTGGTGGTCGGCGAGGTGGGCTCGATCCTCGGCAACCTGGAAGGAGGCGAGGAGTTCGAGACGGTGGTGCTCAATCTCTGGCTCCGTTCGGCCAGCGACAAGGAACTGGACCAGTCGTTCGACGCCCTGGGCCGCAACCTGCTCGACGCCCAGGAGGAGTATCTTACCACCAAGCAGCTTGACGAGGCGCTGTTCGGAGAGGATTACCAATGAGCGGCGGCATTCAGGAAGAACTCCGCGGCTTTGCCATGCATCTTCTGGAGCGCCGGGGTGGCCTGGTGGACTGGCCGGCGAGCGAAGAGACCGGCACGGCGCTGTTGCCGGGGGAGGTGGCTGCCGCGGTGGGGGCCAGCGACGATACCGTCCAGCTCACCACCCAGCCGGGAACCGCGGGCTGGTGTGTCAGCCTGGCCACCGATTTTCTCGAGACGAGCGGACGGCTGCTGGAGGCCGAGCCGCGCATCGGCACCTTTGGCGCCAGCCAGCTCTATCTGAAACGGGGAAGCCTTGAGGAGGCGATCCGACGCGCGTTTGCGTGGCTGAATGCCAAAGTCGTGGTTTTCGACACCCGGGCCACCAGCGCGGAGTATCATACCTGGTGGTTCCGTGCCACATTGACTTCCGAAGACCGCTGGGAGACCCGGCTGGCCGTGACGGTCAATTCCGCAACCGGCGCCGAGGTTGAACTGCCCGACCCGCTGGCCCTCTGGGAACTCGAGCCGCGTCCAGCCGGCAGCCGGAAGACACCGTCGACCTATCCGCGGGCCGTCGCCCGTGCCCTGCCTCGGGTCAAGGCTGCCAGTGCCGACTTCTTCCGCCGCATGGACGGCCGGATCGATCGCGACCGCCGGCGCCTCCGCGAGTACTACGGGGCGCTCGTGCGGGAGGCGGATCGCAAGAAGCCCCGGGGCGGAGTGAGTCCCGATCCGGAGAAGATCGCCGAACGGAAACGGGTGGTCGAACTGGAACTCCGCCGCAAGCTGGCCGAACTCGACGAGCGCTACGCGATCGCGGGGGTTCTGGAACCCCTGGTGCTGATTCGCACGGAAATCCCCACGCTCGCGGTCGACCTGGCGGTGAAACGCAAACTCGCCTCGAAACGGCATACGATCTACTGGAACCCGCTCATCAAGGCACTCGAACCGATCGCATGCAGCCGTTGTGGCAACGGCATCTTCTCCGTGGCCTTCACCGACGAGGAAGTCGAGCCGCGCTGCGCCGACTGCCGATAGCGACAGGTTGCCCGTCACTAGGCGGACCTGTTCCCGATCGGGGTCCCTGAATCGGACTGTTCCGCCGGTGTCGCGGTTCTCACTGGTGCGCCCAGTGCTTCTCAAACCGCTATCCACCAAGACGAGCGTGGCGGGGCAATTTCGTTCCCCTGGCCGCCCGAGCGGAGACTTACGCCGCGGCTGCCGGTCGGCGGCGGGACGCGTGGCGGGCCATGGCACGCTGCTGTTTCTGCACGGCGGCGTGGATGTAGGCGATGTACTGCTCCATGGAATGGTCGGAAAAATGGTCGATCTTCAGCCGGCGCAGGCTGCGCAGGAACCCGCGCACACGGTCGAGCACGCGGTACCAGCCGTCAAGGTCGCGCACGCGCCCCTTGTAGTCGATATACATCTCGCGCCCGCCGTGGCAGTAGCCCCACCAGGTGGGCGGCACGCGGGTGACAATATCGTTGTTGTTCACCCAGCGAAAGTGGACCAACGGGCAGTGGTTTACATAGACCCGGTTTCCGACCCTCGGGCTGCCGTAGGTAAAAAGACCCTGGGGATCGGCGGTGATCCGCGAAAGCTTGCAGCGTCTGACGCAGATCGTCGCCATGGCGCCCCCCAGCGAGTGTCCGGCAAACCAGAGAGGCAACTCGTTTTCGGCCAGCGCCCGTTCGAGGATCGGCCAGAGATCGTCAACCTCCCGTTTGAAACCGCTATGGACCCGGCCGATCGTTTCTGCCAGCACGGTGACGGCGTTGGCGTCGGCCTTCACGTCGTTCCATTCCGTAGGCTCGGTGCCCCGGCAGACGATCACGCAGTCATGCCGGTTCCGGAATCGATAGGCCTGGGCCCCGTGGCGATCGAAGTAGAGCGACTCCAGAAACCCGATCTTCCGCACACAGGTCAGCGCGGGTTCCGGCGGCATGTACGCGATCTGCGAGAGTTCGGCAAACAGCAGCGATTGCTGCAGCCGGGTGAGGTCCGCGATCGGACCGGTGAGCCGTGTGAACAGGTCGATGCCATGAAACCACTGCCGCTGCTGCTTCGCGTCGGTACTCGTGCTCATAGGTCCTCCCTGCACGATGGGAAAAAATGATCGATGAAAGGATGAGCCTCCAACCACCGGCCAGTACTGGCTGGGCACCACCGGCGGCGGACCAAGACGCCCGCCAGAGAATCGGCTGAGCGATCCTGGGTGCTTCCGGGGGGAAAACCGTCTTTTCGCGGAACGAAAAGCGGTGCGCGACGGGCGGCAAGATACGCCGCAACGACTGTCGGAGCAAGGTCAACCGAAGGGGCTGCCAATCGGCGCGGCGTGTTGCGGATCGGTATGGGCGTGGCGGGCGGTCCTGGCCTCGTGTATGTGTTCAGTCGCCGGGAGCAGCAGGGTTGGCGGTCGGAAGGTGGGCAACTTGGATCCGACTGGAAAAGGGATTTCAGGTATCTGCACGCGCTGCTGATCGACCGGGGTTCCGCCGCCTGGCAGCCTTTCCAGCCACTTCACCTGGCGGAAGTGCAACCGGGCAGTACCGGCCGCGGGAGCAGCGGCGGGGGAGGGTATGGGATGCAAGTCGTGTGACCCAAATGAGTTGCGCGATTCGAGAGGCTTGCGAACCCACCTTGATCCGATTGCGTGCCGTCCCTATAATCTGCCCGCTCTGGAATGGATGTCCCGACCGTAAGATCGTAAATCACCTTGTTTTGCGGTTCGCTCATTGGGGCACTGATGCCGCCCACGAGCCGAACACGGATGTCATACCGCTGAACACTCTCCGGACCGGTAACTCGCCCCGCGTCTCGCTGGCTGCGTCCCGCTGGCTCGCTGCACGGCTCCTGTTCTGCGCACTGGCCGCGTTGGCGCTCTGGAGACGAAGAGGAGAGGAAGGGGCGGTCGGTGTCAGAGCTGCGAAACACGTCCTCCGTCCCCGTTGGTGTTTCGGGCTGGTGTGGCTGGGACTGACGCTCTGGTGTGCGGCGGCGATGGGGCAGGTCGAGTTGCCGCAGCCGGATCCCGACCAGCCGCTTCGCATCGAGGCCGCCGAGGCCAGCCGCCGGACCGAGGGAAGCTATGAAGTCCTGGAGTTGGGTCGCGGTTGCCGCATCGTGCAGGGCGGTTACTCCGCCCGGTGCGCCCGGGCCGTGTTGTGGATCGATCGGACCGGCGAGACGGCCGTCGCCTTTGACGACGAGGGCCAGGAGCCGAAACCGGGCGAGGAAGCCGAACCGCCGAGCCGGGTGCTGGCCTATCTGGAAGGTGATCCGGGAGCCGAGGTCGAGATCGTTCCCGACGCGAGCCGTCCCCGGCTGCAGCAGACCTGCAAGGACTGCTATCTGCGATTTTCCAGCTATCGCCCGATCGACGTGCAAGTCGAGAACTTCGTGGCGGGGCCGGGCAATTCGGCGCTCTCCGGCCGGGCCAGGCTGCGGCGCAGCAACTCCAGCGGCGGGAACATCGTTCGCGGCCAACTCGGCGAGCAGGCGGCACGCACCCGCCAGATCCTTCTCTTCTCGCGCAGCAGCGTCAATATCCAGCTCGACTGGACCGTGGATCCGGTGACCAACCAGAGCGTGGGAGTCATCGACTCCGGCGTGAACATGATCATCCGCGGGCTGCAGGAATCGGACCTGGGCGGCACGCTGGGAGGCTACGACCTGGGCGGCGCCATCGACGTGTCGGCCGACCGGCTCGTGATCTGGACCATCAACATCTTCGAGCGCAACGACCAGGGCGAATCCTTCCAGGACGCGAACATTCCCCTGGAGATCTATCTGGAAGGCAACGTCGTCTTTCGCCAGGGAGACTCGGTGATCCATGCGGATCGCATGTACTACAACGTGGCGCGAAGAGCGGGGATCGTGCTCAACGCCGAGTTGCTCACCCCCGTGCCCAACTACGAAGGCTGGCTCCGCGTGCGGGCCGAAATCCTCCAGCAGATGGGCGAGAACCGCTACTTCGCTGAGAATGCCTTTCTGACGTCCAGCCGCATGGGACGCCCCGGTTACCGGGTCCAGGTGAGCGATGCGACGGTCGACGTGACGGACACGCCGGCCATCGATCCGGAGACGGGCATGGCCGTGCTGGACAAGGAAACCGGCGAGCGGAAGATGGACCATGAATACTTCACCACCAGCACGAACAACTTCCTCTTCATCCGTGATGTCCCGGTTTTCTACTGGCCGGCCCTGGCGACCGACCTGGAGTATCCGACGTTCTACATCAAGCGGCTGCGGGTCAAGAACGACAGCGTCTTCGGGACCGAGGTCCTCACCGACTGGGACCTGTTCCAGATCTTCGGATGGCGAGATCGGCCCGAGGGCACCAGGTGGGAAGGGAGCTTCGACTATCTGAGCGAGCGTGGCTGGGGGCACGGTACCAACGCCAAGTACAGCCGCAGCAACTTCTTCGGCATTCCCGGTCCGGCCTCCGGACAGTTCGACTTCTGGGGAATCGAGGACCGCGGCCTGGACAACCTGGGTTTCGGCCGGCGGAGCCTCGATCCGGAGAAAGACTATCGCCACCGGCTCTTCTGGCAGCATCGGCAGCGGCTCCCGGGCGACTTCCGCGTGACGGCGGAGGCCGGCTGGATCAGCGACCGCAACTTCCTCGAACAGTACTTCGAGCGCGAGTGGGATGAACTCAAGGACCAGACGACCGGTGTGGAATTGAAACACCAGACCGACACTCGCTCCTGGAGCATCACCGCCGACGCCCGCGTCAACAGCCACATGACGCAGACCGAGTGGCTGCCGCGCCTGGACCATTTCTGGCTCGGCCAGGAACTGCTGGGAGACCGGCTCACCTGGTATGAGCACACGAATGTGGGATACGCCCGGTTCCGAACGGCCAGCTTTCCCGAAGATCCGGCTGATCAGGCCCTGTTTCGTTGGCTTCCCTGGGAAAGCACCTCGCCGGCCGATCCACTCTACGCGGAGGGAGAGCGTTTTGCCACCCGCCACGAGGTCGACCTGCCGCTCGAGCTCGGGGCGCTGAAAGTGGTCCCCTACGGGTTGGGCGAATTTGCCCATTGGGGTTCGGATGTCAACGGCGACGATCTCCAGCGCCTTTACGGCCAGGCCGGTATTCGCGCGAGCCTGCCCGTGTGGCGGATCGATCCGGCGGTGCACAGCGACCTGTTCAATGTGAACGGGCTGGCCCACAAGGTCGTCTTCGACGCGGAGTTCGCCGTGGCCGACGCCGACAAGGACCTTTCGCTCCTGCCGCTCTATGACCCTGTGGACGACGATTCGATCGAGGCCTTCCGGCGGCGTTTCACGGTGACGACGTATGGCGGCGCCGTGCCCGCCCAGTTCGACGAGCGCTTCTATGCGGTGCGTTCCGGGCTGGCAAGCTGGGTGACCTCGCCTTCGACCGAGGTGGCCGACGACATGATGTTCGTCCGGCTGGGGATGCGACATCGCTGGCAGACGAAGCGCGGCCGGCCGGGCGAGGAACGGACGGTCGACTGGGTTACCTTCGACACCCACGCCACGGTCTTTCCCCGCCCCGACGACGACAACTTCGGGGAGATGCTGGGGCTGGTCGACTACGATTTCAAGTGGCACGTCGGAGACCGCTTCAGCGTGCTCTCGTCGGGTTATTTCGATTTCTTCGACGACGGGGGCCGGATGCTCAGCCTGGGCGGCTACCTGAACCATCCGCCCCGCGGCGGCGTGTACCTCGGCATCCACTTCATGGAAGGGCCGTTCAGCTCCACGGTTCTGTCCTACTCGCACACCTACCGGATGAGCGACAAGTGGGTCATGAGCTTCGGCTCGTCCTACGACCTGGCGGACAACCGCAACATCGGCCAGAACTTCTCCTTCACTCGCGTGGGCGAATCGTTCCTCGTCAGCGCCGGGTTCAATGTCGATACCAGCCGCGACTCGGTGGGCGTGCATTTTGCCGTCGAGCCGCGATTCCTGCCCAAGACGCGTCTCGGCCGTGCCGGCGGGGCTCAGATCCCCGTTGCGGGCGCTTACGGCCTGGAGTGAGGACCGACCATGAGCAGCGACCCCAATCGCCCCGCCCACTCCTGGACCGCCAAATTCCGCTATGCCTTTCGCGGACTGCACGTGGGAATAACGAGCCAGAACAGCTTCCTGGTTCACGTGCCCATCGCCCTGGCTGTGTTGATCGCGGCTGCCTGCCTCCGGGTGAGCCAGGCGGAATGGTGCGTTCTCACGCTGTGCATCGGCGTGGTCTCCGCGGCCGAGATGTTCAACTCGGCCCTGGAACATCTGGCCAAGGCGGTGACCCGCGAACATCGGGAAGAGATCCGCGACTCGCTCGACACGGCGGCCGCCGCGGTCCTGGTGGCGGCGCTCGGCTCGGTCGTGGTGGGCGTCATCATCTTTGCGCCGCGATTGCTGCTGCCGCTGCTGCCCTCGTGACCAGCCACCTGCGCGCGGGAAACCGCCGCTATCTTCGCCGGGCGACGGCGACCCGCTTGTGGCCGGCCAGGTCCTTGATCGAGTCGAGCCGCTCAAGCCGCTGCTCGGCTGCCAGGATCTCGGCGGTCCGGTCGTGGATCATGGGGCTGACCTCGATGAGCAGATGCCCGCCGGCCTTGAGCCGCTCGGCGGCCTGCGGAACGAGCCGCTCGATGACCTCGGTCCCCCTGGGGCCGGCAAACAGGGCCTGGTGCGGCTCGAAGCGGCGAGTCTCCGCGGACATCTGCGCGGCTTCGCCGTCGGCCACATAGGGCGGATTGCTGAGCACCAGGTCGAGCCACGGTTCGTTCGGGAGTCCGGCGAGCAGGTCCCCCTCGATCAGCTCGATCCGCTCGGCCACCTCGTGGGCGGCGGCGTTTTCGCGTGCGATCCGGAGGGCGGCGGGGCTGATGTCGATGGCCGTCACGCGGCACTCGGGAACCTGGTGCGCGAGGCACACGGCGATGATGCCGCT
>CAZLWV010000234.1:0-2962 GCA_964563135.1 uncultured Planctomycetaceae bacterium
CTACCGCTCGAGCTGAAATGGTCTGCTCCCGATGGTCGCGAGTCTTTGTGAAATACTTCACGATCTTTGAGGATAGTACAGGTACGGATCGGCGAGGGCTGGCGGCGGGCATATTGACTCCCTGCGATTGGCGAGGTCGGACGGGTTTGGCCTTCAGTTTAGCGGCCTGGGAGGTGAATTCCAGGGACTTTCACCGGCGGCTACCAACTATCGGACAGACGGCTGGAGTGTGGGAGTGCATCCGGGTGGGCGCATATTGTCTGAAATCCAACTGAACATTCAGTTTATGGCGACGAACCAGGAACGGGGCCCCTTATGCTGACGCGACTGAGGGTCAAGGGTTTTGCCGCAATCCCTTCGCACTGCAAGTGGCCTGAGCGGTCGCCGGTTGAAGCGGTTTTCATCGAGGATTTCTCGCCGCTGCTCGTGCTCAGCGCGTTTCAGAGGTTGGACTGGGGCATCCAGGCGGTGTTCCGTTGCCGCGGTTGGACGAGTGGAGCGCGGGACGAGGCAGAATAATCTCGCGATTCTTGGCTCCGCCGCGGATTCGCCTTGCTGACCGTGGACTTTGCCGCCAAGTGCTGTCGGGACAGTTATGAGGCAGTCTGTCTACTGTTCCGTGTTGGCCGACGGTGGAGGGTTCGGGTTTTTCTCAGACGGAGCGGGGGCCTCCGGCCGCGCCGGCGCTGCTGGCTGGAACGGCGATGGGGCCGGCGAGAGTGATCGCAGCGCGGCCGCAACTTGTGCCTCGGCCGGGCGTTCGACATGAATATGGGGGAGGAGCATCATGACGACGATGAAGAATGCGAGGGCCTCGGCCGTGAGCAGGATGCCTTGCAGGGAGGGCCAGATGGCGGCCGTCAGGGTGATGGCCATGATGGCTGCGGCTGGCAGCACGACGCCAGACAGGGCCAGGTCGAAACGCATGGCTGTGATGGCGCGGACGGCGATGATGAGGACGGCAAGGCCGGCCGAGATCAGAACGGCGGGACCGAGGGAGATGTACTCCTGGGCGAAATACATGAGCGGGTAGGCGCCGGCAAAAGTACCCACGGTGAGCACCAGCATCCAGCGATCGAACCGGGCGATGGACGCGGCATGGACGACCAGGCCCACGAGGAGACCGAAGGCGACGACGCTGATCGGGCCCAGCCACGTCAGTTCGCCGAGTTGATCGATGGGGGCGATGCCCAGCACATCGAGCCGGACGGGCTGGCCGAAGAGCAGCCGCTCGTATTTCCAGATGTAGGTTGTCTTGCCTGCCGCACGGCTCAAGTCCGTGGGCTGAAGAGAGAGTTCGAGGAGCCGGATGTCGGAACCGTTGGCAACCATCGAGACCTGGAAGACTTCGAGAATGCCACCCGGCGGGATGGAGAGCTCGTAGAGCCCCTTGCCGACCGCCGTGTAGGTGATGTCGAGCTGAGTGGGCTGGGTGGGGAGGCGGCCGCGCCACACGAGCTTGTTGTCGCGCAGGGAGACCTGTTCGCTGGGCTCCTGGCCGGCCTTGATCGACAAGTCGGCCAGGGAGATGACCTGTGGTGGAAGCGGCAGTTCGATCTCGCAGTCGGCCTCAGCCGATTCCGGGCCGACCGCCCGGACCTGCCCCGCGAAGCCCCGCGAAGCGAGCCTCGTAGATCGATTCGGGCGTGACCGTCCCCACGCTGAGCCTGGGAGTGAGCGTCACGTCGGCGGAGAAGGCTTCAACACGCGCCCGAGGCAGCGGACCGGCCGAAGGCGTCTGGCCGGTCGCTGTTTCCCGGGCGACCTGCTGAGAAGCGTACTTCTCCTGATTTGCCAGGCTTGAGCGGACGGCGGCCTGCCTGGCCGTCTGCACGGCAGGAAGCAACAGGGCGATCACCACCGCCAGGATGCCGACCACGACCAGAAACTCGACAAGCGTGAATCCGCGGCGTTGCATCTTGAACATCGGTCCCCCTCCAGATACCGTGTACCAGAAAGACGAGCTGCACCACTACCCGGAATATGGCCGGATTGTGCAGGACGTGCAAGCGACAGGCACGCTGGGCCAGGCGGAAGCTCGCGAAATGGGCACATATTCCAGGGCGGCAGACCCGTGGGCCGGACCGCGCTGGTGCGCCGTTTTCTGCAATCGTTCCGGCGGCTATACTGGGGTCCAGCGAGGTGATTGCCACGGGGACGGGCATCGCCGGCAGGGAGCCGGCGGGAACTGCCCGGTTGCCCAGGTCAAGAGGGTCGTTTCTACGTCGTCTGGAATCCGGAGTGCCGCGCATGGTCGCCGCTACGGACCTGATTCACGCAGCAGAAGGAACAGGAATCATGATGAAATTCGCGTCAAAGCCGGTCCAGAAACTCATACCGCTGCTTCCGATCAGCTTTCTGATCGGCATGGCGACAACCGGAAGTGCTCTTGCCCAGGAGGCGGAGACGGTCAAGCGGTGGACGTTCAACACGGACGGCGACCGGGAGGGGTGGACGGGGACGAACTGCCTGAAAGACGTTGTTGTCCGGGATGGCGTTCTTCGCGGGACCGTGACGGGGCGAGATCCGTTTTTTGTCGTTTCCGAGCTGGATATTCCGGCGCGTCCATGGAACGTGGTTCGGACACGGCTCCGCATCGTTCAGGACGAACCGTTGCTCCAACGGGCGGGCGAGCTGTTTTTCGCCAACTCGGGTGAAGGACCGTACGGAGGCTTCTCCCAGGGCAAGACGTCGTCGTGGACCGCTCCCGACGCCAATACGTGGGAAGTGGTCAGCATTTATCCGTTCTGGAGCAAGGAGGGGAAGATTCTCAAGTTGCGGCTTGATTTTCCCGTGCCCGCGGAGAATCAGGTCAACAAGGCGGCGATCGAGATCGACTGGATCGAAGTGGTTGACCTGAAGCTCGAGAACCAGCCCGAGGTCATCGGGCAGCGGATGCGCGATGATCCGGGCGATGGCGGCGGCGACAGCGCAGCGCACGGTGCCATCGGCCAGGGAGAGC
>CAZLWV010000234.1:2972-8878 GCA_964563135.1 uncultured Planctomycetaceae bacterium
CAAGCCGTCGTGGACTGTTGAAGACGGCACGAAGGACGCCTGGGAATCGCCCCTGTTTTCCCTGGATACGGAAAGAATCGGAAACTGGCTGACCCTGGGCGCCTCGGTGAATGCTCCGCGGTCCGTCGAATTCTCCTGGTTGAACGAGCAAGGGGTTTTCTATTCGACCACCGTTGAACTGAAGAAGAATGCGACGGGGCTCTACAACGTGGATCTGGCCAACAGCAAGTACTGGAAAGGACGGTTACACCAGTTCCGGTTGCGGGTTCTGCCCGATCCGGAATCGGCAGCCGCGGTGGAGTTCCGGTCGGTTGCGGTGAATCCCCGCCCGCAGGGGCCGGCCAATATCGAGGTGGTATTCTGCGGAATCGAAGATGCGATCGTCCGGGCGGGATACGAAACTGCATTTTTTCTGGACCTGGTCAACTGCGGAGGCGAAGACGCTCCAGGGCTTTCGGTGGACAGCGTGAGACTGCCCGAGGGTGCTTCTCTTGCCGACGGAACCGAGAAGACGATTGAGTCGCTGAAGATCGGCGAGCGACGCCGGATGCTGTTCCCCGTGAGGGTTGCCAAACCGGTCGAGGGAACAATCTCCTTGAAGCTGACTGCTGCGGGGAAAGGGGAATTCCAGGCCGTTCCGGTCGATATTCCGATTTCCGTGCTGCCGTCCCTGAATCTGCCCAAGGCGGATTACGTGCCGGAACCGAAACCGGTGAGATCCGAGTATGAAATCGGCGCGCTCTACTTCCCCGGCTGGTATCAGGGGCATTCATGGTCGCGGATCTGGAACCGTTGCCCGGACCGGCGTCCTTTGCTGGGCTGGTACAACGAGTCCAGTCCGGAAGTCATCGACTGGCAGATCAAGTGGTCGGTGGAGAACGGGATCCAGTTCTACCTGGTGGACTGGTATTGGAACAAAGGCAGCCGGCATCTGGAGCACTGGATCCAGGGATTTCAGCAGGCGAGGTACAAATCGTATCTGAAGTGGGCGATGATGTGGGCCAACCACAACGGCCCGGGAAGCCACAGTCTGGAAGACCAGGCCGACGTGACGAAGTACTGGATCGACAACTATTTCAAGACGCCCGAGTACTACTCGATCGACGGCAGGCCCGTCGTCATGATCTGGTCTCCCGAGGGGATGGACCGCGACGTGATGGAGATTGAAAGGAAGAAGGGCAATGAACTCAAGAAGGGGGAAGGGGTCAAGAGACTGCTGGACCTTTCCCAGGAAATGGCCAGGAAGGCCGGGCTCAAGGGGATCTACTTTGTGGCCATGAAATGGCCCGAGGCCTCGACGGACGCGGCCGACATTCAGTGGCTGGCGGACGCGGGGTTTGAAATGACCTCCATCTACCATTTCATGGACGACGGAGGAAAGGCGGTTACCCGGCGGAAGTTCAGCTTCGATCTGGTGGTCGACGCGTCGAAACCGTTCTGGGAGAAACTGAACGAGACGGGGATTCTTCCGTTCCTGCCGAACCTGTCGACCGGCTGGGACGACCGACCGTGGAACGACCATTGCTGGATCGCGGAGCGGACCCCGGCCAAGTTCGGCGAAATCTGCCGCCAGTTTAAGCAGTTCTCGAAGGAGTCTGGAATCAAGCGGGCCGTGCTCGCACCGGTGAATGAATGGGGCGAAGGCTCTTATGCCGAGCCCTGCCGCGAGTTCGGATTCGGAATGTACGAGGCCGTTCGCAACAGCCTTTGCGAAGAGCCGCAGTCGGGCTGGCCGCTGAACTACGGCCCCAAAGACGTCGGATTGGGGCCCTACGAATACACGGAAGGCGCGAAGTATTGACGGTGTCTGCTGTGCCTCGGGCGCCCGGTTGATCGGACCGGCCACGCTGTCTGCGGATTCGGTCTGGCTCCTGGCCAAGAATTCCGGATACAGAAAGGAACTGGAGTGCTCGCGTGAAGCTGCGTCGAGAAATACACCCCAGGCAGTTCTTGATCTACGGAGCGGGTGCCGGAGCCATCTTCCTGCCGTACTTTTTGTACCTGTGGCTGGTTGTCGATCTGCGGCTCGTCTACCACAGCATCGGCATCTTTGTGCCCTACGCCTTCTCGACCGGCTGGCTGTTTTTCGAGGAGCATCTCTCCCGGCCCGGAGGATTGACCGAGTATGCTGCCCGTTGGCTTTCGCAGGGGCTGGCCGTCGGTTGGCTGGGGGCGCTGATCGCCACAGCCGGGGCGTGGTCCGCCAGTCTGGGCGTCGACGTGTTGACCGGAGCCGCGGGCCGTCCGCGAAGCGTGGCGGTTCGCTATGTACCGGCGATTCTGCTGGTGGTGGCGTGGGGAAGCTACAACGACCCGCTCTGGCCTCTCCTGGTGGTTTTAGTTGCCGCCGCATGTTTTGCCGTTTACGTTTCCGGGTCCCAGCGCTCGGTAGTCCAGTCGGTTCTGGCACTGTTGGCAGGATGTGTCGTGGTCTACCTGGCAGCCGGATCCGGCGGCCTCTTGTTTCCGCTGCTGGTGGCGATTTACGAAGCACTCATCCGGCGGCGGTGGCCGCTCGCGCTGGCGGCGGTCGCGTGCGGCGCGGGGATCCCCTGGGGCGTGGGGGCGGCGGTCTACGGGCGCGGGCTGGGGGAGGCGTTGGGGGATCTGGCCGAGCTGGCCGAGGCGGTCTCGGCGCCGGTTCGGCCCTGGATGCTCGTCCTGTTTCTCTGGCAAGCAGCCGTTCTGGCCATGGCAGCACTGACCGCCAACCTGGCCGCCTGGCGACGGAGAAAGGTGTCGGCCAGCAGCCCGGAGGCCGAGACGGCTCCGGGCCGACTGCAAGCGGGACGGCTGCGGGCCGCGCAGGGGGCCCTTGTCTTGCTGGCTTCAGGCATCGTGGCATGGCTGTCGCTGGACGGCAACACGAAGGTCATGCTCCTGGCCGACTACTACTCCGAGCGAGAGATGTGGGCGGAGGTGCTGGAAACCGCCAGGAGAGGGCCGTACGGCGTTTTCAACCCGAGCTGCAACCGCAACGTGATGCTGGCTCTGTATCACACGGGCCGGCTGGGCGACGAGATGTTCTGCTATCCGCAGATGATGAACCGCTCCCTGTACGTAACGCCCGAGGCGGAGCGGGGTGCCCACAGTTACTTCCAGGAGGGCCGGCTGCTGCTGGAACTGGGGCAGGTCAACCGGGCGGAACGATGTGCGTGCGAGGCCTTCGAGACGTCGCAGGAAGTTCCGGCGATCTTGAGGCAACTGGCGGTGATCAACCTTGTCAAAGGGCGTTGCGAAGCGGCCCGCATGTTTCTGAAATCGCTGGCAAGAAAGCCCTTCTATCGCCAGGAGGCCATGAACATGCTCGAGCGGCTGGAGGCGGATCCGGGCCTGAAGAACGATCCGCACATCTGCGAGCTGCGGCGTTCGATGGTCACCACAGACAGTGCATCACCGCAGAAGATTGAACAGTTCCTGACGGCGCTTCTGGAAAAGAACCCCGGCAACCGGATGGCGTTTGAGTTTCTCATGGCCCACCTGCTTTGTTCGTCGCGTCCGGACAAGGCCGCTGCGAGGCTATCGGCGCCGATGCCGCTGGAGTACCCGCGGCTTCCCCGCCATTTTCAGGAAGCGATCATTGCCAGCTCGCTGGCGATGACCCGCCAGTTGCCGCCGGCCGACGACCGGGTAGCCCCCGAGATTCTCGATCGGGCCCGGCGGTTCCTGGAGATTCTCAACGACAGCAAGGACGACGCCGACGCCGCCCGCGCTCGAGCCGTGGCCGAAGGGCTGGGCGATTCCTATTTCTTCTACTATTCCTTTGGCATATCGGGCTTGTAGTACCGTGAGACGAAGTATCTGCCTGGTGGCACTGGCATGTATCGTGGTTCTGGGCGCAGCCGGCGGATGGGTGCTGCTGTCGCGCAGCCGCGCCGCGGTAGTCGACGGCGCCGCGGGCATTGCCCGGCCTCCGCGGATCTTTCCGGACTATGCCGGGGCGACGATTCCCCCCAACATCGCTCCCCTGAATTTCGTGATCCACGAGAAGGGCAACCGCTACCTGGTGCGCATCGGCTCCACGGCGGGAGTGCCCGTGGAGATTTTCAGCCGCTCGCCCGTGATCAGGATTCCCCAGCAGCAATGGCACGCGCTCATCGGGGCCAACATCGGCGGGACCATCCAGCTGGAGGTCTACACCGAGACCGATGGCCGATGGCAGAAGTACGAACCGTTCGTCAATCATGTCGCCCGCCAACCGATCGATGAGTACCTTGTGTATCGCGTGACGGGCCCCGTCCATGAGTGGTGGAGCAGGATCACTGTGCAGCAGCGCAACCTGACGAACTGTCGCAACCGTCTGGTTCTCGACGGTGACTTGCTCGAGACGGGCTGCGTCAACTGCCACAGTTTCGCTGCCAACCGGCCTGATCCGATGTTGATCGGGGTGCGCAGCGAGCGGTTCGGCAATTCGGCGATACTCGCCCACAACGGGGAAGTGAAGAGGATTGCCACGCCCTTCGGTTACACGGCATGGCACCCGACCGGAAGGGTCGCCGCGTGTTCGATCAACAAGGTGCGGCAGTTCTTCCACGCGGCCGGCCCTGAGGTCCGCGACGTGATCGACCTCGACGCGGCGCTCGCGTGGTATCGCGTCGGCTCGGGGGTCATCAACCTTGTCCCGAAGGCCTCCGACAAGTCTCACCTGGAGTCGTATCCCACCTGGTCCCCCGAGGGGAACTACCTGTACTACTGCAGCGCCCCGATCCTGTGGACGGACCGGAACACCGTCCCGCCGCCGCAATTCGCCGACGTTCGCTATGACCTGATGCGGATTTGCTACGACATTGATGCCGACACGTGGGGCGAGCCCGAGCTGGTCCTCTCGGCCGAGCAGACCGGATTGAGCATTCTCGAACCGCGGATTTCCCCGGACGGCAAGTTCCTCCTGTTCTGCATGTGCCGGTATGGCTGTTTTCCCGTCTATCAGCCGACGAGCGACCTGTACATGATGAACCTGGAGAGCAGCAAGTACGAGAAGCTGGAAATCAACAGCCCGCAGTCCGAATCGTGGCACTCCTGGTCGAGCAACTCCCGCTGGATCGCCTTCAGCAGCCGGCGGTGCGGAGGGGTCTTTACTCGGTGTTTCCTCAGCTACGTCGACGAAACGGGCAAGGCCCACCAGCCTTTCATGCTCCCCCAGGATGATCCAGAGATGTCCGAGTCTCTTCTGCGCTCCATCAGTGTTCCCGAGTTGATCACCGCGCCGGTGCCCGTTGCGCAAGATCGCCTGGTTCGTTGTGTCCGCTCGGCCGGGTCGGTGTCTGTCGACGCCGTCACGGGGCCTTCCCCTCTGGCCGGCAGTTCCGAGCCCTGGAGACGGGGGAGGCCTTAGGGCGTGCCACACCGGGGAGACTACCGGGAGGGGCAGGAGTCCGTGGCAGGCACGAAGGGTCACTTGCGGGGATCGATGTGGACGAGCGGCGATCCGGTCAACGTTTCCAAGGTACCCGGATTCAGGAAGCAGCAGGAGAACCGGTGTGAGGTCGTGCGGAGAACCGATTCTGCAGCAGGTTTCACGGCGCCGTGTCGACAGCGGGATCTTCTTCGTGTTGTTCTTCGCGTACCTGTGGCTGGTCGTCGATCCGCGACTGATCTACCACAAGATCGGGATCTTCATCCCATTCTCGTTCTCGACCGGATGGCCGTTTCTGGAGGAGCATCTTTCGCGGCCCGGAGGATTGGTGGAGTATGTCGCCCGTTGGCTCTCGCAAGGATTTGCCGCCGGCTGGGTCGGGGCTTTGATCGCCACCACCGCGGCATGGGCGGCCTGTGCCGGCATCGACATGCTGACCGGTGCGGCAGGCCGGCCTCAAGGCGTGGCGGCGCGATATGGGCCGGCGGTATTGCTGCTGGCGGCGTGGAGCGGTTACAAGCATCCGCTGTGGCCGCTGTTATCGCTGCTG
>CAZLWV010000235.1:0-8695 GCA_964563135.1 uncultured Planctomycetaceae bacterium
CTCGCCGACCGGTCGTTTGCGATCGTCCTCCTTCCAGCCAAAGTCGTGGGTCGCGCGAATCGTGTAGAGGCCCGGTCGCTCGATCTGGCAGTAGCGCATCAGTGGCAGAGATTCCACGAACTTCTCACCCGGATTGAGAGTCCTTGGCCCCCCAATGCCACCCATGCACATGGGGAAAGGATCGGGGTCTTCGGCAGGTTGTCCCGCCTCATCCGTCGCGGTGACCTTGAACCGTAGATGCCGACTTGCTCCCCGGTAGTCGCCCCCGAACGACGCTTCGAAAGGCTTATCGCCGGTGTTCTCCAAAATGAAGTGCACCAGAACGTTTTCGCCGAGCAAGCAGTCGGGCCGATCGACTTCCAGCGTGACCTTTACGCCTTCAGGCACAGACTGCGTGGCCAAACCGGCCCACATCGAATCGTCCGCAACACAGACGGACAAGCTCAGCGTCAAACCCACAACCGCTGCCGCTACAACGCGTCGGAACATGGCAACCTCCACCGCAGAATGCCGGAACGGGGCAAGCCCGCACCCCAATCTCCACCAGAACATGCGCGCACCACGCCCACAGATCCACAACGAACACTCAAGCCTGATTCCGATCGGCCCACCGCGGGCACCTGGCTGGCAAGATACTTCCACCGCCTCTTCCACAATCATTATCTGCCCCACTTCCTGTCTGTCAACGATTTCATCTCCCCAGGGACCGCGTGGTTGATCCGCTGGTCCGGTGATGCCTACAATGGCCGGCAATGGCTCCATGAATCCTCGCCATTCCGCCCGGAACCCGCCGACAGCCCCCACCGGAGACACAGCCATGAAGCTCTCTTCTTCTTGCCGGTATGTCTTGCAGATGCCGCTCCTCACCGCAAGCGGGCGAATCTCATCGGGGCGGGTACTTCTCTACTGCTGCATCCTGGGCCTGAGTCTGGCGACGGTGGCAGCATCGGCTGCGGCGGAACCGCTCGACGCCGACCTGCTGCTTCGCGGAGGCACGATCTACGACGGTTCGGGCGCGGACCCGGCGGTCGGCGACGTTGCCATCCGCGAGGGACGGATCGTGGCCGTCGGCCAGGTGACGCCCGGCAAGATCGGCCGTACGATCGATTGCCGAGGCTTGGTCGTGGCCCCCGGCCTGATCGACCTGCACACGCACACGGATGGAGCGCTGGCCGAGTCCGGCGTGCGGCCCTGTCTGAACTATGTCATGCAAGGCTGCACGACGATGGTGACCGGCAACTGCGGCGGTTCGAGGGATGTGGCCAAATTTCTCGACGACATCGACGCCAACGGTGCGGGCACGAACATCATCCACCTGGTGGGGCACGGCACGGTTCGCCAGGCCGTGCTGGGCTCCGAGCGCCGCGAGCCAACGGCCGAAGAACTCCAGCGGATGAAGGATTTGGTCGACCAGGCGATGCGCGACGGGGCCTGGGGGATGTCGACCGGCCTGATCTACGCCCCCAGTTCTTACGCTCAGACCGAAGAACTTATCGCCCTGGTCAAGGTGGTGGCGGCCCACGGCGGCATCTATACCAGCCACATCCGCGACGAAGGCGACCATCTCCTGGCCGCGGTCGACGAGGCCGTGCGCATCGGCCGCGAGGCGGGCGCGCCGGTCCATATCTCGCACTTCAAATCGATGCAGATTCCCAACTGGGGGCGCATCCGCGACGCGGCCGCCGCGATCGAAAAGGCCCGAGCCGGCGGGCTCAAGATCACGGCCGACCAATACCCCTACACGGCCAATTCCTTCTCGCTGGCCGACGCCGCGCTGCCCGACTCACACGTCCGCTGGTCCCGGGCGGATCTTGCCAAGCGGATGGCCGACGAGCCGGAGTTTGCCGCGCTGGTGCGGCGGGTGATTGCCGACCAGCTCGGCCGTACCGAGAAGATCGTGATCGCCGCCAGCAGGAAGTTTCCGAACTACGTGGGCAGAAGCCTGGAGGCGATCGCGGCCCAGGAGAAGACCGACACGGTCGACCTGGTGCTCAAGATCCTGGCCCAGGAATCGCCGCAGATCGTGAGCCATTCCATGTCGGAAGCCGACGTGCGCTGGGCGATGACGCTGCCGTGGGTGGCCACCGCGTCGGACGGCGCGGCCCGTACCCAGAATCCCAACGAACACCACCACCCTCGCAACTTCGGCACCTTTGCCCGCAAGATCGGCCACTACGCCATCCAGGAAGAGGTCCTCCCACTGGCCCAGGCCATCCGCAGCGCGACGGGGCTGCCGGCCGACATTTTTGGGATCGCCCAGCGCGGCTACCTCCGCCCCGGCTACTTTGCCGACGTGGTCGTCTTCGATCCGGCCACGTATCGCGACCAGGCCACCTTCGAGAAGCCCCAGGAATACGCCACGGGCGTGCGCTACGTCTTGCTGGCCGGCCAGGCGGCTGTCGACGACGGCAAAGCGAGCCCCAAACTGTTCGGCCGGGCCTTGCGCCGTCACTCGACTGCCCCGAGCGGCGAGAAGGCCGGCGCAGCGGCCGACGCAGCGGCGCCGTTTGCCGTGAAGGTCGAGGTCGAGGAGATCGCCTGCGACCTTCCCGCTTATGAGGTGACCAACAACGGCTCGGGGATGTTCTGGAGTTCGGGCAGTGCGCAGATGGTCCGCATCGGCGACCGGCTGTTCGTCAGCGCCTTCGAGGCGGTGCCGGGCCTGGCGCCGCTGAACAACGCCCGCTGGGCCCTCTATGAACGCGGCCCGGAAGGCTGGAAGTTCTGCCAGCGCGACGAGAAGGACCGCACCCGCGAGCCGTGTTCCCTGGCCACCAGCTACGACGGCCGGCTGGTGATGTCGGTCAATCCCACGCTGGCGCCGCCCGTGCCCGCCCCGGGCAAGACCGCGGGGGGCCCTGCCAGGCCGGAACTGCTGGAGTTTGATTCAGCGCACCCGGAACAGGAACCACGCCACCTGGTCCCCAAATGGGAAGAAAACCCACCATTTACCGAACACAGCTACCGGGCCTTCTGGCCCAAAGGCGAGGATCCCAAATACTCCGTCTGGCAGGGCGAGTACACGGCGGTCAACTACGCCAACGTCGTTCTCAGCGATTGCCAGGTGCACTACATCGGCCAATCGCCCATCAATATCTGGAACCGGATCGACCCGGCGAAGACCGAGACCTGGGGTCGCAGCAACTGGGGTTGGCGGATGCGCAAGTTGCATTACGCCTGGACCCCCGATATCAGGAGCAAGCCGTTCTCGGAGTGGATCGTGGTGGACGACACGATGGACGACGGCGGCACCGTCGGGATGGGCGACTCGTGGCTCGCCCCCGACGGCCGGCTGCACCTGGTCTGGCAGAAGGAACCGATCCATCCAAAACTGCGCGACACCTACTTTCCCGACATCAAGCGGGACTGGCGGATGTGCTACGGGGTGTTGAAGGATGGAAAGGTGATCGAGAAACGAGTCCTGCTGGCCGGCGGCGAGACCACGGGCCCGCTGCGCCCGACCGGATACATCGGCCATCCGCGTTTCCACATCACCCCGGACCACACGATGTACGTGCTCTGCAACCTGGTGGGCACCAGCGCCGAGACAAAATCGCAGACCGGCACCTATGCCCTGCGGATCGGGCCGGAGGGCGCCGTCTCGACGCCGGTGCGCATCCCGCTGTCGCGCCCCATCACCAGCACTCTCTTCACCGCCACGCCGCGAGCGGGGAACCGGCTCACCGAGTCCGCCGATCTGCTGATCGCCGACACGGTCGACGGCAAACCGGTCGCGCGCTACGCCCGTATCCGCTTCTGCCCCGCGGAGTAGCGGATCGGCAGAGCGAAAACAGTCCATGCAAAGGAGCCAAATATGCTTCGAAGAGATTTTCTCGTGACTGCGGCCGTGGCCGCCTGCCAGCCGCTCGTTTCCCGGTCCCTGCTGGCGGCCTCGGACTGTGTGGAGGGAACCGACATTCGGCGCAATCCGACCTGCCCGATACCCTACGAGAACAACATCCGCGACCGCATGTGGATGTGGGGCCACGATTCCGGCTCGCTGGGGAGCTACATCTCCGCGGAGGAGGGCGGCAAGATCTATCCTGCGGCGGCGATCAAGTTCATGGGAATCCCGAACGTCTGCATGGTGCCCTTCACCGGCACGCCCCGCCCGGACCAGTACGACCAGTACGCCAAGCAGTTCGACGATCCGGCAATCAAGCGGTTCACGTGGAGCTTCATTCACGGTTCGGCTCGCGACTCGCAGGCGATCAAGGCGGCGGCACTCGGCCAGGCGGCAAAGTACAAGAGCTTCGTCGGGCTGGACATGGACGACTTCTTCCACGGCCAGGCGGCCCCTTCTCCCAACGGGGAATCGGCCGGCATCGCTCCCGCCGCACTGACGCCCGAACAGGTTATCGACGTTCAGAAGGAGCTCCATACGACCGCCCCAAGATGCCGCGGCACGAAGCTCGACCTGTCGATCGTCTGGTACACCCATCAGATCAACCCCGCGATCAAACGGCATATCGATCAGGTCGACGTCGTGTATTTCTGGACGTGGAACGCCAATCACCTGGTCGATGTGGAGAAGAACTTCAAGGCGTTTCGAGAGATCTGTCCCGACGTGCGTGTCCGGCTGGGCGTGTATATGTGGAACTTCAACGACAAGGCCGTCGTCCCGATGGAGTTGATGAAGCACCAGCTTGACTGCGCGTATCGCTGGCTGAGATCGGGCCAGATTGAGGGCCTGATCTTCCACTGCACGCCGCTCTGCGACATGGGGCTGGAGGCGGTCGAATACTCTCGGCGCTGGATCGACGAGCACGGCGAAGAGGAGGTAGGCCCGGGCTGAACTTGCGTCCGAAGGCAGGGCCGGTGCGGCTGCCGCTGGCCGAGCCCACGTGTCGCGCGTCACTCCGCCCCGATCAACACGACGCGATCGACGAATATCGCGTCGAGCTGCGGACGATGTCGGTGAGGGAAGCAGAAGAGGATTTTCCGGATTTGGGTTCGGAGGGAGGGGCGACCGAAGCCAATTACGCCCGCTTGCCAACCAAGACGACTTCCGACCCATTTGCGCGTTCTTCAGAATATGCGGTCGAAAAGCCTCGGAAGGGGATTATGGGGATGCCGGAGCAGAAGATGATGACGTATGTCAACAAGAAGGGGAAATCTATAGGCATCCAGATCTCGCCTCATGCCCGAAAGAGGTTCTCGGAACGATGGAAGGCCGCTTTTCCCGATGAATCGATGAATGTGCCTGTGGACGAAGAGATCGCGAAGTGGTTTTGTCGGGCTGCTCGCGTTACCAACCTGACAAAAACGGAGAAACAGCGATTGAAACGTCACGGTCACGACACGCTCTTCTTCCGGTCAAGCCATTTCACCTTCGTGGTTCAAGACGGAGTGCTCAAAACGGTCGAGTTGAGCGACTCGGGCATGCGGCATCTCAACAAGAGATTGCCGATGCCCTGATGGGCGGCTCACCGGGCCGCTCGAAGAGAATTAAGCAGGCGGTGAGGCCCAGGTTTGCGCTTCGAGGTCCATCATCGGTCCAAGCATCCCCCCGGGCGGATGGAGCAGGAGACTCTGGAGTTCTCCGGCCGCTCGGAGCAGGCCGGCGAGGACGGGGGGCATCTGCGACAGCTGGCGTGTCTGGCCCTTTCAGGGCTGGCGGAGAACCGGACTCTTCAACCGGGGCGGCTGCCCTGGGCT
Organism: uncultured Planctomycetaceae bacterium; assembly: GCA_964563135.1. Taxonomy (GTDB): domain Bacteria; phylum Planctomycetota; class Planctomycetia; order Pirellulales; family Thermoguttaceae; genus JAAYAY01. The sequence continues at coordinate 5,659 of CAZLWV010000235.1, forward strand.
GGTATGTTGTCGCCCCTTTGGAACTGGAAGACGATCGGGCGGTGGATGTGGACGACATCAGGCCCTGCTGGTGCTGGAAGAGACAGCTCTGGGCTCGTTCCCCCGTGAGCGGTTCCCGTGAGGGCCATGATTGACACGCTCGTTCGATTTTGATAAACTACTTTGCAGTACAAAGCAAAGGCCGGAGGTCGGGATCATGGATCGCGCGGAAGCTCAGGGGCGGATGGAGGAGATTCAGCGGATCATGGAGCGGGCGACGCTGTGGACCCTGCTGCCCGGCACGGCGGCCGTGGTGGGGGGGGTGCTGGTGCTCGTGGGCTGCGCCGTCAGTTGCGGCATGTTCCGATCCCTCGACTTCGCAGACATGCTCAAGATGCCCATTGGCCGGCAGGCCGTGTTCTGCGTGATGTGGTTCTGCATCGGTGTGGCGGGGGTGCTCCTGGAGACGATCCTGACGGTCCGGTCGGCCAGGCGGCAGGGAATGTCGGCGACGATTCGTTCGGCCCGGGTGGCCACGTTCTCGCTCACGCCGAGCATCCTGGTGGCCATGGTGCTCACGGTCAAGTTCCTTATTCCCATGGACCCTCGCCGCGAAGAAGTCCAGTACATCGTGCCCGTGTGGATGATGCTCTATGGCACGGGCGTTTATACAGCGGGCCTGTTTTCCATTCGGGCTCCCCGAGTCCTGGGCCTGGCCTTCCTCGTCATGGGAATCGTGGCCCTCGCCGCCTTCGAGGAATACGGGGTGGTCTGGGCGGCTTTGTCGTTTGGACTACTCCATATCCTCTTCGGAATCTATATCCTGCGGAAACAGAAACAGGGCCTGGACGTATGACCGAGCCCTTCAAGCCCGACGACATCGACGCGCTGATCCATGAGCGGACGCGGCTGGCCATCGTTTCGGCCCTGGCTGTGGCTCCGGAACTCAGTTTCGGCGAACTGAAGCAGATGCTCTCGCTGACCGACGGCAACCTGAGTGCCCATTCGCGGACTCTGGAAGAGGCGGGCTATATCAAGATTGCCAAGAGCTTTCAGGGCCGCCGCCCCCTGACCACCATGCGGCTGAGTCCCAAAGGCCGCAAGGCCTTTCAGCAATACCTGAAGACCTTGCGCCAGATCATCGACCAGGGAGACGAAATGGACGACGAATCCGGATGAATCGCGGCCCGCGCGCCGGAAGCGAAAATTTTTTGGACAGATACTTTGTAGCACAAAGTACTTTACTGGAGAGCAATCATGAGAAAGCGACTTCTGCTCATCCTGCCGGCCTTGCAGCAGCGCCACGACTACGAATTCCGCCTGGTCAAGTACTCGCGGTTCCCGCCCCTGAGCCTGCTGACGATTGCCGGGCTCACTCCGGAGGACGAGTGGGAGATTCTCGTTCGCGACGAGCACATCGAGTCCTCCGAGGTCGGTGTGGACGTGGATCTGGTCGGGATCCAGACCTACATCTCCTGCGCCAACCGCGCCTACGAACTGGCCCGGCTCTGGCGCGGCCGGGGGGCCAAGGTGGTTCTGGGCGGCCTCCATCCCACCAGCATGCCCGACGAGGCGGGTGCGCATGCCGACGCGATTGTTCTCGGGCCCGCCGAGACCGTCTGGGCGGAGGTCCTGGACGATTTCAAGCGGGGGAGGCTCCAGAAGGTCTATCGCGGCCGCAGCCAGGGTTCGGCAGCCCTGGCTCCGCTCCCGCGACGGGACCTGATGAACCGCCGGGGCTATCTCATTCGCCACACGATGGTGACCTCGCGCGGCTGTCCGCACGCCTGCGACTTCTGCTACAAGTCGAGTTTCTGGGGCCCCACGTACTACGAGCAGCGTCCCATGGCCCAGATCGAGCGGGAACTGGCCACGGTGGACGACGGCCTGGTCTTCTTTCTGGACGACAACCTGCTGGCCAGTCGCCGCCACGCCCGGGCTCTGTTCCAGGTGCTCCGCGGTTCGGGGCTCGTCTGGCAGGCGGCCGCCTCGCTGGATGTCACTCGCGATCCCGGCTACCTGGAAGAGGCCTATGAGGCCGGCTGCCGGAGTCTGTTTGTGGGCTTCGAATCGATCTGGCCGGAGAACATGCGGGGCAACAACAAGAAGGTGAATGCAGCCACCGACTACGCCGCGGCCTGCCGGCGATTCCACGAGGCGGGAATCATGATCAACGGGAGCTTCGTCTTCGGCTTCGATTGCGACGGTCCCGACGTCTTCGACCGGACGGTCGAGTTTGCGATCGAGAACAAGATCCTCACGGCCACGTTCCACATCCTCACGCCGCTGCCGGGAAGCCGGGCCTTCGAGCGGTTGGATGCCGAGGGAAGGCTCCTGCATCGCCAGTGGGACTACTACGACACGGATCACGCGGTCTTTCGTCCTCTGGGAATGTCTCCCGAGGAACTGGAGGCAGGGCACAAGCAGGCCTATCGCGATTTTGGAACCTACGGATCGATTTTCCGCCGCTGCGTGGGGCTTCCGGGCACGCTCAAACGGATCGCCTACAACGTGGCCTGGTCGCGAGTGGATCCCCTGTGGGTCGCCATTATCCGGCTCGGGCTGATGCCGATGGCAACCCGGATCTTCAATCGGGTGCTGCGGTGGAACACTCAGCCTGGGCGGCAGGCAAGCGGGGCCGGAACGCAGGAAGAGGCATTGCTGCGGTCCATCGGCGAGTTGGTGGAGATCGGCCGGCTGGAGGGGCCGGCGGTGGAAGGGGCTGGGGTGAAGCGAGAGCCGATGGTCCTTGCGGGTGAAGAGAGGGCTTGCCCCTGATCAACCATCCGCTTGCGCACGCATGCCTGTCTTGCGCGGATCGTTTGGTTCTGTTTCGTTCTGGGTCGGTGCCCGGCGCCGGGACCGCCAAACCCAGATCATCAGCAGGATACCCCCGACGAAGCCGCCAAAGTAGCTGGCTCTGTGTGCCCAGAGATCGACGACAAACGAAATGTGTTTCTCCTGTGGCACGTTCTCAGCGATCGGGCCGACGAGCCAAAGCCACAGGGCCAGCGCACACTAACTGCCTTTGCCAGTAAGGATTTGCATCAAGAAGTCA
>CAZLWV010000236.1:0-8638 GCA_964563135.1 uncultured Planctomycetaceae bacterium
CAGGACGTGATCAATCGCTCCCCCCTTATTCGATGCGCAGTGGTCGAGCCATGGGTTGAGTCTAGCAGCCTAAACTGGCCTTGTCAACAAACAACAAGGTCTGACCCCGCATCCTGACCCCGAATCCCTCGTCGGGCTCCGTATCCACTGACTTCACCCCTGGGGTCGCGAGCCTGGCGGCCCCGGCTTTCGCTGGGTTTCCTCAAGAGTCGACCCCGAATCCGGTCGATCAGAGCTACCGGTCCCCTGAATTGGCGAGAAGTCGCCTGACCAAGCTGCCGGGAGAAAACGGACCACCTTCCGCCAATCTTCCAGAACACTGGCCACCTTCCACGCCTCGTAATGCCTACTACCTTTTCCTTCTAGTGAAAGAATCTGCGGCTCGAGCCAATAAATGGGAAATCCACCCCATACGCCTGCAGGCGAGGAGAGGTTGTACTCCGTAACCGGATAGACCTCCTCCCATAGAATAGCTCGCACTTCGGAGGGGGAATATCCGGAGCCCAACACGCGAGAAGCGATAAAACGAAACTCGCCTTCATCGAGATCCACATCAATGAAAAAGTCGGCCAAGGCCTCCCACAATGGGCGGCGCCGCCGTAAATCCTGATGGGCGGGAAGCATTTTGCTCAACCTCAATGTGTTTGGCGTGATCTTCCTGGTGTATATATAAAACTGGCTGCAGCAGCCCCTGAACGAATTAAGAGACCCCCGGTCTTAAGGCGCCCGGTGACATTCGGCGTAGCTGTGATCACTCCGAGTTTCCCCGATCATCCGCAGTATGAAATGATCGTCCTCGAACAAGTAAGTGTACGTCGCTCGCCATGCTCGCCTGCCGGAAACTGGATGCGCCTCAAACTCGATGGTATTTGATGATCCCGTTAGTTCAGGTTTCGCACATTTTGGGTGGTGGATTTGTGGCAAAATGAACTCGGCCTCCGTGCCAGAATTCGCTACCCGATTGGGTGCTTAAATCCAAGGGGGGGAAGCCAGACGGCAAGGAGGCCGAACATGGAGTGTACTGAATCGTTCACGACTTTGCTATCCGAGTTCCAATGCGTTTTTACTGTGCCGAGTTTCCAGACCTTCTTGTGTCTTATGACGGGATGGGTTCTTTCTCATCGACGGCGTTTCGTTACCGAGTTGATCTGGTCCAGTGGCTCCACCCGGCGGGGGCACCACAGTTGTTACCATCGCTTCTTCAGCCACGCGGCATGGACGCTCGATGCCTTGTGCGAGGTCCTGGCCAAACTGGCGGTACGGGTGTTTGCTCCGACGGGCATGATCGAGTTGGCCGTGGATGACACGCTCTGTCGCAAAACGATTACTTCGCCGATGGCCCGCTTTTCTTGTGAGAAAGGGATGGGATGGAGTCAGAGAAGCTGGAAAGAAGCCTTGAGCGGTTGCCCGGAGCCGGGACAATCGGTTCTGCCGATCGACTTGCTTGTCACCCCCAACTTCCTCACAATGGTCTCGGTTTGTTTCCCTCGCACCTTTCTCAGGAGGTACGACCATGCCTCGTCGCCGACAACATCTCCTTTCGATTCTGCTTTCCCTCGCCTTCCTGGCTGCGGTCATGCCTGCCGTGGCAGGCGATCTCATCCAATTGCACCCCAAGGGCGAAGCCCTCCCCTTCGACCACCAGGGCCCCTTCGTCACCACCAGCGACGGCGGAGTGCTCGCCGTCGGCCCCTCGCAAGCCTTCGTCAGCCGCGACGAAGGCAAGTCCTGGCAAACCTATCCTCTCTTTGACGATAACGAGAAGTTCGAGGCCCGCGACGAAAGGGCGCTCCTCCGGCTCCGCAACGGAACCGTCGTCTTCGCCTGGATGAACGAGCGCCGGCGAAGCCAGGGCGGCCCCTGGGGCCAGGGGGGCGAAGCCGAGGCCGCCAGGTGGATCATTCCAGTCTGCGTCACCCGCAGCACCGACGACGGCCAGACCTGGTCCGAACCCGTCATGATCCAGGAGGGGTGGTGCGGGGCGATTCGTTCCCTGATCGAGCTCGAGAGCGGACGGCTCGTCCTCGTAGGCCAGAAAGTCGTTCCCTGGCGCCATGTCTCCCTCACATACGTCTCCGACGACCAGGGCAAAACCTGGAAAGCCAGTAACCTCCTCGATATGGAAACGACCGATTCCGGCGACCACGGCGGCACCATGGAGGGAACCGTCGCCGAACTGGCCGACGGCCGCCTCTATATCCTCCTTCGCACCACCCGTGGCTGGTTCTGGGAAGCCTTCTCGTCCGACGGAGGCCTTACCTGGGAGGGCCTCGCCCAGTCAAAAATACCCTCGAGCACCTGCTGCGGCACTCTGGCCCGGTTGGCCGACGGCCGGCTCGCCCTCCTCTGGAACCGGCCCACCGCCGAAAACCCCCGCGATATCCACAGCCGCGAGGAACTCTCGATCGCCTTTTCCAGCGATGATGCAAAAACCTGGTCCGAGCCCGTGGTCCTCTCCCGGCGCTCGCTCCAGCCCGGTGAAGCCTACTGGGCGGCCCGCCAGTCCTATCCCTATCTCTACGAGCGCCGCCCCGGCCAGCTCTGGATCACCACCATGCAGGGCGGCCTGCGAATGACGATCGCCGAGGCGGATCTCCTCGCCCAAACCGGTTCGTCCACCACAGGCAAAGAATTCACGATCGTCGCCTTCGGCGACTCGACCACGGCCCGCCGCGATGGCGTCGAGAACGTCTACGCCGACCTCCTCCGCAAGGAACTGCCCCAGCGGGGTCTCGCCGCACGGGTCATCAACCAGGGTGTGCCGAGCAATCGAACCACCGACGCCCTCGAACGCTTCGAAACCGATGTCCGCGTCTGCAAGCCCGACGTCGTGATCCTTAAGTTCGGCATCAACGACTCGGCCGTCGACGTCTGGCGCGGCGCTACCGAGCCGCGAGTGCCCCTCGAAGCCTATCGCAAGAACCTGACCACCATGGTCCAGACCCTCAAGGCCGATGGAGCCAAACCCATTCTCGTCACCTCGCAGCCCATGTGCTGGACCGACAAGCTCAAGGAACTCTACGCCGGCCCGCCCTACCATGAGAAGTCTCCCTACGATGCCGCCGATCCGCTCGGTTTCAACGCCACCCTCGTCCCCTACGTGGCGGTCGTCCGCCAGGTTGCCCAACAGGAAGAGGTCCCGCTCGTCGATCTGCACCAGATGTTCATGGACTACCATGCTGTCGAAGGCCAGTCCCTCAGTGACCTCCTCCTCGACGGCATGCATCCCAACGACCGCGGCCACCGCATGATCGCCGACGCCCTCCTGCCCATAATTCTCGCCCAGTAGATGCCGCGGCACAGAACCTGCTGCCAGGCCGCTGGCAACCGCAGACGATGTAAGGGGTCGGGCGTCTTTGTTATGGCTTGGGCACTGTCTTCCATGGCCGACCGCGAGGGCGGAGCGTCGATTCCAGGCCCAATTTCTTCGCTCCTCCGCTGCTGCCAAGACGCCTCGCCAAACGGTATACCGCGGACCACCGAGCGCCGCAATACTTCCAGTTCTCCCTCTGTCTGCGGGGACTGGCATGCTGCGAGATTAACACCTTCTTCCTGTTCGCCTCCCCATCTCGCCAATACTGGCTGCGGCCCCGTTTCGGAACTCTATGGCTTGCGGGAGCCTATACCCGCCGTGTCGGCCGGGCCGGTAAAACCCGGGCCGCCGGCGGCAACGTAACCATGACTGGCACCAGACTTCTCAGGAGTGACCCAGAAGGCGTACAGTTTTGCGTTCTTCAGCGAAAAGCGAATCCTGGCAGGTATGCCGGCCAGGCCGGACAGGTCCTTACCGTCGGCCCATTCGATTTGACAGAGTTGGATTCCGGGGCGGGGAATGGCTCGTACATTGCTGAGGTTCACCTTTGCCCCGCTTGCGGAGACCGTGTTGTCGGCCTGATCGGGTGACGATCGAGGGTCGAAAACCGATCGCTGCCCATTACTCGCTGCCGTACACGCGCAACTCGGCAATTGCACAGGAACCATGCTGGTTCGGTGTGGCTTCGGCATCCACATTCTTGCCGTCGGGCGACATCTTGCCCAGGCGGATCTTGACCGGATCGCCCGAATAGGCGCCCCGTGAAGACGTGCTCAAGGGCCACCAGACCTGACCATCGTGCGACACTTCCGCGAACACTTGCTCCGGCTCAAGACGCAGCCGCACGTAGTAATCCTTGTTCGGTTCAATGCCGGTCCGATAGAGCCCTTGGGTGCGACCGTCGTCCACGCCGCAGCGCCCTTCGGGCGGACGGAGATTGATGCGGAGAAATTCGCCCGGCCAAACCAATCCCAATCCCGGTCCCCAACTCATGCCCTGGTCGGTCCCCGCGTTGATCCGGCATTGGATCATCGTCGTGCCGGAGGGCAAGTCCCGCTCCGCAAACGCGCAGTGATGTGCCCGGCTGTGGATGACCATCGCACCGTCCTTCACTTCCAGGCGTGCATCGCCTTGCTCGGACAAGTGGCTCGTCCACGACGGCCCCAACTGCGACCCCGAGAACGTTTCTTTCAGAATCACACGCCTCCCTTCCAACGCTCGATCGATGCCTGGAACATACTCGGGCGCGTCGTGAGGCTGCTCGTCGACCCAGAACAGCCAACCCTGGCGAGGAAGCAGCGGAATCGGATCGGTAGGCCCAAATACTGCGGCCGGTTGGTATTCCTCGATCGCGGGCGCATAGAGAGTCGCCTTATTCGGATCCAGCCCCAGAGCCTTCCAGTCGATCGAGAGCGTGCAATCCACGGGCACGTCGGCCCAGGTGGCCACGGCCAACAGCGTCTTGCCTTCTCGCACGTAGGCCGTCGCCAGTACGTCGTCCCGCCCGGTGCGCACCGGACAGTTCGGGTCCCAGTACCCGAGCATCCTGGCCTTGTCGATGCCGAACCGATCCCACACTTCCCAAACCGCGTTGCGTGGGGCGTGCCAGGGAATTCGGGCGGTCATGCCGTAGAGCATTCCTCGCCACTTGTTCCCTCCGTTCTGGAGCATGTCTCCCATCAACCCAAAGGGAATGCCCGAGATCTCGGTCAGCCAGTAGTCGGGCGGCTTGTCATAGTCGAAGCCTTCACCGAACCAGAGTCGATCGACATAGGGAAAGAACTCCATGTACTGATTGGCCGGGCCGTAGGAGTAATCCGTGTTGGAGTGCAGATCGATCAAACACCCCGCTCGGTTGCGATCCATCACCTTGCGGATCCGCTTGAGGGTCTCCCTGTCGTAGCTGACGTCGTCGAGGTAGATACCGTCGATCCCCACGTTCTTGACGAGCCAACCGAGCCCCTCGACGTAGTAGTTGTACCAACGGGACGCGCCTTGATTTACGATGGAGGCGCAGACGTCCCCGTTCGGAAAATGCTGATACCAGGAAGGGGCAAAATCACGAACCAGGTGCTCGCGCAGCCAGGGATAGCCGATACCTCCAAAGTTGACGTCACTGCCGGGCGCCAACACTTCGTGCCCCAGACTGCGCAGGGCCCACAGCTCGACGATGTGATTGGTCAGCTCCCGCACGGTGTAGTAGATCTTGACCTTGACGCCCTCTTGATGGGCCTGGTCGACGTAGGCCTTCAGTTTGTCGTTGGCCAGGAACGGGTAGTTGATATAGGGGTTCGCCTCGTTGCCGTGATGGACGTTGATGATGTTCCCGCCGGCCTGTTTGACTTCATCGATGGCCACGTAGTTGTGATAGTATCGGGCGTTGAAGTGCTTTGCCGTGTCGAACGGCTTCACCGGCGTGATCAAGAAGGCGAACTCGAAACGCAAGGGCTGCCCCGCCTTGAGCTTTCGGGGCCCGCTATAGGCCCTCACGACCACGCGATCGTTGCCCACCTCTTCGAGCGTGCAGCCGCCCTGCCCGGCGTTGTGCCAGAAGGTCGGCGGAGCCAGTTGACCCAGCCGCCAATAGAGCACGACCAGCGGGCCGCAATAGTCGGCTCCCCGCAATTCGCACTGCAAACCGGCGTCGACGTCGCCAATCCAGAAGCTGTCCTGGTATACGTTGTCAAACCACTGGGAGGAGTCGGGCTTCTCTTGCGGCCACTTCCAGGACCACTCTCTGGGCCGGATGCCGCCTTCGTGGCCCATGCCCATCAGGTAGGTGGCCACGCTGCGCTCCATGGGGATTTCGAGGCGCACGTCTTTCAGCTCGAGATCTCGATCGGCCGTGCCGGTTACCTCGAAGTTCAAATGCCCGTCGAATTCCATGGCCACCCGGCAGTCCAGCGACAGGGGTCCTGCCCGGCTACCGGACTGGCAGACGACCCGGCCCGGGCCGAGTTGCTGGAGAGTCGAGTGAGCCTCGTCCGCCGCGTGGTGGCCCTGATCCGTTTCCACAACAATCCGCACCGGGGCTGCGAGCAACTGGCGCTGGCAGCCGCGAATGCTCTCCGGCAGGCCCGTTTCGGCAAATCGCACGCTCCGACCAAGACAGCGCACCGTACGGCCGTCAACCTGCAGCGGCGTGTAGGGATCAGTGACTTCGTTGTCGATTCCGATCGTCGAATTGAGCCACCGGAGCCGCCCATGACGCCACGGCTCACTGTCGCCACGGTCCTCGACCACTTCGCCGGAAATCGTCAGCACAAGGTCCACCTGTTCTTGCGGAGCGTTCTTCGCCCCAATCCGCAACGATCCTTCATATTGCCCCGGCTCGATGTCTCGGCCAACGTCCACGCCGAACCACAATGGTTGCACCTGTTTTCGAGCCACCGAGACCGACTTCTTCAAGGCCCGTCCCAACCAATCGGTTCCGCCAAGATTGAAGCAGGTCAGCCGATCGGCGGAGATCGTCGCCCCGGTCGACGAACGCAACTCGCCGAATTCGATGGCCACATCCTCTAGCGGTTGCCGTGCGGCGAACAGGCCGATCTGGAAGGCGTAGTATTCGTTTCGTTGGGCTATCCCTTCAAACCGATGGCTCGGCCCTTGGTCGATCCAACGTAACGGCAATTCGTCGCGCATACGGATCGGGTATCGACGATCTTCGGGAAACAACAGGAACGGCCCCGGATGGGCGGCCAGGAGTTCTTCGACCTCGGCCTTCGCGGCCACGATTTCCATCGGATCGAATCGATCGAACTCCGTTCGAGCCTGAATCTCCAGCAACTCGGCCTGGGGGAACTCTTTCCACGGTTCTTGAGGCAGCCGCTCTTCCGTCAGACCGTTGCGATCAAGCCATGCGGCTTCGGCCGTCGACTCGGGCGGCAAATAGTCGCCCAGGTATGGGCCAAAGTCCTCCTGGACCTTGAAGGGCATGTAGTAGATGTAGTAGTCCCCCGGTGCCGTGGCAGGCTGGAAGACCAAATCGCCGTACTCGCGTTGGATATGGACCGGCACGGCGTTGTTGAGCGGCTCGCCGGTTTTCGCATCGACGACAACGATCCGTTTCTTCTCCGGTTCGAGATCCCGCCGCCGCCAGGGGATGTGTACTCCAACGGCATCGGCCGTGCCCGTCACCCTGACCACGGCACGGTGCAGACCGAGCGACTCCGACCAATCGCCCACACCGTATTTCACCTGATCTTCCCGACCGTCACCTCGGAGATTACCGTCGGCCAATAGGCTTGGTGCGAAGACCAGAATGAGGCCGGCAACGGAGGCAAGTACTGTCGCTTTCGTGGTATGCCGCAGGGACATGACGTGTGGCTCCTGTCTCCCGTATTCGTCGGTTTGCTGGAACTGCCGCCATGCTAAACGCAGGCCGGGTTCCGAGCAAGTGACTGCGCGAGAAGAGGAGCCTGAAAGCTGGTAGGTTGAATCGCCTTCTCTATCGCGACCGACTCAACAGTCGCTCTTGGGACATCGCGCGGGTGGCACCGATGATTCTCCGCGGATCGACCTCCACTTCACAGCACTTCTTCGGAGAATCGTCGGTGTTGCCTTGGCAACAAGGACATCAGAAACCCCACCCAAGCGATATCCCGACGGACTTGCGTTGCCAAGAATTCCGAGCAGAACTCCACCGTCAACGGCAAAATGGCCCTGGGTGACCGTTTGAACCAATCCCCGTCTCCGATCCCTCTGCTAACTCCTGTTCACAACACCCCGCGAAATGGACCGGGCGTACGGCACCGGCACTGCAATCAGAAGCCCCGCCTCGTTGTCGTGGACGCGATGCCAAAGACTCGCGGCAGCGCCAGTCCTCGGCCTCTTCGACCATATTGGCCCGCAATGGGCTGCGCTCCACGTACCGCAGCACCGTCAGTAAGTGATCGTCCTCCTGGATCGGGAACGACTTGAAACGGCCCTGGTACAGCGGACCGGTTCCTGACGTGCGATGCGCGGCGTGCCAGCGCTGCGTGTGCGTAACCGTCAGCCAGCGCATGAACTCCGACAGGTCGCCGTCACCTCGCGGCCAAAGCACGAAATGCCAATGATTGGACAGCACACCACGCCAGAACCCGCATCGGCAACCGCCCTTGGGCCTCTCGAATCACCTCCTCGAAGGCCTCAAAGTCGCGCTGTTTGCCGAAAATCCGCGCCTTTCCCACCGCCCGATTGAGCACATGGTACTCCGCTCACTGCTTCTATTCCACACGGGTGTGAGCGACACGGGTATTGAACGCCTTAAAGGTCTTTCTGACCTCGAGATGGTGGTAGTTGGTGATTCGGTAACTCAAGCAGGCATAGAGAAGCTCGAACAGG
>CAZLWV010000237.1:0-8596 GCA_964563135.1 uncultured Planctomycetaceae bacterium
TAGATTAGCCATCAATCGTCGCTTCCACCCACACAAGGTGGGTGGCGGCGTTGGAGTCTCTCCTGGGATCACGCAAGTCCATTCAGCAGGCGAGCAGGCTTGCGACGGACACCCTTGCAGAGCTGGCGGCGGACTACCCTCCGCCCGCCGGCAGATCGTCGAGCAGGGGCCGCCAGAGGGTCTGCGGCGGGAACATGGCTGCCGCCGCCTGCTCGGCCAGCCTGGTCGAGCGCTCGATCCCGTGGGGCGAGTTCCAGTCGACCTGGCCCAGCAGAATGTGCGTGAGCCGCGGGGGGGTTGTCCGCAGGTAACTGCGTCCAAGGGAACCGGCCGTGACCTCCACCGCGCAGGCCGGCGGCCGCACTCCGCCCAGCGAGTCGGCCGCAGCCGCATCGATCGATATCCGGCACCTCTGCGTGTTGACGGCCAGGCCGAAGTCCAGCGGGAGGGGGATTTCCGCGGCGATCGCCCGCTGCCGCAACTGGCTGCCCAGCTGCCGCAGCATCTCCTCGGGCGAGAGCACCTTGGCCATCAGCACCTCATCGCGACGGCAGGGAGCCGCCACGTGGACCCCGCCGGCTGCTTCCAGCAAACGGCCCAGTGGATGGCCCGGCGCCAGCTCGACGCGCAACGTGTCGATGCCGCGCTCGATGGCCTCGCCGCAGGCCCGCGCCAGAAGCTGGATCGGTGCCTTGTCGTGGCCGGGCAGAGCGAAGATCTCCGCGATTCTCTCGCCCGCGAGAACGGCATAGCCCACAATCCGGGCCTGGTCAGGCGACTGCCGTCTGGGATCGCGATTATCGATGGCCACCAGCAGCGAGTCGTAGGCGTGGCGGTTGACGAGCCATTGCCAATAGGCCTCCGAGCGCTCCACCGGTCCGTGCTGCCAAGCCGTGTTCAGCCGGTAGATACCCGCAACCTGACCGATCTCCATCCTGCGCAAGGGGCGGATGTCGAGGGGCTTGCGGATTTTGGGATGAAGACCTTCTGCGGCGAGGACGGAAAGGACCTTGCACACGCAGATGCTGTACTGGTTGCGTCGGCCGCAGGGCGTCCAGCCGAAGCGCTCGAAGAAAGCGGGAACCGCGGTGGCGAGCAGCCCGAGCGCATGTCCTTCATCGACCATTCGCCGCTCGGCCCGGCGGAGCAGCAGTGTTCCGAACCCCTGGCCGCGGAGACCCGGCGCCACAGCCAGACTCTGCAAACCTGCCGCCGGCACGACGATTCCGCCCAGCCGGATCGCGCGGTGCGTGACCAGCACGTGGCCGAGCACTTCGTGCCCCCGCTTGACCAGCAGCCGATCTCCGGGCTCATGGCATGGATCCTCCATCGTTGCCCGGAATTCGGCGGGGGAAGGGGCGCGAAGAACGGAGGTCAGGAAATGCAGTACCGCCGCGTGATCGCCGGGCCTGGCGGGCACAACCAGGGCCGATCTGGCGCGGGCCGGCCTCTTCCGGACCCCCTCGCGCCGCAGCGACGTCGACGAAAGAGAGCTCTCTCTGCTCATCGGTCCGACTCCCTTCTTCATGTCAGCCAACCGGCAGACGCCGAGAGGGGAAGGCGCTCTCTACTGACCCGAGACGCGATCCCAACTCCGCACCTGTCGATCGGTCACGCGTGCCGCCGGGCTCGCCAACTCAGAAATCGGCCAGGCGAGTGTGGAGTGTATTCCTTCGTCCGGAATACGCGCAAGCACTCGGGCTGCGTGGTGTTCCTTCATCCGGGCAACCGAAACCGTCCGACTTGAAAGAGCGTTGTTGCTGCAGGGATGTCGAACCGGAAGATGAGACAACGCACTTCATGTACGCTCTGTTATCAAAACGCATTCACACGGCTTTGGGAAGCAAGCGGGAGAAAAATTCTTGGATTGCTTCCCCCGGAAAGAGGCAGAAGGCATACTCTCGCTGAACTAGAACCGATGTGGCCCGCGCGATGTCCTCCGCCCTGGACAGGGCCTGGAGAGTCTCCTTTCGCAACGGCTCGATCGACGATTGGAGACGTTCATTGAGACGCCGGATCGCAAGGAATCGGTCCCGGTAGTTCTCCGGCGTTATCTCCGTGTCGATCCAGCTCCATTTCTCCTCGGCAAGCCGGCGCGCTTCCACGGGTTGTGCCCCTGGGGCACGATCAACCTCTTCGAGAAACCGTTCCGGCTGGAACTGCAGGCGCCGCAACCGATCCTGCAACTGGCGCACCTCGTCTGCCACCCCATCGCGATGGGGGACCGGAAGATGGAGTGTTCCCGATACGGTCAGGTAACCGGGCGGCCTGATACCGAAGAAACGGGCGATGATCGCATCGGTCACCTGATCGTATTTTGCCCCCCCGATGCCGTGGATGAACAGGTTGCCGAGCACCAGGCGGGCCCACATGGTCGTGATGATCGCACGGGAACGAATGCAGATGCCGCTGCGGCTCTGGGCCCTGAGGTATTCGACCGCTCGCGACGCATCGCCGCCCGGCGGCAGAGGGACCGCCAGTTCCAGATCATGGCGGTCCGTCAACCGCAACAGATCGCCGCTGCGGCGCACGAACAGCCGGCGCCGCCGCGGCTGCTCTCGCGACCAGATCCAGAAGGGCGTCTCTTGCCACCCGTCTTCTTCGGCCAGATCGGCCACCGGATGGGCCAGGCTGCGTATGTGATGGATCTGGCGATAGGCCGCGACCACCTCGTTGTGGATCTGCCGGAACCGGACCGATTCGTCCAGCAGGTGGCAGGCGAACCAGCGATATGAATCCGTGTCGCACACGGCACTCTGGGGCAGTTCGAGAGTGCGAATGTCCCACTGCTGCTCGAGGATGTGCCTGGCCTGCGCCAGGCACATTCCCAGCCGGTCGCTCTCTTGAGCCCGGCTCTCGACGTGCCTCCAGTACTCGTCGACCAGCGGCCGGCGCACCAGGGGCCTGATCTGCTCCTCGACACGCTCTGCGAAACTGGCGAAGACCCGGCGGTCCAGAATCTGCCGGGCCTCGAATGGAACCGCCGGGCCGGCAACGTCCAGTGGTATGTCGGCAACGACCGGACGATCGGGTGTCCCCCCGGGCACGGCGATCGCGTGGCTGCGGATCGTGTCGCTGTCGACGATCAGGTTGACCCCCACGGCCCGGTGCTCTTCGGCAAGGCGGCTCAGGGCGAAATTCTTCAGCCACACGCCGGGATGGAACAATTGCGGCTGATGCCCGGCCAGAAAGAGCCGGTCGCCGGCCGGTGCGGCCCAATCGCCCAGGTCGCGATAGGAGGCGGTCCAGTGACGGGCGGCATCCAGGAATTCCCTCCTGGCTTCCTGGGCGAGGCGGCCGAGACACTTGCGCTCTACGTCGCAGCAGGCTTCCGCCTGGCGGCGAATGTTCTCGGCCACCAGAGCGCCGACTGCCTGCCAACTCGGCTCAAACAAGCCGACACCGCTCTGGCGAGGCGCACGAAGCTTGCGATAGGCCAGATACTCGCTCTCCGGCCTCATTTCAAACGCTCTCCGCAGGGCGTTTGGCATGCAGGGCCGGCGGTTGTGCCAACATCGGGCACCGGGCAGTACGAGCAGGGAACGGCCACGGACTGCGGAAATCGCCGGCGAATGCTCCGGTCGAGAACCTCGCGATAGACGGCCAATCGCTGCACCACGTCGTCGAGCGAGCCTCCAAACGACCGTTCTTCGTCGAGGTAGATCAGGGGAACCGGGATTTCGACGATCCTGAGTCCCTTGGCGACCGCATCCACCCAGAACTCCAGCGGCATGGCATAACCTGAATCCGACACGTCGATCCGCGCCAGCGCCTCGACGCGATAGGCCTTGAACCCGCAGAAGGCGTCGGTCAGCGCGAGCCCCAGCCGCCGATTGACCTCTTCAGTGATCACCCGATTCACATATCGCCGCTCTTCCGGGGGGCGACTATCACCCTCGAATACGTGAAGGTACCGGCTGCCCGACACAACATCGACATCGCGGCATGCCGCCACAAGCAGGGGGATGCGTTTCGGTTCGTGTTGTCCGTCGCAGTCGATAGTGACCAGGACCTCATAATTCTTGCGGACGGCGTACTTGAAAGCCGAAATCAACGCTGCGCCGTAACCCAAATTCCTGGAGTGGGTTATGACACGGATATCGTTCCGCTCGGCGAGCAGTGTGCCGGTTCCGTCGGTGGAACCGTCATCGACGACCAGCACGTCGGGGCTGTACTGCAGGGTCTCATCGAGCACGCGTCCGACGTGCCGACGTTCGTTGTAGACCGGGAGTGCGGTGAGATACCTTAACATCATGCTTCCATTCTAGAAGCCGCCTCCGGTCCGGGAAAGTCGACGGTCTGAATGGACCTGCACGATTCCAGGCCCCCCGGACTTTGCCGCCACCCTTCGGGAGGCAGATTCAGGGAGCTGGCCCATTCGGGGAGGAACCGGCCAGGAGGCATTCAGCGACACGATGGGCTCGCTCGCTTGGGCGCAGAACCGCGGTTGCAGCCAAGGGCGGGGCAAGCCCCAAGGGACGACTCAAAAATAACTTCGCAGTATTTCTGGGCGGACGTCACGCGGAGCGTGACGGCTACTATGGATTTGCCGAAGTTGTTTCTGAGTCGTCCCCAAGCGGCCATCTCCGTGAGCAGAATTCTGCCACGAACCGCGCAGGGCTATTCAGGATCTGCCGGCCTGTGGCGGCTGCACGAGCTCGTAGAGCCCGCTCTCGATCTTCCTGAGCCGGCCCTGACGCTCCAGTTCATCCCAGACACTTTGCGGATACTGGTCCGGCGGCGCGATGCCGACAATTCCAGACTCCCGGCCGCTGCTCATCGGCCCCACGCCGATCCGCGACTGATCGTCGAGGCGGGTCAGCTTCAGCTTTTTTTTGAAGGCCTTGATCGCCGCCTTGAGCTGCTGGGGATCAGGCGCAGGCGGTTGCGACGCGTTGGCAGAGGACATGGACAACTCCTGGCGTGGTTGACTGCCGGAACCGGCGCGGGCCAGGCCGTGCCTGGCCTGGGAGGCACCGGGGTTTTTCAGCTATTTTCTCTTTCCATGATTCCATCGAAGCCGGCCGGCCGCCGGGGGGCAATCACTGTTTCAGCGCGACGCCGCACCAATCGAAGAACCCGATTTCGTCGAGCTGGGCTCGCACCCTGGCCGTCTGCCCGGCGGTCAGGTTGGCCTGGGGCAGGCGGCAGCCGCCGCAGTCGATCCCATACAGGCCGAGGAGCCATTTCAGTACGGCCAGGAACGGGTGGCTGAGCATCACGCGGATCATCTTCACCGAGAGGAGCTGAAGGTGCTGGGCCTGGCGCATGTCGCCCGCCTGGAAGGCGGCCAGTATCTGCCGATACAGGGGAGCGGCAACGTTGTAGGTGCTGCCGATAGCCCCCTTGGCGCCGGTGGCCAGGGCGCTCAAGAACATCTCGTCGCAGCCCCAGAGCACGTCGAAACGGCCGTCCTGCAGGTTCAGGCACGCCTGGTACTCGAAGGCCTGGGGGGTGGTGTATTTCATGCCCACGAGATTGCCGATCTTCGCCTCGGCGGCGGGCAGGAATTCCACCATGTCGAGGGCCGCTCCGGTGAGCGAGGGAATGTGGTAATAGTAGAAGGGGGTCTGCGGTGCTCCGGCGGCGATTTCGGCCATGCAGTCGACCAGCATCGGGACCGTGCCGATCTTGAAATACGACGGTGCCGTGGCCGAGACGGCATCGGCGCCGATCGCAGCCGCGTGGGCGGCCAGCTGCCGGGCCTCTCGCAGGGAGTTATGCCCCACCTGCACGACGGTCTTCATTCGTCCCTTGGCGGCGGCCACGTAGGCCTCGGCAACGGCTTCTCTCTCCTGGCGGGTCAAGGAGATGCCTTCGCCCGTGCTGCCGCAGATGTAGATTCCCGAAACGCCCGTGCGATCCAGGAGATCGACGATCCTGGGAATCGGCTCGAGGTCTACTTCGCCGCCGGGAGCGAGAGGTGTCAGAGTTGCCGCAACGAGGCCCGATAGCTGATAGCGCATCTCGAATCTTCCTTCCAGGTCAATTCAGGTTCCGTGGGATCATGTTGTGCCGAGCCAGGCCGCCGGCCTTTTTCCTGGCGGCGTACGGCGGCCCAGGGCTCGAAGACGGCTACACGTGCCAACAAGGGCAGTGCTCGTGAGGATTGTGGGCGTGGAGCAGGTGGCGGGACCGAACCGCCGCGACCTCCTCTTCCTTCTGCTGGAAGACGGATCGGCAGTCGGCCGCGATCTTGCGGAGCTGCTCCACCTCCTGCTGGGTGATCGGCGCCTCGTTGTGGACGGCGACGACCGCCTTGTCGACCAGGTCGAACCAGGAGGGGGGAACGATGGTCTTGACCGGGGATTGGGAAAGGACATAGCGAATGGCCATGCTCACCTCTTCCGCCGATTCCACGGAGCGGTACCACCACTGGCGAGTGCGCTCCACACCGTCGGGCCAAAGGCCGCGGCTCATGGCCTTGATGGCCAGCACGGGCACCTCCTGCTGCTGGGCCAGCTTGAGCACGGCATCGCCGAAGCCGATCTTGAACATTTCAACGAAGTTGATCGGAAACATGACGGTATCGAAGCGATATTGCCGCATCGCCGCCAGGGCAGCCCTGGTTGTGTGGGCCGAGAAACCGATCAGGCCGATCTTGCCCTGTTCCCGGGCTTTGAGGAAGGTTTCCATCGCGCCGCCGGGGCCGAAAGCCTGCTCGACTTCTTTGGGCTCGAAGAGGCAGTGCATCTGGTAGAGGTCGAAATGGTCGGTTTTCAGCAGCGTGAGCGAGCGCTCGAGTTCCTCGCGGGCGCCCTGGGCATCGCGCAGTTTCGTTTTGCAGGAGAGGAAGTACTTGTCTCTGGCGACTCCCTCCAGACCGATTCCCATTCGGGTTTCGCAGACGCCTTTGCCGTAGGCCGGGGCGACGTCGAAGTGGATGATCCCCTGATCGAGCGCCCTGTGGAGGGCCTCGGTGCAGTCCTTTTGCTCGCCATGGATGAGCGAAAGCCCCGGAAAGCAGACCACGGAGACCTTCTTGCCGGACTTGCCGAGGACTCGCTGAGGAATGCCGGCAGTCCGCTGGGCGGCCAGATCCTGGGCGCGAGCCGCCGATACAGCCCGGCTGCCAAGTGCGCTGCCGCCAACCGCTTTGAGAAAGGTACGTCGTTTCATCGTTTTGGACCTCGCGTGCCTTCTGAAGGGACCGGTTCACCGACGCCATCAATGTTCACCCGCCGGCGCTTGCCGGTCAAGGCGGAGGAAGAGAAAACCGCCGGTTTTGGGGGCCAGGAAGCGGGGGAAGAGTGAAGGCAGAGCGGCGGGGGAGCGGAGCTGCCCGGTGGACTGGCTCTCTCCTGACGTCGGCCTTCTGTCGTTCTACCCTCTGTCGTTCTGAGACGGGCGAGGTTTCGCAGGACACGGCCTGGAAGGAAAGGGAGAGGATCGCGCGGGGGCGTCCTGTAGCTGGCCAGTCATGGGACCGGTGGGACAAGCCCAGCGGAGGACTCCACCTTCTTGCGCCAGGGTGAAACCCTTCCATGACGACTCCTGTTCAATTCGTTCGGGCCGTTCTGACCCTCTGTGCCGCGACTCCTACCGAGCGCGGAGCAAGCCCGGCAAACCCGCGCGGCTATCTCCTTCACCCTTCCCCACGCCCCCTGGAAGCGAAGTGTTGTCTGGTGTGCCGAAGAGGTCTAAAATGGACCTGTGCGACAGGTCTCCGCGGTGGACTTGTCGGACGCTGCCAGGGAGCTATGCTACGCACGTGTTCAATCCCCGGAGGAATTGCGCCATGCAGCGCGCAACTGCAATCATCCGTCACGGGCGTGTGGAGTTGATGGAGCCGGTCGACTGGCCTGACGGAACACCGGTTCAAGTCGTCCTTCTCCAGCCCGCCGAGACCCCTGTAAGCTGGTTGTCCCTGCCGCCACTCGACGTCGGCCGGTTTCGGGAAGTCGCACCGAAAGACGACCTCCTCGCGGAGATGCTTGATGATTCACGGGATTGACACGTCGATGCTCGTGGCGTCCGAATTAGTATCGCATCCTCGGCATGCCTCCGCCCGTGCACTTCTTGCGAGCCTCGAGTCTGGGAGTTTGACGCCACCGGAGACTTACTGTGGTTTGGATTCAGCGCGACTTGGAGTTGCCGGCTCGCGGCGCCGGCGTTCACCCGATCACCCGAGAGATTCTGGAAGCGCTCCCGGAGATCGCCCGGATCAAGGCGGGGCTGCTGCACGTGTTTATCCTCCACACGTCGGCCTCGCTGACGATCAATGAGAATGCCGATCCGGACGTGAGCGGGGACCTCGAGCGGGCGCTGGATGTGATTGCCCCGGAGGACTTTCCCTACGCCCATACGGTGGAAGGGCCGGACGACATGCCGGCCCATGTGAAGACGTCGCTGACGGGCAGCGGATTGACCATTCCGATCGGGGCGGGACGGCCGCGGCTGGGAACGTGGCAGGGGATCTTTCTTTGCGAATACCGGCACAGTCCGCATCGAAGGCGGCTGGTGCTGACCCTGCAAGGGGAGTAGAGGACAGAGGGACAGAGGGGACGGGGGACGGGGGACAGAGGGACAGAGGGAGTCGGCGCACCGCAAAGCGGAAAGGAGGTGAGCGGGGCGGGGTGCGACGTTGGTCAACGGG
>CAZLWV010000238.1:0-2469 GCA_964563135.1 uncultured Planctomycetaceae bacterium
AATAGTGCCCGTCGCTATACATGCCGCGGACGGCGAAGGCGATCTCCTCGGCGCCGCCCATCGCCTGAAGGGCCCTGGAAACGAGATCGGCCGCCGGCGGCGCTGCGGCGGCCCCGCTGGCGTCGGGCTCTTTGCCCTGGGAGACCGCCGCCCCGAACATCGCGAGCGTGGCCACAACCCGCATAGTTCCGTCCCGAAGTTGCATGGACTCCTCCTTCTTGTCTGCCCCCGATGGAGCCGTCGTCCACTCTGGACCTCAAACCCTCGATTTCCGGTTCTCCGTTCCGATCCACGGGGCTCTGACCTTGGCGCGGCCGCCGATAGCCCACGACCGCGCCCCGGCAAAGCTCAGTGTTGTTGCCGGACCGGGCCATGTCAAGCGACCCTAAGAGACCCTAACAAAACGAGTGAGTTACATACGGGCATTGGTGCGCATCATCCGTGGTTCTGGTAGCGGCTCTAAGAGGCCCTAACAAAACGAGTGAGTTACACACGGGCACTGGTGCACGGCGTCGGTGGTTTTGTTAGTGGCTCTAGCGTCTGAGGACTCTTCTTAGAATTCCGCCGTGTCTTCCGCGATGGGCGAAACCCGTCGGGCAGGTATCCGAGACGGTCAGCGGGATCAGTTCGATGTTGCGGTACCAGATTTCGCTGTTGTGATCGGTCAACATGATCTTGCCCTCGCGATTCCGCCCGAATCCCGGCACGTCGGCGAACTTGCTTTCCGCCATTCGCCGGTTCCATTCGGCGCTGCCGGCACAGGCCACGACGATCCGCTTGCCGTTGAGCCAGTGCTCGATCCGGTTGCCTCGAACGACGATGCGGCTGTGGTTGAACTGGCCGGGAGGATTGACGGACTTCGCCGCATTGGGTTCATAGAGATCGTACAACGAGCCCGTCGTGCCCTTGGGCGGTAGCTTGATCCGGTAGCCCTCGTCGTCGATGATCTGGTATTCGTAACCGAGTGTCTTGCCGCCGTACTTGCGAACGCGATACTTCAGGCCGTTGTTCCCGCCCGCGACGTTCTTCCACTGGAATCGCAATTCAAAATCGCCGTACTCGCGGTCGGTCACGATGTCGCCGGATCGTCCGCCTTCCGTGTTCAGGTGGAGCATTCCGTCCACGACCTCCCAGCCCTTGGTAACGGGCCGGCCGTCCAGAGTGGTCCAGCCGTTGAGCGACTTGCCGTCGAACAGGGCTATGGCTTGTTGCGCCTGCAGGGAGTTGCCCGTTGTTAGCAGGAGAGCGACGGCGGTCAAGAAGAGGAAGGTGCGGCCGCACATGGTTGCTGATCCCAACTGCGGTAGGTGCATCAAAGTCCCGACAGATCCAGCCTAATTGATCGCAAGGGCGTTTGCTATCGGCTGACGATGGGCCCTCCCTCTTTTGGGAGCCTGGGGAAGAGGTTGGCCGGCACCTCAAGCGTGGCGCAGGGCGGGGAGAGAGAAGCTGGGACGATTTAAGGGGTCGGGAGTCTTTGTTATGGCTTGTCTTGGGGACAACGTTCATCACTCATCTCTGCGCAATCTCTCCAGCGGTGCTAGCAGGTCCTGGCCGACGGCCTGCTCCAGCGCCCCAGCGGTCTCGAGGATGTAATCCCAGTTCAAGGTGTCGCCTTGGCGAACAACGATCTTTGCGACATCGTCTATGTCGCGCGGGCGCCCGGCGAGAGTTTTCATCAGGATCAGGTCTTCGGCGGAAACAACGGCGACAGAATTGTCCTCAAAATTGACTGGCGTCGCGTTCCGAATCGCACTCCGTTCAAAGCCCGTCAACCCGAGGGCCAAATCGACCTTGACCGAAGTCTGGCGATGAACGAGCGGAAGAATGAAGGCGGCTTCAACGACTTCGTGCACCCCCGCAAACAAAGGGCGAAACGGGGACTCGTCCAGGCCGCCGATCAACTCCAGGCAACGCTGGACATCGCAGTTGACGAGGAGATCGACGTCCAACGTAGATCGAGGCTCGCCGCGAACCGTGGTCGCCAGTCCTCCGATGAGGGCATATTCAAGGTGCTGGCTTCGCAGGAAGTCGGCAATGTCTCGCAACGTCTGCAGGAGCGGGTCAACGGGCATTGGTTGCATCCAATCGAGCGAACACTTCGTGCAGCTTCCGCCGGATAGCCACTTTCTCCTCCCAGTGTTTCTGCCGCAGTTTCCGCCATCCGGCCGAATGGTCGGACTGAGCCCGTGCCAACCGATGGAGTCCCTGATACAGGATCATCGATTCCTTCTGCGTGAGGCAGCGCAACCACTGACGGTGGAAAACGTCGCATTGCTGCTGATAGGCGTTCCAGTCACGTTCCGGCATTCTGCTTGCTCCGCTGATCTGCGCCACTGCCTTCTATTGTACACGCTTGGCACTCTGCGATGCCACCCCGCTGCGCGCGGGACCCAAGTTCAAGTAGCGGTTTCAAAACCACAGCCAACGCCTCCCACGGCGGGAAACTGCCGGAATCCCCGCAGGTTT
>CAZLWV010000238.1:2479-8580 GCA_964563135.1 uncultured Planctomycetaceae bacterium
GAAGATTGCCAATATTTTTGCAAAGTTAAAAAGTGAATTCGGCTCCAAGAGATTCCGATGCTCGAACAGTTCGCGCTTGGCGGCTGGAAGGCGCCGCATCGGCAGGCACTTGCGGAACAAAGCCCGCAATCGTGGCGTCAGCCACCGCCCGCCGAACAACCCGCCTCCCCCGCCGATTCAGCACCCACACCGTCGGACTTCTCAAACCTGCCGACCGCCGGCCAACCATGGCCGACCCTGTCCGACCCTGGCCCAACTCGAGCGCGACCACATCCGTCGCACGCTCGAGCGAACGGGCTACAACCAAAGCGCCGCCGCCCGCGTGGCCCACACCCCGGCGAGACCCGCTAGCCGCGTGACGCCTGCGACGGCAACTCCCCCGTTCTCGCCCTCCCCATTGACCAGGGCTTTGCCGAGCCCCGTTGTGTCGCGCCGTGGTGCACTGAAAGCTTCCTCGCTCCAAACGTTTGTACCAAATGCAGAAACCCGTGCCGTCCCAATACAGGATCATCAAATCCCGACGCCGATTGAGGAATACGAACAAATGGCTCGAGACCGGTTCCTGCCGGAGCACGGATTCCGTCAAGGTGGTCAATCCGCGAAAGTTCCTCCGCATGTCGGTCGCATCTTTGGCGAGATACACCTTGGTATGGGGCGACATGGCGATCATGTCATTCTTCCCCCAAGGATCTGGCCGAGAGGTCGAGCACGGCCAGAATGCGCTCGAGCGACGCCGGTTACCGATCAGGCGGGAATTGGTCCCTTGAGGATCCTTGAAACACCGTCAAGGGTTGTGCATGCGGTCGCCCGATGGCTCCTGGGGCGGGCCAAGCTGGGAGGCGACGGTGGCGGCATAGGTTTCGTGGAGGAATTGGACGGAGGCGGGGTCGATCTGGCCGCGGAAGCGGATGGCCGCGAACTGGCGGTACCAATCGGCCGCCTGACGGCCGGCCTGGTCCGGGACGGCGGATGTGAGCCGCCGGGCAAACTGGTGGAGGGTTTCGTGCGGACGGCGGGGCAGGCCGGCCTTCTGCCAGCGCCGGTCCATCTGTTCGAGGAGCTGCTGCAGCCGGATCAGGCACGGGTCGAGGGGCCGAATGGGGCTGGCGCTGCGGCGACGCCGGAGCCAGCGCAGGGCGACGGCCACCCCGATCGGAAGCAGCACCACGAGGGTCCCCGGATGCACACACAATCGCCCAAGCATGCGGAGCACGGCGCGGAGGCCGTCTCTGCGGATCGACGTCAGAAGGCGCTGCCACCGGGCCCGGATGGCGTCGCCCAGTTGACCGCCGGGAGATGAAGTCTCCTGGGGAACGCCGGCGGCGGGAGTTGCCTCAACCACGACCCAGCCCTGCCGGGGATCGAACGCCTCGACCCAGGCGTGGGCATCGCGGTTTCTGGCGATCCAGTACCCGCCGTAGTCGTTGCGTTCGGCGGCGACAAAGCCGGTCACGTATCGGGTCGGCACGCCGACGGCCCGCAGCAATACGGCGGCACCGCTGGCGAAGAACTCGCAGTGGGCCGGCGGTTTGTGGAGGAGGAAATGGGTGAGCGGGTCCGAGCCGGCAGGAATATCGATGCCGAACCGGTACTGGTAGTTGGCCAGGAAGTAGCGCTGGACGGCGGCGATCTTTTCGCCGGCAGATGCCGACTTGCCGGCAACGCGCACGGCCAGGTCGCGGATCCGCGGATCGAGCTGGTCGGGCAGGGCGGTCAGCAGTTCCCAGTCGTCGGCGGGGATGCCGGCTACGCGTGCGTTTGCCGTGGCTGCCGGATCGTGATCAAGATCGGGCGTGGGGCGTACGCCGGATGCTCGGGAGGCGGTGACGGCCACGTAGGGATAGCCGGGGGGCAACTGGTCGGCCTGGACGATTTCGTGCTGGTTGACGGACAGCTTGTCGCCCGGTATTTCCAGGGCCGCCAGCGCCAGCGGTGTGAACACGACCTGGTCGAAGGGCTGGTCGGGCCAGATCTCCAGGCGGGCAGAGGAGCCTGTTTCGTGGGGTGCCAGGGAGAAGAGACGGACATCGCCCGTAGGGGGTGACGCCCCTATGGGTTCGGGCGTGAGCGTGGTCCAGCGGTCGTCGGTACTCCACTGGCCGGCGCGGTAGGTATCAAAAGCCCTGCCTCGCAGGTAGACGGGCCGGGGGCCGGCATAGACCCGCAGGCCCACACGGTTGCCGGCATTGGTCTTATGCCGGGCAACGCTTCCGAGGCGGCCAATGCCGGAGAAACCGGCGGACTGGGGCGGGGAGCGCGAATCCATGGCGGCCCCGAGCAGTGTTTCGATCTGGCGCGAGTAACGATAGAGGCTGCTCGCGCCCAACCAGCCGAGCGCCCCGCTGGCCAGGAGAACTCCGCCGAGCAAGACGGTGCGTCCTCGAGGCTGGACAGCGGGCGACTGGCGGCCGGAGAGGCGGCAGGCGGCAAAATATCCGGCCGTCAGGGCAATGAGCCCGATCGACAAGAGTTGAAAGACCAGACGCGACTGGTCGGTTGCCCGGAAATCGCCGCTGAACGTGAACACGACGATGGCGAGGACCGGCAGGTAGGACGGCAGCCGGTCGCCCTGGCGGCGCACAAAGAACTGCATAGCCTGAAAGACGAGGAAGTACTCGGCGATCAGGCAGGAATCGCGGAAGAGTAAGGGCTGCCGGCCCGCAGACCAGGCCGGCGGGACGACGGTCCGCTGGACGATCGAGAGCACGACGAGCGCGAGGGCCCAGCGGCGGACGTTTTCAGCCGATAGGGGACGGTAGCGCGAAAGCCAGCCGAACAAGGCCACGGCGGCGACGACGGCCGAGAAGACGGGCGTGCGGAAGCAGCAGGCCAGTGCTGCCGCCTGGAGAACGACCAGGGCGAAGCCAATGGTGCGCGCCGGGTTCATAGGACTTCGATCCCCCCGTCGCGGACCTGGGCAACGGAAAGCGGAACGATGCTCCCCTGGTCGAAATCGATCGGTTCGGTCGTCTGGCCATCGCGAACGATGAGGATCTTGACGCTGCATCCCATTTCGACGGCCGTGCGGGCCAGGTCACGTCGGGTGGCATCCCAATCGAGAAACACACCGATCACGGTGGAGATACTGGCCAGTTCGTCGGCCAGGGCCGGTGCGACCTTTTCGAACGGGTTGTCGCGGCAGGCATCGACACAGGCGACGATTTCGAGGATGTTGTCGAAATGGGCGGTGTGCCGGCCGGCGCGGAATACGTAGAGTTCGGGTCCGGCGGCAAACAGGTCGATCAGGTATTCGCCGCGGGCCAGCGCTTCGGCGACGGATGCGGAAAGGCTGATTGCGGCCTCCAGGTCGGGAAAGCCTTCGGGTGAGGGCTTGCGCCCGCGGGGGACGAAGGTGTCGAGCACGAGCGCGACGCGGCAGTAGTATTCCTCCTGGTACTCGCGCACGGCCGGCCTGGCCAGGCGGGCCCACGAGCGGTGGTCGATCTGGCGAATGGGATCTCCGGGCACGTACTCGCGGCTGCCGATGTATTCGGGTGATTCACCCACATTGGACGTCAGCGCGATCCCGCCCGGCTGATAGCGGGAGCCCACGGGAACATCGATGCCGGCGATCGGGAAGAAATGGGGGAGCACCAGAACCGCAGGTTCTTCGGCGCGGGACCGGCCGTCGCGGGTGAAGTTGAAGGGAAACGTCGAATAGGCCCGTGGGGCAGCGAGCGTGCAGAGCCCGCGGCGAAGCGGTTTGAGGCGGATGGTGGTGGAGAGCGACCGGCCGGGCTGAAGATGGCCGAGATTGGTCTCGGGATCGACGGCCGCGAATGTGCGTGGAAGGCGAAAGAACCGCAATCCCAGGTCGAAGGCCGTCAGCCTGCCCCGGTTGGCAAGCGTGTAGCGGACGTCGACCTCCTGTCCGGCGGTGGTCTTCCTGGGGAAGGAGCCAAGGACTTCGATGGTGGGGCGATGCAGGAACCCGGCGATGCGGTCGACGCACAACAGCGCCAGAAGCGCGCAGAACACCTGGTAGATGGGAATCTCGACGGTTGCGGTGCCCAGGGCGCACGACAGGAAGATTCCGGCGACGAGCCATTTGCCGCCTGCGGTGAAGCGGAAGGTCCACAGGAAGCGGAGATAGCGCCAGGCCGCGGACCGGTCCCAGTTCATGACGGCACCTTGACCTGCCCGAGGATTTCGGCCACGACGTCCTTGGTGGACACGCCGGCGTATTTTGCCTTCGAGGTCATGATGACTCGATGGGGGAGCACGTAGGGGGCCAGGCGCTGGACATCGTCGGGAAGCACGTAGTCGCGCCCCGCGGCCAGGGCGGCGGCCTGGCAGGCGCGGAACAACATGAGGGACCCTCGCGGGCTGACGCCGAGCTTGAGCCTGGCATCCTGGCGCGTCTGGCGGACAATATCGACTATGTAGTGCGATACAATCTCTTCCACGTGGATCTTGCGGACCATTTCCTGCAGCGCCAGCACATCGTCTCTGCTGAGGACGGGCTGGAGCTGATCGAGCGGGTGGGTCTCGGCCTGCGCGTAGAGGATCTGGACCTCGGTCTCGGCGTCGGGATAGCCCAGCTCAAGCTGGACGAGGAAGCGATCCAATTGAGCTTCGGGCAAGGGATAGGTGCCGTGGAATTCGACGGGATTCTGCGTGGCCAGGACCAGAAAGGGCGCCGGCAGGTCGCTGCGCCGCCCCTCGATTGTCGCATGGAGTTCGCTCATCGCCTCCAGCAGGGCGGACTGGGTGCGTGGCGAGGCCCGGTTGATCTCGTCGGCCAGCAGCACGTTGCAGAAGATCGGCCCGGCGCGAAAGACGAACGTCCCATCGACCGGGTTGTAGATGGACGAGCCGAGGATATCGGCCGGCAGCAGATCGGGCGTGAACTGGATGCGATGGAAGTCGAGGTCGACGACCTTGGCGACGGCCTTGGCCAGCGTGGTTTTTCCCACGCCGGGCACGTCCTCCATGAGCACCGAGCCGCCGGAGAGAAGGGAAATGACGAGCGTCTCGATACACGGCCGGTTGCCGCGGACGACCTGGCAGAGGGCATCGGTCAGGGCGGTGATCTTTTTGTCGGGCTGTTGCATCCGGTGCCTTTCGACAGAGATGGTAGATCAAGGCGAAGCGAGGACTGCGAAGCTGCCCGGTTCCACGAATCGTGCGGCCGAAGGCCGATCTGCAGCGCGGCGGCCGGGCAATGCCCCAGGTTACGGTGAGGAGAGGCCTTCGGCCGCCCTGGATGCTATCGACACAATAGACCATCGGGCGTGCCTGCCAGGGCCAGTCCGGGACGACTTGCCGGATCAATACTCCCGATCCGTAATGATCCCGGGTTGCGGGACGGGGTATCGGCCATCGGCGTCGGCCTGGACGGGGGCGGGGGAATCGGCGGTGAACTTGTCGACGCCGGGGGCGTACTCCTGGTCGGACTGGAGCGTTTCGTCGAAGGTGACGACCCGGCCGGTATGCGCCGCCCGGCGGCCCATGTTCGACACGATGCAGGCCTCGACGCCGCTCTGGACCTCGTTGTACGGCTTGTCGTTGCGGATGGCGTCGACCAGATCGTTCCACTCGTTGTTGTAGGGGCTGCGCTCGGCGGTGCCGGTCTCGGATCGCCAGATCAGGTCGGCAGGCTCGAAAGAGTGGGTCCGGTAGGTGCTTGAAGGGGGCCCGCAGTCGCCGGACCTGGAGATCACGGCCGCGCCCCTGGTTCCCTGGGCGCAGCTCGAGTGGTCGTTGTGACAGCCGGGCATGCAGCGGCCGTCGAGCATCAGCCGGGCACCATCGGCGAAGATGTATTCCACCCCGTACGTGTCGAAGTTCTGGTCGACGTAGGGCTGGCCATCGGGACTGGTGCGGAAGTGGCGGCCGCCGATGGCCTGGGCCTTGACCGGCCAGGCGTTCTTCATCCAGCAGGCGTTGTCGATCACGTGGATGTAGAAGTCGTTGAAGCAACCGCCGCTGGCCCAGATGAAGCTGTGGAAGCGCTGGATCTGCCAGAGGAGTTCACTGGGTGTTCCCGGCCAACGATGGGAGAAGGCGGTCACCAATGGTCCGATGAGCCGGTAGGCGCGGAGGAGGAAGATGTCGCCGATTTCGCCGTTGCTGACGCGCTCGTGCAACTCCTGGATGGG
>CAZLWV010000239.1:0-8370 GCA_964563135.1 uncultured Planctomycetaceae bacterium
ATGCTCGGCCATGGCGATCTCCAGCAGGAGCGATCCGTGACGCCAGCGCCGGAACCCTCCCACGCCGACGAGCCTTGCCACCTCGGGCGACGGCTCCGGCCGCGTCCAGGTGGCCGAGTGGATCAGGACGAGCCCGCCGCCACGACCGAGGAACTTGCCAAGCTCCTCCAGCCGTGAAGGGTTCCACTCCAGGTAGCAGAAGGCCACCACCAGATCGGCCGCCTCCCACTGATCGGGTTTCGGCCAGTCCTCGGCTCCAATCACACGCACGCCTGCCGCACCTTCGTCCACTGCCGCGTCATGCCGATCCGGCCCAAACAGGTTCGCCGCCTTCTCGTCCGACGCATCCTTTCCTCCAAGCAGCAGCGCCCACCTCGCTTGCCAGCGCGGGTAGTCGTGTTCGTCCCGGCCGTGGTCCTTGGGGCCCTTCAAGAGGAGGATCGTCAGAGGGCGGACCGGCGTCTCCGCCGCGCCCGCCGTCCGTGCAGCGGCGATGGCTCGCTCCACGTCGGCTCGCGCCGGCGGTACGGGCGGTTCGGCGGCACGCAATCCACCTGCGGCCATCCATGCCGCCGCCACCAGGCCCACTGTCATCGCCACTCGAATGCTTCTCGTTGGGTACATGTCAATCAGACCTCACGTTTCCACACACAGTGCCGCGGGTAGCCCCAATAGCTATCGGGGGGCCGTCAGGCCCACCCAAGGATCATCGAAACGCGAACTCAAACTCCGCCTCCGCCTTTTCGAATACCAGTTCCGTGCTCCACACGGGCCCCTCCACCTGCGTCAGGGACGGCACGCCCGCTGGCGGCGAACCTTTCGCCGGCCGGTAACCGTCGGGCAGATACAAATGGACCCGCCCCGTTACACCCGGCATGCGGCGGCAGTTGCCGGAAAGCCTGCGTCCCGCGTCGTCCCAGGTGAGCCGCTGGAGCTCGTGATAACCGCCCAGCAGGTGCATATTCGTGGCGATCACGGCAGGCCGGGTCGGCAGGCGGTGGATGAGGAGAATCCGGGCGGTACGCGGAGCCATGGTCAGGGTCACCCGCTCCCTGTGCGTACCCAGGAACTTCTCTTCCCAGAATTCGAACACGGTCACTTCCGCATCGGCCGCTAGTCCCAGCGACGACAAGTCCACGCTCCGCTCCTGGGCCTCATCCTCGAAATTGAAAACTCCCACGGCGTCCCACTCGCCGGCCGTCGTCTTGCAGTGCATGTGCCAGAGCGACGGCCTTTCGCGCTCGAATAAATCGAGTGGACGCCCCAGGGGATTGCCCGGCGGCAGGCACTGCTGCATCATCCGGATCCGCGGCAACTCCAGGGCCCGGAAATCGTCGCTGAAGGAGATGCTGCAGCCGCTCATCGCCATCAGCGACATCTTGAAGCGAGCTTCCTCGACGCTCGCGTTGGTCCCCACGCTCATGTCGCAAACCTCGCGATGATAGAGCCGGTCGTTGACCCAGTAGCTGGAAGCCAGCAGCGGGGCGTTGACTCGCTCCAGATGCATCCAATTGGCCAGGCCGGCGTCGCCCGTGTCGTCGCCCATGTAGGCACTGCTGGCCAGCCCGGCCGACAGCAGCGGCGGCGTCTGGCAGTAGCGGATCCAGGCCTCCGGCCCGGCGCCCCGGCGAATCGCGGCCATCGCGCGGCCCAAGGCGGGCGAGCCGGCAATGAAATCGATCTTGTAGTAACAGGCCCCCTCCGACGACAGCCGGGCGAATGTCTCTTCGATCCACTTCTCCGCGCCCGGCTGCGAAGCGTCGATCAGCGTCATCTCCGGATTCGGCACCCAGAACCACCGCCCGATCGAGGCCGGCTGGCCTTCGGCATTCTTCATCAACCACTCGGGATGATCGCGAAACAACTGGCTGGTGACGGCCACGTTCGTCGGCGCGATCCACAGGCCCAGTTTCATCCCGTAACGCGACTGCAGCTCGTCGGAGAGCCACTTCAGCCCGTGGGGAAATCGCTCGTTGGGGAACCAGTCGCCGCAGATATCTCCCCGCTGCCAGCCGTGGTCCAGTTGGATCACCTCCATCCCGAGCGGCCTGAAGTGTTCCGCGGCAATGGCCCCGTGGGCCAGAGCGATCTCCTCGCTGATTCCCATCCGGATCGGATACCAACTGCACCACAGCGCGTTCGCGCCCGTGCGGACCGGCTTGGGCGCCAAGGCCGCCACGGCATCGCCGTAGCGCTCCAGAGCGTCGTAGCGGTTCTCCTCGACGGAAAGCCATACCGGGTCCAGCGCGATCGTCTGCCCGGGTTGGACAGCGCTGCCAGGCGGCAGAGCTACCTCCATCGACGTACCCCCCGCACCTGCCTGGAATCCTGCCCGGACCGAAGGCGAGCCCTGCTGGGCCGACAGGGCGCCAAGCACCAGACCGGCCGGCGATTCCCTCTGGGCAAAGGCCAGGAGCCCGGAACTGCCGTACTGCAGCGAGCCGGTCCCCAGCAGTTCGTCGGGCACGGGACGGCACGGCGGCGACGCCCCCGGATAGCCGATCGCTGCCGGTGCGCTCATCAGTTCCGCCAGATGCCACCAGCCACCGTCACTTTCGGAGAGTCTGAGCATCCCGGCCGAGCCCAGGGTGACGCTGCTTCCCGTCTTGTTCGTGACCAGAGCGGAAACCGCCACGGCCGGCCGGCCGTGATACACGCGCAGGCGGCGAACGATCTGGACCCCTTCGCCCCAGGTCTGGGAGATCTCCATGCCGCTGCCGATCGGGTCGGTGAACGGGGCCGCCTGGCCCTTCACTTCTTCCAAACTGGTGCTCTCGCCATCGATCTCGACGGCAAACCGCACCCGGCGGACGGCCGCGTCGACGCTCTCCAGCCAGGTCGCATCCCATGTGCCGTCGGCCTCATTCAAGACCACGCTCACGCGGCTATTGGCCAAACACAGCCGGGTACCTTCGCGGGCTGCCGTCACGTTGTCGCCCGCTGCAGTCTCACCGGCGGCCTGTCGGGCAGCGCTGATGTCTTGGGCGCGGTCAGGCCAAAGGGCTGCCGCTTTCTCCAGACCCGGGAGCATCCGCCTTGCTCGGGCTTCGAACCGTTCGATTTCGTCCGCCAGGGCCTGCCGGTCGGCCTGGCTGAGCGAATCCCATTGGGCAAAGCGTTCGGCAAACTGTCGCATCCTTCGATCGGTCCGGTCCACCGCTCCGCGAAGCCCTGCCAGTTGCGGATCGGTCTTCACATGGAGCTTTACGGCCAAGGCGGCCACCGCGCTCCATCGCGTGGCACATCGATCGAGCCCTTCCGCCACATAGGCCTTCAGTTCCGCAGCCGAGATCGGCGGGCCGTAGACCTCGATCTCGTAGACGTCGGTGTGCGGCGAGGGTCCGCTGGATCGCGTGATCTCCAGACGCACGGCGGTGGTCTTCACCGGATCCCACGTGGCCAGCCAGCTCCCTGACCTGGCGTCGGCGATCGTCGCCACCCTGTTCAGCTCGCCGGGCTTCTCGCCGGCCACCTGAACCTGGGCGTCCTGGATGCCGTCGTTGCCGATCCGCTCGCCGAACACGGCCACCGCGCTGACTGGCTGGGTGCCGGAGAGCTGCAGGGTGATCCATTGAGGTACTTCCTGGCTGGGTGCCACATTGGCCACCCATTTCGTGCCCCGCTCCCCGTCGATCGCCCGCCCCGGCGCGTACTGCTCCCCTTCCGGCGTCAGCGCCGACGAGGCCGTCGCGCTCGCCACGGCAATCCGACGCATCTGGGTCGATTGCCAGTCTCTGGGAATCTCCTGGACCTGTTCGGCAGCCGCCAGCCAGCCGCCGGCTGCCCAGACAATCCCAACCACCGTGCGCTGAAGCCAGCCCATCACTGTGTCCTTTGACAAGGCAGAGTAGCAGACAGTCTTGACGAAAGTCGCGATGCTCCCGGCAATCGTACCCGATCTCGACACAACAGACTACAGCATGGTGGAGTTCCGCTTCAAGACTGACAGCGGAACCACGGAAAACCTGTGGCGCTCCAGTTCTTTGACAACCTCTGGATCTGTTACCCGCCGGTCAACTGGCTTGATCCCCCATCCGGCCATGAGGCTGTCGAGGATTACCGTAGATGTCCATGGCCACCTCGCTCCACTGCCCCCAACATCATCCCCAACGACTCCTCATCGGCCAACCGATGCTCGAAGCCGACCTCGATCAACGCCGCCGCCTGGTGCGGATTGGAGGCCGTGGAGGAAGAGGAGAATCATGGGACACGGCTCTTGAACATCCACAGCCAAATGGGTCGGCGGAAGAATGGGGCTAATTGGCCATCAGCAGTGCTTCCACAGAATCGCCAGTCTTCTCCACCCGTCTTGGATTGTCGTACGGCTTGAACGCCGGGTTGTGGGTTCGCAAAGATCCTTTTGGCAAGTAGTCCCAACGAATCGTGGCCGGGTATTCGATCTTGATCAGCTTAGTCTCTTTCTGCTTGGCAAGAGCCTCTTGGGTCTTCTGCGTGACCAGGCGGCGGGCTTCCTCCACCGGCAGCACATCGGCACTCTGCGGCCCCGTGCCGACCTTGGTCTGGCAAGTGACCACACCGGGAAGCCATGACTGAGCCTCCGCACAACATTTGTCATCCCCAGAAACCATTACCACAGGGACGTTGTGTTCCGCCGCAATCGCCGCATCGACGCCGATCTCACCCACTTCCCGCCCATTGAGCCACATTCCCTGGATCGATGCCGAAGAAAAGGAATGGGCGAGTGTGCCGTTCGGCGTAAGTGCCTTTGAGTGATACCCAAGCAAGATCATCGCATCCGAACCTTCGATATCCTTGAAGCGACATTCCGGTGTCCTGCCTTGTATCAGCTTGGCACGCTTGTCAATCGCTTGTGGATCGACGTTGCGACCACTCGAATGATGATCCCGAATCACAACTTCCGTGGCCCCTGCGGCAAAGCACCCTTCAATGCAAGCGTTCATATCCCCGGTCATCAGTTGCCTGCCCTCGTCCCCGGCGACCTGCTCACTGCACGTCACCCCACTGCATCCTTCCATGTCGGTCGATATGTAGACCTTGAATCCCTGAGCCCAAGCTGGAACACCGAGACAAAAGACCAACAAGCAACCGATTAGCAAAGCCGTTTTCTGACGGAGACTTGTCATTACGCCATCCTTTCGCTTCAGCATTATTGTTCACGGCGGTCATCTTGAAGATTCCAGCAGGCCAATCCGCCTGGTGCCAACTGCCAACTCGTCGATCCACAACTTCTGGGCGTGCGGCAGGAGACCAGGCCCGAAGTAAGGAGCCATCAAGAACTGGTTGAACTTCATTTTGGGAAAGTCAGTGGACCGCAATACCACATCGGT
Source organism: uncultured Planctomycetaceae bacterium (assembly GCA_964563135.1). Taxonomy (GTDB): domain Bacteria; phylum Planctomycetota; class Planctomycetia; order Pirellulales; family Thermoguttaceae; genus JAAYAY01. Next base: position 5,310 of record CAZLWV010000239.1, read on the forward strand.
GTGCTCGACCACGAGTTTCCCATCCAGCCAACCCCGCACTATTCCATCCTGGTTCGGTCGGTCGTTCTCAAGATCGAGGGTGTTGAGCTTGAAGTACGCCTCGACGCAGTGCCACTGGTCGTCCTTGAAGAGCACTTCCTGGCTGTCGTAGAACTTCCCGTTGTAGCCACCCCTGAGCGGCCCTTGGGTCAAGCCGTGGGGCGTGTCCTTGTTTTGGATATCCTGGGCAGCAAGCCGCACTTTGCCGCCGACCGGTTCGATGTAGAGAGTGAGGTGACTTGCGGCGGGTCCGTGCCACTTCGGATTCTCGGTGGTCATGAAGTGCGTCAGGTGGGGATGGAAGTTCTGGCCGCTCCAACCCCAACCTTTGGAGAGCTTCAGGTAGAACCGGATGCTCACTTCGTCTGTGGCCTCGAACAGGTGGCGGACAGGCGACGAACCCGTCACGCCTGATTGCCGGTCGGGCCATTCGTATTCGATGCAGCCCTTTCCCGCCGCCGCATCGCCGACGATTCGGAATCTGGTGCCATCGTACCAGCCACGCTCGGCGAGGTCAGCGTCCTCGAAGCTCTCGCTGAATAGGATGTTCTCGGCACTGGCACTCGGCTCTGCTGACCAGCCGAAGCGGGCACAAGCGATGAGCAAACTTGCCGTCAAAGCGAATCGGACCATCATTCCACCCCCGGAAGAAACTGCACGTTGAGCAAGTATCGCAAGATCGTCGCCACCAAGCCGCCAGGAATCACGCCGAGAAACGGCAGGAACACGGCCAGGGGATAGTGCCACCAGCAAACTGGCTTCGCCCCTCGGTCCCGAGGCACGGTGCAGGCGGGCAGATAGACCATCAGCCCGTACACGAAAACCCAGAAGCCACCGATCAGATTGGCCGGGTTCATTGTCGCCTCAGCCAATGACCCCGTGACCCCGAAGAGCAGCAGTACCTTGAGAGGCGAGAAGTCCCAGCGAGCCAGCATCCAAGCCCAGATGATGAACATGAAGAAGAACAGGACCACGCTGTGGCACAGGACCACATGGAAGTAGTTCGTCGAAGCCGTGATGTGGGCTTCCTCGGGCGTTGTGCCAAACAGCGGGGCGAGGTTGGTCATCGTCGTCGTGATGACCTCCTCGATCAGCGCCATCGCCGTGCAGAACAGCACGAAGCGGGCTCGCCAATCGATGGGGATGGCGGTGATTCGGGGCACCAGCCGCCTGCGGAGCATCGGCGTCAACGAGCCGCCGACGATGATCCAGAGGAGGATCATTCCATCGGCCATGAGGAAGATGGCCCGGTCCTTCGCCTTGTCCGAGTTGAGAATGACGAGGTTGAGGAAGCTGACCAGGAGGACGCTGTAAACGCCGATGGCGATCACGATCCAGCGGGTGATGCGGTCGCTGGCTGGATTCGTCGGGAGGGCAGCATCGCTCATCCTCGTCCTCCCGCCTTCTCCACCGCCTCCATCATCGCCTTCAGCGGCTCGGGCTCGGCCAGCCGATGGTCCGTGCCGACGACGATCAGGGCCGACTCGGGCAGGCCGCTGTTGCGCAGAAGCTCATGGCTATCGGCGAAAGGGATCGTCTCGTCGGCGGGGGAATGGAGGATGACGGTGTTCGGCTTCACCTTCGTTGCCGTGCCCCACCGTTTCCATGCCGGGCACAACAAGACCAGCGGCGTGTCGCCCGTGCTGATATTTATGGCGACGGCCCCGCCCCTTGAACTTCCCACGACAATATCGGGCTTCCCCCGATCATACTCGGCTTGAGCGACCCTCAAGGCGGCATCGAAGTCGTCGTCAGGCAGGGCTGGATTCAGGACTTCGTGGCCGTGGTCCTTGAGGAAGGTCGGCTTCAAGCCGCCTGGAGTCGATTGCCAGCCGTGGAGGAAGAGGATGGTCATGAAGGCAGCGGTTCGTCCGACTTTCTACTTTCTACGCCGCAGTTCTTCCGAAGCCGTCAAAGTGTCACCGCAAAGCGACACGGCGTCAGCCAGGATCGTGTTCGTGACCTAGCTTCGTTCCCAGCAGAGAAAGTCCTTGTTATCCGTGCAGCCCGGCTTCGGATTGGCGAGGCGGAAATTGTCCCCCACGACACCCAGCAAGTTCTGGCGGAACTATACCGGCTTGACATTCTCGGCACACGGCCCCTTCGGACCTCGCCCCTCCGTGAAGGACACCCTTTGGCCTTCACGGAGTTCGTCGAAACTCACTCCTTCGAGGCTCGATGAGTGGAAGAACAAGTCCTTGTCGGTTCCCGTCTTGATGAACCCGAAGCCTCTGTCCGTCAGTTTCTTGATAGTACCTTCCGCCATGTTCGCATTTCCCGAGTGGTTGTCTGGATTGACGCCGCCCGCCTTACGATTGCCGACTGGTCGTCATCCGTTGACGGAAGTGTAATCCGCCACGATGCCATCACGCAAGCGGTTCAATGCCTCGGACAGCAAAAAGCCCCTCTCCACAACTGAGTGAAGAGGGGCCAGGTCCTAGCCCACCACCTCGGTCACGACTCCGGAACCGACTGTTTTGCCGCCCTCACGAATGGCAAATCGGCTCCCTTTGTAGATCGCAATGGGTCTCTGGAGTTGAATATCGAGGGCAACACTGTCGCCCGGCATCACCATTTCGGCACCAACAAGGTTCGTTACCCCGGTCACGTCCGTCGTTCGGAAGAAGAACTGCGGCGTGTAGCCGGTGAAGAACGGCGTGTCCCTTCCATCCTCCTCCTTCGAAAGGACGTCGTCGTCCACCAGGTCGCACTTGCTGAGGAAGACGACGACGGCGGGCTGCCCAGTTGCCGCTCCAGTTAGAAACTCGTCCTCCGGGGTCAACTCGCTGCTGGTGACCAGCGTGTAAAAGTGCGGGTGCAAGTGCAGCAGTTCGCCGAACGTGCGGATCGCGGCGACCATGCCTGGCACCACGTCGTCGCGGCCGAGAAAGCGTTGGACCTCCGTCTGCATGCACGTCCAGGCGCTCGAGCAGCGCGTGCCCAACAGCTTGCGATCGAAGCGGGTGTGCAACCGGAAGCGTTTGGGGATGGTCCGCACGACTTGCCGGTGCGCGACAATCTC
>CAZLWV010000240.1:0-7936 GCA_964563135.1 uncultured Planctomycetaceae bacterium
TGTAGGGTCCGCGGGAATCGCTGGGCGTGGCTCTCGTTGAATGCGATCATGAGCCCACCTCTGCGGTCGCCACCATGCGGGCAATCTGCTCCTCATGGAGACTCTCGTCCACCAGGTCGCGAAAACGGGCCGCAATCTCCGGATTGGCACCGTGGCGGCTGTAGACGATCGCCCCATTGAATAGGACGTCCGGTGGGTCGGCCAAGCCGGTAGCGTCATCTGGCTGCCCTAAGAGGGCCATCAGCCGCCACATTTCGCCGACCAGGGCCAGGGCGGCCTCGTCCAACTCGAGTAGAGCCTCGCGGCAGGCCTCCTCGTCCCAATTCCAGTAGCCGGCGTCGATCACTCTGGCGATCTGGTCGACGGCCGCGGCCAGGGGCCTTATGCGGATCTCCGGCAGGGGCTTCGGCGCCTCATCAGGATCGCAGTCCGGGCAGATCCCATTGGCGACAATCCAGCCACGCGGGGCCGGCTGATGGACCCAGGATCGACCGACCCGCCGCCGGCGGCACTTCTCGCAGCGTACGACGCGATGGCCGGCGTGGTGAAGCCGGCCGAGTCGGTCAGAGGGCTGGTGGTCAAACATGATGGACCTGCGACTGGCGTGCTCGAGGAGCAATTGACCAAGCAACGCCAGTCCGTTGGGTTCAGCCGCCAGCGTCCTGAGGGCCGTGAGTGCCACGGGTGACGAATCCAGCCAGTGGTTCTCCAAGCCGAGCATGACCCGCTCGATGAGCTCGTTTTGGACGGAAGACTTGCACGCGATTGGTCGGGATGTTTGCTGAGTCATACGGCACCCCCTTTCTCTGATCGCTCGGGCAGGTCGACCACAACGGTGGCGACCAGGCGGCGAGAATGAACCGGCCGGATCGTCGTCACGGCCTCAGGGCGGTCGCGGCGGAATCTCCGCGCAACGTCCGCGGCGTCGTGCTCGGGAACCAGCTCGCCGGCGCTCCGATCGCCGCAGTACTGGACCGCAACCAACGGGGTCGACGCGTACAGAGTGATCGTCGCCGGCAACTCGCGGCCGGCCTGGTCGGTTAGCCGGAAGGGAATCGCGGTGTCCTCCTCGGTTGCTTCGAAGGCCTCGGGGGTCGGGATCGATCTGGCGGGCTCCTGGTCGACCTGGTGACGATCGCCGCGGCCGTTGCCGCTGTGCTGCTCCTCGATCGACCGCAGCCGACGACGGGTACCGGTGTCGGCCACAACTTCGGCCGCTTGTCGGATGTCCGCCGGCTCAACAACTGCATCGTCGCCGCCTCGCTTGACGGCGAACTGCTCGGCCTGGTCGTAGACGGCCTCCGTCAATTCGGCGGCAACTCGATCGAGCAGTTTGACGGCGGACGCCGAAATACTCGCCCGGGTGTCATTCGCTTCGGCCCGGGCGCCGTCGCCTTCGCCGCAGTACTCCGCGCTTTGTTTTCGGGCGCCGTCGCCCTCGGACCGGCCGCGGATCGTACGGCCATCGCGGGCCGTCTCCAGCAGCTCGGCCGCCAAATACCAGAAGCGGCCATCCTTGACCATCGCCTCTTCGTTACGCTCCAGCAGCTCCGCCAGAGTCATCCGGCGGATCAGCACCCCGCCGACTTGCCGAGGGTTGCGCGGAACGTCCAACGGCGATCGCGGCCGCCAGGGCGTCTCCCGGTCGACGGTGATGCAGGTCACCAGGTCGTGACTCGCGAGGTGGGAAGAGGTTGCCTGAGATTCAGGCCGAGAAACAGAAGTGGACATACAATGTCCTTTCTCCGCCCGATCCATGCCGAAGACTCCTCGGCAATCCATGGGCGGGTGCGCGCACCAACACCCGCGGCCTGGTGATAAAACGGCCCACAAAGAAACCGTCCTTCTGGCCGTTGCTCCCCGGCCTATGCCGGATCGCAGCTTCAGCCCAGAAGCCAAACCGCGGGTGTTGATGCCTTGCGCTCATGGGTAAGACCTTTGTGGTTGCGGGTTTATCAGGCCCGGTCCGGTGTCGTCCAAGAGGTTCACCGAACGCCCACAAGCTACCCGATCGGCCGTCCCGGTGTCAACTGCGGTTGCCCGGATTTCTCGGTCGGGCAGCGTCCAGAGAGGATCCAGAAAACAGAAGAGGACTCACCTTATAAGCCGGGGAATCCTGAAAACAGGAGCGCATCGGCGGGCAAGTCCTCCATGGAAATTGTCGGCCCAGAAGAGGGGGAAGTCAAGGGAAAAGCGACTTCGAAGAGAAAGGCTCACCCGTTGGGCCGGAAGACGTTTGGAGTTTTGACGAGTTGTTTGGTGCTGTACTGGTCTGATCAGCAATTGAAGGCGGATCTTTCCTCTGGAGATAGCTCAGTGCTGCCGCATATATAACCCTGTTGCACCAAGAATCGTGGGCCATCTCGACGAATGCGATCTTTGAGTCGAGCAAGCAACCTAATGACACGGCTTGGATATATTATCAGCATTCGCATGATCCATCCTCTCGGCCCCTCAAGAAAAACAAACCGCATAAACCGCCCAGTGGCAGCTCCACAGACTTCATCAATCTTCGCCTGCAAATCTTCTTGTTTTGCTGGTGGTATCGGGTTTGCGTACACAACTCCATGATGTTTCGCGATCTGACATTGAACAGCCGCAGCAATGAATTTGATGGGAGTAGCGTGATTTGAAAGCCTCAACAGCCCATTCAGAACACGGCGTGTACCGCGATATCCAGGATCGTCGAAGCTGTACCCATTCTTCCACATATAGTCAAACAATTCGTCTCGCAGTCGGCGAATATCCGAACGGAAGTCGTCGCGGCTTAAGCGTTTGAACTGGAAAAAGCAGACAAATACCAAAATGGCAAGGCTGATTACGCAATTTGTCAGGATATATGCGTTCATCTAATTCCTCCCTCGCGATTGGTGGCCATCCACAGTAAGTCCGCTTGATGTTCGATCTGGATCGATTGCGACTTCCAACTCTTCAATTCGCTCGTCGCGTTCCTTCCTTTCTCTTAACCGTTTCTTGCGTTCTCGATACGCCAGCACACCGACTGTTGCAGCAGCTCCCCAAGCAACAACAACATCAATCTTAACACCTGCAAGCCACTGCAGAACGTAAGTGATCGTTGTTGTCTCTCCGTGCGACACCTTGATTGGGAGATAGACTGCAATGTAAGTGGTGGCAATGATAGTGACGCATATACAGAAGTTCCGCCACATCTTATCTGCAAAATGAAGCAATGCAAAAAGACGGACATCTTTGCGCTTGAGTTCCTCTTCGGAAAGCGGGGGTGCGGTGGGGATATCTGGCACTGTCTGCGTCACGTGGCCCTCCCTCAAACATATCTTATTCTCAAGAGAGGTAGAGAGTACCACGCTGCGGCGGGGTTGTCAACGGTTCCTTATCACACTACGGTGGGGTTCCCGGCCACACTCTGCTAGGACACTGCCGGCTCTCGCACCGGGTTGACTTCCCCTCTTCCGGGGCGATAATCCTACTGGCGTTCTGGTCAGCAACATCTCTCGCCGACTTCGGTCGGAGCGTCTCGGGCGTAAGGAGGGGGGGCTGGCTGGATCGCCTTTCTCTTGGCCAGGACTCAGGTCACAACCGCGTTGTAGAGCACGCCAGTGGCATCCTTGTGGGCCTCGAATTCGAGCACGAGGGTGGAGTACTTCGTGCCCAAGTTGACTTCCCACGGATCGCGGAGGAATGCTCGCGGGAAGTTCATTGGGCCGTTGGGGCTGTAGAGTAGCACGCGAGCCGTCTTCGAACCGTCGAACATCAGAGTCCCAGACCCTCCAGGCGTCCCTTCCGTGCCGCCAGCAAGCCGCGAACGGATTTCTTTGCCGATCGCAGCATCCCACTTGGTGAGTTCCAGGCGGACCTTGGCAATCTCTCCCATGTACTGGATGTCGATCGGAGGTCCCTGGTCGCCGCCGTTCTGGTCCCCGGGGACGTCGACGAAAAACGCCTGGTCGCGAACGTCGGCTCCCTGACGGGTGTAGCCGAGCAAGTCCAAGCCGGTGCCCGTGTCCACATACACAGCGCAAAGCCCGGCAACGTTAACGGTCACAGCCATGATACGTACTTCCTTTTGCTACTTTTGGGTTTCAATTTTTTCCGCGGTCGATGGTCGGTGCGAGAAGCGGAGCCATGGAGCTGGCGACCAGTGAAGCCGATCGCCGGATATTGGCGATCCCGCTGACAATCGGGCGCCGCAGTCGTCGGAACCGGCAAGCGAGAACCTCGTCCAGCCAGCGGAGGCCCGCGTCAAGTAGGAGGGCAACGCCCGCGACGGCAACCACGACGAACGCCGCCAGGACTGTGCCAGTGATCCAGGCTTTGATCAGGAACACGGACGGTGGGGTCTGACTCATCACTTGCCTTCGGCTGCCTTCGGCTCCGTCAAACTGGTGTTATGCCACGGCCTGCGGCGGGGACAGTCGCGGGATCTGGCGGGCCTGCAGTTCGGAATCGTAGGCTCCAACCTCGCCTCGAGCTGCTCGGAGTTTTGCGGCTCGCAAAGCCGCGTCCATCGCTGGGCGTAACGCATCCTGGATGAGCGTGTAGGTCTTGGACAGCTCGGCATGCAGACTACGGAGCGACTCTCGCAGGGGCTGGGATGCTGCTGAAGCACGGCCGTACCGCTCGCTGGCAATGTACTCGCTGCGGAAGCGGGAGTACTGCTGGACCTGCCGGGAGTAGTCTCGGGCGATGTTCGCCACCGTTGGATCCGTGGCCCCATTGGCCCGCATGTTGGCCCGATCGGCCCGCATCTGGAATTTAGCGAACTGGGCCCACTCAAGCTGCTCGATCGCCCCTATGAACTCATGGACCTGCTGCGGTGTCATGCGACCACCATTCTTCGTATAGCGTTTGACTTCTGCTCGCCGGGAGCCCTGGTGCCTGCTGACCGAGTACAAGAGCCCCAGGTCAAGCCGCGGCGTCTCGGCACCGAGCAGGGCGATCGGGTCCAGGTACATGTCCTCGTAGCGATCCGCCAACCACAGTTCCGCGGATCGGCGGGGAAAGTTGCGAACGGCATTGGCGTACTCGCGACGGACGTGAAGATCGGCAAGGATGGCCCAGCGGGCATTGTCGCCAGGCAGCCGGCCAACCCGGAACGGACCGGCCAATCCGACCAGAGGCATTGCCGTGGCGTCCGCAGACTCGGACGTATGACCGATAGAGATCCCCCCATAGTCGCCGGTCTCGCGGATCCTCCGATTGCAGTTCGCGGCGACCAACTCCAGTTCCCGCCGGCCGAACTTGATCGCCGTGCCGCGCTGCGTCGTGGTCTCGTGTTCGGCGAACACCGGGACGCCCGGGATATTCAGCCACATGTCGTCCGGGAATCGGCCGTTGCCGGACGGTGCAGCCGGCGGCCTGGTGGTCGCCTGGCGTGGCGGTCGCTCTAGGGTTGCTGTGGACATGACGTATCTCTCCAGGGGGCACAATGAGCGGGCGGCCGAGTTGCTTAGGTCGTCAGGCCGTCTGGGCACCCACCACGGTCCAGAGCGGGCTGTCCTCGGTGTTCGTGTTGATGTACAGCTTCCCGTTGGTGACGTCCTGATAGAGACAGCCGATGGAAGCGACGCCGGCCCCCGTTCCGGAAGTGCCGTCGGTGGGGGCTCCTTCGCCCGACAAACCCAGCTCGCCGTAACGGATATTCCGCCCGAGCAGGTCCTGGAGTCCCGTCCACGCGGCCCACGTGGCGGCAGGTACCTCGTAGGGACTTGTGAGCAGATCAGCGCCGGGGATAACCTTGACGATCGTGCCAGCCGCGGGAAAGTCGATGTCCCGCAGGCGGGCCTGCAGCTCGAGCATACCCATATGCGCGGCTTGCTCTTCCTCGCGTGCGAAGACCAAGACAAGCCAATCGTTGCCGTCCGATCCCGTCACTTGAACTATGAAATGTTGCGACATTGGTGTGTTTCCGTATCATGCCAGGGGGAATGATGAAATGGACTCGGTGGCCGTTGCCGTCACTCGCCGTCAACCAGTTCCGCTGCTTGCCGCAGTAGCCAGAGGATCGGCGCCTTCCGGGGCCACCCCGACGGCTGGACGTTCGTGGTTCGCTTGGTGGGTACCTGGGCCTCGCCGCGTCGTGCGGCCTTCAGGCGGTCGTGATTGGCGCAGGGGGTCATGCCGTCGGCGTGGTACAGCCAGGGCCCCCACTTCTGCTCTTCCTCGTCGTTGCGATCTCCACTGGCGAAAACCGCGCAGATTTGCGCCTCCGATATTCCGGGCAACTTGTCCAACTCCGCAAGACTCTCGATCGGGCTGACGCGGCTCGCATCCTTCTCGACAGGTCGGCAGAACTTCTCCCATCCAGCTTGCAGGGAGCGGTAAACGGTCACCAGGTCGACCGCACATGCCGGGCTGCCGGGACAGTGGCCTGTGGAGTGCAACCAGGCTTGGGCGGCCTTCTCGGCCGCTGCCGCGAGAGGCCAGCCGCGAAACTGCAGGAGGACGTCGACGCCCTGCACAAGCAAAGCGATCACGTCAGTAAGGGCCCGGACAAGGTCGTCATGGTCCGGGTGCCTTTCGTCGGCAATGTGGCCATACGACTGCAGCGCTTTGGCCATCAAGCGGGCCCACTCCCACGTTTTGGCGTCGACGTTGGTGGGGATGGTTTCGGGTGAAATCGCATCATCGGGAGTCGCGGAGGTGGATTGATCATCATGGGCGGACAGGAGAGGTCGTGTTTTCGGTCGTGGCATGGCCGTTGTTTCCTAATTGCAGGTGGGTAAGTAAAACTTGACTGGTAAGTTCTTGTCTACGATTCCCTATTTTCTGCCGCCAGCAGCGGCATGTGGCGGCTTCCTGTTCTTCGGTTCCTGTTGTTTTTTGTCTTGTTCTTCCTTCTGGCCTCTTCCCCAACCCGCCATGATTTGCATGCTGCGGATGATCTCGGCGTTGTTCGCCTCGTCTGTTCCGAAGAACTTGTTCGCGAGTTCCAGGAACTTGGAGAACGCCCCGAACACTGTCCCGTACTTGAGAAAGAAGTTTGCTCCGCGTCCAGACTCCACCGCGATAACCGCCAGCAGATTCAGGATGTTCCTGACATCGTTCTTCATCCACTGTGTTTCGCGAAGGAGCTTCTCGAGTTCGCCGCCCAGCATCTGGCTTGTCGCACCCGTTGCCTGCGCCTGTTGGGCGTCGAGTACTCGCTTCTGATAGTCGAGTCGTGCATAGATTCCCGCCAGTTGGGCGTTGTATCTCGCCAGGTGCCTTTGGCCTTCCAGGAGGGATTGGCCAAACCGCTGGGTGATACCGGGCAACTTCATCAAAGCTTCGCCGGCTTTGATGGCTCCTCCAGCCAAAGCGACTCCCGCGACCATCTTGCCAACACCAGACAGGCCGCCAGCTCCGCTTCCTGCTCCGGGTGCAGCCCCAGCGGCGCCGGGGATCCCCGGCGTAGATCCATCGGGCACACTCCCGCCGGTCAGTTTCACCAGGCCCCTGAGTGCCGGACCAGCAAGCCCCTCGACCGTCCGGCCACCAGCCGCTCCCGCCTTCGGCCCCGCAATGAACGACAGGAGACCGTCCGCAGCGTCGGCAAGGCTCTGGGTGACCGACTCGCCGGCCAGACCGATCTCCTGTCTCTGGTGCCGCTTTCTGCGGTCCCTGGCTCCCTGCTCTCTTCGCTCCGATTCCACGACGATATCGTGGGGTGTGACGGTCTGCTTGAGGGTGGCAGTCTTCACGGCCTCCTCGTTCATGAGAAGGCCGTTCTGCTGCAGTCGGGCCATCCGGTCGGCAAGCGACATGCCGGCGGTGTCCTGGGCGACCGTCGTCTGCTTCTGGCCGGCGGAGAGGATGGCGTCCGTCAACCTTTGCATGGCGTCCCGAAGCCTGACCGGTTCTTCGCCGGCGGCGCCGCCCGGGTCCAAGTTGCCACCCAGGATTGCCGGCAGCGGGATCTCTGGCGGCGCCGACGGCGTGGCCCCCCGTCCCCCGGTCGCAGCGGTTCCCAGGCTGC
>CAZLWV010000241.1:0-3610 GCA_964563135.1 uncultured Planctomycetaceae bacterium
CTTTTTTCCCCGCACTTCAAGATCGCTAGCATTGCTAGCATTTTCACTATGAGTTCTTTACAACATAACGACTTACGAAAACTTCAGTGCCATTCAGGTCAGAGGTCAGATGTCAGATATCAGAGAACAGAGGACAGAGAACAGAGGACGGAGGACGGAGGCGCGGTGCGAAGAGGGCAGAGGGCAGAGGATGGGGTACCGAGGACAGGGTCATGGGAGTTGCAGCAAATCGCGGAGGAATGTTCCGGTGATCGATTCTTCGCTGTGGGCGATCATTTCGGGGGTGCCCTTGGCGACGATACGACCCCCTTCCTCAGCGGCTCCGGGGCCCATGTCGATGATGTAGTCGGCGGCCCGCATCATCTGGAGGTTGTGCTCCACGACGATCAGGGAATGGCCCACGGCCAGCAGGGCGTCGAAACAATCGAGAAGTTGTACGACGTCGGAATAGTGCAGGCCGGTGGTCGGTTCATCGAGGAGGAACAGGCAGCGGCCCCGGCGTGCGCTCGACATGTAACCGGCCAGCTTGAGCCGCTGGGCCTCGCCTCCGGAGAGGGTGGCCGCCGGCTGGCCAAGTCGCACGTAGTCGAGCCCCACGTCGATGAGCCGCTTGAGTTTGGCCTGCACCTTGGCCCGGCCGCGGAAGAAGGTGAAGGCTTCGCGAACGGTCATCTCGAGGACTTCTGCAATGTTGCGTCCCCGGTAGGTGACTTCGAGGATCTCGTCGCGGTAGCGAGTTCCCCCGCACTGGGTGCACTTCATGAACACGTCGGCCAGGAACTGCATGTCGATCTCGGTGTAGCCATCGCCCTGGCAGGCGGAGCAGCGGCCGCCATCGACATTGAAGCTGAAATGGCTGGAGGTGTAGCCGCGGGTGCGGGCCTCGACCGTGCTGGCGAACACGGCGCGGATTTCGTCGAAGGCCTTCAGATAGGTCACGGGATTGGAGCGGGGGGAGCGTCCGATGGGGCTCTGATCGACCATGATCACGTCGTCGATCTGTCCGTCGCCAAAAACGTCGTCGAAGGGGTAGGGTCTTTCCGCATCTTTTCGCAGCCGGCGGCAGAGGGCCGGGTAGAGCGTGCCCTGGACGAGGGTGCTTTTGCCCGATCCGCTGACGCCGGTGACGAGACACAAGATGCCGAGGGGGAACTCGACGGTGACGTTGTCGAGGTTGTTGCCCCGGGCACCTGCAAGGCGGACCCAGCCGTGGTCGGGGGGCCGGCGTCTGCCGGTGACGACAACCCCACGGCGGCCCGCCAGGTAGTCGCCGGTGAGGCTTTCGGGCGACTGTTCCATTTCGCCGGGGGTGCCCTGGAAGACGACGCGTCCTCCGCGCTCGCCGGCCCCGGGGCCGATCTCGACGACCTGGTCGGCGGCGCGGATGATGGCATCTTCGTGCTCGACGACGACCACCGTGTTTCCCCGGTCTCGGAGGCCGGTGATGGCGGCCAGGAGCTGATGGATGTCGCGGGGGTGGAGCCCGATCGAGGGCTCGTCGAGGACGTAGAGCATGTTGACGAGGCTCGATCCCAGGGCCGAGGTGAGGGCCACGCGGCGCATCTCGCCGCCGCTCAGGGTCCGCAAGGTCCGATCGAGCGTGAGGTAGCCCAGGCCGACCATCTCGAGGTAGCCGAGCCGGGCGAGGACCTGGTCGATCATCATGCGGCCGACTTTCTTCTCCCAGTCGGGAAGCTGGAGCTCGTGGAAGAACTCCGCCGCGCCAGAGATCTTCATGGCCGCGATTTCAGCGATATTCTTGCCACCGATTCGCGTGGCCAGGGCCTCGGGCCGCAGGCGTGATCCCCCACAGCGGGGGCAGGGGCGATAGCTGCGCCAACGACTGAGGAAGACGCGGATGTGCATCTTGTACTTGCGCCGATCGAGCCAGGCAAAAAAACCCTTGAGCCCGCCGAACTGGCGCTCGGGCACTCCTTCGGTGATGCGTTCGAGGTGTTGCGGCTCGAGCCGGGCGAAGGGAATATCGACGGGGATGCCGTAGTCGGCGGCCAGGGCCATCAGTTCCTGCTGCTCGTGCTGGTAGGCCGGGCTGTTCCAGGGGGCAATCGCCCCATCGGCGATCGATTTGCCCGGATCGGGCACGACCAGGTCCATGTCGATATCGATGATGTTGCCGAAGCCCTCGCACTCCGGGCAGGCGCCCAGCGGGCTGTTGAAACTGTAGAGGCGAGGTTCCGGATCGGGGTAGTCGAGGCGGCAGTCGCCGCAGGCGAACTGCGAGCTGAAGGCGATGCGCCGCCAGGGCTGCCCGTCGATGATTTCCGGCGCACCGCCGAGAGCGGGGGTTTCGGCGGCGGAAGCATCGACGAGGACCGAGCAGCGTCCTGATCCGTGCTGGAAGGCCGTTTCCAGCGAATCGTGGATGCGCGAGGGATCGGCGCCGGTGACGAGGCGATCGACGACGACCTCGACCGCATCGGTTCCGGCCGGCAGGAGCCCGCCGTCAGCCAGATGGATCGTGGTTCCTCCGGCGATGAGGCGGACAAACCCCTTCTCGCGAAACGAGGCGGCAAGGCTCTCCGGTTCCTCGTCGGCCTCGAGCGTGCCGGGAAACGTGACCTGAAAGCGAAGTCCCGGGGAAAGAGCTTCCAGTTGCCGGACGACGCTCTGGGGGGAATCGCGATGGACCTGGCGGCCGCAGCGACTGCAGAACACATGGCCAATGCGGGCGAAGAGGAGGCGGAGGTGGTCGGCTATCTCGGTGGCCGTTCCGATGGTCGATCGGCTTGAGCGGTTTCCGTTCTTGCCGGTTACGGCGATGGCGGGGGGAATGCCGTCGATGTGCTCGGCTTCGGGCTTTTCGAGGCGCTGGAGGAACTGGCGGGTGTAGGCGGAGAAGCTTTCGATGTAGCGCCGCTGTCCCTCGGCGTAGAGCGTATCGAGGGCAAGGCTGCTCTTGCCGCTGCCGCTCAGCCCGCAGAAGACGACCAGCTTGCGATGGGGGATGTCCAGATCGATTCCTTGGAGATTGTGGACCTCAACACCGCGCAAGGAGATATGCCCGTGAGAGCTCATAGTGAGGGACAGAGGGACAGAGGTCAGAGGTCAGGGGACGGGGGTCAGAGGTCAGAGCGGCAAAGGGAGTCGGGGTGCACTGGGCAAGGGACTGCGGACGAGGCGCAAACTTTTATGGTAACACGGTCCCAGGGCCACGCCCAGAGGCCGGCACGGCCTGCGATCGAGCGGGGCACGTTCGATTGACAGAAGTGGGGCGGTCCGGTTTACTTTGGGCCATGAAGTACGACGGACAGCGAGTGACGGTGATGGGCTTGGGCCTCTTTGGCGGGGGCAGCGCGGCGGCGAGGTGGCTGGCCCGCGCGGGGGCCGTGGTCACCGTGACCGATACGGCCAGCGAGGAACGGTTGGCGACGGCGCTGGAATCGCTGCGGCCGGTACCGATCCACCGTTATCAGCTTGGCGGGCATCGGGAGGAGGATTTTGCGGAGGCGGACCTGGTGGTAGTCAATCCGGCGATCCGTCCCGGCGATCCCTGGCTGGAGTTGGCAGGCCGTCGAGGCGCCCGTCTGACGTCGGAGATGGAATTGTTCCTGGAGAACTGCCCCGGTCGGATGATGGGGGTGACGGGGAG
>CAZLWV010000241.1:3620-7876 GCA_964563135.1 uncultured Planctomycetaceae bacterium
AGATCTATACTAAAACCTATAAAAAAGGAGGAAGCACCCGGGCGGTCAGATGGGGGTGACGGGGAGCAACGGGAAATCGACGACGGCGGCGATGACGGCGGCGATTCTGCGGGCCGACGGGCGTCGGGTCCATCTGGGCGGGAACATCGGCAAGAGCCTTCTGGACGACGTGGAGGCCATGGATGGGCACGATTGGGTGGTGCTGGAGCTGAGCAGTTTTCAACTGCACCGGCTGGGGCCGACGGCGCCGGTTCCGCAGACGGCGGTGATCACCAACTTCACCCCCAACCACCTCAACTGGCATCCCGACCTGGAGCATTACGCGGCCTCGAAGCAGCGGCTCCTGGTGCTCCAGCCGGCCGACGGCAGGGCGGTGTTTGATCGGGCGGCCCCGGGGCTGGAGGGTTGGGAGCGTTTTGTGAGGGGGAGTCTTTGCCAGCCGGCAGATCTTTCCGATCTGCCCCCGCTTGCCGTCTGCGGCGGTCACAACCGGGAGAACGCGGCGCTGGCAGCGGCCGCGGCAAGGCAGGCAGGGTGTGCCGAGAGCGCCATCGAGGCAGGGCTGGCCGGTTACCGCGGCCTGGCGGATCGCCTGGAAGCGGTGAGAACGATCGGCGGCCGGCGAATCATCAATGATTCTTCTTCGACGACTCCCGAATCGACGATTGCCGCGTTGGACGCACTCGAGCCGCCGATCTGGCTTCTGGCGGGCGGGGCCGACAAGGGGATGGATTACAGCCGCCTGGCCGAGCGGATCGCCGAGCGAGCCGACGGCGCGGTTCTTTTCGGGCAGGTGGCCGAGCAACTGGCCGAGAAGGTGACGGGCCGCAGGGCGAGACTTTTCTGCCATGCGGTGAAGACACTTGACGAGGCCTTTGCCCTTGCAGTGAGGCAGGCACCGGCGGGTGCAACGATCGTGCTGTCTCCGGGATGTTCGAGCCACGACCAGTTTGTGAACTACCGGCAGCGGGGCGAACGGTTTACCGAGCTGTCGCGGTCGTGTCCAACGACGGATCGCTGCGCGGCCGGGCCGATTGTCTATTGACAATCGGCAAACGGAGCCGATAAATTCCTGGTGGCGTTCTCGCTGGCCGAGAGCGCTCGAGACCTCGAGGTCGACGGCTGTGTCGTTTCCTTGTGGGAAGTCTACACGACGCTGGGAGCCGTTCGCCTCGAGGCTTCTTTTTTGCGCCAGCTGACAGGGGCGGAGCGGGACGTATAATGGAGGCGAGGGGCCGAGCGCTGCGCCCAACCATTTCTCGATCACCCAGGAAACAGGAATCTCTGCATGAAAGTCGTTTCTTACGATCAAATCGAAGCGGCTCCGGTCGACATGCCGGGGGCGAGCGGGTGCAAGATCCGCTGCCTGATCGACGATGCGGACGGCGCTCCCACGTTTGCAATGCGGCACTTCGAGGTCATGCCCGGCGGGCACACGCCGATGCACGGCCATCCGCACGAGCATGAGGTGTTCGTGCTCCAGGGAAACGGGATCGTGATGGAAGGGGACAAGGAGCACCTGCTGAAGCCGGGCACGGTGGTATTCGTGCCCGGAGGGGTCGAACACCAGTTCAAGAACACGGGCACGACGCCGCTGCGGTTCCTGTGCCTGATTCCGCACCTGGCCGGCAGCAAGACGGGAAGTTGCGCGGTATCTTGCGGCTGCCAGTAGACGCGCGATACGATTTCGTCGTGTCCGCGCCACGGGGTGCGAGTCTCTCGCGGGACTGCTGCGGGGTGCGCTGCAGCGTGCCCGAGCGGATTCTGAAGACTCCGGCGGTGGCGCGGCGCGCGCCCATCTTCCTTCACTCTTCTCCTGCCGATTGGTGGAAAACATGCGTACCGATCCCGCTGCAGAAGTCGGCCAGCTTCGCGAACAGATCCGGTATCACGATCGCAAGTACTACGTGGAGGCCTCGCCGGAGATATCGGATCTGCAGTACGACCAGCTCCTGAAGCGGCTCAAGGAACTGGAAGGGGCGCACCCGGAGCTGGTCACGGCGGACAGCCCCACCCAGCGACTGGGCGACCAGCCGGTGGAAGGCCTGGTGCAGGTGGAGCACCGGGTGCCGATGCTCTCGATCGACAACACGTACAACATCGAGGAGCTGCGGGCCTACGGCCAGCGGACACAGAAGCTGCTCGGCAACGAGCCGATCGAGTGGGTTGTGGAGCTGAAGATCGACGGGGTGGCCGTCTCGCTGGTCTACGAGAACCGCTCGCTCGTGCGCGGCGTGACGCGGGGCAACGGGCGGGTCGGCGACGACATCACGCACAACGTGCGGACCGTGGCCGGAGTGCCGCTGCATCTGACGGGCAGTTCGGCGCCGCCGCTGCTGGAGGTCCGCGGCGAGATCTATATGACCAACAGCGACCTGGTGCGGCTCAACGAGGAGCAGCGCCAGCGAGGCGAAGCCCCGTTTGCCAACACGCGAAACGTGACCGCCGGAAGCGTCCGGCTGCTGGATCCGAGAATCTGCGCCCGCCGGCACCTGCGGTTCTTCTGCCACGGCGTGGGGCACACCGAGGGGCTGGCAAGCCGGAACTACATGGACTTTCTGGACGAGCTCCAGGGGTTCGGACTCCCGGTGACGCCGATGGTGGCCTGTTTCGATTCATTCGAGAAGACCGTGGAGCATTGCGAAGCCTTGATCGAGCGGCTGCACGAGCTGGATTTCGAGATCGACGGGCTGGTGCTCAAGGTCAACCGGTTCGACCAGCGGGAGAGGCTGGGCGCAACTTCAAAATGCCCGCGCTGGGTGATCGCCTACAAGTTCGAGAAGTACGAGGCGACGACGCGGCTGAGGGAGATCCGCGTGCAGGTGGGCAAGACAGGGGCGATCACGCCGGTTGCGGAGCTGGAACCGGTCGAACTGGCCGGCACGATCGTGAGCCGGGCGAGCCTGCACAACGCCGACGAGATTCTCCGCAAGGACGTGCGGCAGGGGGACGTGGTGGTGGTGGAGAAGGCCGGCAAGATCATTCCCCACATCGTGCGCGTGGAGAAGCACGAGCGGCAGGGGGAACCGCCGGAGTTCGTCTTTCCGACCGAGTGTCCGGAATGCGGCACGGGGCTGGTGAAGGACGAGAAGGGCGTCTACATCCGCTGCCCGAACCTGGAGTGCCCGGCCCAGCTCCGGGAGCGGATCCGGTACTTTGCCAGCCGAAACGCGATGGACATCGAGGGGCTGGGGGACAAGCTGGTGGAGCAACTGGTTTCGGCCGACCTGGTGAAGAGCTGCGGCGACCTGTATCGGCTCAAGGCCGGGGACCTGCTGGGCCTGGAACGGATGGGCAAGAGGTCGAGCGAGAAACTGCTGGCCGGAATCGAGGCCAGCAAGGACCGGGGACTGGCAAGGCTGCTCAACGGGTTGAGCATTCGCCACGTGGGGGCCACAGTGGCCCGGGTGCTGGCGGAGAATTTCGGCTCGATGGAGGCGTTGCGGAGCGCCTCGGTGGAGAAGCTGAGCGAGATCAACGAGATCGGGCCGGCGATCGCCGCGAGCGTGTATGAGTTTCTCCACAGCCAGTTCGGCCGTACGACGATCGACGACCTGGCGTCGCTGGGCGTGACCATGTCGGTTCCGGAGGCGGCGGGGGAGGAGAAATCGGAAGCCCTGGCGGGCAAGACGCTGGTTGTCACCGGCACGCTCACCAAGTACACGCGGGACGAGATCCAGGAACTGATCCTGCGCCACGGGGGCAAGGCAGCGTCGAGCGTTTCGAGCAAGACGGACTACGTGGTGGCCGGCGAAAATGCTGGGAGCAAGCTGGCGAAGGCCCAGGAACTGGGGATTCCCGTGCTGACGGAGGAGGAGTTCGAGGCGTTGCTGAACCGGTAGAGCGTGTGGCGGGTCAGCGGAGAATCGGTTGCAGTGGCATGCGGGAGATCAGGATACCTCCGATCACCCAAGTCGAACAGTGCCGGCAGGTTGAATCGGGGCCCTATTTTTTCCAGCCAATGTTGTCATTAACCTTCCCCCCCGGCTCCCGGGCGGTAGAGCTTGTCGGATGGCGTTGGATTCGCTAAGTTGGGCAGTTGGTGTAGTACATCTTGAGCTGCCGGCAGGCAGTGGTTGGCGTCCCGGCGGAGAAGGCAGGCGATTGACCGATTTTCGCCCGGGGGTTCAACGACGGCACCCGTCGGGTTTCGACCTGGTTCTTTGGCGGCACGAGACGAGTTCTTTGCCCCAGTGCCCTGATAGTCGGCCACACCTCTGTTTTCAACCATTTTGACGATAAGGAGACGTACCCGT
>CAZLWV010000242.1:0-7865 GCA_964563135.1 uncultured Planctomycetaceae bacterium
CCGCACGCGCCCTTTCGGAGAGTGCCTGCTGCTTTTCTTGCCACATCAGCACTTCGCAGTTCTCCTGGAGGGTCGCGGGAGCCGCGGATCCAAGACCACCGGAGGCCGGAAAACTTTGGCAATCCCCTCTCCAGCCGCTACACTGATACGGATCTCCAAATCAGACCTGCCCTGTGAGAACCACTCGTGCGCGTTTCCGTCTTCTGTTCATGGCTGGCCCTGCTCGCCTCGCTCGCCCTGGCTGCCCGTACAGGAGCTGCCGAACCGCTTGCGGCTGCAGGCATCCGGGCCGCAACGGGGCCCATCGGCCCGCCCGCGATTCCACCCGGCGACATCGATCGATTCACCAAGGCAAATCTCCCGATCGAGCTGACCGACCCGGTCGCCCCCACCGCTCCCCCCCAAACCCACCTGCTGATCCAGTGGTCGGACGAGGACGGCTTTCCGGCCGGCTACAGGTTGGCCTTGGTGACCCACGTGTGCAACGACAACCAGTGCCTGCCGGTCGAAGTAACGATGACGTGGGACGCCCTGGGCTACTACACCGGCCTGAGCTACCCCCCCGACAAGCCGCTCACCAAGAAGGAGCACGTGCCGTTCACGGCCGAGGACTACGCCAAACTCGACCGGATCCTCCGGGATCAGAACTCGATTCTCCGGGACTGGACACTTGCTTTCCTGGAGAAACCCCTTGAGGCCGCCGGCGGGGAGAACCTGATCGCCGGGGTCGACGCGATGACCGCCCCGACGCCGGCGACCGTGAAGGACTCGGTGATCGAGGGCGCCGCCTACACCTCGTGGGCCCTGTGGCACTGGGCCAACGGCCCGATCGTGCCCAAGCTGCGGCAGATGACCGAGAAGAAATGCACCCCTGCCTACCTCAAACGCCTGCTGGCTGCCGAGGATCGGCGGCATGCCGACTACGCTCTCCAGTACCTGATCGATCACCATGCGACCGATGCCCGGTTCGTCGACGACGTGATCCGGATTCTCGAGCGAGGCCAGCGCGAGCAGATCTCGCAGGCGCTCGTGTTTCTCGAGGGGGCGATTCCGGACAGGGAGAAGTTCTACGCCCGTCTGATCGAGGCCTCGGCGCGGATGCGTGCCGCCGATTGCCCGATCGTTCTTGAGCGGCTGGCGGCCGATCCGGCCTTGCCCCCGCCTACCCTGGAGGCCCTGACCGAACACCTGTCGGAACTGCCCTATTTCCCGGTCCATCTGATCCTGAGAATCCTCGAACAGCGCAAGTTCGCCTCCGGGAAGACGACCGCCGCCGTGGCGGCCCTGCTCGACAGCAGCGACTTCTTCGTCGCCCGTCGGGCCTGCGAGCACCTGGCGGGCCAGAATCTCCCGGCCGAGGTGCAGAGCCGGGTCGAGGCCTTTCGCGAGCAGAACCGGGATCGGCTGTAACCGGCGTCGGCCTTGATCGTGATCTTGCCAACTGCTGTCACGTCTTCGCAACCCGAAGCGTAAGCGAGGCAAGGTGTTACCCTCCTCGTTCACGCTTCGGATCACGATCGCACGGAGAAGCTTGCGATCGAGCCCACGGGCGTCGTCTTCCATTGGCTCTGCATTCCTGGTCAAATCGGGGAACCGCCATTCGGCCGTCACCAACAGTCTGCGCGGTCCAGTTCATCTTTGCTGTCCGGGAGATCACACAATGAGCACCACGCGCCGCCAGTTCCTTGGCCAGTCGCTAGGCACGATTGCCGCCGGTTCCCTCACCGCGGCTGTTACTCAAGGCTTCGGCGGTGAGCCGGCCGCCGGCCTGCCGATCGTCGATACCCACCAGCACCTCTGGGACCTCAGGGTTGTCCAGCCCCCCTGGTTGCAGCCCGGGGGCGAATTGACCCGCGACTACGTGACCAAGGATTATCTCGAGGCGACTGCCGGACTGGGTTTCCAGAAAGCCGTGTACATGGAGGTCGCCGTGGCCGACGAGCAGCTCGTGACGGAGGCGGAGCATGTGATCGGGCTGTGCGCCAGCTCGGAGCATCCCACCTGTGCGGCCGTGATCGGCGGCCGCCCGGCCGAGCCGGGTTTCAAGGCCTACATGGACCGTTTTCAGGGCAGTCCCTATGTCAAGGGCGTTCGCCACATCATGCGGGATCCCAAGCTGCTCCAGGCCGAAGGACTCGTCTCCGGCCTGCGATTGCTGGGAGAACGCGGGCTGTGCTTCGACCTGTGCGTGGCCACCGAGATGCTGGCCGCCTCGGTGCGGATCGTCGACGCCTGCCCCGAAACCCGCTTCGTCGTCGACCACTGCGGCAACGCCGACCCCGTGGCCTTCATGCCCAAGTCGGCTGCCCCGCGGCAGGCCCGCCATGATGCCGACGCTTGGCGCCGCGACATGCAGGCGCTCGCCCAACGCAAGAACACGATCTGCAAGATCTCGGGCATCGTTTCGGCCATGGAAAAAGGCCAGTGGACGGCCGCAGACCTGGCCCCGCCCATCAATCACTGCCTCGACTGCTTTGGCCCCGACCGCGTCGTGTTCGCCAGCGACTGGCCCGTGTGCACCCGAGCTGCAACCTTGCGCCAGTGGGTCGTTGCCCTCAAGGAGATCGTCCGCACCCGCCCCGACGCAGAGCAGCGCAAGCTGTTCGCCCAGAATGCCATCGCGTTCTACGGGCTCTGAATGCCGATCCTGAAACCACCGGAGAGGCCTCCCGCACCCCGGAGATCGCCGGCAGCGGCGTTCATTTTTCAGCCTGGTGAATAGCTACCTGCCACAGAACCGGCGGCCGAGTGCGGTCCGGACGGCCAGCAGGTACCAGTACAGATACTTGGGCAGCCATTGGCGCAGTCGGAAGCGACTTTCGCCGGCGGTGCGGTCGCGCCAGGTGGTGGGAATCTCGGTGACTGCGGCCCCGGCGGCAAATGCCTTGGCCGTCAGTTCCAGGGCAAGCTCGAATCCGCCGCTGCTCTCGATCCCCAGGCGGTTGACCAGTTCCGCATCGTAGAGCCGGTAGTTGTTGGTGGCATCATGAGTAGGAAACCCTAGCCAGTAGAGGCTCACGCCGGCGCTGCGGCTGAGCCAGCGTTTCAGCCGGGGTCCGCCGATCTGCCGGCCGCCGCGCATGTAGCGGCTGGGGCACACCACCCGGTAACCGCCCCGGTAGAGGCGGAGCATCTCTTCGACGTTTCCGAGGTCGTCGGACAGGTCGGCCATCACCACCAGCGTCGGGCCGCGGGCAGCCGCCGCAAAACCGGCCCGCAGGGCGCACACCACGCCCCGTCCCAGATCGTTCTTCACCAGTTCCAGCCAGGGACGAGCTGCCGCCATCTCCCGCACCACCGGAACCGTCGTGTCTTCGGCAAAGTCGTAGACGATCAGCACGCGAAAGGGCTGCGGCACCCGGCGTTCCACCTCGCCCAACAGGTTGCGGATATTCTCGGCCTCGTTGTAGACGGGGACGATCAATGTCAGGGGTTCCACCGAGTCGCCGCCGCTCATCAGATCCTTCCTTGCCGGATCTGGTCCCGAATCCAGGGAATGAGTTCGTCGAGCACCTCGTCCAAAGGAGTCGTGGCCTCGAACCCCAGCAGCCGGCGGGCCTTCTCGACTGACGGCGAGCGGAAGCGAACGTCGTAGGGGTAGGGCGGGTCGGACACGATCCGCAAGGGCCGGTCGGGACCGTGGACCTTGCGCCAGATCGCCTCGGCAACCTCCCGCACCGAGTGGGCCCGGCCGGTGGAGATGTTGAAATCGTTGTTCAGCGCGGCCTCGTGTTCAAGACACACCCGGATCCCGCGGGCCACGTCGGCGCCGTAGGTGTAGTGGCGGACCTGCTCGCCATCGCCCAGCAGGTGCAGGGGATCCTGCCCTTTGAGGATCTTCTGAATGAGATCGGGCACCACGTGGCTGAGGGTTAATTTGACATTGCCGGAAAGAACGTCCTCATCGGTCCTTGCCTTGCGTTCGCCGATGCCGACACAATTGAAAGGGCGCACGATCGTGTAGGGGAGCTGGTACTGCTCGTGGGCGCCGCGCGCAAAGTACTCCACGGCCAGCTTCTGGAACCCGTAGGTCGACGTGGGTGGCGGGCAGGCGGCCAGATCGCTTTCCTGGGTGGGAAAACGGTCCGCATTCTCGAAGACCATCGACGAGGAGACGGCCGTGATCTTCCGCAACCGGCCCCTTTGCCGGGCCTCGATGGCCGCTTCGAAGGCGGCGGCCGTGATCCGCTCGTTCTCCGCCAGCAGGTCGAAGGCCAGCCTGTGGAAATAGGCGATGCCGCCGATCATCGCCGCGCCGGCCACAAAATGGTCGCAATCGGCCAGCAGCTCGCCGAGCAGGGCGGAGTCCTTGGCGTCCCCTTCCACGAACCGATACCGCGCATGGTCGTGGCAGGCGGGGCGCAGGGGGCCGTACTTGGAGAAATTATCGAGCCCCACCACCTCGTAGTCGTGGGCCAGCAGCTCCTCGACGAGATAGCCTCCGATGAACCCGGCCGCCCCGGTAACCAGAACCTTCATGGCTATTTGTTGTCCTTTCCCAGAAAACCAAACACGTCGACAACCGGCTGCCTGGGCCGGAGCTGCTTGTAGTGGTCGTGGCAGGCCCCCACGATCAACAGGTCGGCCGTGCCCAGCAGTTCCTCCAGCGGGAGAAACGAGGGATCGCAGATATAGGGATCCGTGCAGACCACGCGGCGGCACTCCACCGTCAGCACCTTGCGCAGCTTGTAGCACAGCGAACTGCGGGGGTCATCGCAGTTTCCCTTGAAGGCCATCCCCAGGATGCCGACCGTCATCGTGCTCAGATCGTGCTCCGCTTTGATACGCTCGACCAGAAAACTCGGCAACCCCTCATTGACCATCATGGCCGACTGGCCGAGACCAAACATGTTGTGATTGAACGAAGCCAATTGCATCGTGTCTTTCAGCAGGCACGGACCGCCTGTCAGGCCGGCCGAAGCGAAACCGGCCATCCGCGAGTAATCCTCCCGCACCGCAGCCCGCACCCGCTCGAAATCGGCGCCGAACCGCTGCGCCGTCATATAGAACTGGTTGGCGATCGCAAAGTTGATGTAGCGGTAGGCATTGGTAAATAACTTGGCCAGCTCGGCCTCGACGGGCTGGAGCACGATCACGCGGGCTCCGAGCTGCTCAAATACGGCCGCGGCCCGCTCGGTCGCCTCGGGCGTCACACCCGCCACGAGCTGCGGAAGCTGGACCAGCTCCTCCACCGCATAACCCTGGGCGATGCGTTCCGGGCAGTAGGCCAGATGGATCCTGCGTCCCAGCTCATCGATCCGGCGGCCGAGCCGCTGCGTCACTCCTGGAAACACGGTGCTGCGGATGACCAGGAGCTGCCCATCGGCCATCCGGGCCAGGAGCGACTCGGTCATCCGGTCGAAGGACCGCACGTCGGGGTCCAGATACTCGTCGACCGGCGTCCCGGTGGTAACGATCACCGTCTGGTGCCCGGCCAGATCGTCGAGCGACATGGTCGTTTGCAGCCGCCCGTTCTTCAGGGCCCGCGCCAGCAGAACCTCGGCCCCCCGTTCCATGAACGGCATCTGGCCGGCCGCGATGGTTTTCAGCCGTTCTTCGTTGACATCGACGAGCGTGACCGAAAAACCCGCGTCGGCCAGCACCAGTCCCAAGGGAAGCCCCACGTGGCCCCCACCGCCGACGATCGCCACGCGGCTCGACGGAAGATCCGGAAGACGTGTCGCATTCATGGCACCAACTCGGCCTGGTCCAGGGGACCGTCGCCGGCAGCGCCAGCGACTTCTCCCGAAACATACAGTTCAGCGTAGCACGCCATAATATTGTCCTTATCGCCGAAGCGTTGCACCAGCCGCCCCCCGAGCTTCTGCGGAAAACCCTTGTCGATCGATTCCCGTCCGCTCACGTAGTAGTCGTAGGGCAGGTAGTCGTCAGGCACGGCCAGGTCGTAGCTTCCGGCAAGCACCACGTCGCGACCGTCGAGATAGAACGGCAGGATGTAGCCGCCGTCCACCACAACGCGGGCCTGCCGGGGTACATGCGCTAGCAGCATCTGCGTAAACTGGCGAGCGTCCCAGTCCGGGCTTTTCCAGTGCCGAACATGGGCGACCCAGGCCTGGATTCCCGAGCCGGGCAGCATGGCCATGAGCAGCCCGACCGATCCGACCGCCACCGTGGTGCGGCGCAGCGCTGCCGAGAGGTTCCAGCGCGAGCAGCACCGGCCGATCCGCTCCCCGGCGGCGGCAATGCACCCGCCGGCACAGAGGAACAACCAGGCCCCGGGATAGCACCAGTAGCCTTTGGTCGCATGGGTGCCGGCAAAAAGCACGAGCATGGCAATGCTCGACCAGGCCAGGGCGGCCAGGGCCAGCCGGTTCCGCTCCCGGTTCCCAATGGCGGCGACGGAGGCGATCGCCAGACCCGCGAACATCACGGCCGTCTGGATCGGCCCGGCATGCTCGATGATCAGATGGCACTGCCACCGGATGGCGTCCCAGGGGGAAACGAGCCGATCGAGGAGCCCCGGTCCGGATCGGTCCAGGACGTTGTTGAAGAACTGGATGCAAAACGTCTCGAAGTAGGGAACGATCAGGAAGAGCCACAAGGAGAAGACGAGAATTGCCCCGGCGACCAGAAGCACGAGATAGCCCAGCCGCTGCCACCAGCGGCCCTCAGCCAGCAGCACCCAGATCCCCAGTGGCACGGCATAGATGATCGCAAACGGATGAGCAAGTCCCCCCAGGCCGATGGCTGCGGCGGTTGCCATGAGCCAGCCCAGACGCCTGCGATCGCGCCAGCGGAGCAGCGCCCAGACGGCCGTCAGCCCGAGCATGCCGCAGAGCATGTCGGGCCGCGCAGCCATGGCCGGAAAGAAACAGACCCGCGAAAGCGAATACAGCCCCGCGCCCCAGAGCGCCGCCGCACGGCTTCCGGTCAGCCGCCGGCCCACGGCATAGAGGAGGAAGAAAGCGAGGATCGCCGCCGCGCCGGAGGCGAGCCTGGCCGTTCCGTAGCTGGGCGAGAAAAGGGCGTAAAAACCGGCCTGCCAGTAAAAGTAGAGCGGAGGCAGCAGGAGCACCGCTTCGTCCGCCCGGTAGAAGAAACCCCGGGGATTCCGCGACGGCACGTACGGAATCCGCGGAATGCCTTCCTCGAGAATCGTGCAGCCGGGAACCGAGAAGTCTCCTTCGTCGACGCCGCCCGGCTGGCGATACATCAGCGGGAGGCGGAATGCCAGGAACAGCACCCCGATCAGCACCAGCAGGCCCAGGTCGGTTCGCCCGCCCTGCCGGCGATCGGCCGCGCCCGGCGGCTTTCCCGTGCCTTCGGAAGCTTCAGAGGAGGCGTTTTCGCCCCGCAAGGACTCCGTGACCAATCAACATCTCCGCCCAGATCGTGGCCAATCGGATCGACACCGACCGTGTATTATAGCCCGATTCTTCAGCGTATCCAGCCGGCACCTGCAGGTGGCACCCCGGGTGCCACTGGCTCCGCCAGTGCTGGCCGCGGGTGGCACCGGTTCTTGAACCGGTGTAACACAGCCACGGGTACCACTGGCCCGGCCAGTGCTGGCCGCGGGTGCCACTGGCTCCGCCAGTGCTGGTCCCGGGTGGCCCTGGCGGGTGGCACGGGTTCTTGAACCAGTGTAACACAGCCACGGGAGCTTTTCCCCGCGTGCCACTGGCCCGGCCAGTGCTGGTCGATGCTTGGCACTGCATCTCCGAACTCCGGCAGTGCGTCAAGTGTCTTCCAGCCACTCCGGGCCAAGAAACGAAACCTCCTGAGACCCACGTCTCCCAGGTTCAAGAACCTGGGCCAGTGCGACTGTGAAGGCGTTTGATCAAGAGGGTGGAAGTCCCTCTCAGGCGAACGTTACCAGCCTGTAGTCGAAAGTGGTAACTGCGTTT
>CAZLWV010000243.1:0-7736 GCA_964563135.1 uncultured Planctomycetaceae bacterium
ACTGGAAGACGTCCGGCTCCCTGCAGGAGTTGGCCGCACGATCACGGTCACGCAGGCCGACATCGACCGGCTGGGAAGCGGTTGACCGGCTTGTTGGCGGAGTGCAGGCAATGGTGAGGTCCGGAATCTGGCGACTGCGGCTACAGGGAGCGAACTGGTGAGGAATACGACGGAAACGGTGCGGGTGGAACTGGCAGAGCGCAGCTACGACATCCGGATCGGCGAGAACAATCTGGGCCAGGCGGGAGCCTTTCTGCTTCAGCAGGGGCGAGCGACGCACGCGGTCGTGATTACCGACTCGCACGTCGAAGAGCCGCATGGCCACGCGGTGGCCGAGAGCCTCGCCGCGGCCGAGATCAATGTCGACATGATGGTCGTGGAGCCCGGGGAGCCGACCAAATCGGTCGAGGCGGCCGCCAGCCTGTGGGACGCGATCCTGGAAATGGGGACCGACCGGCAGAGCGTTGTCGTGGCGGTCGGCGGGGGTGTGGTGGGCGACCTGGCCGGGTTCGTGGCCGCCACCTTTGCCCGAGGCCTGCGATTCTTCCAGGTCCCCACCAGCCTGTTGGCGCAGGTCGACAGCTCAGTCGGGGGCAAAGTCGGGATCAACCTGCCCAAGGCCAAGAACATGGTCGGCGCGTTCCTGCAGCCGGTCGGCGTCTTGATCGACACCCGGACACTCGACACGCTCGAGGGACGCCAGTACCGGGCCGGGATGGCGGAGGTGATCAAGTACGGAGTGATTCTCGACGCAAAGCTGTTTGAACAGCTCGACAGCGAGGTTGGACGGATCAACACCGGCGACCACGAACTGCTCCGCGACGTGATCGCCCAGTGCTGCCGGCTCAAGGCCGACGTGGTGCGCCAGGATGAGCGGGAAACGAGCGGGCTGCGGGCCGTGCTCAACTACGGCCACACCTTTGGCCACGCCTTCGAGACCCTGGCCGGCTACGGGGAGCTGCTCCACGGCGAAGGAGTGGCGATCGGCATGCTCTGCGCCAGCCGGCTGGCGGAGCGATTGGGGCGGATCGATGCGGAGGTGACCGAGCGGCAGGAAAAGCTGCTCCAGGCGGTTGGCCTGCCCACGGAGGTTCCCGACGTCGATCCGGACCAGGTTCTCAAGACGATGATGCACGACAAGAAGGTCGAACACGGGCGGCTGCGGCTGGTGCTTCCCTCGCGGCTGGGGGATGTGGAGCTCGTCGGAGATGTCGATCCGAAGGACGTGCTGGCCGCGCTCAAGCGGTAATTCAGAGGGATGGTTCGTTCGGAAGTGTTCTCAATGCCGCATCGTTTTGTTCGGAAACAACTTGCGAATTTCTTCATCCACCGGGTCCTGCACGTGGACGACACGCCGCATCGCATTGCGTTGGGCGTGGCGATCGGGATGTTTGTGGCCTGGACGCCGACGGTTGGCTTTCAGATGGCCCTGACGGTCGCCTTGGCGTGGTTGCTCGGAGCGAATAAACTCGTCGGTGTCCCCTTCGTGTGGCTCTCCAACCCCACAACCTTCGTGCTTGTCTACCTGCCCAACTACTACGTCGGCCGGTGGATCCTGGGCAGCAACGTGCCGCCGCCGGATTTCGCCAGTCTGGCCAACGTGAGCGGAGGCTGGCTGGAGAGGTGCACCGCGTGGTGGTCGGTAACCTGGCACGCGTTTCTGCCCCTCTGGGTGGGCAGTCTTGTGGTGGCCGTCGCTCTGGCGGTGCCAAGCTACTTTGCCACCCGCTATGCCGTAATCCTCTACCGCGACAAGATGCACGCCGGTGGGCAATAGAGTACACTGGCCGGTGAGGTGGCCCCCGACAAGACCCATGTTTGTGACCGAGAGAATGACGACCGAAGACCTGACATCGCGTGTCGAGCCGCTACCTCCCCAGATCAAGTCAATCCAGCCGGGTGGCGGGGTCTGCATGAGAATGGAACTCGCCTGGGGGTATTGGAGGCGGTGGTACCTGAAGACGTTTCGTCGACGGTATGTCGCCGACATGCTCGCCAAACGAGAGGGTTCGGCAAACGGCTGCCCTCATGAGGTGCTCGATCCGCGGGACGTGAAGTTCTACCGGAATCAGGGCGGCTACCGCTGGTCTGCCGAGAATGATCCCTTCGGCTGGCGCGATCGCCTGCCGTTTGTACGCGTGGGCCTGGCCGAGCTGATTCTTCTTGGCGGCTCGATGTCGGCTGTGACGGTAGTCCTTGCACTCGTGTTCTGGCCGTTGGCCGTCGTTACCGCGTTGGCCGCGGTGAGCATCGCCTGGTTCTTCCGAAACCCGGCTCGGATCATTCCCGACGACCCCTGCGCCGTGGTCTCCCCCGCTGACGGGCACATCTCCTCCGTGGAGGAGGTCGACGACGAATTCATCGGGAAACCGGCTGTGCTGGTCGGTATCTTCCTTTCGGTCTTCGACGTCCACGTCAACCGGGCCTCGATGCAGGGGACGGTGGTCGGGCTGCGATACCGCCGCGGAAAATTTCTGAACGCGATCCGCCCCGAATCGGCCCGGGAGAATGAGCGGATGGAAGTCCGTCTCGAACAGAGCCGTTCTCCGGGCCGCCGCTTCGTCATTCGGCAGATCGCTGGGGCGATTGCCCGACGCATCGTCTGTTGGGTCGCACCGGGTGACACGATCGAGCGAGGCGCCCCGTTCGGCATGATCAAGCTGGGATCGCGCACGGAGCTGATCCTGCCCAAAGAAGCCGGGCTGGAAATCCTCGTCTCGGTCGGCCAGAAGGTGAAAGCGGGTTCGACCGTTCTGGCAAAGTACGCGCCGGACGGTGAAAGGCCGCCCTCGGAGGCGGCTGCCGGCGAAAGTTTGTGAGCTTCAAATGCCGCAGTTGCGGCGGGAACCGTTGTGGAGTTCGTAAGATGGCCGTCTCAATCAAGAAATTCGATCTCGTTGCCGTGCCGACGGTCCTGACGTTGGCAAACGGCGTTTGCGGCTTGGGCAGCATCGCCATGGCCACGTTGGCTCGGGAAAGACTCGATGAGACGACTGCGATCTTCTACGCGGGGGTGTTCATCTTTGTCGGCATGGCGTTCGACGCTTTCGACGGCTACGTGGCCCGCCTCCTGAAGCAGACCAGCCGCTTTGGGGCGGAACTGGATAGCCTCTGCGACGCCATCACGTTCACCGTGGCACCCGTTTTCATCATGCTGAGCCTCACAAACGTCTTTCCGCTCCGATTCCTGTGGGGTATCGGCGTGCTGTTCATGCTGTGCGGCCTGCTGCGATTGGCTCGGTTCAATGTGGAAACCGCTGCCGACGATGCGCACGACTGGTTCCGCGGGTTGCCCACCCCCGCGGCGGCCGGTGCTCTGGCGTCGTTTGCGGTGGCGCTGCCCGGCGTGCAGGAGCTGGCCGCCGACGGCGTGTCCGATGTGTCGCGGCATGTCAGCGAACGCATCCTCCAATGCACCAATGGCGCTCTGCCTTTCCTGACACTCGCCCTGGCATGCCTGATGGTCTCCAGGATCCGCTATCCCCACATGTTCACCCAGTTGGCGAGAGGCCGGTGGAACTTCTTCGGCATGGTCCGGCTGGTCTTCTGGGCGGTGGCCCTGATCTCGGTGCACGAACTGGCGTTGCCGCTGCTCTTCTGCTATTTCGCTCTCGGTCGTCCGATCGCCGTGTGGATACGGTTTCTCGCGATCCGCCTTCGAGACCTTTCCCCCAGGTATCACCAGCCGGGGGAGGAGGTTTGAACACCACCGGATCAGCCAACCGTTGCAGGACGCCCTCTCCACGCCCGTCGCCGTGGAACATGAGAGCAGGCCCTCGCTACCGGCGTCAACGCCGGCACTGGTAGACGAACGCCGGCAAAACGTTCAGCCAGATGGTGCGGCCGATGTGGACCTCACCAAAGTAGCTCCGAAGCTTGTTCCGGAATCGGTGCGCCGAGGGGAGAACCATCCCCTGCAGATAGGCAAAAGTCGCAAAACACCCTCCCGGCTTCAGCACCCGCATCATCGCGTCGAGGCAGGTTGTCTGATCGCGATCCGAGAAGGCGGCCCATGGCAGGCCGCACACGATCGCATCCACCTCGGAAACCCCCTGTTGCCGGCAGAGTTCCTCGATGTTGGCCACGCTGTCCTGCAAAACGGTCACGTCCGGAAACCGTTTCGTCAGCATGGCGGCAAACTGCGAGTTCAACTCGACCGCCAGAAACTTCGCGTCGCGCCGCTTCACCTCCAGGATCTCAGCGGTGAATACCCCCGTACCAGGGCCATACTCGACAACGCAGCCGACCGATTCCCAGTCAATCCACTCCACCATGCGACGGGCAAGCCGTCGAGAACTGGGCGCTATCGCCCCCACGCGGGCGGGGTCAACCAGAGCCTGACCAATGAACTGCCCAAAATCCCGTACTGCCATACTCATTTCCTGTCGTCTCCGATCCGTGCCGCTTACCCATTTCCCCAGCCGAGCAGCAGCCGGCCCTGCGCCGGCCGGATGAGCCCGAGCGGTAATACTCCTGAATATGGGATTGTCTGGGCCAAACCGTCAACGGCCCCCAGGCCTGCCCCGGCAAGAACTCATGTCCCGGCCCGGCACTTGCGGCTCCATCGCCCGCGTGCTAAGCCTTTTCCTGCACGTGGTTTACAAGTTCCCGCCCGGGTTCTGTCCCGAACCATGCCCCTCCGCTGGGCCTGCCCCCTTGGACGGAGGATGCAGAGGATCTCGTCCTTCACGCTATCGCCCTTTCGCAAGCAGGCCCCATCCGCCTTGGCCGCTATCGCCCCCGCGAGATGGTGTTGCCCTGGCTTGAGCCAAAGCGAAAACCGCCCACCCGGGCACTCCCGGTTTCTGACGGGAAGGAACTTGATCTCGGCCCAGGGGGAGGAAAATGGAGGAAGCACCTCAGCACCTGCCGCCCGGTTCCTCGCCGCCCGCAACTTCGATCGTGACGTGCACCAGTCCATGCCGCTTAGGCACAAGACCCCTATAATGGTCCGCCGGCTTGCAGTCCGCCCCCTGGACCGTCAGGACCAGGCTGTAGATCCCCGGACCGATCTGCCAGAGGTGGAGGTCCGTTACCTCCGTGCCATCTTCCTGCTCGACCGCCCGGCGGATCTCTTCGCGCAGACCTGCCGGTCCCTGGTGATCGAGAAGCACCCGCGCCGCGGCAACCAGGAGCCCCAGCGACCAGCGGGCGACCAGAATCGCCCCCACAACGCCCATCACCGGGTCGAGCCACCGGAGGCCAAAGTACTTGCCCGCCAGAAGCGCCCCGATCGCCAGGAGCGAGGTCAGCGCGTCGGCCAGCACGTGAAGGTAGGCCGCCCGCAGATTGTGGTCGTGCCCGTGGCCATGCCCGTGGTCATGATCGTGCCCGTGGTCGTGCCCACGGTCGTGATCCGCGAGACCTTCTTCTTCCTTGTGGCCCAGAACAAAGACCGAGAAGCCGTTGACGAGCAACCCCACAACGGCGACAACCAGCGCCTGATCGAACTGGATGAGAACGGGAGCCATCAGCCGTTCCACGCTCTCCCAGGCCATTCCCACCGCAAACAAGGCCAGGAGGACCGCGCCGGTAAACCCTCCCAGCGAATTGACCTTGCCCGTGCCGAACGAGAACCGCTCGTCGCGGGCGTGCCGGCGGGCGTAGATGTAGGCAAACATCGAGATGCCCAACGCCACCGCATGCGACGCCATGTGCAGCCCGTCGGCCAGCAGCGCCATCGAGCCGTACACAATCCCCGCCGCGATCTCCACGACCATCATCACGGCCGTCAGGACGACAACGATCAAGGTGCTGGTTTCGCCCGGACGTTTGCGATCCTGGCCGAAGGTATGGTCGTGGGGGGGCAAAGTGGCGTCAAGTTGCATGCAGACCGCATGGGGTACGGGGCCGGAACGAGGTCGGTGGCAGACGCCCTATTCTACGGAAATACCCGGATGTTGCCAAAAGGGGAGAAGGGGCAGGGGCTCCCCCCGCCAGCGTTTGCCGCCGATCAACCCTTCACCACCCCGATGGGACGCAGCCGGGCCACCTTCTTTGCCAGTCCAGCGCGGTGGACGACATCCACCACCAGGCTGACATCCTTGTAGGCCTCCGGCTGCTCTTCGGCCAGACCCTTCCAGCTCCGGCACTTGGCCACCACGCCCTGCTCGGCCAGTTCGCGATCGATCCGCCGTCCCTGGGCGTGCTTGATGGCCGCCGTGCGGCTCATCACCCGCCCGGCGCCGTGGCAACTGCTGCCAAACGACCGCTCCATCGAGCCCGGCTGACCGGCAAGGACCCAGCTTGCCGTGCCCATGTCGCCGGGAATGATCACCGGCTGGCCAATCCCCCGGTAGCGGTCGGGGGTTTCCCGGTGGCCCGCCGGGAAGGCACGGGTGGCTCCCTTGCGATGGACGCAGAGCCGCTTGACCTGGCCGTCGACCGTGTGCTGCTCCATCTTGGCGATGTTGTGGGCTACGTCGTACACCAGGTTCATCTGCAACGATTCCCAGCTCTTGCCAAGAAACTCCTCAAAGGCCTCACGAGTCTGCCACATCAGGAGCTGCCGGTTGGCCCAGGCATAGTTGGCCGCAGACCGCATGGCGCCCAAATACTGCCGCCCCTCCGGGCTTTCAACCGGGGCGCAGGCCAGTTGCCGGTCGGGCAGCTCGATGCCGTAACGGGCCGGCGCGCCTCGCATGTCGCGCAGAGCGTCGTCGCACACCTGGTAGCCCAGGCCGCGGGAACCGCTGTGGATCATGACGGCTACGCCCCCTTCCACCAGCCCCATCGCCCGTGCAGCCTCCTGGTCGACGATCTGGTCGACTACCTGGATCTCCAGGAAGTGGTTGCCCGAGCCAAGCGTTCCGCACTGCCCCTTGCCGCGCTCCATGGCCTTCTGGCTGACGGCCTCGACGTCGGCATCGTCCAGTCCACCGCCGGCTTCGGTGCAGTCCAGGTCGCCGTCGGTGGCAAGGCCCTTGGTCTTCAGAAACTTGGACCCACCCCGCAGAAGGCCCAACATGTCCTTGCCGCGGAAATCGTAAGGGCCGCTCTTGCCCACCCCCGCCGGTATCTGCCGAAACAGCAGGTTCATGAGCCCTTCGATCCGGTCCTGGACATCCTCCTGCATCAGGTTGGTTCGCACCAGCCGCACCCCGCAGTTGATGTCGTAGCCCACGCCGCCAGGCGAGATCACGCCGCCTTCCTCCGGATCGGTGGCGCAGACGCCGCCGATGCAGAAACCATAACCCCAGTGAATATCGGGCATGGCCAGACTGGCCGACTGGATGCCCGGCAAATGGGCCACGTTGGCCACCTGCTCCGGCGCCTGGTCGGCCCGGATCTGATCCATGAGCCGGTCGTCCGCAAATATCCGGCCCTCGACACGCATGCCCGACTTGTAGCCTTTGGGAATCCGCCACACGCAATCGCCGAGCTTCTCCAGCGGTCCCTCGTAACTACCCTTGGCCATGGTTTCGTTCCCTTCGTAGTGCGTCCCTCATGCCGGATGCGGCGGGGCCCAAACGAACCACTCCCCCACCATCAACCTCCCCGTGAAATTGCAGACCGGCCCGGATCACCCAACCAGGAGCCCAGCGGCAGCCCACCCGCTGGCGCCGTCCACCTGCCCCCGCGCGGAGGGCGTGCCGAACATATTCTCGCATTTTCCTCTGGACCCGCCCAGGGTCCAACAGGTTCGCCCAGGAGAACTGCAAAGTAGCAGGCACCCTCCGATTGCCGTCCGCAGAAGTGCCAGAAACCCCTATTTCCCGCAAGCGCCCTTTCGGAGA
>CAZLWV010000244.1:0-7654 GCA_964563135.1 uncultured Planctomycetaceae bacterium
CGCCCGACTCCACCCTGGGCTGACATAGGGATGTGCCTTCGGCACGACGACGCGGGAGACGGCGGCCGGCACTTCTGACATTCCACTGGCTACCAGCCCAAGCTTGCGAAGTAGGCGCGATGGAATAGCATCACCACACACAGCATGCAGAGTACTAGCGGGGCACAAAGATAGATCCGTTCTCCGGTCGTACGGGCGTGCGCGATACACCATAGTGTACTTCCCAACGCAATAGGGAGGATTATGTACTGCAGCAGGCCCATGGTGCTGAGCCAAGCAAGGAGTGACGTGTTCCATTCGTTCTGGCGACAGCTTTCATCCAACGCCGCCTTCTCGCTGCGAGTCAATGGACTGTGCAAGATGGATTGTAGCTGCGTTTCGGTGAGATACTCACATTCGTCAAGATGCTCGAGCCGATCTTGTCGCAATCGAGATTCCACGGCCTCACGAAATGCCTGAGTGCTTGTAGCTCGGAACTTCGCGACTTGACCATCTACTTCGTGGCGTGGCAGGACTCCACCGAGAACGTGGTTGAGTGCTTCTATCCTCAAGCAGGTAACGCAAGCGACGACCGTGAGAATGGTACTAAGTGCGGAGACGAGCGTTCGCACTCGAGTCGGATTCTGAAACCGTTCATGCCATCGCGAGGTGGAGTCAGTCATACTCTTCGAATCGACAGTGACAGTCGCGGGAATTCCCAACGTGGCTGGCGACGTTCGTGTTGACCCTCGTGGCACGCATGAGCTTGGGATCGAGATCGTCGTTGAATGCGGCTGCCATAAAGCCGATGAGGTCAGCACTCACATCGAGGTTCGCATCAATCTGCCGGCGGCATCGATACTCGCTGCAACAGTGTTAAGACGCGTCCTGATCGTTGCCGTTGCGTATCAGTCAGTTCAGTGTTTCTGTTCAGACGCTCTCGGACTGGCCGAACAGCAACTCGAGGTATGCTCGATCCGCCGGACGCAAGAAGACGTAGACGTGATCGCCGGGAAGCAATGTGGTGTGGCCACGGGCAGCTACCAGTTCGTTGCCGCGGACGACGAGGATAACAGCGGCGTCGGCTGGGAGGTTGATCTGAGACAAGGTTGCGCCGCAGACGGCGGCTGGAGCCTGAACGAAGTACGATACGATTTCGCTCTTCAAGGGGTGAGCCGAGTTGATTTCCAGGACTGCACTCGGCCTGGGCCTCTCGGGAACGGCCAACCGAAGCCAACGCGTGACTGTGCGAATGGTTGCGCCGGGGATCAGGGTACTGACGACCACGATGAAGAAGACGATATTGAAGACCCGCTGCGAGCCTGGGACCTGGGCAAGGACGGGAAGGGCTCCCAGGATGATAGGCACCGCCCCGCGCAATCCGATCCAGCCGATGTATCCGATTTCCCGAGCGGGGAAGCGACAAGGGAGGAGGCAGAGGCTCACGGCCAGGGGACGGGCGACAAAGGCCAGGAACAAGGCTGTTGCCAATCCAATGCCTGCCACGGGCAGGAGCTGCGACGGGAAGACCAGCAGTCCCAGCATGAGGAACAGGGCGATCTGACTGAGCCAAGCCAGCGACTCGTGAACGCGGGCCAAGCCGCTGCGATACGGCAGGTCGGAATTGCCGAGGATCAGGGCGGTCGCATACACGCTGAGCAGGCCGCTGCTCTGAAGCAAGGTGGCCGCACCAAACGACAGGAAGGCAATGGCCAGGGTGACGGCCGGATACAGGCCCACCGTGGGCGGACGTATCCGGCGGATGATGTACAGCCCTGTGTATCCGAAGAAAATGCCGACGGCCGCGCCGACTACCAGTTGCAGAGGCACACCGAGCCCCACGGTCCAGCGAAGAGCATCGGGAGACTTGGCGACCTGGACCATGATCATCGTGAGGATCATGGCCATCGGGTCGTTGACACAGGACTCGACCTCCAGAGTGTTGCCGACGCGAGGCTGGAGGTGGAGGCGGCCGCCTCGCAAGACGGCCAGCACCGCCGCCGCATCGGTGGAGGAGACGACGGCTCCCAGAAGCAAGGCTTCCGTCCAGCCCAATCCGAGCATACGGGCGAAGAGGCCGAGCAGTCCAGCGGTCAGTACCACGCCGACCGTTGCCAGGATTCCGGCCGGCAGAACGACGCGCCGCACCCCCTGCCACGGTGTATTCAGGCCTCCGTCGAAGAGGATCAACACCAGATAGATGGTACCCACGCGCACAGCCAGGCCGTAGTCGTCAAAGGCAATTCCGCCTATTCCTTCGGAACCGCCGAGCATCCCCAGAACGAGAAACAGCAGGACAATCGGGACACCGAGGCGGTCGATCTGGCGGCTGAACATTACGCTGAAGGCGATCAGCGAGCCGAGGACGAGGAGGAAGAGACCGGTCCCGTGGGGTTCCAGCGAAGCCAAAAGCATCCGATATCTCCTTATTCGGGGCAGACCGACGCGGGAGGTTGATATTACCTTGGGTTGCCCCCCGATTGCATTCACTTTCCGGAGACGAGGTCTCCGAACGGGGTCAGGAGTTCGTACTTGTCATGCCAGGTGGTGTACATGATGCCTTGGGGGCCGGGAGTCTCGGAGAGGGCTTCCAGCCACTGGCGGGGATTGTCGAGGGTATTGGCGTCACAATAGGCGCCGGCCAGGGTCTGGAATCCGAGATCGGAGAAGTGCTTCAGACTCTCACGGCGGCAATGAGCCAACGGCGCATGGTTCTTTTTCCGGGCAGACGGGCCGACATCATCCGGTCACCGTCAATGTAATCGTCAGCGCGGCGAAATTCAAAGCGTGCTCAAGACAAGCGGGGAGAAACCGCATACAATAAGCGTGGCAGCCGGCTGAGCCGACGTGGCAGCCGGCCGATGTCAACCGCGGGTGCCGAGGCGATCCAACGGAGCTTCAGCACACGATCATCCAGAGCGTGCCGAGTGCAATCTGCGGCATTGGTTTCGAAAGAACGCGGCAGATCGCGACAGGTACTACTCTTGGGAGTGGGAAGAAGGGGGTCTCGCCAGGTCGTCGGGACCAGATGGATGCAAGGGAATGGTGTATCGAATTGACAACGCACGAATCCAACGATCGACGGAACCTGCTGGCGGTGAACCTGAGCCTGGGAGCGAACGTGGTTCTGGCGGCGGTCAAGACAACTGTGGGGGTGGTGGGGCACAGCCCGGCCCTTCTGGCCGACGGGATCAACTCGACCTCGGACGTGGTTTACCTGATAATCATTCGCATTTTCATGGGAATGGCAGGCAAGGAGCCCGATCACGAGCATCCATTTGGCCATCGCCAGTTTGAGAGCATCGCGGCCGTGGTGGTGGGGGCCTTCGTGGTGACGACCGGCGTGGCTATTTTCTGGAACGCGATCAGCCAGGTCTACGACCTCTACGTGGGCCAGAGCGAGTTCACCGGTGCGGGCCCTCTGGCCCTGTGGGTGGCGTTGGCCGGCCTGGTGCTGAAGGTCTGGCTCACGATTTTCGCCGGCCGGATCGGGCGTCAGACCGGCAGCATCGCCGTCTCGGCGCTGGCGAGGGACCATCGCAACGACATTCTGACGATCACGGCGGCGGTGATCGGGATCGTGCTCGGCCGTGCCGGCTACCTGTGGGTCGATCCGCTGGCGGCCGCGGTCGTGGCGATCGGGATTCTTTACACCGGAATCGGGATCATTCGGGAGTCGTCGGCCGACCTGATGAACGTGTTTCCCGAGCGGGAGGTGGCGGAGCGGACGGGCCGGATCGTGGCCGGGGTGGAGGGGGTCGAGGAGGTGGAGGAGATCCATGTTCACCGGATCGGTCTGTACCTGCTCGTCCAGGTGACGATCGGGGTCAACGGGATGCTCACGGTGGCGGAGGGAAACGAGATTGCCACGGAGGTGGAGCGGGCGCTTTACCGGCAGATCGAGTATTTGCGGCGGGTGTCGATTCACTACCATCCGGCCGAGAAGATGACGAATTTCGAAAGTCAGATGGCGAGGGAGTGAGGAAGAACGAAGCACGATTTGTGTGTTCCCAACCTATCCGTCATTTGTCTTTTGCCACTGGTCATTCTGGTTCGTTCCTCGATCCACTCGCCTCTTCCGCCAGAAGTTCCTCGATCCTGGCTCGGAGGAGGTTCTGGCCGCCGGCGCCTTGCCAGTCAAGTTCACCATACCACCAGTAGCGGACGCGGCCGTGCTTATCGATCAGATAGGTGGCGGGCCAGATGGAGTTGCCCCAGGCGTTCCAGTTGCGTTTCTCAAGGTCGACGACGATGGGGTACTCCAGGCCGTTCTCCTGGGCGGCGCTGCGGACCTTTTCGACGACCCGTTCCGACTCCGTCTCGGGGGTCTGGATGCCGAGGACGACCAGTCCGCGATCGTGGAAGGACTGGTGCCAAGCCTTGTACCAGGGGAAGTTGCGTTTGCAGTTGATGCAGCCGAAGGCGTAGAAGTGGAGGGCCACGACCTTGCCGCGTAGCTCGGCAGAGGAAAGGGGCGGGGAATTGATCCAGTCGGGCTCGTCGGTGAGTTCCGGGGCGGCGAACGTGACGTGGCCCAGCGCCGCCAGATCGATGCGGCGCCCGAGTAGGTCCATCCAGTCTTGTTTCTGCCGATCGGACAGTTTGGCGAGGATTTCGCGCTGGAGATCGGCCTGCAACCGGGCGGCTCTGTTTTCGGCCGCCTGGACATCGCCGCCTTCCTGGACCTGCTTGCGGAGATCGAGGACAGCCTCTTGCGTCTCGTTGACACGATCGCGGATCGTTTGACGCTGAGTGTCGGAGAGTTGAAGGCGGGCGGGCAGGTCGTCGGCCAGGAAGGCCCGGGGGCCGGCGGTCCACAATTCGATTTGCGCCAACCGGCGCTGCTGCTCGCGGTTCAGGATCGACGCTATGCGGTCTCTGGCGGTAGCGGCGGAGTGGTGCATTTGGCTGGCCAGGGCCTCCTTTCCCTTGTTCTGCACCGACCAGAGGGCCGGATCCAATTTGTCGTTCAGAGCCTGGATCGCGCCGCGTTGTTTCGGGCTGACACGGAGGTCGGCCAGGACGAGGGGATCGCGGATGAGGAAGAGGTAAGGTTCCGGCGCCGTGGTGATTGGCAACTGGCCATTGGGGTTTTGCTGGGCCGAAACCGGGCTGACGACAAGAAGAACCCCGAGGAGGGCCGTACGATAGGCGGTTGGCGAGCGAATGGAAGAGCCCCTTTTGGAAAAGGCGTGTTCCCGAGGGTGTTTTGGAGCCGCTGGCGGAATGGGTGACCGTGTGCATCGCTCCCGGTGGGAGGCTCCGACACTGTCAGGGCTACTTCCAGACTTGACATACCGCTGCCGTATGGCAACATTCTACGCGGGAGGGGCGGGAAGGGCACTGGCGAAGACAGAGTCTGACCGGTTCGCCCGGGACAGGATGCGTGCGACAGGGGCGAGGTTCGCGTCGGAGCGAGGAGGAATCGGACCAACCACAGAGGGCACAGGGCGGCAGGGCCGCCAGCCAATACAAGCTACCGCTCGGTTCGAGTGGCCTGCTCCCGTTGGTCGCGGATCTTCGTGAGAAACTTCACGATCTTTGAGGTTAGTTCGTGGAAACCGCCGCGTTCGTCGTAATGTTTGGCCCATTTCCAGCGGGGCTGAGTCGCAGGCATTGTTGCCACTTCCGGAAAGTGTCTCCCCGACGAAATCTGCCGCTCCAGAGGCACTGTCCAGCCGCCAGTGACACCACCTTCACTGCAATGGGGCGTTCCGGGTGCAAGCAACAGGCTAGCGTTAAGCCGCTTCAGGGAGTTGCCTGCGAGGGCTGATTCGGGTTCTTCTGGTCGACCTCCACAAGGATTTCCTGAATCGCCTCTTCAACCAACTGACGGACTTGGCTCACGGTCAAATCCTCCGTAGGCCAATTCGCTGTGATGTCAATGGAGTGTCGGTCAAGAAACTCAACCATTCCGTACTGGTTCTTTCCGCCAGCAGCCGAGCGGATCGTAAGACTGTTGAAATCAGATTTCTCAGGATCGCAGTTGATGTTCTGCTGTCCGGAATCGGGATTCAGGTAGAAGCGGAATCCCTTGGTACGGTGAGCCGGGTTGTCATTGTACAGGTTGCAGTATGTCTCGCGCTGACCATTCTTCAGAATGAAGTGCTTGATCTTGATCAGGTTTTCCCGGGTGACGGTTTTCTCTTCGTTCCCTTTCTGGCGGATCCTGATATGAACTTCCATCGTCTCTGCACGCCCCGTCATCGAGCATGCGATGATGGAAAGGAATAGGAGTGCAGTCATTCGTGCATTCATCGTATTCCTCCTGCCGAACGCGCTGTTCGACTGGTCCTGTTCGTTGTAAGGTAAAGACTGACTACCAGCGCACGACCTGGCCGGTGCGGGAGGATTCGGCGGCGGCGGCGATGAGGGCGACGACGTCGCGGGATTCCTTGGGGGTGATGCGGTCGGGGGTCTGGCCGCGGACGATGCAGTTGGCGAAGTACTGGAGTTCGGCGCGGAGGATGCCAAAACGCTCGCCGAAGACGGTGGGCCAGTACATGGTGTCGGGCGTGCTGAGGCCGTTGGATGCGTGGATTTCAAGCCCGGCCTGGCCGCAGTTGACGTAGAGGGCGCCCTCGGTGCCGATGATCTCCATGCGGGCGTCGATCGCGTAGGGGGTGGTGTTGGGGAGGTGCCAGACCGATTCGACGACACCGACGGCCTCGTTGTCCAACCGCATCATGGCCCACGCGCAGTCGGGGTACTTGCACGGGCCGGGGTGGACCTCCTGGGCATAGACGCTCACGGGGGCGGCGCCGGTGAACCAGAGCATGAGGTCGGCGTCGTGGATGCCATCGCCCATGAGGGCGGAGATCTTGTCGAGGTTGGCCTCGCCGATGGCCTTGGACAGGTTGCGGCGGGCGTGCATGGAGATGATGCGTCCCAAGCGGCCTTCGTCGATGGCCTGCTTGGCCAGGGCCGCCCGTGGGTCGAAGCGGCAGATATGGCCGACCATGAAGAGGCCTTTGCTCTGGCGGGCCGCGGCAAGGATCTGCTCGCAGTCTTCGACAGTGGGGGCCATCGGCTTTTCGAGCAGCACGTGCTTGCCGGCCCGCAGGGCGGCCACGGCGATGTCGCGGTGGTCGTTGATGTGGGTGGTGATGCTGACGGCGTCGACGGCGGGGTCGGCCAGAAGATCCTCGTAGCTGGTGTAACGGCCGGGGACGTGGTACTTGTCGGCCAGCTCACGGAGCCGGTCGGGGCGACGGGTGGAGAAGGCGCTGAGTTCGATTCCCGGCATGTCGGCGAGGGTGTCGGCATGGATCTCGCCAAACCAGCCCAGGCCGATGACTCCCCAGCGGACGGTGGTGGTTTGTTTTGGCATGGAAGGGCTCCTTTTCTCTTGGCCACGGATAAATGCAGATGAAACACGGATTCGTCGCGGCGACTGCGGGGGCAAGCCGAGCGGCGACCCTGGGCGCTGATCACGACGGGGCGGGATGGCCACTATCTTGGGATCGTGCAAGGCCCCGTTCAGATTCAGGCTATCCTTCTGGCGTCTTCGGATCCGTGTTTGACCTGTGTTTCATCCGTGGCTGCTGACCACTCTCTGCTTTTTGCCCAGAACTCATCGGGGGTCCAGTGCGTTTTGAAGGCGCGGGCTCTGGTGTTCTTGCCGGCGCCTGCGGCTGGGCGTTAAACGATATGAACGATATGTTCGACACTCTCT
>CAZLWV010000245.1:0-7627 GCA_964563135.1 uncultured Planctomycetaceae bacterium
AGCTTGCCGTTCTCGTCGGGCGCCTCGTCCTCGTGGTAGGCCTCGCACAGGAAGGCCAGCGTGGCCCGGTCGGCTCCGGCCGACGGCTCGATCACGTGGGGGATGAACCGCTCCTTGGTGAGGTCGTCAAAGTAGCTCAGGTCCTTGCCGCTGCCACGGTGGCGAGGCTGGCCGTTTTCGTCTTTCTCGACTTCCAGAGGGCGCGTGTTGGGATCGAGCTTGCCTTCCATGTGGCTGCGAAGGTCGAAATCGCCGCGGTGCGCGATCCCCTCCAGCTCGCCGAACTCGCCCGCCGCCAGGAACGGGAAGGCGTACTCGATGTCGGCCGTGCCGGTCGAGTAGTGGCTCAGTTCCTCGGGATCGTGGTCCCGCAGCCGCAACCG
Source organism: uncultured Planctomycetaceae bacterium (assembly GCA_964563135.1). Taxonomy (GTDB): domain Bacteria; phylum Planctomycetota; class Planctomycetia; order Pirellulales; family Thermoguttaceae; genus JAAYAY01. Next base: position 384 of record CAZLWV010000245.1, read on the forward strand.
CTCGCCGGCCAGGCCAAGGTCCTGGTACCACTGGAAGCGGCGGTCGCGCCAATACTTGTACCATTGGGGCGAGGTTTCCGGTCGGCAGAAGAACTCGATTTCCATCTGCTCGAACTCGCGGGAGCGGAAGGTGAAGTTCCGCGGCGTGATCTCGTTGCGGAAACTCTTGCCGATCTGGGCGATGCCGAAAGGGATCCGCACGCGGGTGCTGTCGCAGACGTTCTTGAAGTTGACAAAAATACCCTGGGCTGTTTCTGGTCGCAGGAACGCCGCATCGTTTTCGCCGCCCAGTGCCCCGACGATCGTCTTGAACATCAGGTTGAATTCACGCGGCTCGGTGAAAGTGCCCGGCACCTTGGCCTCGGGCGCCAGGACCCTGAACAGGTCGGAAGCCGGCAGCGAAGCGAGATTGACCAGCCCGCTCTGCCAATGGAGCCTGTCCTTGTCCTTGGCACGCAGGCCGAAGTACTTCAGCGCACGATGTTCCGTATCGGCTTCCGCTTCGGCGCCGGAAAGGCTGGAGGTCACGAACACCTGCCTGGCGGGAGTGGCAGACTCACTGGAGCCGCCGCCCCCGAGCACTTCCACCCATCTTCCCACCACCTGGTCATACCGGTAGCGGCCCTTGGATTCCCGGCAGTCCACCATGAAATCATGGAACAGATCGTAATGGCCCGAGCACTTCCAGACCTGGGGGTGCATGATGATGGCGCAGTCCAGGCCGGTCATCTCGTACGTCGACGGGGCGCCGGCCGGCTGGATCTGCTCGTTGTGGCCCAGGACCATGTCGCGCCACCAAGCCTCGCGCACGTTGCGTTTCAGTTCGACCCCCAGGGGGCCGTAATCCCAGAAGCCCTGGATTCCGCCATAGATTTCGCTCGATTGAAACAGGAAGCCTCGTCGTTTGCACAACGCCACCAACAGGTCCATATCCATGGCAAGAACCTTTTTCAGAAAACGCAACTACAGATAAAGAAAGGACTTCTGTTTCCCGGCGGCGGCCAGGGCTGCCGGCGCCCAGGAGCAGCACGCACGCATCCGCAAGGGGCCGGCACCTGCCCATCCGGATGAGGGCTGAAACACGTTAGTCTACCTCCGAGGAGCCCTGACGGTCTACGTCCTCGGGGGAAATGCCGCCGACGGTCCGACGGTTACTGGCAGCGGATCCGCATGGTTTTGGGGTCGAGCTGCGGCACCACCGAAAAACGATCGACCATCGAGGCCGCCAGAATATCCTGCTGGCAGCCGATGGCCGTCAGCCTGCGGCCCGGCTCGCTGCGGCGAAGTTCGGCGGCCAGCAGCTCGGGCTCCATGGGCTCGGCCCCGATCACGTAGGGAACGGCGAAGGAACTGGTCCAGTTCTCCTTGGCGGTAATCGCCTGGACGTTCATCTCGTAACGCCCGGCGCCGCAGCGATCGAGCCGCTCGACGAGCAGGCCTGCCATGAGGATGTCGTCGCGGCCGTACTGGCCCCGAGTTCCGGCACAGACGATGTGGACTTCATCCAGGTCGACCAGTTCCCGATAGACGGCGCTGGCGTTGACAAACGAGGCAATCAGGACCCGTGCAGCCTGGCGGCACTGCTGCAAGGCCTTGGTGCCGTTGGTCGTGGTGAAGACCACCGATTTCCCCGAGACGGCAACCGGGTTGTATTCTTCGGGGGAATTGCCCAGATCGAAGCCCTCGATCGGCAGGCCCTCGCGTTCACCGCCGAGAACTACCTCTCCCGGCGGGAACTCCCCGGCAATTCGCTGCGCCTCCTCGACCTCCTGGCAGACGATGACCTCTTCAGCTCCGGACTCGAGGGCCCAGCAGATGGTGGTCGACGCCCTGAGGACGTCGATCACGGCGACCGTCTTGCCGGCCAACTCTTCCTCGGTCACCAGGATGGGCAGGGCATACACGTTCAGTTTTCGATCCATGGGTTCATCCGCTGCCGTTGGCGCTGTAAATCGTTTGTTGAGAACTGGTTGCAGGGAGTGCCGAAACGCCGATCGCCGGCCTCTGGCACGCGACTGTGCCAGACTACCACATCCAGCCCGGGCTGCCCACGTGAAGTCCCGCACTTTACAATATCGCCATGTCCTCCCATGGTTTCGCCGATTTTCTGGAACAACTTCAGGCCGACGGTCGGCTGGTGCGCGTCGATCAATCGGTCCAGCGGCGGCTGGAAATCGCAGCCAAGGCAGACGAAGCCGCCCCCAAGGCCGTGTTGTTCACCAACGTCTGCGAGGCATCGATCCCCCTCATCGCGGGCATTTTTTCCTCCTCGGAGAGTGTCCTGGCAGCCCTGCGGACCTCGAGCTTTGGAGAAGCGGCAGCCCGGATCGACCAGGTCCTGGACCAGGGCAACGGCCAGACCTGGCTGGACCGGCTGGGGGGCAATCGAACGGTGCCGTTGCGGAAATACCAGCCCAAGACGGTTCGTACGGGGCCTTCCCAGCAGATTGTGCAGCTTGGCCGGGATGTGGACCTCCACCGGCTGCCGGTTCCGACCTTGCATGCGGACGAGGAGTTTCCGGCGCTCACGGCGGGCCGTTTGATCAGTCGTGGGCCAGGCGATGAGCGACTGCACGTGGGACGCTGCGATTTTCGGGTGACTGCCGGCGATCGGCTTGCGGCCTGCTGGCGGCCGTCGAGCGCGGCGGCCCGGCTGTTTGCCCACTACCGGAGACGCGGCGAGGGCATGCCGGTGGCGATCGCCTTTGGCGGCGAGCCGGTCGACCTGGTGGCTGCCATGGCTCCGCTGGGCGAGGGAGCCGACGTGCTGGAGCTGACGGGCTACCTGCGGGGCCATCCTTGCGAGCTGGTCGCGGGACGGTGTGTGGACCTGCCCGTTCCGTCCGACGCGGAATTGATCATCGAAGGCGTCATCGATCCGCAGGAGCCGCTGGTCGATCCCGGCAGCGGGCTGGACGCGATGGCAGAGCCGCGGCGGCTGCGGCCGGGTGCCGTGGTGCGGGTCGAGGCGGTGACGCATCGCCCCACCCCGCTGTTTCCCACGCTGCTTCCGGGCGAGAAGGCGGCGATCCATCGAGCCCTGGGCCGGGTGTTTCTGCCGTTGCTTCGCCGGGCGCTGCCGGGTCTGAGCGATCTGGCGCTACCGGCCTTCGGCGGCGACCGCGTGTGGGCCTTTGCGTCGATCGACCAGACCTATGCCGGGCAGGCGGGACAGTTTGCCCAGGCGTTCTGGGGACTGGCCGAGATGGTGGCGGTACGATTCCTGGTGATCGTGGATGACGATGTCGACGTGCACACTGCGGATGAAGTCTGGCATGCCGTTGCCGCCCATGCTGCTCCTGCCACCGACGTGAATATGGGAGCCGGACCCCCGGACGCATTTCTCCGCGACCCGCCACCCGGACGGATGTATTTTGACGCCACGCGATCGCTGCGGTGACCACCGCTTGTGGCTCCGCCAGGCGGCGCGTGTTTGCGAAGCCAACCACGCGACTGGATGCCTCCCGCTCCGTGCCAGGAGGCGTCGGTTCGCGGAGCGAAGCACGACCTTCCCGCTGACTTTCAACCTGCCACGAGCTGCTGTCTTCCGATGCCTGTCGACAAGTCGTCCGAGAGAATTCAACGCATGTTCCAGGAGATCGCGCCTCGTTACGATCTTCTCAACCGGGTGTTGTCGATGGGCATCGATCGTCTCTGGCGGCGGCGCACCACGCGTCTGGCCAGGCCCGGCGGTGGACCGGTGCTGGATGTCTGCACCGGAACGGGCGATCTGGCCCTGGCTTACTGGAGGGCAGGGGGCCGGAAGGTCCAGGTTGTCGGAACCGATTTTGCGGAGCCGATGCTGGAGATTGCCAGAAGCAAGGCCCGAAGAGCCGGGGCCGAGAGCCATGTTTCGTTTCTGCAAGCCGACACGCTCGACCTGCCCTTTCCCGCGGAGAGTTTTCAGGTGGTGACGGTGGCGTTTGGCCTGCGGAACGTGTGCGACACGGACCGGGGCTTGAGCGAAATGGCCCGCGTCTGCCGCAGGGGCGGCCAGGTGGCCGTGCTCGAATTCTCCACTCCGACGCGGTGGCCGATCCGGCAGCTCTACCTCAGTTATTTCCGCCACGTACTGCCGCGGATCGGCCAGGCGGTGGCACGCAACGCGCAATCGGCCTACAATTATCTTCCGGAAAGCGTGGGCGAGTTTCCCCAAGGGGAGGCCTTGGCGGGGCGGATGACGGAGGCTGGTCTGCACGGGGTGCGGTTTCATCGCTTCACCTTCGGAATCGCAACCCTGTATGCAGGCGAGAAATGAAACGCAAGTTCATTGTGGCGATCACGGGAGCCAGCGGCGCGGCGTATGCGGTGCGCCTTCTGGACGTGCTCTCGGCGGCGGGGTGCGACGTCCACCTGGTGATCAGTCCGGCTGCGGCCCTGGTGCTCGAGCAGGAGCTGGGGCTCAAGGTCGACCTGGAAGATCTCGAGTCGGCAAGGCTGCTACTGGATCGGATCCGCCGCGGCGAAGGGGAGGAATTGGACCGGATCCGGCAGATGACGGGAATCGCGGGCCGATCGTGCGGGTCTTTGCCGGCGGGGCCGGGGGAAGTCTTCTACCATCATCACCAGGACCTGATGGCTCCCATTGCCAGCGGCTCCTTCCTTACGGACGGGATGGTGATCTGTCCTTGTTCCGGAGGGACTCTCAGTTCGGTCGTTCACGGGATCTCGGGCAATCTGATCCACCGGGCGGCCGAGGTGCAACTCAAGGAACGCCGGCCGCTGGTTCTCGTGCCGCGCGAGACGCCGCTCTCGGCACCCCAACTGGCCAACATGCTGGCGGCGGCCCAGGCCGGCGCGGTGATCCTGCCGGCCATGCCCGGCTTCTACCACGGGGCGACCCGGCTGCAGGATCTGATCGATTTCGTGGTTGCCCGGATCTGCGATCAGCTTCACGTGGAGAACGACCTCATTCACCGCTGGGGGCAAAAGGAATAGTTGCGCAGCCGAACGGCCCGAGTCTGGGCTTCGCGTGCGCGAGCGGAATTCGCCGAGTTCGTCTGCCAGGTGGCCAGGCTCTGGCGAGTTCGGCGACACGATGGGGCCAAATTCTGGCGAGTTCGGCCACAAGATGGGACCAGACTCTGGCGAGTTCGGTGACATGATGCCTTCGATGTTTGTTCGTATTCTGGAAATGATACGGTTCAGCCACACGCTGTTTGCGCTGCCCTTTGCGCTGCTGGCTGCGGTGATGGCATGGGCGGCCAACGCCGAGGAGACGCCGCCGATCGCGTTTCGCTGGCTGGACCTGGTGGGGATTCTGCTCTGCATGGTTTTTGCCCGCAGCGCATCGATGGCCTTCAATCGCCTGGCCGACCGGCGGCTGGACGCGCTCAATCCGCGGACGGCGCGGCGGCACCTGCCGGCAGGCACACTGAGCATTGCCGCGGTGAGCATTTTTACGGCTGTCTGCAGCCTGGGGTTTGCGGCTTCGACGCTGCTGTTTCTGCCGGCCAATCCGTTGCCCCTCTATGCTTCGGTGCCGGTGCTGCTGTTTCTGTTTGCCTACAGTTTCACCAAGCGGTTCACGGCGCTGGCCCATTTCTGGCTGGGTGCGGCCCTGATGCTGGCCCCACTGGCGGCCTGGGTGGCCATCCGCGGAGAAGTGGCCTGGCCCCCGGTTGTTCTCGGCGGCGCGGTGATGCTGTGGGCGGCAGGATTCGATATCATCTATGCCTGCCAGGATTTCGACTTCGACGTGAAGATGAGACTCCACAGCGTTCCCGCTCGTCTGGGGATCGCACGGGCGCTGCGGATGGTGGCGGTGCTGCACGGCGTCATGCTGGTGCTGCTGGCCGTCATGCCCAGCATCTATCCGGAGTTCGGCTGCGTCTACTACCTGGGCGTGGCTGCGATTGCGATACTGCTGATCTACGAACATGCGATCGTGCGCCCAGACGACCTGACGCGGGTCAACCGGGCCTTCTTCCATGTCAACGTGGTGGTCAGCATCGGCCTGCTGGCGATCGGGGCCATCGACCTTATGGTGTGAACCGTTCCTCATCCTTGAAACCACTTCCTTCGCGGCTCTGCGATGCTCACTCAGATCGAAAACAAGGTTCAGGCCGGCCAGCGGCTCACTGCGGAGGAGGGGATCTCTTTGTTGCGCCCCGAGGTGGATCTTCACTGGCTGGGGCACCTGGCCGACCAGGTACGGCAGCGAAAGAGCGGCCAGGCGGTCTACTACAACCTCAACGCGCACCTCAACCCCACGAACATCTGCCTCTATCGATGCGGCCTCTGCGCCTACAGTTGCGACCCGGGCGATGCGAAGGCGTTTCTGATGACCGACCAGGAGGTGCTGGCCCGCGGCCGCGAGGCGGCCGAGAACGGCTGCTCGGAGCTGCACATCGTGGGGGGCGTTCATCCCCAGAAGCCCTATGACTGGTATCGCGACCTGCTTGGGCGGCTCCACGAGTCGTTTCCGAGCTTGATGCTCAAGGCGTGGACGGCGGTGGAGATCACACGGTTTGCCCAGCTCACGGCCCGATCGGTCGAGAGCATCCTCGAGGAACTGATCGAGGCGGGACTGTGCTGTCTTCCCGGCGGAGGCGCGGAGATTTTTGCCCCCGAGGTGCGGCGGCAGATCTGCCCCGCCAAGGCCGACGGAAAGACCTGGCTCGAGGTGCACCGAACGGCCCACCGGCTGGGACTTGCGACCAACGCCACGATGCTCTACGGCCACGTGGAGAGTCTCGAGCAGCGGATCGATCATCTCATCCGCCTGCGGGAGCTGCAGGACGAGACGGGAGGGTTTCAGACTTTCATTCCCCTGGCCTTCCATCCGGAAGGGACGGAGCTGGCCCATCTGGCGCGTGTGAGCGGCCTGGACGACCTGCGAATGACCGCCGTCAGCCGGCTGATGCTCGACAACTTTCCCCATATCAAGGCCTACTGGATCTCCCTGGGGGTGCCGACGGCCCAGATCGCGCTGGGCTACGGCGCCGACGACCTGGACGGGACGGTCCGCCACGAACGGATCCACCACGACGCCGGGAGCACGGCCCCGGAAATCCTCACGGTGGAGGAGCTCGAAGCACTGATTTGCGAGGCGGGACGGATCCCGGTGGAGCGGGATACGCTGTATCGGCCAGTCGAGCGGCAGGGCAGGGAGTGGAGGCCGGTGTTGCGGCCGTCGTGCGATGGGAACGACCAGCGGTGAAACCGGGCGGGGGCAGAGGAGAGGGGTGAGGGGTGAGAAACACAGGGGCAGAGGGCGACAGGACTTCCGCCAGGGGCGATTC
>CAZLWV010000246.1:0-7589 GCA_964563135.1 uncultured Planctomycetaceae bacterium
CAAGTAGACCGTGGCACACTACTGTAGCTTGGCTCTCCAGAGCCGAGTTTTCTTTCGTTAGCGTGCCACGGCTTGCTTGCCAGCCGTGCGACCAACGGATGGCTACCCAAGAGGCCGCCTTCCGCCTGAACATGGCAGGCCCTCTCACTGGAGCGTCGTCGGCAGCCGCTTGATCTTTTCCACGATCGGGTCGGTCTCCAGCAGCGAGGCCTCGGGCCGAGCTTTGAGGTAATCGCGGAGCACGACCTGGAAGTAGACCGTGTTGTCGGGCCCGCGGTCGAACCTGACCCGGCCCTCCTGGCAGTCGCGGGCCGGGTCGCGGTCGGTCGCCAGCCGATACCGCTTCTGGCGCTGATCGGCGTTGATTCCCGCAGCATCTTCCCAGGGGTTGAGCCCCGACGGCGGCCAGCCGTGCACCTGGCAAAGCTGCACCATGGGCCGCAGATTACGGGCAGCCGCGTCGAGATACTCCGTCTTGGGCGCCGCCTGGCAGGCCAGCAACAGTCCGTGCACATATTCCAGGTTCCACGTCAGGCCGGCCGTCGCCGCGTGGGGATAGCCCCATCCGCCTCCCGGCTGCTGCACACGGGCCATCCAGTCGTTCATCGCCACGATCGTGTCGCTGAGCCGCCGGTCGTCCGGCGCATGGCGAACGAGGTAGGGCAGGGCATTGGTGGCGTACTGCACGATGTAGGGCTTCACAAACGGCGTCTTGTAGCCCATGGCGTCGCTGCCGATGTACAGATCGTTGCCCACCGCCGCCTTGCCGCTCTCGGTGAAGAGCAGATCCTCGCCCTGCGTGGCCTGAAAGGTCTGCCAGAGTCGCACGGCATTGTCCAGGTGCTTGCGCTGACCCGTGTACTCGTACATCTTCACCGCATCGGCAACCACGCCGACCGTGCGCGTGTAGTTCAGGCCGGCATGCTGCTGGCGGATAGACCACTCGGCGGCCGCCTCGGCCGCGCGGCGGTATCGCGGGTCGCCCGTTTCCTCATACATGAGCCAGAAATTGCTCCAGCCCTTGTGCACGTAGATCGGCGAGTTGTCGAAACGCGGGTTGAAGGTTCCCGGGCCGTGGGTGGGCTTGTCGCGCCAGGCGTTTCCGCGGCGGCAGGCACCGTAGTATTTCGCGTCCGGCCCCCAGTACATCCCGAGGTCGCAGTAATTGCGGCACCAGTCGTGGGCCACCCGTCTCATTCGCGGATCGCCGCCGCGGAACCAGTCTTCCCACACGTAGAGCGCGTGGTTGAGCCGCACGGCCGACCGGTAGTCGCGCTCGGCCTGCCGGGGCGACCAGTGCCAGGGCATGGAGCCCAGGTCGTCGCCCTTCATCTGCATGTCCTCCAGGGCGAAGATCATCTTCTCCACGCAATCGCGCAAGGCCGCGTGGTGAATCTCCAGCGGCGGGCCCGTGTGGTACACCGCGTCGTAGGCGTGCCAGCCGGCGTGGCCGTATGCGGGCGCGTCGAGCTCGGCGGCCAATTCCGTCCGCCCCAGCGGCGCGATCACCAACTGGCTGAATCGCCAGGCGCCTTCCTGGATCATCAAGCCCTGGGTTTCGAGGTCTTCGACCGGCTCGTTGCGGTTCGAACGCACGGTGATCGTTTCGCCGGCCTGGGCCACTTCGAACGTGCCCCGGTTCTGCCGCAGGGCAAGCGGATTGGCTACGCAGATTTTCCGCTCGCTGCCGAGCGTGATCTCGGCCAGGAGATCGGCGTTGCCTCGATCGCTGAACCGCCGGTCCGGGTCGCGCCCAAGGAAGTGGACCGGTTCGCCGGGCACCTGGGAGGCCCGTGCGACGGGCGCGGTCAGCTTCCAGCCGAAATCCGGCGTCCAGTGATCGCCGTCGAGGCGGGCCTGAACACGATGGGTCAGCCGCACCTGGCCCGTGCGGAAGATCTGCACGTCGCACTGGCGAGCCCACTCCTCGCCAGCGCGGTCGTATCGCAGCCAGGTGAACTGCGGTCCGTTTTCGAGCACCTCGACGGTGGGCTCCGCCTGGCCCGCATCCGGACCAAAAGGCTCGACCGCCGCCAGCAGAGCGCCTTCGCGAGTGCGAAGCTCGATGCGGTCCGTCCCGGGTGCGACTTCCCAGCGGTCCGTCGACACGCTGGCCGGTTCCTCCGTGCCTGGAGATGCCCCGGCACGGCCGGCTCCGTAGACGCCCTCGATCGTGCCGCCTCCTTCGAGACGCACGGGCACACTGATCATCACGCGCCGAACGGAACTGTCCGGATGGCGTGTGATGACCCTTGCCTGCACCGCAACCGCTTTGCCGTCAATCATCGCCTCGGCCGGCGGTTCTCCCGGGATCGCGCCCGCCGGCACGGGAAGCGAGACCCGCACGACCGTATCCACCGGCAGCGATGCCGGATTGGAGATCGTGAAGGGCACTTCCGCGATCGCCGATGAAATCAGTAGCGCCGTCAGCATCAGCCCGCCGGGCAGCCTGCAGAGGCTTGATCTGAGAAGGTTCCGCATGGTCAGGCTCCTGTACGAATCCAAGCTGGCAATCGTTCCCCCACTTCGGTGGTCGAACTTGTAAGTATCGCTTACAGGTTGCTTCTTCGGCGAACTTGCCTTGGCCGTGATTGTTCGGTAATGCTGGGTCATGTTCTGCCAAACACGGCCAATCGCCGCCTGGGTCAACCATGCCTGCGGCTCGACCATCACGCTTAAGCACTCCCCTGTACTACTAACCTCAAAGATCGTGAAGTTCTTCACAAAGACTCGCGCGTTATCGGGAGCAGACCATCTCAGTTCGAGCGGTAGCTCGTATTGGTTGGCGGCCCTGCCGCCCTGTGCCATCACCCCACGACCTTGACCCCCTGTTTTCTCAGATACTCGTTCCACGACCGGACCGTTTCGGGGCTGGGTGGTTTCACGGTTTCGGGAAGCGTTGTGGTCAGGCCGAACCGGTCCAGTTTCGCCCGCCAAAGGTCGTAGTACGGCAGCAGCTCCACGCCCTCCAGATGCGGCAATTGGCGTGCGAGGACGGCGATGCCGTCGAGGTGGTCTGTGCGGGCGTTGTACTGGGGAACCATGGGGCAGCGGAGCAGGATTCTCGCACCGGCCCCGTGCAGCCGCCGCAGGTTGGCAAGGATCTCGGAGTTCCAGAAGCCGGTCAGCTCCTGGTGCCGGCGGGGATCGGTCTCCTTGTAGTCGTAGAGCCAGAGGTCGACCAGAGCTGCCAGTCGCTCGATGGATTTCCAGTCGACAAGCCCCGAGGTCTCCACGCAGCAGTGGAGTCCTTCCCCTTTCGCCTCGCCCAACAGATCCAGGGCGAAATCTGCCTGCAGGAGCGGTTCGCCCCCGGAGAGGGTGATGCCCCCATCGGACTGGGCATAGTAGGCGCTGTCGCGAAGCACGACTTCCAGAACCTGGGCAACCGTCATATCCCGGCCGACCAGTTCCAGGGCCCGCGGATCGCACACCTCCGCACACCTGCCGCAACCGCTGCAGCGCTTGCGATCGATCTGCGGTTTGCCGCCCGCGCCGGCACGCAGAGCGTGTTCGGGGCAGGCTTCAAGGCACTCGCCGCAGGCAATGCACTTCTCCGGCAGCCAGGAGAGCGAAGGCTCGGGCGCGATGCTCTCCGGATTGCCGCACCAGACACAGCGCAGAGGACAACCCTTGAAAAACACGGTCGTCCGGATCCCCGGCCCGTCGTGGATCGAAAAACGCTGAATGTTGAAGATCCGGCCGGTGGTCATGCTCACTGGTGCTCCGTCCGGGCGATGATGTCCTCCTGCATCTCGGGCGTGAGATTGACGAAGAACTCGCTGAAGCCGGCCACCCGCACGACCAAGTCGCGATAGGCGTCGGGGTCCTTCTGAGCCTTGCGCAGCGTTGCCGTATCGACCACGTTGATCTGCAGTTCCTGCCCGCCCTTCTGGAAGTAGACGTTGAGCATGGCCCGCAGCTTGGTTCGCTGGGCGCGGTCGATGATCATGCCCGAGTGGAAGCGAATGTTGGCCTGGTAGCCGCACTGCCAGCTCTTCACGGCGTCGAGCTTTGCGATCGAGTTGAGCACGGCCGTTGGCCCGTTCTGCTCGCAGCCCACGGAGGCGGCCACCGAACTGGCCAGCGGAGTCCCCTTGAGCCGGCCGTCCGGGGTTGCCGGTGTGACGAGCCCGGTGCGGACCGCACCCGACCTGACAACGTGACTGCTGCCAAAGGGACTGCCGTCGCGAGGGTCTTTGCAGATCTCTTGGATCGGCTCGTCCCGCATTCGCTCGACCCGCCGGATTATATCGTCGAGCTGCGGATCGTCGTTGCCGTGTTTGGGAGCGGCCAGCAGTTTGGCACGTAGGCGCTCGTGGCCCTGGAAATTGTCGCTGCAGGCCACGGCGACTTCATCCAGCGTGGCCTCCTTTTTCTCGTAGACTACCTGGCGGATGGCGGCCAGGCAGTCGACGGCGTTGGCAAAAGCGATGCCGCCGCAGGAGAGAATGTTGTACTTCGTGCCGGCCGTCATGTCCTGCGCCTTGTCGACACAGCCGTCGAAAAAGCACGAGGTCAGCGGTGTCTGCCCCCACCGCATCTGGGCCTGCAGATCCTTCATGCCGTTCTCGTAGGTTCTCTCGAGTGCCGATCGTATATAGGCCGCCACGGCATCCGAAAACTGATCGAAGCTCGTTAATTCCGTCACGGGCGGGGCAACCTTGTGCCACTTCCATTGCCCGCCATACCCCTTCCCGCTGGTGAGCGCGGCCTCGATGGCATTGAGGTAGTTGACATTGGCTCCCGGGTTGTAGTACATCTGCCCCGGGATGGCCAACTCGTTGCAGCCGACGGCAATGTAGTTGAAGGCGTCGCGCTGGTCGACTCCCAGCTCCACGAGGGCCGCGGGCACCGACTTGTCGTTCCAGATCATCGGAAAACAGGTGCTTCGCTCCAGCCGCGACAGGCAGAAGTCAAAAAACTCCTGGTCGATCTCTGCGTGCCAGCGGATCCAGATAAGCGGTTCCGGCAAGGCCAGGTTGGTGGCCCCCTCGACCATGAGCCACGAGAGGCGGTTTGTGAGATCCCGGCCGTCAGGCGTCGAGCCCCCCAGGCAGAACCCTTGCGTCAGGTGATGCTCCGAACCCCAGAAGGTGTTGTCGTACATCTTCAGCACGAAGTTCTCGGCAAGACGCAACACTTCGGCGTCGTCAATCCGGCCCGCCTTCTTGTCGGCCACATAATACGGATAGAGGAGCTGATCGATGTGGTCCGGCGTGCAGGAGTAGCCGTGCCCCTCGATGTGGATTGCCTGGTGCGCAAGCCAAACAAACTGCATCGCCTCGCGGAATGTTTCGGGTGGCGCCGTGGCCACCTTGGCGGCAATCCGCGACATCTCCCGCAGGTCGGCGGCACGGGCCGTGTCCTGGCACCGGTCGGCCTCGTGCGAGAGAAACTCGCCATAGCGGCTAGCCCAGGTCGACAATCCCATAAGGCCGTGTTCGGCGGCCTGCAGAAACGCCTGTCTCTCCGCGTCCGTTTCGTCCTTCTGCCGCTGGCGGACTCGATCGAGCATTCCCCCCAGTCCCGCGCGCAGCAGCTCGCCGTAACTGGGGCTGAGGTGCCCCTGGCAGGAGATCATCTTGTATTGAGCCCCCGCCGGCAACTCGTCGTGGCTCTCGACGGGCTTCTGACCCAGGATCTCGGTCCGGTACATTCCCCACAGGTTGCGGTTCTTCCAGTAGTCGCGAATCTCCTCCGGAACCTGGCCCTTGAGATAGCCTTCGCGGTGCGGCGCCTCGCCCGTGTAGATCGTGTTTTCGGCGATTCCAAGCTCGACAAACACCGGCATCGCCCCGGGTATCTCCGAAATCGATCCGGCGATCCGGTCATGCTCGCGGAGGTAGAGAGGCACGGTCTCAAAATACCTCTGCAAGGCCAGCCCCTTGCGGACGATCCAGGGCTTCTCCTCCGTTTCCCGGAAGACCTGCGTGTAGACCTGGGCACGATGGAGGGCAATGCCAAGGGCCCCGTGGATGATTTCGCCCCGGAGGGCGGCAATGTCGGCGTTTGCTGTGGTCACCGGACCGACCGGCGTCCTACCGTCGCCCCAGGCACGTGCGGCGGTCGCCCCCACCGAGGCCCCCATCACAGCCATGAACCGGCGCCGGGTAACTCCGCTTCCAGGACCCATGGAATACTCCTCAAATCAACCCGTAGCCGAAGTCGCCAGACTTTGGCCCAACTCACCTCCCATCTCCGCACTCCAAGAGGCCATTCTAGCCGATCTCGAGATACCTGCACCACCAGCCTCTGAGGCCGAGGCCGATTCCGGCGTCCCTTTCAGGCCCCTGCACGGGGGTGCGCAAATTCTCCGGCCGTGCCCGTGGCGCCGGGCGGTTTTGAGAAGGCCCTTCAGGCGTGCTACAATAGCCCTCGCCTGCGGAACCCGAAACGACGAAACGGACTTCAGCCATGGGATACCGATGCCGTATCTGATCGCCACCGATGAAGCGGGGCTCGGCCCCAACCTGGGGCCGCTGGTTGTTTCGGCCACCGTGTGGGAGTTGCCGGCGGGGGTGGCACCGGCAGACCTGTTCGATGTGCTGCGCGACTGCGTCGTGCCGTCGGCTGGCGAGGCAGACGAAAAGCGGTTCGCCGTGGCCGACTCCAAGCAGCTCTACAAACCGGGCGGCACGAGGGCCCATCTCGAACGGGGAGTGCTCGTCGCGCTGCGAGCACTCGACCGCCGCGTGGAGACGTGGCAAGCCCTGTTCGACGTACTGGATCCGTTGTCGCGCCCGTACCGGGATTCCCTCCCGTGGTATGCGGGTTACGACCAGTCCCTTCCGCTCGACACCACGGTCGATGAGCTGGAGGCCCTCTGCCGGCAGTTCCTCCGCGTCACCGAGCGGGAGCAGGTCCGGCTTCTCGACATGCGGAGCCGCGTGGTCTACTCCCCCGAGTTCAATCGGCGCCTCGCGTCCTGCGGCAAAGGCGAACTCCTCTCGGCCCTTACGCTGGGACTGGCGGCCGAACTGGCAGCTCCCCTGGCCGGGCCGATCTCGATCGTTTGCGACAAGCACGGCGGCCGAAACCGCTATGCCGACCTGCTGGCGGCCCATTTTCCCGAGTCCTTCATCGAGATCCACGGAGAGGGACGGGAAATGAGCTGCTATGCGTTCGGCCCGGCCGATCGGCGAATCAGCGCCTGTTTTCGCACACGGGCAGAGAGCATTCTGGCAGTGGGGCTCGCCTCGATGGTCTCCAAGTATCTTCGCGAACAGTCGATGCAGGCATTCAACCGCTTCTGGTGCGCCCAGGTCGAGAACCTTCGCCCCACCGCCGGTTATCCCGAAGACGCCAAACGCTTTTTGAAGGATATCGCCCACCGCCAGCACCAACTCGGAATCGACAACGATCTCATCTGGCGTCGGAAGTAGCGGGTGGCACAGGTTCTTGAACCTGTGTGGCTCTGCCACAGGAGGTCCCAACCGGTCATCCAAAAAAGTCAGCTAATCCGCAAACGGTTCTTAATCTTACTCCTAATCTTAATCTTAATCCGCTTTTCGAATCGCGCACGATGATTGTGAATCGCGGGTGGCACAGGTTCTTGAACCTGTGTGGCTCTGCCACAGGAGGTCCCA
>CAZLWV010000247.1:0-7567 GCA_964563135.1 uncultured Planctomycetaceae bacterium
CCTGCGCTCCAGGGCCCGCCTGTTGGAGGATCGCTTCGATTTCTTCACGCCCCGCAACTCTCTGGAAATACTCGCCAAACTCTCGTTCAATGGTACCGAGCGAACCCCGCGCGGAGGCCTCGGCAACCGTCGGATTGCCCGCGATCGTCTTGGCCGTCGCGATTGAGGTGTTAATGCAGTTTGTCCCGCAACCCGTCGGGTTTATCGCGCCAAGTTGCCCCGGCGCGACACCGCTTCCAAATCCAATTGGGGCCTCTTCCACTGCGGTCAAGGCTGTCGCCCCAGCTTTTGCCGCCCTCGCTGCTCTTGCTACCCTCACGATCTGAATTGCTTGTTGTCCAGTTACGACCAAACCAGCCGCATCATTTGAGAGTTTGGCCGCATGCAAAGCGCTCTCCGAGTGGTCCAACGTCTCAAGGCGTTCTGGCACGGCTCTGGCCACCTGCCTGCTGGCGGACATTGCGTCCCAATCATACTTCTGCCCAAGGAATGCTTCGATTCTCGCTCGCTCGGCAGGTGTGAAGCTAGCCAAATTGGTATGCTTCGTTCCAAACTGCCGATTCAATTCCAGAACGATTTCCGCTTCTTGGTCAAGTTTCTCGCTCCAATCTACATCCCACCATGTAAACGGATTCCACCAAACCGTGCCTGTGGGATCGACATGGTTCACCCCATCATTGCCACAATACCGAGAGAGATTCGCATCCGCGGCTGCGAAGCCGCTCGGGTCTTCGCTAATCCACCGACCGGTCTCCGCATCGTACCAGCGATTCAAGTTGTTCTGCAAGCCGGTGTCGGGATCCAGTGGGCGGGCGGTGAAGCCGAACAGCGTGGCAGCCGAGGGATTAGTCTGACCGGTCACCCGCCCGAATGCGTCGTAAACGATGTGGTTGACGACGGTGGTCGTGCCGGCGGCCGGGTCGTGAAGGGCCAGGTCGCGGACGGTGTTGAGCTGGTCGGTCAGGGGCCAGAGGACCTGGCTGGTGCCGTCGAGCTGGACCTGCTCGTCGGCGAGGAACTGGTCGATCTGGGGGCCCCAGAGGTAGCGGTTGGCCACCTCGCCTTGGCCGTCCAACTGTAGGATGATCTGGTTGCCCTGATAGACGAAGTGGCTCTGGACCGCTTCTTCCGGTCCGTCGCCATCCGGGTCGAGCGACCTGGCGATCCAGCGGTTCTGAGAATCATAAACATACTCGACCGACTGGACGATGGGGCCGTCTTCGCTCAGCCGATCGATCACCGCCACGAGCCGGTTGCGGTGATCCCAGACGTACTGGGTGACCGCCCCGGTAACGATGTCGGTCCGCTGGACGCGGTTGCCTTCAGCGTCGTACTCGTAGTTGTACGTGCTGTCGGAGAGGAGCCGGTTGTGATCACCGGTGACGTAGCCGGGATTGGTCCGGTTGCCGTTGAGATCGTACGAGTACGACTCGGCCGCCTGATTGTCATACACGGCCGCGATGAGCTGCCCGGCAGGATCGTAGCTGAACTCCGCCGTGCCGTCGGATGAGGTCATGCGGGTGAGCTGGCCCAGGAAGGCCGTGTCAAAAGTCCACACATGGTCGGGCAGGGCCTGGAGGGCGGCCAGGATCGCGTTGAGATCGTCATCGGAATCGAGGCCGACCGTGGCGCCGCCCTGGTACGTCCACGTGTACTGGGCCAGCGGATTGGCCGGGTCCTGGAAGTGGTCGAGACGGACGAGCCGGCCGAACTGGTCATAGCCGTAGGCGCTCACGGCGACCATCTGGGTACCGTCAAGACTGGCATAACGGGTGATCGTTTCCAATGCCCCTGCGTCGGTGTAGGTGAAGACGAGGAGTTTCTCGGCAACCTCGTTTCCGCCCTGATCGGTCTGGCGAATGGCGACCACGCGATCCTGCGAGTCGTACTCGTAGGTGGTGACGAAATCAGGGACTCCGCCGACGCTGGCGGAGAGGGAGACGGGCAGGTCGTCGTCGCGGGTGCCATAGCCGATGGTGAGGACGGTGACTGGGCCGTCGACCGCGGCCACCGTTTCGCTGGTGACCCGGCCCTGGCTATCGTAGACGTAGATGTAGGAGGAAAATTTGTCGGTGACGGAGAGGAGGTTCCCCTCGGCGTCGTAGGTCCAGGTGATCGTGTTCTGCCGGTTCTGGTCGGCGTCGGCATCGGCCACGCTGTCATACCAGACCTCCTGGACCAGTTGGCCCGACTCGTTGAAAGCGTAAGTGGTCACCCGCCCGTTGCGATCGATCTTGCGGACCTGGTTGCCGGATTCGTCGTACTCGTAAGTGCGGGTGAGTGTCTCCCCATCGACGACAATCTCGTCACTGACTAGTTGCCCGGCATCGTCGAACGTGTAGACCGTGCTGTTGCCCAGGGGATCGATGACTTCGATGAGGCGGCCATCGGCGTCGTAGGCAAAACTCGTTGTGGCACCGGTGGGGAGGGTCAAGCCGGTCATGTTGCCGACGGCGTCGTAAGTATAGGTAGCCTGGTTGCCGAAGGCGTCGGTGATGGTCGACACGTTGCCTAGAGAGTCCAGGTCGATGTGCGCTGCCGCGGTCTTCGTGTCGTAAGTGAATCTGGTTGAGCCCGAACCGAGTTGGTTGACCCAGGAAGCCAGGCCGTATCGGGAGAGAAGCTGGAGGGCGCCGGCGGGGACGTGGTCGATCAGCCCGGACAAGACGGAGCTGGAAAAAGCGTTGGCATGGTGTGACGCATACTCGCTGTTGCCGAAGATTCCCACGCAGGTGAACGAATCGGAGAGGTCGGCCAGCACTCCAGTACAGTCATTATGCACCAACACCGCCTCCCCGTCACTCGGGTCGCCTACGAAGTAGGTGTGGTAGTCGGCCACGCGGAGGTTGAAGACCGGCTCGGGGTCGGACTGGTGTTCTTTGGCGTCGAGGGTGACCCAGCGGGCGTCGGGGGTGCGGAGCTGATCGCCCACCTGGAGGTCCTGGGCGGCGGTCCAGCCCTTTTCCTTGACGTAGAAGAGGTGGGGCGGGGTGCAGCAAAGTTCGGTGCCGCCGATCGTGAGGCGGATCAGTTCGCTGGGCGGGTTGTGGAAGACGCGCTCGACCGACTTGGCAGTGGGTGTCGCTTCGGCGTCGTCCTCGGGGGCGGAGAGGACCAGGTCGCCGGGCTGGAGGGTCTCGATGGGCCTGGTGGTGCCGTCGGCTAGAAGCACGGGCGTGCCGGCAGCGAAGCAGATGCCGAGGTCAAGGGTGGCGCAGTAGGCTTCCTGGCCGCCCAGCAACTGCTCCGAGTCTTCGGGGGTCAAGAGCGGCATGGAGCCCAGGGTGCCGTCCTCCTCTTTGCCCAGGGTGGTGACGGCCACATCCTCCGGCTCCGCCGGGCGCGTTTCTTTCCTGGGCTGGGCTGTGCCGCCTGCGCCGGCGGCTGCGGCCGTGTTGTTGTCGGCCGCCTGATCCGCTGCCAAGGTGACGCCGGCAGCGGCCTGGGAGACCATGCGGGCGCGGCGGGCGTCGGATTGGGCCCCAGAGCGGGCCTGGTCGGCGGTGCCGGCGGCGTCCTGAAAATCGGCCTGGGCGGTGAAGAGGACGTTGTCGTAGACGGACTGCGCCGTCTGCTGGGCGCTGACCCGGTTGGACTCGGCCCGCGAGTCGGCGGCGGCGCGGGTGGACCAGGGGGTAGAGTGGTCGAGGGCGAGCTGCTCCAGGGCGTCGGCATAGGTGTCGGCCAGGGCGGCCTCCAGGGCCGCGTCGAGGGCCGATACATCTTTGTCGCGGGTCTCTTCCGCGGCTGAGCGGGCCTGATCGTAGAGGTTCTTCGCCCCGTCGAGGGCGTCCTGCCAGGTGTCGTAGGCGCCGGCCTGGCCATAGACGGAGTCGACATAGCCGGCCACCGCCTGGGCATTGGCGATCGCCAGCGTGCCACCCGCGGCGGCGACCGCCTGCTGGTAGCCTTGTCCATAATTGGTCGGGCGTCTCGCGAGACGGGACATGCGGGCGGATTGCCTGTTCGCGCCGCGTGTTTGACGGCCTTGGCGGCTGCGACGAAGACTTCCTGCCATGCGGCTACGATGACCTCGATCTGATCGCTCGTGCGGCTGCTTCGGGCATCAAGGTTGCGAAGATTGACTGCGGCCCGAATGGGGCGATTCCCAATACGATGGAAGAGGCCATTTCCGATTGTTACGTCGAAGGTGTCACCTGGACGGCAATGGAGAAGGCAAATCACGTCCGCTCCAACTGGAATATCGGTATGGGAATCCTGGTGGCCAACCAGCGGGGGACTCTCAAGTCTGCTTCGACTGAGGCCGGACCGTGAACAGCTCCCCGATGTGCAGGACCTCAACGGCCGCCTTGCGCCGCGCCAGCGCGTCGCGAAGCTGGATCATACACCCCGGGCACGCGGTCACCACGGCATCGGCGGCGCAGGCCACGATGGCGTCGACCTTGTGGTCGGCGATCTTTCGGGAAACGTCGTAGTGGGTGATGCTGAACGAGCCACCGAGCCCGCAGCAGCGGTCGGCGTCGGGCATCTCCACGAAACGCAGCCCTTGGAGTGCCTGGAGGATTCTGCGGGGCTGGACGCGGACTTCTTGATACCGAGCAAGGTGGCAGGGGTCGTGCCAGGTGACGGTCTTGCCATGGAAGCGGGACTTGAGCGCCAACCGGCCGAGGTCCGCGGCAAGAACGTCGATGACAAACGCGTTGAAGTCCATCACTTTCGCGGCGAACCGCTCGAAGCATTCCTTCTGCTCGGGACTGTCGGCCAGGTAGGTCGGATACTCGCTCAATCCGGAGCCGCAGGTGGCGCAGCCCGTCACGACGTAGTCGTAGTCTTCGAAGGCCTGGACGTTTCTGGCAGCCATTTTCCTGGCGGTGCGGAAGTCGCCGGAGAGGTAGACGGGCGCGCCGCAGCAGCCCTGGCGACGATCGAAGACGACGTCGCAGTCGAGGTTCCGGAGGACGTCGACGATCATCCGGCCGATCTCGGGGAACACATACTCGGTGGCGCAGCCTGAGAAGAAGCCGATCCGATATTTCGCAGTGCCGGCGGCTGGGCTGCGCTCGGGCAGGATGGTTCTCAGGAATCGCGGCGCGATATCGGGGATCGCCCTGCCGGCGCCCAGGGCCGAGAGAAACTGCGGCAGATGGCGAAATCTTCCTTGCCCCCGAGGCAGAAGACCCTGCAGCCAGGAGGCCAGACGCAGCGCAACGCCAAACAACCGGCGATGGGGAAGCAGGTGGCGGAACACGATCCGCTTGGCCAGCGGGAGGTTCTTTTCCGCCACGTAGTCGGCCCGTGCAGCGGTCACCGCGTGGTCGATCCGGGTCTTGGCCGGACAGTACTGGACGCACGTTCTGCACAAGAGGCAGTTGTCGATCGCCTGGTAGAAGCCCTTGCTGAGATCCTGCTGGCCCTGGAGTGCCAGGCGGATCAACTGGTCCTTGCCTCGAGCCAGCCCCTTTTCCTCGCGCTCTTCGCGATAGATGGGACAGAAGTAGCCGCAGAAGCCGCACTTCATGCACTGCTCGACGTCGGCCTGGAACTTCTGGATATTCTTGAGCCGTTGAGCCACTTATTGACCCTCAGAAAAGGAAGGCCGACCACCGGGAGGCCGGTTTTCCAAGGAAGACAACCACAAGCCGCTGCATTGCTTTCCTGGCCATCAATAGCCACTCCGATCTTCCCAGATTTTGCCGGGGTTCAGGATCCCGTTGGGATCGAAGATGCCTTTGATGCTCCTCATCAGGTCGATGAAGATCGGGTCCTGGGTGCGGCGCATGAACTTCCGTTTTTCCAGGCCGATTCCGTGCTCTCCCGACAAGACGCCGCCGAACTCGACCGCAGCTTCGATGATTTCATCGACAGCCCGTTGGGCCTTCTGGAAATGGGCGGGATCTTTTGCATCGGTCATCACGCTGGGGTGGAGGTTTCCGTCGCCTGCATGCCCAATGACCGTCACTTCCAGGTCGGCCTTCCTGCAGATCGCCGTCACCCGCTGGATGAACTCCGCCATCCGCGTGCGAGGCACGGTCACGTCTTCGGCAAACACCGTGGGCGCCGCGCCGAACACGGCCGCGAAGCCCGCGCTGCGGGCCTTCCAGTAAGCCTGCGCCTGCGCCGGGTCCTCGGCCACGAGGACGTGGGTAGCGCCAACCTCCTGGCAGACTTGGATCACCTTGCTGGAGTCGTGTTCGACGACATCTTCCGTGCCGTCGCACTCGAACATGAGCATGGCCGCGGCGCCCTCGGGAAGCCGCATGCCGGTGATCCGGTTGATGCTCCTGACCACCCAGTTGTCCAACAGTTCGATTTTCGCAGGGACCGTGCCCGCATCCAGGATCTTGCCCACGGTCTGGCCCGACTTGGGCAGATCGTCGAACAGGGCGATGATCGTCCGCCTAGCGGGAGGCAGAGGCAAGAGACGCAGGATCGCTTCAGTAACGACCGCCAACGTCCCCTCGGAACCGGTCACCAGCGAGACCAGATCGTATCCGACAACATTCCTCACCGTGGTGCCGCCAAACTCGACGATCCTGCCGGTGGGCAGAACGACCTTGAGCCCCAGAATGTATTGCTTGGTCACGCCGTACTTCAGACACACCGGCCCGCCGGCATTTTCGGCAATGATTCCGCCCAGGGTGGCGCCGAGAAAGCTCTGCGGGTCGGGGGGAAAGAAGAGCCGCTCCCGGGCCAGCGCAGTCTGAAGGTCCATGAGCACTACCCCTGCCTGCACCCGCGCCGAGAGGTTGGCGCCATCGATGGAAAGGATCCTGTTCATCTTGGTCATGACCAGGGCGATTCCGCCGTGAATCGGCACCGAGCCACCGCTGACATTGGTGCCTCCTCCCCTGGGGGTCACCGGGATGCGATTCTCGTTGGCCAGCTTGAGCACCGCTTCGACGTGCTCGGTCTCGGTCGGAAAGACGACCAGATCGGGCTTGTGGGTCCAGGTAGACGTTCCATCGTAGGAGTAGACCTTGCGGTCCTCCTCGCTCGTCAGTACGTTGGCTCTGCCTACGATGGTTGCCAGACGGCCTGCAAACTGCTCATACGCCATGGATTGCCATCCCCTTCCAGAAGCCCCGTCTGCCCTGTCCTGTGCCACTACTCCTGAAGATCGTCGAGTTTCTGACAACGATTCGCAATGGGCGGGAGCAGACCACCCGCAACCGGGCGGCAGCTCGCGGCCAGTTTTCGGTCGCTGCCCGTGGACGCCGCTACCGCCCCGGGTCGAGAGGCATGCGAGATTCTCTCCCGTCTGCAAGGGTGCTTACGGGGCTGCAGCCCGACCCGCCCTTCCAGAAAACGGGGGATGCTGACTCGTACTGTCCTGCTCGAACTCTGTCTCAGCCATTGAGCATAGCCGACCGAGTGTGGCCGCGAAACCGGCCGCGTCGGATGGGGTTCGGTTGAGCCACATTCTAAGGGGTGGGCCGCATGCTTCTTCGTTCCAAGCGACGTCAGAGCAACGACGCAGGGTGGCCAATCCTGTGTCTGGCTGGAAACGCTCCCCTCGAGACACCGCGCCAGTATATACCGATACGTCTATACCCCCAGCAAAACACCGTGCCCGCGCTGCTGGCCTCGCTTCCGCCCCCCCCCTCAC
>CAZLWV010000248.1:0-7415 GCA_964563135.1 uncultured Planctomycetaceae bacterium
CATCTTCGCAACCCGAAGCGTAAGCGAGGCAAGGTGTTACCCTCCTCGCTCACGCTTCGCGCTTACGATTGGACTCGCAAGCCTTCGATCAAGGCCGAGCCCTGCCAGGCAAGTCTGCAGCGGCGAAGACCCCCAGAACCCCGTTCCCCCTCATCCTCGGGAGTTCCAATCCGGCTTGAATCCACAGGCCCGCTTCCGTACAATCCATCCATCTGTACGTGCATACACTTCACTGGCGGAGCCTGGCATGAGCCCCGCACGACCCAACCAGGCCCAAGAACTGCCGCGAAAGCCGGAACGTGGACAATGGATACTCTCTGCCCCCACACTCGAGCTCACTGGCCACCTGCCGCGCCCATCTCTTGTCTCCCCTGCTTGGCATTGCGGTTCGCCTTCTCGTCGAGCAGTCCGTTCACCGGCGTCCTCTCCAGCGAGAAACCGGCAAAACGACCGCTTGCTGCACAACTCTCCGACCATTCCCCAGCATGCCGGCAAGTTTTGCTGTCGGTTGCCCAACTTCCCCTTCGCCCCACCCCTGAATTTGGCGGAATGCCCCTCTTGTTGACCAAAGTCTCTCGCCAACTGGTCTGGCAGCACCTCCCCAACCGGGTGCTTTTTGCGCCATCCCTCCGCCAAGGGATACTACTTTGCGATCGACCCCTGCGATGGAAACGCCTCTCCCAGCCCGACATGCCGAAACCCATCGGGGCCGAGTTTTCGCAGCATGTCGAAAGGCGTTGCAGAATCCCGAGTGCTGCGGAACCCGTTGAATCGAAGTGCTCAGACGGCAGCCAGCACCTCGGCTGCCTGGCGGCAGAGCGTCTCGGCGTCGGTGCGGGCAGGAGCCTCCGCGATCGCCCGGACGATCGGCTCGGTGTTGCTGGGACGCACCAGCAGCCAGCGGTCGGGCCAGTCGAGCCGCAACCCGTCCAGCAGGTCGGCCTTGGCGTCGGCAAAACGGTCTCTCAGGGCGTCGACGGCCGAGGCCACCTTGTCGGCCGCCAGATCGATCTTCGTCTTCACAATCTCGTAGTGGGGCAATTCGTCGGCCAGGCGGGCCAGGGGAAGCTGCCGTGCCGCCATGGCGGCGAGCACCTGGGCCATGCCCACAAAGCTGTCGCGGACGAACCCAACCCGGGGATCGATGGGACCGCCGTTTCCCTCGCCCCCGAAGACGGCACCATGGGCAAGCATGCAGTCAACCACATTGGCCTCGCCCACCGCCGAGCGGTGATACTCCACGCCAAAACGCTCGGCAATGTCCTGGGTCATGCGGCTGGTGGCGCAGTTGGCCACGACGGGACCCTTGTGGGTGTTGAGGATGTGATTTGCACAGATGGCCAGGGTGTATTCCTCGCCCACGTAACGGCCGTTGCCGTCGACCAGGGCCAGCCGGTCGGCGTCCGGATCCTGGCAGAATCCGGCGTCGACCCCGAGCTGTTTCACCTGGGGGAGGATGGAAGCCAGGTTCTCGGCCGTTGGCTCAGGCGGGTACTCGAACTGCCCATCCGGCTGAGCCCCGATCACGGTGACCTTGCAGCCGAGAGACATGAGCAGCCGCTGGCCGAGGATGCTGCCGGCGCCGTGGTTGGAGCTGAGAAGCACATGGAACCGGCAGGCACGGATCGCCTCGGCATCCACCGCGGCCAGCACCGCCTGGAGATGGTCGGCGTGGGGATCGGCAACCGGGAGATTCTGCCCGAGCCGGTCGTGGGTGACCCATTGGGGCGTGCCCTTCCGGTAGCGTTCGAGCACCGCGCGGCCCGCTCCCGCGGGGATCACACGGCCCTCGGACGAGAACAGCTTCAGGCCGTTGTATTGCGGAGGGTTGTGGCTGGCGGAGATCTGGATGCCGCCCGCAGCTCGGCTGCGGCGCACGAGGACCCCGGTGGTGGGCGTAGCGGCAACGCCACCGTCGATCGTTGTTCGCCCGGCAGCGTGAAGCCCTGCCATGACCGCCTCGGCCACCATATTCCCGGTGGCGCGCCCGTCGCGAGTCACGACCAGCGGGCCCTCCGGGGTGCCGGCCGAGAAGGCCGTGACATAGCGAATGGCTACTTCAGGGGTGAGAGTCTCGCCTACAATGCCGCGCAGCCCGGATACGCTGATAATCAGTTCCGCCACAATTCAGACTCCCTGAGACAGTTGTTTCCTGGAACACGCAAGTATAGCACCTTCGATGGGGGGACGGGATCTGGGTTCCAGGAGGGGCGGGGGGGCCACTTGTGCGGCCAGGGACACGAAAGACGGCGGCCGATTCGCCAGGTCTGGGGGTGCCCCCTAGGCTATCGCAGGGCGATCGGTCACACTATCGGCTTCACACGGGCAGACGGCACAGATCGGGGCCAGGGGAGGGCAAGGCCCGGTTCCGACGCGTCTGGGTTACGGTCGCGGTTTCCAGATAATGGTTTGAGTACATGATGTCCAAAGCAGAAAAAGTGTTCAATCGGGAAGCGGCGCTGGCCGCGGTGGAGCAGGCGGCCGGCGAGGAGAGGCTTTCGGGTGGTGCCGTCGAGAATCTGCGGAAGTGGCTGAGCGAGGACCGCTACCGGAAGTATGCTGCCCAGATCGTCGAACATATCGATGCCGGCAAATGGAAAGAACTCGACGACGCCTTCGTGACCGTCATCCCCTTCGGCACGGGAGGACGTCGCGGCCGCATGTATCCGATCGGCAGCAACATGATCAACGAGCGGACGATCGGTGAGAGCGCCCAGGGGCTTGCCGATTACGTTCTCGAAGTCGTCGGAAAGAAGCAGCCGTCGGCCGCCATTGCCTACGACACACGGCACCGGTCGCGGGAGTTTGCCGAGCTTTGTGCCGGCATCTTTGCCGAGGCGGGATTCAAGGTCTGGTTCCTCGACGGCATCCGCAGCACGCCGGAATTGTCGTTTGCCGTCCGCTACAAGCAATGCGACTGCGGAATCATGGTCACGGCAAGCCACAATCCGCCCAGCGACAATGCGGTCAAGGCCTACTGGTCGACCGGCGGGCAACTGCTTCCGCCCCACGACAAACGGGTGATCGAGCGGGTGATGAACGTCGAGGAGATCCCGCAGGTCGATTTCCAGAAGCACTTGGACTGCGGCGCAATCGAGTTGTGCAGCCAGGAGGTCGACAAGGCGTTCAGCGAAGCCGTCGCGGCACAGAGCCTTCCCGGCCCGAGGGAACTGAAGATCCTCTACTCGCCGCTCCACGGGGTCGGGCGGACCGCCGTCGAACCGGCCCTGGCCGCCGCCGGGTTTACGGACGTGGAGGTCTATGGGCCCCACGCGGAGCCGAGCGGAGATTTTCCGAATGTGCCCAAGCACGTGTCGAATCCGGAGAACACGGCCGTCTTCGATGCCATGATCGACTATGCCAGGAAAAAAGGACACGACCTGATCCTGGCTACCGATCCGGATTGTGACCGCGTGGGATGTGCCGTACCGGTTTCCGGCAAGGCGGGGGCCGCATGGACCACGCTGACCGGCAACCAGATCGGTGCGCTGCTGGCCGACTATCTGCTCGAGGTGGCCAAGGTCTCGGGGCGACTGACGCCCGACCACTACGTGGTCAAAACGCTGGTGACCACCGAGCTGATGCGGCGGATCACCGACAGCTACGGCGCCAAGATGATCGGCGACCTGCTGGTGGGATTCAAGTGGATCGGCGGGGTGATGGAGCAGGAAGACGCAGACAAGTTCGTGCTTGGGGCCGAGGAATCGTACGGCTTCCTGGTCGGACCCCACGCCCGCGACAAGGATGCGGCCGTGGCGTCGATGCTGCTGTCGGAACTGGCCGCCAGGCTCAAGGCCCAAGGGCAGACGCTGGCCGAGAAATTCGATGCCCTCTGCCGGACGCACGGCTGCCACGTGGAGCGGACGGTTTCGGTGACGATGCCGGGCGCCGAGGGAATGGAGCGAATGAAGGAGGTGATGGCGGCCTGCCGTGCGAATCCACCCCAACAGATGGCGGGGTTCGACGTGGTGGAAGTTCGCGACTACCTGGGCGCTGCGGCGCAATCGCTCTACCAGTACCGCGATGCCCAGGTGCCGCTGAAGGGCGACCTGGTGATGCTGGCTCTGGCGGCCGAGGGGAATTTTGCGGCGGTACGCCCTTCGGGGACTGAACCGAAGGTGAAATTCTACATGTTTGCCTTCGCTCCGCCCGCCGAAAGCCAGGATGTGGTTGCCGCCCGCCAGATGCTGGAGAAACGGCTCGACGCCATGGAAGCAGATCTGCGCCGGTTTGCCGGCGTGGAGTAGTCGAAACTGGGGGAATGGCGAAAGTCGAAATCCGGATGCCGGAAGAATTTCCGGGGTGATTGGTGCATGGGGGGCGACGGCACGTTACAATCCCAAGGTCCTTCAGGTTGGCCGGTTCCAAGGAGCACCTCACCGATGACGAGACCGAGTGTTGGTTTCTGCACACGTCTGGCTGCGCTGGCGGCGATGGGCTGTCTGCCGGCGATTCCGGCGCAGGCGCAGGCGCGTTTCTTTGCCGCCCAGTGTTCGCAAGTTTCGCCGGTCACCTGGGGGCTCTGCCAGCGAGATGGAGCCAATCGGCCCACCGAGCCCTATCTCTCCTCGCTCGTGGGAGGCGAGCAGCAGACCGGCACGATCGGATCACCCCCATTCAAGCTCTCGGTCGACCGCATCCGTTTCGCGATGCGAGGGCACGACGGAGCCAAGGGGGGGCGAAACCAGAACTTTACCGCCCTGGTCGACAACAAGACCGGAGCGGTGCTCCGCTCGACTCCGGCGCCGGGAAACGACGGCTTGCAGGACCGGGAGTGGGACGTGGCCGACCTGAAGGGAAAGACTGTTCGTTTCCAGCTTGTCGACGGGATCGCCGACGGGGCTTTTGCCTGGTTTGGCGTGGAGAGGATCGAAGCCGGACCGGAAATGACGGTCGATTTCCGGCAGGGGATGCCCAAAGGTTGGGCCGCCACCGCTCCGGCCGAGGATCAGACGGCACGCTCGACCGAGGATGTCTTGGATGGGCCCGTGCCGTTCCGCGTGTTTCGGGATGCGTTCACCTGGGTGCCCGAGGCGGGACCGGGGCAAGTGGACGTGGGCTGCGAGGTGGAAAGGATCTACCTGCTCGGCGCCACCGTGCCGGCCGGCCACGTGCTGCGGCCCTACGGGCGGGTCGACCTGATCTATGACGACAAGTCGAAGGAAACCTTCCCGCTCGTCTACGGGTTCAATCTCGAGAGTCCCTACAAGACGGCCACGAAGCTGGAAGCGGCCTGCCTGCTGCCGGTCGGCGACGGAACCCGCTACCTGGTGGCGATCCGGCCGAAAGACAAAGTGAAGCTAGCGCGGATCGAGCTGGTGCGGGCGGACGCCGACCTGGTCCGGCCGCGGATCTGTGCCATCACGTGCCAACTGGCTACCGGGACCGAGCCGCCCAAGGGCCTGGTGCCCCTGGAGACAGTTGAAGCGGCGCCCGAGGCGGCCAGGTGGCTTGCCGATCACACGCTCTCGGCAGACGGTCCCACGGCCCTCGGCGCGGCCGATGCGATCCGCCGCGCCCACGGCGTGCCGGTTACGCTGGAGGAAATCCAGCGGCTCGAAGAACCGCCCAAGGCCCGGTTCAACCGCAGGATGATCTCCGATCGGCCCTTCGAGGCGGCCTCGGTCTGCGACGTCGACGGCGACGGCCGCAAGGACATCGTATCCGGAGACTACTGGTACCCGGGACCTGATTTCTCCCCAGGGGTGAAGTTCCGCACCCTGCTGGCCCAGAGCGGGTACCACGACTCCTTTCACGATTACCCGATGGATGTCAACGGCGATGGTCGGGTGGATATCGTCAGCGGCGGCTGGTTCGGTAAGGCGCTCCTGTGGCGGGAGAACCCAGGCAACACCCGTACGGCGGCCGAATGGACGCGGCACGAGATCGACCAGCCCGGCAACATCGAGACCTCGCGGTTCTGGGACGTCGACGGCGACGGGCAGGTGGAGATTGTGCCCAACGCCGCGGGAAACGTGGTCTTTTACCGGCTCGCGCGCGACGGGGCGGGCAAACCGGCGGGCGAGTTCGGCGACCTCAACGGCGACGGACGCGGCGATTTCGTGACTCCCACCGGCTGGCTCGAGGCCCCGGAGAAACCTCTCGAAGAGGAGTGGGCCGCTCACGAGGGCGAGTTCAACCTGCCCCATGCCAGCGTGCCGATCCTGGTGTATGACGTGAATGAAGATGGGCTGGCCGACCTCATCTACGGCAACGGGCATGGTTACGGCCTGTTCTGGGTCGAGCAGCAGAAAGACGCCGAAGGCAAACGCACGTGGACCGTGCACACGATCGACGATCGGGCCTCGCAGTACCACGACATGCTGCTGACCGACATCGACGGCGACCGGCGGCTGGAACTGGTGACCGGCAAACGCTACTACGCCCACAACGGAAACGATCCCGGCGCCGAGGACCCGGTGTTTGTGCGCTACTTCGATTTCGACAAGACCGGTGTCTTCAGGCCCCATACGATCGACTACGGCAAGGCGCGGGAGTCGAGCGGTGTGGGCATCTATTTCTGGGTGGATGATATCTCAGGCGATGGACGCCCGGACATCATTGCCCCCGGCAAAGAAGGGCTGTTCGTACTGGTCAATCAGTAGTCCGCCGAGAGGCGGCTCTCTGCCGGGTGGAACAAGCCGGGCAGATGTGCGGCTAGGATCAGGATGACGATTGTTGTTGTCTGCATGGAAAATGCCTGGGGAGACCCAGCGGGCGACCCTGAGAAGCGGGGTTTCCGCCAGTCGCCCTCGTGCATCGACAGCGCAGGCGTCCATAACAGTGGGAGCAGACGGTGCGTTACGACGCACCCGGCCATTGGGAGTCTGGTCATGAGTGACAAGCATTGCGTTTCGCGCCGCCAGTTCCTTCGGAGCGCTTCGGTGCTGGGGGCCGCTGCTGTTGCGGCGCCCACGGTCATTCCCCGCTCGGCACTGGCCTTGGCCGGCTCGCCGGGGGCCAACGAGCGGGTGATCATCGGTTTCATCGGCACCGGAGGGCGATCCCGCCAGTTGATGGACCACGTTCCCGAAGGGGGGCGGATCGTCGCCATCAGCGACTGCTTCACGCAGCGGATGGCCGAGACCCTCCAGCAGAAGCAGACCGACTGGAAGACCTACCAGCACTTCGAGAAGATGATCGACTCGGAGAACCTGGATGCGGTGGTCGTGGGCACGCCCGACCATGTGCGGACGCTGCCGTGCATCCACGCCTGCCAGGCGGGGCTGGACGTGTATGCGGAGAAACCGCTGACGCTGACGATCAGCGAGGGGCGGACCCTGGTCAACCACGCACGCAAGCACAAGACCGTCTTCCAGGTGGGGAGCCAGCAGCGGACGATGGAGATGAACCGGTTCGCTTGCGAACTGGTCCGCAGCGGCGGGATCGGCAAGATCAAGGCCGTCCAGGGCATC
>CAZLWV010000249.1:0-4694 GCA_964563135.1 uncultured Planctomycetaceae bacterium
GTCAAGTTGGATAAGGGACTTGCACCCTCAAGTTGGTAAACATGCCTGGCATACACAGAAAGCGGTGACAAGTCACCGCACTCCAAAGACTGGCCATGCAAGCCAGGGAGGCCTCAAATCTTCGATCAACTCTCCTCTGGATCGCCGCCCGTCAGGCAACCCGTTGCGGAACCACTCGATATATACAACAGCCAGGCAAACGGATTGATGCTTCATCCAAGTGCGGTCCGCATGGAATCAGTGTACCGCAAACCGATAACTCCCACTCTCCACTTCATACACCGCATACCCCGCCTCCATCCGCAGGAACCGCACGCCGTCCGTCCCTCCATCGACCTCCACTCCCGCCTCCGACTCCGCCGGCACGTAAACCGTGCCCGTCGTGTTCGCCGGAAGGGTCACCTCCAGCACCAGCGATCCGTCCGCTCCCTTCTTCCACGCACTCCGGATCGTGCCGTACATCGACTCGGTTGTGGCCGTCACATGGCTCAGGTCGGCCACCGGCATGGGGCGGATCACCGCATGTTTGAAACCAGCCTGCGCCGGGTCGGCATTGATACCGGCCAGCTTCTGGTAGAACCAGGTGACCAGGTCGCCGAACATGATGTGATTTAGCGAGCTGACACCCTGCCAGTCCTCCCACAGCGTCGTGGCCCCCTTCTCGACCCAGTCGCCGTAGCTCGGCGGCGTCTTCTGGTTGAGAATGTGGTAGGCCAGGTCGTGACGGCCGTTCTCGCTCAGCGTGTGGAAAAGATACTTCGCGCCCAGGATCCCCACGTCGAGATGATCGTTGCGGCCGGCAACCTGCTCGGCCAGACGCTTCATCACCGCCTCGCGCTCCGAGTCCTCCACCAGCCCCTGGTAAACGACGCAGCTCAGGGCCGTCTGGCTGCCGTTCAGGTAGACGCCGTCCCCCTTGTAGAATTCGCGGTTGAAGGCCTTCCTGATCTCCTCGGCCAGGGCTGAGTACTTCTGGGCGTCGCCGGTCTTGCCGAGGATCTTCGCAGCCTGGGCCACGATCTTCGTGTCGGCGTAGTAGTAGCCGGTCGAGGTGATCGTGTTGGGGGTGACCGTGTCGGCCGGCACCCAGTCCCCCAGGCCGATCTTGACGATGCCGTTCTCGGCCCGGCTCGTCAGGTAATCCACGTAGAGCCGCATCCGCTCATAGTGGTCGGCCAGGATTCTGATATCGCCTCGATAAGTGTAAACGTACCAGGGAATGATCAGGAAAGCACTGTCCCAGGCCGGGCCGTTGCCCCACGCGTAGCCCCAGCCGGAGGTGGGCACGATCGCGCAGATCTCGCCGCTCTGACGCTGCTCGTCGTGGATGTCCTGGATCCACTTGCGGTAGGAGGCCGTGTTCTCGAACCGGTACATGGCCTGCTCGGCCGCCAGGTGGGCGTCGCCCGTCCAGCCGTTCTTCTCCCTCTGAGGGCAATCGGTCGGATAGCCGTGGAAATTGCTGCGGTAACTCCACTCGGTCAGTTGGGCCAGGCGGTTGAAGAGCTCGTTGGAGCATTCGAACTGCCCCGGGCGGGCAAAATCGGTGTGGACCACGCGGCCGCGGAGAAGGTCCAGCCCAGGCTTCTCGGCCAGCCCGGTCACCTCCACGTAGCGGAAGCCGTGGTAGACGAACCGCGGCTCCCAGACTTCCAGCCCCTCGCCCTTGAGAATATAGGTATCCGTCTGGAACGGCCCCTCACACACGAACTTCGAGATCTCGCTCCGTTCGATCATGCCGGCCGCATCGATCCGCTCGCTGTAGCGAAGCGCAACCTTCGCACCGCGCTGGCCCCGCACACGCAATTGGACCCAGCCCGGGAAATGCTGCCCCATGTCGAACACATAGACCCCCGGCTCGGGCTCGCTCACCGCAACCGGCTCGATCGACTCGGTCACGCGGATCGGCGGCATCATCTGAGAGGCCAGCGTGCCGCCCGGGGCCGCGGCGATTTCCGGCTCTGCCCATGCACGGGCGTCAAACTCGGCCGTATCCCAGCCGGGCATCTCCAGCCGAGCGTCGTAGACCTCCCCGGCGCGGATGCTGTCGAGAACCACCGGCCCGGTGCTCGCCTGCCACGACGAATCGCTCGCCACGGTCTGGACCGTGCCGTCCTCCAGTTCGATCCGCAGGTGCAGGAGCATGGTCGGCTCGCTGCGCCACGGAGACTGGTCGAAATTCCAGGTCGCCCGGGTGTGCATGTTGTACCAGCCATTGCCCAGCATCACCCCAAGGGCATTCTCTCCCTGGCGGATCTGGCCGGTCACGTCGTGGGCCACGTAGAGTGCCCGTCGGTCGTAACGGGTAAAGGCCGGGTCGAGCACATGGTCGCCCACCTTGTCCCCGTTGAGCCGCAGCTCGTGATAGCCCAGGCCACAAACATAGGCGGTTGCACGCCGGATGGGCCCCTTGACCGAAAAAGCCTTGCGGAACACCGGGCTCGGAGCCTCCTGCGACCAGCCCACGCTCTTGCCCGTCTCCGGCACTTTCCACGGTTCGATTCCCACCCGGCCCGTAACGGCCGCAGCATTCCAGCCGTTGTCGTCCAGATCGACGGCAAAGAACTCGCGCCCCGCGGCGGGGGTGGCGGTTGCCTTCCATGTCCCGTCGGTGACCCAACTCATCCGCTTGCCGTCGGCCAACTCGACAACAAGCTTCATGGCTACTCCGGCCGGGCTCGGCCGGGCATTGTCGACATCAACGGCCAGCACATTGCGCCCTGGCCTCAACTTCTCGGTCAACTCCACCTCATACGCCCTTCGCCACGCATCCTCCTCGGGTTTGTTCTCACACACCTTGGCCGTGTTGAGCCAGAGTCGAAAGCTGTCGTCGGCCGCGATGACCAGGTAGGCCCACCGCGGCCGCAGCTTGCCCCGCAGCTCGATGGTGCGGCGGAAGAACCGCTTGCCCTGGGGCACCTCCACGGCAGCATCGCCTTCGCCGGTCCAGATCCACGACGCGTCGGAAGGCCTCAGCTCTTCAGCCGGGCTCCCTGCCTCGACCGTGCGCTGGAAGGGCTTTGTGTAACGCAGCCACTGGGCCTGCCACTCCGAAAGTGTGAGAATCCCCATCGACCAGCGGGCCGGCTTGCTCCACGGGGCAACTTTTCCCTCCTGGTCCCAGATCCGCACCTTCCAGTGGCACTGCTGGTGAGACTTGAGCGGTTTGCCGGCGTAGACCACGTGGACCGACTGGTCCGACTCCACTCGGCCACTGTCCCAGAGATCGCCTTGATCGGCCGCGAGGTTCGTCTCGCTCGAGGCGACCAGCACCTGGTAGGCCGTCTGACGGGCGCCTCGGCGTCTGTCGACGATCTGCCACGACAATCGCGGCTCAAGCACGTCGATTCCAACCGGACTGGCCAGGTACTCACAACGCAGACGGTCAACCTGCACAGCATCTTCAGCCGCGGGCGAGGAGATGCTCAAGCAAGAAAGGACCACGCAAAGAGGCAGCATATGTCGGATCATGGAGGACTCCGGGAAGCAAGTCGGATCGGATTGCCAGGCTTGTCTCCGTTGTAGATAGCATGGCGGCCTTTGTCGAGACGCTGAGATAGCTGGCACGCCGGCGGCTTGGCTGTGCCGAGTCGCTCGTTCGTTGAGATCCTCAGTGAAGTTGAGAGATCGCTGAACAGGAATTGGCAAGCCGCCGGCCTTGATCGTAACCGTGCCAACTGCTGTCGCATCTTCGCAACCCGAAGCGTAAGCGAGGCAAGGTGTTACCCTCCTCGCTCACGCGTCGGCTTGCGATCGCGCGGGTAACCTTGCGATCAAGGTCGTGAGCCGCCCCACCCTGGCACCAGCGGCCATATGTCGACACGAATGTGAAATCCGACGCCCTGCACACCCACTCGCATGGGGGGGTGATCGAACAAAAACCCGATTGCCTGCCCAAGTAATCAGCCCACCTGCCGAAAAGACTATTGTGCTGCAAACATGTTTGTGCTACAAACATCAAGGTACGGGGTTTGCTCGTGCGGGGGATCGTCCCTGCTCATATCCGTTTCAAGGAGCTTCAAGATGAGCCGGTCGCAGAAAGCACCTGATCCGCAAGAAATCTCTCGTTGGGCCCGGGCCTACGCCCAGAATCGCAGCCTCCCGGTCGTCGTGTTCATCCTCATCATTGTGGCACTGCAGGTGGTGCTCGGAGGGGCCTCGTATCTGGGGGGAATCGGATATCGCTCGGGCAACATGCTCCTGTTCTGGGGATCGATTTTCCTGATCGTGCCGGCGGTTGCCGCAATTGTCTATCTCTCCGTTCCCAAGTGGTTCGGCAATCTTCAGCAGCGGATGGTGCAGCACCTGTACGCCCGGGAAGGAAACGTGGCCTTCTCCCTGCAGAGTCGGCACGCGAAGCGCTGGGCCGTGGTCCTGAGTGTATGTTTCCCGACCTGCATTCTGGCATCCGTGATCCTCTTCTTTGTCTTCGATATCCCATCCAAGTACATGCAGCCGATCTCGGCCCTGTACCTGGTGCCCTTTCTGGTCGGCCTGTGGTTCTTGATGCGGCCCATGGCCGGCTACGCAGCCCTCCTGTGGCCGCTGCTCTACGCAATCCACGCCATTCTGATCCTCGCCGGGGCGCCGATCCTTTTCACCGGCCCGTGGGACGGACTGAACATGCTGATTCCCGTGGCGGGCTACGGCATCCTGGCCGGGCTCGTGATGCACCTCCACAGTCGCGTGGCACT
>CAZLWV010000249.1:4704-7247 GCA_964563135.1 uncultured Planctomycetaceae bacterium
GCGGCTGGCGCAGGCCAACTTGACCGAGGCCGACCAGGTCGAGGAGGCGCACCAATCATGACCGACATCGATCGGGTGATTCACGAGCCCGTGCGTTTGCGGATCCTGTCGATCCTGACCGGCATCGACGTGGTCGACTTTACGTTCCTGGTTTCCACCCTGGGACTGAGCCGGGGCAACCTGTCGTCGCACATGGACAAACTCGAGCGGGCCGGTTATGTGGAGATCCAGAAGGGCTTCAACGGAAAAATCCCCCGCACGGAGTACCGCATTACGGACGGCGGGCGCGAGGCGTTGTCCGACTATTGGCAGGCCTTGGATCGCATCCGGGAGGCCGCCGAGAAGACCGATCTGCCGCCGAGCGGCAATCGCTCGAACGAACTGTCCGGCTGAATCGTTGGCGGGTGCGGTCGGATGCAGCCAATTCACTTTGCCTGCCGCAACAACGGGGCGAGGGTTCCGACCCGTAGATCGGCGTGGTCCGGGGGGGCATTCACCAGTGGCCGGTTGACAGTCGCTGCCTGAGGCACTACGCTTGCCGGCGTGTGGGAACCGTTGAGGAATCGTTGCCGTTCGACACTGAGGAGTTGCCATGAAACGGGGTGGATTGGTGGGAGCCGTATTGCTGCTGGTCGCTTGTTCCTCCCTCTTCGCAGCCGACGACACCGACGCACGCCGGTCGGTCGTCAAGGTCTTCTGCACCAACAACGCGCTCAATCTCGGCAGTCCCTGGAAACGTGGTGAGGGACGCCAACTATCAGGTTCTGGCGTCTGGCTCGGAGGGAAAAGAATCCTCACCAACGAGCACCTGGTCGTCTATGCGACCCAGATTTCCATTCAGCCCTATGAATCGGCCGACCGGATTCCCGCCGAGGTGCTCGCCGTTTCTCCGGAAATGGATCTCGCTGTGCTCGAATTGGACGACACTCCCTTTGCCGATCTCAAGCCGCCCGTCTTCTCCGAACAACTGCCTCGTCTGCAATCGGAGGTCCGTGTCTACGGTTTTCCCGAAGGGGGTGATTCTCTCTCCGTCACGGAGGGGATTGTCTCACGCATCGAGTATTCCCGCTATGGACATGGCGCCCACGGGCTGCGCGTCCAGGTAGACGCCGCCATCAACCCGGGAAACAGCGGCGGCCCCGCCTATGCGGACAACCAGATTATCGGCATCGCCTTCCAGAAACGATCTCAATCCGACAACATCGGCTACGTCATTCCCAGTGAAGAGGTACAGCGCTTTCTTGCCGACGTCGAGGATGGGCACTACGACGGAAAGCCGTGTTTGCCGATCGAATATCAGTATCTGCTCAACCGCAGCTTGCGCGGCAAGCTCGGTCTCCAGGCCGAGCAAACGGGCGTTTGGGTCCACAGTCTCGTGGAGACTGACGACGCCTTCCCGATCCACGTGGGTGACATAGTGACGCATATCGGCCAGCATGATATCGACAACAACGGGAACGCCAGGCTGGGCGAAGATCTTCGCGTCAACTTCGAGTACTTCATTTCCAGCGTGGCCAAGGACGACAAGGTGCCCCTGCGAGTGCTTCGCGACGGCAAGGAAGTCACCGTGGACACGCCCGTTCGGCGTCCTTCCCCGAGGCTCATTCGGCCGCTCAAAGGCGAGTATCCGCCGTACTTCGTGTATGGGCCTCTGGTATTCATTGCGGCGCCCGAAGAATGCCTGATCGGTGTCGAATCCTATCTTGCTTCGTCCGATCCGCAGCAGCGTCTCTCGGCCGTGGCCGGCATGGCATTTCTCACCTGGCGACGCAGCCCGCTCTTGCTCCGACGCTTCGAGCCGCCGAAGTCCGAAGGGGAGCAACTCGTTCTGGTCAGCGGTTGGCTGTCGCACCGAATCGGCATCGGCTACTCCTCCCCAACCATGCAGGTGGTCAGCCACGTGAATGGAATTGAGATTCACAGTCTCAAGCACCTTGTGGAAACGCTTCGCAACCTGAAGGACAAGTATGTCGAGTTCCGGTTTGCCGATGAGCACGTGGAGACGCTCGTCTTCGACCGCCAGCCGCTCGTCGACGCGACCGAAGACATCCTGCTCAATAACGCCATTCCCCGCCAGGCCTCGAAAGAGCTGATGGAGGTCTGGAATCAGAAGAAGCAGTCCGAGTGATTCGCCAAGGTCAACCCGACCAAGTCAGGAAACGTACATACGAGCACCAACCGCCATAGGACACCCGTCCCGCACGCGTTCCCTTGGGGACAAACCTCACCCGCAAGATTAGTGAAGATCAGCGCAGATTAGTGTTCC
This sequence comes from uncultured Planctomycetaceae bacterium, assembly GCA_964563135.1. Lineage (GTDB taxonomy): Bacteria > Planctomycetota > Planctomycetia > Pirellulales > Thermoguttaceae > JAAYAY01. The sequence goes on from CAZLWV010000249.1 coordinate 6,971, forward strand.
TTCCTTTCTTCCTCGATCCGCCTCGGGTGCCGGTCGAGAATCGCTCCAGCGAGTCCTTTCTCCCGCCCCCCCGCCTCTCTCTTCCTCCGATACCTCTGCTCCCTCCTGTTCAAACCCTGGCCCTCTGTTCTCTGTCCTCAGCTTCGTTCCGCCGTCCATGACCGCCCACCCCCGGGCCTGCTATGGAACTTCGCACATGATAACATCGTACTAATAAGAAGTGTAGCCCGACAGCAAATACCGGCCTGTCAACCCGACCAAGTCAGGAAACGTACAT
>CAZLWV010000250.1:0-740 GCA_964563135.1 uncultured Planctomycetaceae bacterium
GGCCCAGGAGCCGGTCACGCACGCACCCACCCGCCCAATAGGCCTCGTGCCCCGCCTCGCGGAGTGTGCGGACCACCTCCACGGCAAAGGAGCGAGCGGCTTCGGGCTGGATGCTGGAATGGTGGACCATGGGTGTGAGCTTGAGCTGACGGGCGTGAAAGAAACGAGGCCGGAAGGTGCAGGACACGTGGCAGTGCCACCCGGTTCAATGCCGGACGACATGCCCTTCACAAGGCTAACGAACCTGTCCCTTGTCGACAATCCGAGGCAGGTGGGAGTTCAGGCTTTGGCCTGCGGATCTCAGGCTGAAGCCTGTACTCCAACGGCCTGTTTCAGGCTGAAGTCTGTACTCCAACAGCCTACTGTCCAGCCGAGCCCGGGAAACCGATGAGCCGAGCGGCCCCGGGGGCTTGTAAAACCGGGCCCGGTATTCTAAAAACAAGGGAGCGCCGAAGTGGCGGAATTGGCAGACGCGCCAGGTTCAGGACCTGGTGGCCGTTAAGGCTGTGCAGGTTCAAGTCCTGTCTTCGGCATTTTTCGCCATCCATTGAAGAGGACCGGCCATACGACGTGGCAGGTCCTCTTTCGTTCTGGGGCCTGCGTTCTGGGCAGGCCGGCACGCTTCCGAGCCGCGGTGCTCCTATGGACTGGCGGCTCAGAACTGCTAAGATGGGGGGATATGTTTTCGGTGGAAACGGGATTCGTGGAGTTCTGGTCTTGCCGCCATTAATGAGGATGGA
>CAZLWV010000250.1:750-7209 GCA_964563135.1 uncultured Planctomycetaceae bacterium
TTCAGGACCTGGTGGCCGTTAAGGCTGTGCAGGTTCAAGTCCTGTCTTCGGCACTCTTTCCGATCCAAACAAGAGGACCTGTCGCTTGGTGTGGCAGGTCCTCTTGTTCGTTTCGGGTGCTGAGAAAGCCGTATGACGAGCAGCCTGCCTTCCGCAGGGCGAATTCGGCCGAAACGTTCCTATGGACTGACGCCTCAGAACTGCTAAGATGGGGGGATATTTTGAATGAGAATCGGCGTTTCGGGGTATTCTGGCATACTTGCCCGTTGAGAGGATTGAAGTACGAGTCGAAGGCATGGGTAAAGAAAAAGGCATCGAAGTTGAAGGTGTTGTGACCGAGGCGCTGGCCAACACGCGTTTTCGCGTGGAGCTGGTGAACGGCCACAACGTGATCGCGCACGTGGCCGGGCGAATGCGGAAGCACTTCATCCGCATCGTGCCCGGCGACAAGGTCCGTGTCGAGCTGTCGCCCTACGATCTGTCGAAGGGACGAATCACCTACCGCGAGCGGTAGGCTTCTCTTTTGGGGGGAGTCGCTGAAGACTCCCGGCGGGATCGATCGGCCCTCTCTCTGCGGTCCTGTCTGCACCGGTATTTTGCTGCGTATGGACTCGTCGTGCCCGTGTGACACGAGCCGACCCGCATCGGGGAATCTGGAATCTCGCAGCCGCTGCACTCCCCAGGCAGCATCGGCACAGAATGCCTCCGTGAACCCTGCCAACGCGCCGCGGCTTGGGATCTCACGCCTTCCAGTCGGGGTTCGGCTGCTGGAGGATCTGCGGCTGAACCGTCTGCTGGATGGCCGCAATGGCCCGCTCGGCCTCGGCCACGGAATGCACATCGCCACAGGCCGTCAGCTCGATTTCAAATGTCCGGGACTCGCCCGGTGCAAGGGTGGCGACGCGGCCTTTCTTCTTCTCGACGGAACGAGCATTGGGATAATTGATCGCCGGTTCGAAGCCGGTCACATAGCCGTCGCTGGCAGCCTGAGGGTTTTTCCAAAGGGTGAAACACGGAAGCTGTTTCTTGTTGAAGCCGAGTGAGAAGCCCAGGTTTCCCGCCGCGTTCTTGAGTAGCGTCTTTGTGTTTCCCTGGGGATCGGCGGCCAGGTCGAAGTAAAAGGCCGCTTCGGGAGTGCCCGGGCTCTCAGGGCCGTAGGCATCCCATTGGGCGAGGCTTTTGGCGGCCTCGGCGTCGCGAGGGGCCATTTTGGCGATGGGAATCACCGCCTTGGCCCCGGGGCTCAGCAGGGGCACGCCGACATTGATATGGTAGAGCAGTTGCAGTTCGCTCGGTTCCGCCCAGAGGTTCGACACCGTGTCGGTGACCTTGAACCCGGGCTGACCGATCCGGGTGGTGTAGGTCGTGGCAAGCTGGAGCTTGTTGAAGAACAGGCGGGCCTCGTGGACGATACCCGTCACGGTGATCTCGCCCGACTGGGCATCGACCGCTACTTCGAGCTTGCGAGCCGGCGTATTGGCGATCTTGCCGTGCAGCGGATAGCGGAGCCGACCTTGGTCGTCGAACTCGGGGGCCCCGTTGGATTCCAGTCCACACCGCACGATCAACTCGTCGAATCCGCTCAGCCAGCCAACCCCGCTCCCTTCCCAAAGGGGCACAAAGGCCGGGTTAACGGGCCCCTGGACGGGCGACTTCCAGCCCAACTGGACCGGACCGCAGGACGCCCTCCAGATTCCCATACCCCGGGTGGGGAGGATCGTGAACTGCATGCAGCCGTTGTCGACTTCAACCACATCGACTCCGTCGGAAAGCCCGCCCTGCAACCGGCGTTTGGTCACGGAAAACTCGCCGGGGACGCCCTTGACCTCGTTGGCCGAAATGCCGACTTGATCGACGTAGACACCGGAAGCTGTGTCGGTCAGGGTCCAGGTTTGCTTGGCCATGGCAGGGGCTCCTGAGAGAAAGACGGACGGATCTGGCTGGGAAAACAGGGTGACGTTGATTGTAGCGTCCGAGTCGGGTGAAGAAAGTGGGACGCGGGGACGCTGGCGGCGATTCGGCGAATCACGGCTCTTTCGGGCAGGTACGTCTCTTGGCCTCATCGTGCAGAAACCAGTTTCCGTGCGTGGACGCTACAGACAACCGGACAGACGACCGGCTCAGCAATCAAGCCGATCGGATACGGCCCAATTACTTGCCATCGGCCGGGGAACACCGTAAAACAGGGGCTCCGGAGTATCCGAAAGCGGTTGTTTCAGCAGACATCGGATTGCGGCAGCCCGAGCCTGCGGACATCGAATTTGCGCCGATCGTGGCAAAAAACCGGCCCCAGGCCGGCTGAAACGGCCGATAGAACGGAAATTCGCGTTGTCGCCCGGAACCCAGATTACCCGCGCAAGTGGGCGCTGGAAGAGGTTTTCGTGCGAAATCAAGTTGTTTGAGCCAACCCAGAACGATCGCCGACTGGGGCGTTTTTTCGCCCGTGGGAGGCCTCCTGCGGTTTTGGGGCAGGTTCTTAGTCCATGGGAACTGACCGTTCGTTTTGCGACACGGCCATGCCCCAAGATCCTGAGGAGTCCGTGAAACATGTGTGCATCCAAGATCATTGCGAAAGATAACGTAGGCCAGATTCTCCAGCGCGCCATGGACGCCGGCGAAGGCATCCTCAGACTCACTCCCAACTGGGTCCCGCGGAATTTTCTTCATCCGGGCAAGCGGATCAAGTTGGCGCCGACCGACTGGTATGCCCTGGGGGTCCACCGTGGCGGGATCGACGAACGCTGGTTTGCCAGCACGACCGAGGCCATGAACGACAATCGGGCCGACGACGAGGGACTGAGCTACTGCGTCTTCGAAGGGCAGCGATTCCTGCTCCGCGACGCCGTGGCGGAAGGCAAGGGAAAGATCGTCGGCGAGGCGATCTGGGCCAAGTACCAGCGCTGGCCCGTCTACTCGAAGTTCTTCGACAACATGGGCCCGATCCCTCACCACATGCACCAGCAGCAGGAGCATGCCGCATTGACGGGCCAGCAGGGCAAGCCGGAATGCTACTACTTCCCGCCCCAATTGAACGCGGCCGAGAACCACTTTGACTACACGTTCATGGGCCTGGAACCGGGCACCACCAAGGACGACGTCTACCGCTGCCTGGAGAACTGGAACAAGGGCGACAACGGGATCCTGGATCTCTCGAAAGCCTATCGCCTGAAGCCGGGCACGGGCTGGATGATCCCGGCCGGCGTGCTCCATGCCCCCGGCTCGATGTGCACCTACGAACCCCAGTGGGGCAGCGACGTCTTCGGCATGTATCAGTCGATCGTCGAAGGGCGCCAGGTGCCGTGGGACCTCTTGGTCAAGGACGTTCCCAAGGAGAAACACCACGACCTGGATTTCATCATCGAGCAGTTGGCGTGGGAAAAGAACGTTGACCCCAGCTTCAAGCAGAGCAACTACGTGGAGCCGATCGTCGACAAGGCCGCCTCGGGCAACGGCTACACCGACCGCTGGATCGACTACGGCGGATTCGACGGCCAGCAGCTCGTCAGCGCCAAGGAACTGACGATCGAGCCCGGCGTGAAGATGACACTGCGCGATCCGGGCGCCAGCGGCTGGATTACGGTACAAGGTTCGGGCCGGATGGGCAAGATGGCCTTGCAGACGCCGGTGATGATCCATTTCGGCGAAGAGCCCTACGACGAGGTGTTCATCACCGCGGAGGCGGCCGCACGCGGCATCGAGATCGAGAACACGGGTTACGAACCGCTGGTCGGACTGCGCTACTTCGGCCCGAACGTCCACAAGTCGACGCCGCAGATCGGCGATCACCGCAGGTAGTGACCACCGCAAGACTGGTCCTCGCAGCGAGTCCGAGAAACGATGGCAGAATCGACTCTGTACGATGATGAGTCCGTCGTGACTGACAACGCATCGCCGACGGCCTGCGAGCGAGTGCTCGAGGCCGTCGGACATTGCCATCTGCAGCACGGTTCGCTGATCCGGGCCTTTGTCGATTGCGGCCGAACGGCCTGCTCTCGATCATCGGCGCTCAGCACTCGGGCCGGCCGCCGGGCTGTGCCCGAGCAGACGGGCGCAATCGCAGGGGTGGTAGCGAAGAAGGGAAACGACCTATGAGAATCGCATCTGTATCCGCATCGTCGGGCCGTATTGCAGCGGTCATGGTCTTTCTGCTGGGGGCCACGAGCGTCACGGCGGCTGCGGCCGAGACCCACTCGAGCACGCCGGTGTCTCGCGATGAGTTGCCGTACCTGCCGCAGATCGAGCGGTTCCTCGAAGGAGTGGAGAGGGCCGACATCGGCACCGCGATCGAGGCGCTCCAGTGGAGCGGCGATCCGTCGACCCAGCTCAAACAGCAACTGGCGGAGACGGCAACCAAGCTCGGCAAGTCGGACGGGCACGAGATCATTGCAGTGCGGCGGATCTCGCCGCGGCTGCACCAGATCTACGGCGTGATCCATTTTGAGCGGCAGCCCTTGATGTTCATTCTGCACCCGCGGCAGTTCCACGGGACGTGGAGGATTCAGACCGTCACCTTCTCGGCCGATCCCAAGGGGCTGAACGACTTGGCGCCGCTGGAACCGGTGGCGCCGGCAAGTGATCAGCGCGTGGCCTCGCGTTTTTGAGCGCCGATAACGTGAGCCTCGCTGCCCGTGGAGACGCATCATTCTGCGATGATCGCGAAACGGGAACACAGAACGACCGTCGCGTCAACGATCTTTTCCAGAGACAACGGAGAGAACCTATGAGCACGCATGTGAACAACTACCCCAAACTTCACAACGCCGCCTGGCCGGGAGTCGTCGGCAAGGGCGACGGAGGCGAGCCGCCGATCGACCTGGACACGATGCTCGACCTGACCGCCGCCGCCGAGGTGGACGGTGTCAAGTTCGACGGGTTCGATCTGTTCCTCTACCTGCCCCACATCGATATCGACTCGACGGTCGAGAGCGACGACGCGATCCAGCAACTGGCCGACAAGGCCCAGAGGCGGAACCTGGAGATCGGGACCGTCGTGGCTCCCATCTGGCCGCCCACCGGCGGCGGGTCCGCCATGGGCGACAAGCAGGAACGGGCCAGATTCCTGGGCCAGGTCCGCAAGGGCTGCTACGTGGCGCAAAAACTGCGGGAATTGGGAGTGCGGCCTCACGGCAACGTCCGCATCGACACCGGCGGCGGTGTCGAGCCCTGGCTGGCTGATCCGGAAGGCAACCAGAAAATCATCGCCGAAACCTTCCGCCAGGCCTGCGACATCGCCGAAGAACATGGCGAGACCTTGGCCGCCGAAGGCGAGATCTGCTGGGGCGGAATGCACAGCTGGCGGCGGATGCTGCAATTGCTGGAGATGGTAGACCGGCCCCACACGCTGGGGTTCCAGGCCGACATGGCCCATACGCTCCTGTACTTGATGGGCTACAACGCTCCGGAAGACGCGATTGTGCCGGAAGATTTCGACTGGAGCGACCAGAAGGCCTTCGACGCGGCCTACAAGATGCTGACCGACGCGCTGCGCCCCTGGACGAACGACCTGCACATCGCGCAGAACGACGGTACCGTACACGGCTCGGGCTCCCACGACAAAACGGGACGCCACTGCCAGGCGACCGACCCGAACGGCAAACTCGACATCACGCGGGCCGCCGGGTTCTGGCTGCGGGAGAACGGCAACCTGACCAGGAAAATCCGCCACCTCTGCTGGGACGGCTGCATGTTCCCCAACGACGTGATGATGAATCCGCAAACCTGGAACGATATCCTCGCCGCCATGCTGGCCGTGCGCGATGCCCACGGATGGCAGGAATAGGCAATGACGAACTGACTTCGTGCTTCGACATTCGTCATTAACCTTACCACCACCAATACGCTCCAATCTGCAAACGCACTTTGATTCAAGAAGGAGATTTCCATGTCCAAACAGCTCAGAATCGCCGTGCTCGGTTGCGGCTTCATGGGCCGCACGCACTCCAACGCGTGGCTGCAGGTGAACCATTTCTTCCCGCGGCAACACCAGCCGGTACTCAAGGGCTGCTACGGCCGCCAGGAAGACCTTGACAAGCTCAAGGATTTCCAGGCCAAGTGGGGCTACGAATCGCTGGAGACCGACTGGCGGAAACTGGTCGAGCGCGACGACATCGACCTGGTCGACGTCTGCACGCCCAACTTCATGCACAAGGATTGCGTCATCGCCGCGGCCGAGGCCGGAAAGATGGTGGTCTGCGAGAAGCCTATGGCCATGAACACGGCCGAGGCCCAGCAGATGGTCGACGCCGTGGAGAAGGCGGGCGTGGCCAACATGGTGTCGTTCAACTACCGCCGCGTGCCCGCCATCAGCCTCTTCAAGCAACTCGTCGACGAGGGACGCGTCGGACGCCCGTTCCACTACCGGGCGACCTACAACCAGGACTACACCATCGGCCAGGATGTGCCCCAGGGCGGCATGGCCCTCTGGCGGCTCGACAGCAAGGTGGCAGGCAGCGGCGTGAC
>CAZLWV010000251.1:0-6950 GCA_964563135.1 uncultured Planctomycetaceae bacterium
GCCAGTGGTCGTACCACTCGCGCCGCCAGCCAAGATGGTCCTTGATGGCGGCCTCCTCGCCGAAATCCACCTGGCCGTGGACCGACTGCTGCTGGGCGCCGTGGATCCAGGGCCCCATGATCAGGTAGACCGGGCCCTTGATGGTTTTGCTGAGGGTCACAAAGTTGGCCGTCGTGTTGCTTCCCCACGAATCGTACCAGCCGCCGACCAGATAGACCGGAATATCCTTGTACCGCTCGGGATGGTCGATGATGGCGTTCTGATCCCAGAACTCGTCGTTGGCGCCGTGCTTCATCGCCTCCACGAGCCAGGCTTCGTACTCGGGCGCCAGCTTGAGAGGTGTCGTACCTTGGCGAAGCGGCAGGTTCTTCAGATACAGCCGGCGATTGTCGGACATTTCCTGAAGCACCGCCTGGGTGCCCGGATCCCGGGCATGGCGGCTGCCGGTGGGAGAGGTGAACATGATCCAGTTCCAGAACCGGAGTTCAAAGGCCCCGCCATTCCGCATGCTGGCGTAGCCCAGGTTCGACATGGCGTCCACCGGGATCACCGTCACGAGCTGCGGGACCTTGGCCATGGCCATGGCGTGCTGGGTGCCGCCCACGTAGGAGGTCCCGATCATGCCGAGCTTCCCATTGGACCACGGCTGCGAGGCGATCCAGGCGGCCGTATCGGTGCCGTCGGGGCCGTCGTCGACCAGCATGTGCCACACGCCTTCCGACTTGTAGCGTCCGCGGGTGTCCTGGGCCACGAAGGCGTAGCCGTGGGAGGCGTAATAGTTTCCTGTGCTTCCGCAGCCCTCCTTGTTGTACGGCCGTCGTTCCAGGATCGTCGGCAGCCGCTCGTCGACGGGCTTTCCGTCCAGCATCGGCAGGTAGACGTCGGTTGCCAGCCGTACGCCGTCGCGCATTGCGACCATCACGTCCTTCTCCACGGCCACCTCGTAAGGTGCAACCGCCCAGGCAGGGATGACTGCCGCCAGGGCAACCAGGAAGAAGACGATTCCTCTCGAGCGTCGAAGGATGTTGGAGGTCAATCTGGAATGCCAGGGCTTCAGGTGCATGGGCTTCAATCCTCCGCTTGCAGGGTGCAACTTCGCTCAGCCGTCCGCTCGCCCCTGTTGTAGTTCTCCGGGGCGCCAGTGGCAAGCTCTGGGGTGCGCTCCAGGTGTCTACTCCTGGCCGGTGGCCAGGATCTGGCCGAATCGCACCACGACCGGGCCCACGAGACCGGCGGGCATCAGGCTGCTCCCTTTGGCGGGCCCATCGATCGTCCAGGTCTTGCGGGCCGGCTCGTCGAGTCCTGCGTCGTAGACCAGCCGGTTGAACCAGGTATTGGTCACTTCGACCGTCAGGCGGTTTGTGCCGGGTTTGACCAGTCCCGTGATGTCGAACCGGCAAGGGGGCGACCAGACACTGCCGGCGGCCTGGCCGTTGACTTGCACACAGGCGATGACCTCCACCCGGCCGAGGTCAAGTTCCACGCGAGTGCCCGGTGCCAGCGTATCGATGGCCAGCTCCGCGGTGTACCTGGCCGTGCCGGAAAACGCCTTTGCCTCGTCGGGAAGGTCCAGTTCAGTCCAGGATTTCAGGCTGTCGAGTTGTATCGCCTCGGGTGCGCCCCAGCCGGCCGGAAAGGCCAATGTCCACGGCCCGCTGAGGGCAACGCTCCGGGCATGGCGAGCCTCCCCACTCCAATGGGTCCCATCCTCGCGGGCTGCGCGATACAGGCCCGGCTCCCACGCCAGAAGGCGTTCGCCGCCGTCGAGCACGTCGCACGCCGGTCGCGGCAAGGCGGCCGGCTCCACGAGCGCCAGGGGGGAGCCTTCCCAGGCCTCCAGGTGCTTTTCTTCGCCACCGGGCAGCCGGAGCACGACAAGCAGCTTCTTGCGGGTCTTATATGCCGGGTCGCCTCCGGCCCATGCATTGCTGGGGGTAACGGCACCGGCGCCGGATGAGAGCGCCTCTCGGACAAGGTCCGTTACGTCCTTGCGGCGACTGGCATCGGACGGATCACCATAGCTGGCCAAAACCACCGTGGGGCCGCTCGGGACTGCATGAACCACCTGCGCATCGGCCACCGTCTTGCTGTCATGCTCCAGGTGGACAACACGGTTCAGCGGCCTGCCCGTCCCCTGCCGGAAGACGACAAACACCGATCCGGACGGGGGAAGATCGAGGGCCACGAGGGTTGTGTCTTTTTCGCCACGGCCTGTGCCCAGGGGCCTGACGGTGCCGGTCATCGGGTCCCAGAGCTCGACCGCGCCGGTGGAGCGAAAGCGAAGTGCGCCGCGAAATCCCCGCGGCGTCGGGGCGGCGACAAAGTACCAGTCGGCTCCGTCCGCCTGACGGTGTGTCCACACAACGCCCTCCCCGTCAACGTCGGGCCGGATGCCGCGCTGGGCCAGCGCAACGCCGAGCGGCATCCCCGACATCACGCACCCCGCCCCCACGGGTCGCGTGCCGGCAACATCACCCGAGCGCCGTTCCCCACTACCCCAGAGCGCGCCGACAGAGTCCAGGAATCTCTTCTCCGCCTGGGGGCCCCCGCTCAAGGTGGCCAGGCCTTGCGGACGCTCGCCGACGATTACCGCTCCCTGGCGGACCAGCCAGACCAGCCTTTCAAGCGTCTCGGGCAGCATCCGCCGGCAGTCCGGCAGCCAGAGCATGCGGTAGCGCAGGCCTTCGGGCGTGACCAGATCGCCGTCGCGCACCGCCAGTCGGCCCAGCAGCGCGTCCGGATTGCAGTAGTCGTAGCGGTAGCCGGCTGGGAAAGGGGCGTTCTGCGGCGGCTTGTGGTCCTGCTCGTCCCCCAGGTACCAGAGCACGTCCGACACGGGGCGTCCTCGTTCCAGCAGGTAGCCGCAGCGGGCCAGGTAGGCGGTGAACTGGGGCATATGCCTCCACCACGTTTGCTCCCGCAAAAAGGGCGTTCCGATCCCCGAGCCGAACGACGTGCTCGGCGGGAGGAAGTCCGTGCGAGGGTTGTGGGTATAGGTATGAAACACAAGGTGCGTCACGCCCTCGGCCAGGTGCATGTCGGCAATGTGCTTCAGCATGCCCGGATGCTCGTTCCAGGTCAGATGAAAGGAGGTGAACGCCTCGGCCGCCACGCGGGGCTTGCCGTACATCCGCGCGGCCGAGACACATGGTTTGACCGGCTTGAACTCAAAGCTGCCGACGAAGTCCTCGGACCTGGGATGCCAGAACTCGCACATCGGCACGTCTGCGTGTTTGAAGTACTCCAGAATGTCGCCGGGAAACACGTCCCCCGAGGCTGTTTCGAACGAGACGGCCAGGCCGTTGTCGTGCCCGAGCTGGGCCATGCGCCCGAAGAAGTTCTCGACCACCAGATCGTTCACCGCAGCCCGCCAGTCGCGCAGGAAACGGGTCTTGGTCTCGGGGTCACCAACGACGTATCCCGCCAGGGCCGGAAACCAGGGGCGCAGCGGATAGCCGCGGAGCCTCGAGAACTCCTGGTCCATGCCGGGGGTCCAGGTCTGCGTCTCGCATTCCCAACTGTCCAGCAGCATGCCGTTGAGCAGCCCCTGACCCACCGGCCCGCCGCCGGCGGTGAGCCGGCCGATGTAGGCGGCAAAATGGGTCTCGGCCCCGGTGGGCGAGAGCTTGTCGCACTCCCAGCCGGTCGCCTCGGGAGGAGCCGGCCCGTTGCGTTTGCCCGTGTTGACATGTCCCCAGCGCAGCACCGTCCAGTGCCCCTGGGGTGCCTCCCAGTGGAGTGTCCCGGCCGCATCCATCTCGGCGCTGAGATCCACGATCGTTGCCGGATCGATCCATGCCGATTTCGACTGCTGGGGATCCGCCGCACGGTCGAGGCTCCCGAGCACCCAGGCGGCCTCCGCCTCCCAGTTGTTCTTCCTTGCCCCGGAAAAGAGCTGGATCGAGGACAAGGTCATGGTGTGCTGGTGGTTGATGGTGATCCGGTATGTCTTCGATGGCTGCTCCGAACACGCCAACGAAATCGGCCTGTTGCCCTGCCAGTTGCTCTGGGGCATCACCTGCCGCGCCACCTCACGCATCCGGTCCGGCAGAACCGCCTCCACGGCAACGGTCACGCCGGGAACATAGCACCAGTTGTGATTGAAACTCTGAACCGACGGAAGCTCCACGGTGCGGAGCGTGACCGCCTCTTCAAAAGTCACTTCCACCCACACCGGCTCTTTGCCCGGCTCCAGCCGGATGGTTCCCCCTTCCTGTTTTCGCAGGCATTTCTCCCAGGGAAGGTCCTCCCGGTTGCTGCGGATTGACTGGGGCACGAGCGGCCTGCCCGTATCGCCTTCCGGCGTCGGAAAAGCCACGACGGCCACGTCGCGGTAATCGCGCCAGGGCTCCTGGTGCGGCTGCGGCTGCGGCAGATTGACGTTCACCTTGCTGTCCCCCTCCAGATCGGTACGGCTCCACACCAGGTGTCGCATCGCCTTATCGGGCGTGATCCACGGCCCACCCGCCATCGCCCAGCCCGGGCAGTTCTGCATCGTGAACCTCAGCCCCAGCCGCCGGCACTCCTGGGCCACATGGCCAACGGCCCCATCCCACGAGCCGCTCAAGCATTTGATCTGCGGGTCCACGCCCGGCCACGCTCCGCCAAACTGCCCGTGGAAGAGCTGGATTCCCTCGATGCCCGCTCTTGCGATCGCCTCCAGGTCGGCCGTCGCACCCGGCGCGGCCACGTTTCCGCCAATGAAGTGAAACCACGTCTCGGGATGAAACACCCGGGATGGCTGGCTGAACGCCGCCGCATCGCCCTCGTCGAATGCCTTGGAGAGCGCTTGCCTGTCGGGAACCGCGGCAGGGACCGGGCCGTCGGCAAGGGTTGCCGGCACATCCGTTGCGCCCAGGATTGCCAGAACAGCGACCCATCCGACCGCCACAAACCCGTTCTTCCGATGCATGTCATCTCCTTCAACGGTCGATAGGATCTGCTGCGAGCTCCAACTTCCTCCCCTGACAGTCCCCGTTTTACCCTCCGAGGCGGCGGTTGCCAAGCTGGAGAGTGATCGGCCAGAGCCGGGTTTCTGGGCTGGGTGGCCGGAGCAGAACTCCCGGTTGCCTTGGACGCTTCCCGATGCGACAATAGAACACGGTGGATTCGACAAGTGTTTCTATTGCGGATCCTTGACGAAGTGAGGAGTCTGCTGGGATGTCAAGCAGTTTTGAAGAGATCGAAGCTGAGGTGATGAACCTTGGTCTCGAGGAGAGAGCCCGGCTTGCGGAGAAGCTTCTGTTGAGTCTTGAAGCTCCCTCCACGGAAGAGAACCTACGTCTCTGGGTGATGGAAGCGGAGAGACGACTCAGGGACCTCCGGGAAGGCCGTGCGAAGGAGATACCGGCCGATGAGGCCTTTTGTCGAGCCAGGGCAACACTCGCATGCGACGTGTGAGTTTCCACGAGGACGCCGATGCCGAGATGGTTGAGGCGGCACAGTACTACGAAAGAAGAGCGTTCGGCCTGGGCTTGTCTTTTCTTGACGCCGTCCACGACGCCGTTGACAAGGTGCTGCTGGAACCAGAAGCATACGAACGAGTAGGCGATGAGCTCCGTCAGAAACTGGTGAAACGTTTCCCCTACAGCCTGCTGTATGCCATTGACGGCGAACAGATCCGAATCGTGGCGGTTGCACACCAGAAGCGACGGCCCGGATATTGGCGATCCCGCCTGTGACTGTTCGGGCGGAACATGGATGAGTCTTCTCATCTCCGCTCGACCGCGAATTCTCCATATTCCGCCACGGTCTTGAAGCCCAATCGCTCGTAACAGGCGATCGCATCCTGATTGTCGGCCTTGACGTTCAGACCGATGTGGTCGACCGTCTGCAATAACGACTGGCAGATTCGTGCCGTCACTGCCTTGGCGCATCCCCGTCCACGATAGCCCGGGTGGGTGGCGATGTTACCCAGGGCGGCGACGCGATACCGGGGCGAATACACGTGAATGCCGCCGGCAGAAACGAGCTTGCCGTCCACCCGGACGCCGAAGTACTGCTCTGTCTCCAGCATGCGAGGATCGAACCAGTTCCCCGGGTAGCTGGCTCGGTAAAACGCCTGGATCTCCTCCAGTTCCGCCGTGTTCAGTCGGACAACTTGCGGGCAATCATATTCGGCGGTCTTCGCCCGATCACAGAGGGCCATTTTAAAGTGCAGCCCGTGCGGGGCAAGTTTGTGAGTCTCGCCGAGGACGAGTTCCAGTCCGGGACTCAGATGGGCATAGAATTGAGACGGCAGTTCGGGAGTGAGCAATCGCAACAACTCGGCCATCCCATCACAGTTGCTCGAGAGAGCAAGCAGGGTTGGAACACCCGGGCCGTGGTACAGCAGGGCGACGCCGTCGAGGTTGCTGCTGGTCCTCAGCCCGTAGAACGTGGTATGCGGCCAGAAAAAATCGTCCAGATCGCCCAGGCTGTAGATGTGGAGGTAGATATCCTGCCGGAGGAATTGCTCAATTGCGTGTTTGTCGTTGAGGTGGGTGAAGGGCATTGTCGCTTCCGGTGTTTCCAGGTTCCTCCGTGCATCAGCTCGTCCGTTACGTAAATTCGACATTGAAAGCGAGAGAGAGCCGCGAAGTCCGTAGTGTCTGCCAGTCTTGTCGCTTTGCATGCCGGACCTCATCACCGGTGAGGTTCGCCATGCCTTGCGAATGTCACGCGTATTCGTTTCGGCAGAACATGCTATGGAGTGCGGTGACTTGTCACCGCTTTCTTCTGAAACACGGCTTCAATTTCGGGAAGCACCTCTCTTGAAGAAGAGTTACCCTCTACTGGGAGCAGCGGTCGCCGTCCCTCGTTTGACAAACCGTCTCGACGAATTGCCTAAACTTCAACTGAGCGAGAAGGAACACTGTATCACTGGGTTGGAGACTGCCGCGCGTGGGACGCGTGTGTTAATCGGGATAGGGGGGAGCCTTGCGGCTCCCGCCCTCCCACACCACCGGGCA
>CAZLWV010000252.1:0-6547 GCA_964563135.1 uncultured Planctomycetaceae bacterium
GGCGCGCGTTCGGGGGTTCTGACCTCTGCCCCTCTGTCCCCGCGGGGGGGCACCGGTTCTTGAACCGGTGTGACACAGCGTCGACATTACGAACCGTGTGCGGCCAAAGGCCGTGAACGCATTTTTGTTGCAGTCCTTGTACGTTTCTCCAATACTAAAGGCTACATGGGGGTGGCTGGCTGCAAACGGAAAAAGCGCGTAGCCGAGCGCCGAGAGGGGAACCGATGATTACCGTGATCAGGTCTGTTCTGTGGCAACCCGCCCTGTTTCTCTTCCTGGCAGTATCGCTGGCTGCCGGCGAAACTCCACTGGCGCCGACCGTCGGCCACGGCCCCGGAGTCCTGGCGGTCCAAGGCGCCGCCGCGGATCCATGGCAAATCGCTGACGAAGGCTGTTCCCTTCCCCCCAAGTGCTCGCTCCGCACGGCCGCCGCAGGTCCGTGCCGCATCCTTCTGCCTGGCGGCTCGCTCGTGGTCGATTCCGACACGCGGCTGATGCTCGAAACGGCCCGTCGAGTGGTTACATTGGAGGCGGGCCGCGTCTTCCTGGAAACGCCGCCGGGATCGACCTGGTCGGTGCAACTTGCCGGTCGCCAGGTCGAATTGGAGGCCGGCACGGCCGTCGAAGCGAATTCTGCCCACGATGGTTCCGGCCAGGTCTGCGTGACCGCCGGAGCTGCGAAAGTCGACCGCGACAAGGGCCCCTCCGTGCCGCTGGCCGCCGGCAGGGCGATCCGCTGGACACCTGGCAAGGAGGATGAGACCCAGCCGAGCGATCTCTCGGAGGCCGAGCAGAAAGAGATTGGCGATTGGACCGATCTCGGCCAGCCGGCCCAGGGCCTGGGCCAATTGCTGGTCAAAGACTCCCAGTCGGGCGCGGCAACACGGCTGAATATCGCCCGTTACCACGTCCACATGGTCCTCCAGCCGCCGGTGGCCCTGGTCCAGATCGACCAGTCG
The DNA here is from genome assembly GCA_964563135.1 of uncultured Planctomycetaceae bacterium. GTDB lineage: Bacteria > Planctomycetota > Planctomycetia > Pirellulales > Thermoguttaceae > JAAYAY01. The sequence continues at coordinate 960 of CAZLWV010000252.1, forward strand.
TTCTACAACCCCCACAACAACCAGCAAGAGGGCACGTTTGTTTTCAACCTGCCCCAGGGCGCGTCGGTGAGCCGATTCGCCATGTACGTCACGCCGGACGAGCTCGTGGAAGGCGAATTGATCGAACGTGAGCGAGCTTCCAGCATCTATCAGTCGATCGTCAGTCGGCGGCGCGATCCGGCCATTCTGGAGCAGATCGGCGACAACCTGTTCCGCATGCGGGTGTTTCCCATTTTCGCCAAGGATACCAAACGGATCCTGCTCGACTACACGATCCCCCTGCCGTTGCAGCATGGCCAGACCCATTTTCGGCTTCCGCTGCTTTCGGATCTGGAACCGATCTGGGACTTTCGCCTCAGCGGCGTGGTCCGTGGTCCTGCTGGCGACGGGTCGCTTTCGAGTTCTTCCCATCCGGAACTCCAGTTCTCTCGCCGCGACGACGGCAGCTTTGCCTTCGAGTTCGAAAAGCAACTATTCCGGCCGGAGGCCGATTTTCAGCTAAGTTTCAGCGAGCCCGAAGGCGCGGACGCTCGCGTGCGCGCGTTTCTCGCTCCGCCCCTTCCGCTGGCCGATCGGCCGGCCAACGAGGCGTGGCGGGATCCCTGGAGCAGTCGCTCTGCAACCTATTTTCTGGCATCGATTCCGCCGGAGCCGCAAGGTGAATCCCTGCCGGCGCGCCCAGCCGACGTACTCATCCTGGCCGACACGTCCTCCGGGATGCACAGTGCGGCTGGCATGCGTGAGGCGCTGCGAACCGTCGTACACAATCTCGGCCCGGCGGATCGGTTCTGCCTGATGGCGGTCGATATCGCCGCCAGGACGATCCACGAAGGCTGGATCGAGGCCAAGGACCCGGCACGCGAAGAGGTCCTGGCACGACTCGATCAGGAATTCTGCCTGGGCGGTACCGACCTGGCCACCAGCTTCCGGGAAGCCCTCCGCAACTTCGCCGAACAGGCGGGCGATCGCAGACGGGTGGTGATCTACATCGGCGACGGTGACGATACGACGCTCGCTTCGATGTCGCCCCGTCCCCTGGTCGACCAGCTGGCCGAACAACTCGAAAAAGTCCATGCCCGGTTCGTCGGCGTGGCGGCTCAACAATCCGCCCGCGGAGGTGCAGTCCTGGATGGTGTCTCCCGTGGGACGGGCGGACTGACCTTCGACTTGACCGGCGACCGCTCGGGGCACCGCGAACTTTTTCGATGGTTGCTGGACGGTCTGCCCGATCCGGAAAGAATCGACCACGCCGCCGTCGACGGCGCGGCCGACGAGGATCTGCTCCTGCCCGCGTCGTGGTTGCCGGGCCAGTCGCTTCAGATCCTGGGACGAACGGGCTGGACCGAGAAACTGCGTGTGAGCGTGACCACCTCGCGCGAGGGCAAGAAGGTCGAGCGCCAGTGGGAATTGGACGCCAGGAATGATCCGGACGACGTTTTCGTCGGGCGCCTCTGGGCCCAGAAGAAACTCGACCAGCTCCGCGGCGGCGAAATGTCCGAATTCGGCGCGGCACGGCACGACGAGATCCTGTCACTCTCGCAGGAGTGGAGCCTGCTGACGCCCCTGACGGCCTTTCTGGTCTTGGAGTCGGAAGCGGACTACAAGCGTTGGAACATCGATCGGCGGGCCCGGCGGCGCTACTGGAAACCGGCCGACGCCTTGGCTGGCCAGCCCCTGCCCCCGCACTGGCTCGCCCTGGTCACTCCCGACAAATCGGCCAAACGAAGAGAGGCGGAAGCCCGACGGATTGCTCGTGCCATCGAAACTGCTCGCGAAGCACTGCAGCAGGAGAACTACACCTTGGCCCACGGGCTTCTGCAAGGGGTGAGCAGAATGACACAGGCTCGCGATTCCAGCGAGTTCCTCGAACTCCTGCATCGCGCCAGCGCCGGAGTGAACCGAGACAAGCTGCTGGAAAACCTCGGACCTCATCGGGGCCTGTTCGATCCGGCCCTGCGAGAGCAGTGGACCGGGCTGGATCCTCGGCTGACTCCGCTGTTGATCCGCTCTCTGGGTGCGGGTGCCGGCTTCCTCCGGAGCAATCCGCATGCCCGGCGCCTGCTCGTCGACGTGGCCGTGCAGTCCCGGGACGGAGATAAGGACGGCTTCAGCGTGCAGGAGATTGCCGACTTGCTGGCCGACCTGACGGGCACGAACGTGGTCATCGACGAGAGAGCCCTGGAGGATGTGAGTCTCGGCTTGGATAGTACATTGAGTCTCTACGGCACCGGCAAGATGTCGCTGCGCAACTACGTGCGGTTCGTCCTTGCCCAGGTCGACCTGGTGATGATCGATGAGCCCAACCGCATCCTCCTGACGACCGATGACGAGGCAGAAGCGCGGCTTGCCACCGAGGTCTATCCGGTGGCCGACCTGTACCTGAAAGATCATCTGCCCGGATTGGAGTCGCTGGCCAATCCTTATCTCGATCGCGACCAGGCGGCCGAAGCGCGAATCCGGGCCAGGCTCGAGCGGCCGATCTCGGTGGATTTTGACAATACCCCGCTGATCAAGGTCGTAGAGCACCTGGCAAGTGTGCTCGACGATACGATTCTCCTCGATCACCAGAGTCTGGAAGACGTGAGCCTGGAGCCGTCCGTGCCGGTGACCGCTCGATGGAAGGACGTTCCCGCCCGTCAGGTACTCGAGTGGATGCTGGAGCAATTGGACCTGACCTACTATGTGGACGAAGAGGCCCTGGTGATTACGACGCCCGAGGAACAGGAAATGCAGCAGGTCACCCGGTTGCACTCCGGTCGCGGCATCGTGTTTGAATACAACGTCCCCCGCCGGCAGTTCGAGAACGCCGGGCCGATGGGTATGGGTGGTTTTATGGGCGGCATGGGGGCCATGGGTGCTGGGGGTGCATTTGGCGGCGGAATGGGAGGCATGGGCGGCGGGATGGGAGGCATGGGTGGAATGATGGGTGGCGGGTTCGGCGGCGGACTGGGAGGCATGGGTGTATTCGGTGGCTCTATGGGGGGCGGGGGCCAAGTAGGCCTCGGTGTGGATCCATCGTTCGCGGAAGACACGCCCGAAACGGCGGCCACGCCCGAAACGGTCGAGGCCGATCTGCCCGCCGACCAACCGGAGGATACGACGGCCCAATCGACAACGGCCGAACACTTCGACTACGACGTCGACAGTGTCATCAGCCAGGTGACTACAACGATCTCTCCCGAAAGCTGGGAGGATGTGGGCGGCCCGGGCAGCATGGGATTCTTTCCGCCGACCCTCGATTTCGTGTTCCGGCAGACCGGCGAGGTCCACGAGCAGGTCGAGGCCCTGTTTGGCAAGCTGCGGAGTATGCCTACGATCTGGCCCGAGACGGCGATGCGGCCGGCGACGATCCACCCCATTGCTGCCGACAACCCCTGGGCCGTAGACTTCGACTCTCTCATCGAGCTCATTACGGCAACCATCGAGCCCAACTCCTGGGATATCGTGGGTGGGCCCGGCAGTATTGAACCGGATGAGCCCCGATTGGCACTGGTTGTCAGAACGACCCAGGAGATTCATGAGCGGCTTGGTCGCCTGTTGACCATGCTCCGCCGGAGCCGGTATGCGGCACTGCGAGGGGTGAAACCCTGGGAGTTGGCGGTCGACTCGATCGGCGGGGCGATTGTGGGAGGCGAGACCCTGGCCCCCCTTTCCGTGGAGCTCCGCGCCGACAACCTGCCCGAGCCGGAACCGGCGGAACTGGAAATTCTCCAGGTTCGCCGCGAGCCGGGCGACGGCCTCTGGCGCTGGAATTCGTACGGGGGGGGCGGCGCCGGACAAACGCTCGAGGTTCGACTTCAAAACGGCAGGCTGGAGATCGTTCGGCCGGAGGCCGTCTTGCGAGTCGTTGACCATGCGGCGGCGATCGCTTATCCCGGTTTGCTCCTGGTCGAACAGGGCCGTTGGGGCGAGGCGGTTCGCCAACTGGCCGACGTCTGGCTCCCCTGGATGCCCCACCGGTCCAACCGTGAATTGGCCCGTTGGTTCCAGATCGAGCCATCGGACCGAAAAGCAGAAAAACACCCCGACCTGGTCTTTCTGCGTCTGCGGCCCAATGGAAGCCCCGAGGATGTCGGCATCTTTATCGAAGCCGCTTTCTCCCGGCATGATGGACTGCCACGGGCGTGGGAGTTCTACCAGAATGGCAAGCCGCTTTGCCGGCTCCGATTTGCCGGCCAGGCAGCCGATGGGGCACAACCGGCAGGCGACAAGGTGGTCCTGGAAGACGGGGCAGGAAACGAGATTGCGCGGTGGGAACTGGTCGGTTCGGAGGCGAGCAGTCCCGCGATCGCCGATCTGACCGAGGGCTGGGAAGGTTACGTGCAGAGGGACCGCCGATCGGAAGAGCCGGCGGTCGACCGAGACTTTGCCGAGGCGCTCGCCGCAATCCATCGTTTCCAGTGGGATCGGGCCGCCGTTGCCCTCGGCCGGTCCGAACAGGCCCATCCGCAGCACCCGCTGATCCTGCTCCTGACCGCCTGGTGCCGCAATCACCAGCCCGATTTTCCTCGTCGCAACGAAATTCCGGCGATGCTTCGTCAGGTTGCGGCGAGCCAGGCAGCAGGGCTCACGCGTTTCATCGACCAGGGTAATTTCCCTGGACTTGAGCCCGGCCCCTTGTATGACATCCTGGCTCAGCAGCCCGAGTCGACCCGCACCGCAGCCGACCTCGACCGTTTGGCCGAGGCCGCCATGGATGCGGATCGGTTCGAACAGGCGTTGGCCCACACCGAAGCGGCCCTGGCCCTGGAGGCTGCCGACGGCCGCCAGTTCGATCGACTGCGGCAGCGGGTGGAGCTCCTTCTTCGGCTGAATCGGACGAAAGCGGCCATCGAGTGGCTCGACGTCTGGAGTGCCGAGAGAACTCGCTCCTGCGAGGATCTGGCGGCCATGGCTGAGGTTCTGGCCCGGTTCAACCAGTCGGCCGGGGCCAACAAGCTCTTCACCGCCGCCTTGGGCCGGGAGAATCTCAAGCCGGAGCGCCGTTACGACCTTCTGGTAAGGCTGGCAAACACCCAGCGCGGTACTGCCCGCTGGCAAGCCCTTCTTCAGGCCGCAGCCCTGAAGCCGGACGATTCGGCGGCGCGCCGCCAGTGTCTCGACGCGCTCCTGTCGGAGCTCAACGAGGCCACGGTTCATGCGGAAGTGGCCGGCAAGCTTGCCGATGAAGCCGAGGATCTCCAGATCAAGCTCCAGTTGCGGCTTCGGCAGGCGGAACTAACCGCAGAGCCCGCCGCCATCGCAGAGATCTTGTGGGGAGTCTACCAGTCGGGGCGGCTTCCCGACCAGCGGTTGGCCTGGGCCTGCCGACACTGGAACCAGGCCAATCAGCCGAAGCAGGTGATCGAGGCGGTGGAAGCCCGGCTCCACAAGGGTGGGCCCCTTCCGGACGATCTGCGTCTGGAACTGGAAGCCGCCTACCGCCGCATCGGCCGCACCGCCGACGCCCAACGGGCAGCGACCACCGATGGGGCCTGAACCGGAAGCATTTCGTTCGTCTTCATCAAGAACAGCCCGGTCATGCGGGGATCATCGTGTGCACCGTAGACCCGGACTTCGCGGGCCAAGCGGCGCGTATTCACGCGGCC
>CAZLWV010000252.1:6629-6837 GCA_964563135.1 uncultured Planctomycetaceae bacterium
GGGTCAGCTCATTCGTGTCAATCGCCCCTCGAAGTAGTGACCCCGAGTCTACTCAGCCGTCCCTTGGCCGTCGATTGTCTCCACAAGAGACCCTTCCGACGCGTGGGCCAGAACATGCCGAACCAGCGCACCCGATCTGCCGCAGAATCAAAGGCTCACTTCGATTTCGGCGAGCCTTTCGTGGCAAGATTCTCGTAGATGTGAGCTT
>CAZLWV010000253.1:0-6716 GCA_964563135.1 uncultured Planctomycetaceae bacterium
GCCGCCACTCTGCGTCCAACTTTTTTGCACCCCACGCATACTTGTGCCAAAATTCGGCCGCCCCAATAAAACCCCATCCCCCCATCTGACCTCTGCCCCTCTGACCTCTGCCCCTCTGACCTCTGCCCTCCGTCCTCTGCCGCTCTGTCTCCTGACCCCTGACCCCTGTTTTCTCCCTCACCAGAGGGAATTGTGCGCCATCCCACGGGTGACCGGTGCGACTTTACGTCCCAGACCAAAACCATAAACACCCCAGCCACAACCACTTGCACCACTCCCCGTCGCCCAACTTTTCGCACAACATGCAAAGGCGTTGCAAAAACCCCCGTTGACCAAACCCACCTGCTGCAGAACTCCTTGAAAGCGATCTTTGGCAACTTGATCCTCCCCGCGTCTGCGCCACACTGCTTCCGCCTGCTCGGTCCGCCAAGAGTGCGCGAAGCGGGGCAGACTGCCGTGGATCCTGGCTCTCCGGCTTTTCAGGCCGGCGTCAGGACCACCTCCGCTGCCAGCCCAGTCGGAAAGACGAGCCGCAAAGAAGAGGCCCGGTGTGCGCTTGCGACACCGGGCCTTTGGGGCATGCCACCGAGTACAGCCAGACACCACAATCGCCGGGGATAGGAAGGCGCATTATCGCCAAAAGGCGCGCAATACCTTCCCTCGTTCCGCTTCTGTGTCAGGCCAGGCCGTACCGAGACTACGAAAATCGCAACTTCCTGAACGACTGCAATCCTGCGGGTTCAGGTCCTCAGGTTGCACCGAAGTGGCCCTGCCTAAATCGGGTTGCGTGATTCCCAGAATGGGCCATCTCCTTGAAGCCGCCTCCCGAAGGGTGGCGGCGGAGTCTGGATCTCTTGGAATCGTGCAAGTCTATTTAGCTTGTCCGTTCCACGAAGAGAGACACCTCTTCCGCTCAGAGGGTTCGCAGAACTCGAGACAGTACCGGCCGAGCCGCGGCCCGCACGCGCTGCAGGGTGAGCATCGTGCCTGAAACGGGCTGCCGGTCAATCTTGCTTTTCGCCCTCCGCCTCGGCCTTCCAGCCCGATTCGATCGAGCGGACGCCAAAGAGCCGGCAGCCGGGTTTGGCCTTCCGAAAGGCCTCGATGCTCTCTCGCGTAAGGTGCCGGCAGCCAAAGACATTGCACATCGTCAGACCGGGTAGGGCGGCCAGCTTCTCCAGGCCGTCGTCCTGAAGCGGCGTCGCCACCAGCGCAATCGTCTCCAGGCCAGCCAGCGGCTCGAGCCGGTGCAGACCCCGTCCGGAAAGGCGGTTGTGGCTCAGGTCGAGCCGCCGCAGCGACCGGATCTCGCCGAGGGTGGCCATGTCGTCGTCGCTCACCTTCGTGTAGGCCAGATCGAGATCCGCCAGGTGCTCCAGCCGCACCAGATGCGCCAGCCCCTTGCCCGTCACGGCATTCTGGCTGAGGTTGAGAACCTGCAACTGCTCCAGTTCGGGCAGCCGGGCGAGAAAATCGTCGTCCACATTGGCATCGATGAGCCGCACTTCGACCACCCTGTCGTAGACCCCGATCGGTATGGAATTCGCGTCTCCGTTCTGGTAGTAGGCTCCCAACGGACGCATCCAGTCGGGCCCCGCCCGCTCGACGCGAACCAAGCCGGAGCGCTGGTGGATCTGGCGGATCAGATCGCACTTCTGCCGGTGTTCTTGCCACGTGGGCGAGGCCACGACCGCCGCCACCACCGTGACCACGGGAATCACGAACACGGCCAGCAGCAACCACAACAGAGGAAACTTGGGTCTCATTCGGTCATGGACTCACGCGTTCGCACTTCTCTTCAACAGGCTCAACCAAGGACCCGGCGGCCGCCGGGTTCTCCCCTGGAATCTGGCCTGCCACATGCCAGGCTCCTGGACAGAAACCTATGGCATCCTATCAGATATCGAGTTCTCGGTCAAAACGTGCATCTCTTGCTCCAGGAGAACTGCAAAGCAGCAGACACTCTCCGAATGTCTGCTGCTTTTCTTGCCACATCAGCAGTTCGCAGTTCTCCCGTCTCTTGCTCCCCCTCAGGCCCCGGAATAGGATGGGATCGTCCATGATTCGCCACTTCAGGGAGCCTTTTTGATGGTTCGATATTTGGCCACACTGTCGTTCCTGGCGCTGGCCGTTCCGGCGGTCGCGGATACCGCCTGCGACCTGGTGGTCTATGGAGGAACATCGGCCGGGGTGTCTGCCGCTGTCGAGGCGGCTCGCCAGGGCCGGTCCGTGGTCCTGGTCTCGCCCGACGGGCATCTTGGCGGGCTGTCGTCGGGCGGCCTGGGCTGGACCGACACGGGCCGCAAGGAGGTGATCGGGGGCCTGGCCCGCGAGTTCTACCACCGCGTGTGGAAACACTACCAGTCGGACGAGGCTTGGCGCTGGCAGACCCGCCAGGAGTACGGCAACCGGGGGCAGGGCACTCCTGCCATCGACGGCCAGAAGCGAACCATGTGGATCTTCGAGCCCCACGTGGCCGAGGTCGTCTTCGAGGCGATGATCGCCGAGGCCAAGGTGCCCGTCGTCCGCGGCGCCTGGCTCGATCGTCAGCATGGCGTGCAGAAAGAGCAGGGGCGCATCACCGCGATCCGGACCCTCGACGGCAAGACCTGGCGCGGGAAGGTGTTCATCGACGCCACCTACGAAGGCGACCTGATGGCCGCCGCGGGCGTCAGCTACCATGTCGGCCGCGAATCGTCGGCAACCTATGGCGAAAAGTGGAACGGAGTGCAAAAAAGCGCCCGTCACCACGGCCACAACTTCCCAGAGGGCATTTCACCCTATGTCACACCCGGCTCTCCGTCGAGCGGGCTGTTGCCGAGGATCTCGGCCGATCCGCCCGGCGAAGACGGGGCGGGCGACCGTCGCGTGCAGGCCTACTGCTTCCGCATGTGCCTGACGGATGTGGCTGAGAATCGGCTGGCTTTTCCCAAGCCCGAAGGCTATGATCCGGCCCAGTATGAGCTGATCCTCCGCGTGCTGGCGACCGGCTGGCGGGAGACGTTCGACAAGTTCGACCCGATTCCCAACCACAAGACCGACACCAACAACCACGGCCCGTTCAGCACCGACAACATCGGCCGCAACTACGACTACCCGGAGGCGAGCTACGAGCGCAGGCGCGAGATCATTGCCGAGCACCGGCAGTACCAGCAAGGACTGATGTATTTTCTGGCCAACGATCCGCGCGTGCCGGACGATGTGCGCGGGCCGATGAGCCGCTGGGGGCTGGCCAAGGACGAATTCCGCGACAACGGCAATTGGCCCCACCAGATCTACGTCCGCGAAGCCCGCCGCATGGTTGGTCCCTACGTGATGACCGAACACGACTGCCTCTGCCGGACCGAGACGCCGCAGTCGGTCGGCATGGGTTCCTATGCCATGGACTCGCACCACGTCCAGCGCTACGTGACAGCCGCCGGCTTCGTGCAGAACGAGGGGGATATCGGCATCAGCCCCCCCTACCCCTACATGATCAGCTACGGCTCGCTCACTCCCAAGCCGAACGAGTGCGCGAACCTGCTGGTGCCCGTCTGCCTCTCGTCGTCGCACATCGCCTACGGTTCGATCCGGATGGAGCCCGTGTTCATGATCCTCGGCCAGTCGGCTGCCGTGGCCGCCGGTCTGGCCCTCGATGCCGGCTGCAGCGTCCAGGAGGTCGACTACGCCCGGCTCCGGCAAACACTCCTCGACAAGGGGCAGGTACTCGAGTGGACCGGTCCGCGACCCGGTTCTGCCAGATGAACTATTGAGCGATACTAACCACTTGTGCCGCGTGTCAAGATCCGCGCCAGAAAGGGCTCCAACCATGGAATCACACTTCGATCGTCGACAACTTCTCCAGCTTGGCGGACTCGCCCTGACAGGCGCCGCATTCTCCTCTCTCGCGCAACAGGCGCCGCAGGCCCGGGCCGACCAGCCCGCAGGCCGCATCAAGAAAGCCGTGGGCTGGGAGATGATCCAGGAAGACCTGTCGGCGGAAGACAAGTTCCGCCTCGTGAAGGATGCCGGGTTCGAAGGGGTCGAGATCAACAGCCGGCTGCTGAAGCCCGGCAGCCCGGACCCCGCCGACGTGGCCCGCGCCAGCGAGAAGGTCGGCATTCCGGTCCACGGCGTGTCGGGCGCCAGCCACGAGGATCTGAAATCGATTCTCGACGAGGCCGCCATCTACGGTGCAACGTCGGTCCTGCACGTGGTGCGGGCCGACCCGGCCGGCTCGTACCTGGAGAACTACCGCCGCTCGCAGCAGGTGCTCCGCGATGCGATCCCCCACGCCGAACAGAAGCAGATTCCCATCCTGATCGAAAACGTCTGGGCCACGTTCCTGATCGAGCCGCTTTCGATGGCCCGTTACATCGACGAGTTGAACAGTCCCTTGGTCCAGGCCTATTTCGATGCAGGCAACTGCATGCGTTGGGGCGTGCCGCAGCAGTGGATCGAGGTCCTGGGCAAACGGATCGGCAAGGTCCACGTCAAGGAGTACAGCCTGAAGACGGCCATGAGCCAGGGAATGGGCAAGGGATTCGATTTCCCTATGGGCCAGGGCGATATCCAGTGGGACCGCGTGCGCGAGCAACTCGGCAAGATCGGATTCCACGGCTGGGCCACGGCCGAGGTGCGCGGAGGCGACCGCCGGCGCCTGGCGGAAATCTCCGCAGAGATGGACCAGATCCTGGGACGGTAGGATTGCAGCCTGATCGCGCAGGCTGGCTGCTCCGCTGCGTCGGAAAACCCGCGTTCAGGCGGTTCGTTCGTTGACAGGGAAAACCCCATGAATTCCTTTCCTCTCCGCTCTCTCCGCTGGTGGCTGTGCGGGCTGCTGTTTGTGGCCACGGCCATGAGCTTTCTGGACCGGCAGGTCCTGTCGGTGCTCGCTCCGGTGATCACCGAGCAGTTGAAGATGAGCAACACGGAGTATTCCTACGTCACCACGGCCTTCCTGGTCAGCTACGCGATCATGTTTCTGCTCGGCGGCCGGATGATGGACATGCTGGGCACGCGTTTGGGAATGGCGCTCTCGGTGGGGTTCTGGTCGCTGGCATGCGCCGGCCACGCATTGGTCCAGAACGCGTTTCACCTCGGGGCATGCCGGTTGCTTCTGGGCGTGGGCGAGGGGGGTTGCTTCCCCGGTGCGGCCAAAGGCGTGGCGGAGTGGTTTCCGCAGCGCCAGCGGGCCCTGGCCATGGGGGTTGCCATCGGCGGATCGGCCCTGGGGGCGGTCGTGGCCCCGCCGCTCACCGTCTGGCTGGCCGGAGCGGTCGGCTGGCGGGGAGTGTTTCTGGTCACCGGGTTGATCGGCGCCGGATGGGTCGCCTTGTGGTGCCTGCTGTCGGCTCCGGCCGAGACGCCCAGCGGCCAGCCCCAGGCTGGAGGAGCCGACACAGAGCAAGTGCCGCTCCTGGCGCTCTTGCGGCGTGTAGATACGTGCGGCCTGGCCCTGATGCGTTTCATCGTCGACCCGGTGTTCTACTTCTACATGTTCTGGATTCCCAAGTACCTCAGCCACGAGCGCGGCGTGTCGCTGGAGCAGATCGGCCAGGTGACGTGGATCCCGTTCCTCGCCCTGGGCATCTCCAATATTGCCGGCGGATGGGTCTCCGACGGCATGATCCGCCGCGGCCTGCCGGCGCTCACGGCCAGACGCTGGATCATGGCCGCGGCGGCCGTGCTGACCCTCTCTTCCAGCCTGGCCGGCCGGGTGGAAACCTTGGCCATGGCCATCGCCATGATGTCGCTGCTGATGCTGGCACACGGCTTCTGGATCACCAACTACGTCACCGTCATCAGCGAGCGATTTCCCAAGAGCGCCGTCGGCACGGTGATGGGCGTGACCGGAGCCGTCGGTGCCATCGGCGGCATGCTGGCCAATACGGCGATCGGCTGGTGCGTCGACCGGTTCTCCTACGGGCCGGTCTGGATGGCCTCCGGCCTCATGTACCCCATGGCGTTCGTGGTGTTGATGGCCACCGTCGGCGCGACGACTTCCGCCAAGCAGGACTCCGACGTGACGACCGGCGAGGAGTCGCAAGCTGAAACAGCATGAGCGCCGTCTACTGCACCTTCGGCAAGCCCGAGGGGACCGGCCTCCTGGCCCTGATGACGAGCCCCAATATCTACCGTTTTGCCGGGCGCGGCTGCTACCTCGTCTATCTTCCCACCTCGCCGGTCCCCATGACCGGCGGCATCCTGTTCGTGCCCGTCGAAGACTGCCACCGCATCGACATGACCGCCGAGTAACCGTTCACGGCCGAAGGCCGTGAACGGTTCTTAATCTTACTCCTAATCTTAATCTTAATCCGCTTTTCGAATTGCGCGCGATGATTGCAACGCACTGGTTGAGCGGATGCAGAGGTTGCTGTGGCGAGAGGAAGCAATCAGTGAGAATCGGGTAGGAGAGGGAGGCGGGAGACCTTGCCAATGGGCAAAGAGGGTTTCTTGCAGAGACTGCATCAAGTCCCGGCCGGTTTGCTCGCACCTTGCGATCGCCGTCCAGATACACGGACACCACCGGCGACCTCGTTCACTGCGTGTGCCTTGCGTCACTTTGCGGTTGAGAACCACAAAGCCAGTCGCCTGTTCGGCCAGGTTGTTGGTCGGGTCCGGGCGTGGTGATGAACAGAAAGAAGGCTTCACTGTATTGGCGAAACCGATTTGCGCCATTCGATCCCATGGCGCAATACCACCTGTCGCGTAGAACATGTCCGTGAAGATTCAGG
>CAZLWV010000254.1:0-5106 GCA_964563135.1 uncultured Planctomycetaceae bacterium
CCGATGGCTCGTGGACTGGGCGGCCCGACGATGTCGCAGCGGGGGTCAGGACGCGGTCCAGAAAAGGTATTTCAGAAGTCCGGCCGCGAAGACCACAAGTTTGGGCCGATGGCAGACGGTCGTGGTCCGCGGATGGAGCAAGACCTTCGCCGGCCCGAACATGGCAACTCCGATCCCGCGGGTGGGCCACGAGGGCAGATGGTGAGTAGGCGGCACGGCGACCGGGCATATGGTGATCATCCAACGATGAGCCGTGGCGAGCCCGACCAGGCCAAACGAGCCTCCCAGACAAAGGGACCCGAGAAGCCCGTCGAGCCGAAGAAACGGGGCGAAAGGAAGTCCCACGGCTGATTCCCGGCAGGGAGATGCGGTGCCGATCGAGTCGCAAGGCATGTCAGGAGAGCAGGGCCCGGCGGAGATCCGGTTTGCTGGATTGCCGCCGGGTCACTCTTTTCACCCATCCCCCTGCTGGAGGAGCGTGAACCCGAACTTTCCGAAATTGTCCTACGTACAGATTGCCGGAGGCCGCGGACGTTTTCCTTGGACGATTCTCGCCGTTGAATCTCACGGAAGGACCGTGAAGAACAGCAGGCTTCGCTTCAGGCGGTTCCTGGAACTGGTCCCGGGACTTCTCGGGTGTAAGTGGTCTCTGCCCGCGGGACGCCTGCTTGGCGGTTCTGGAATGGGCCGTTGGTTTTTGCGTCGGAGTTTGGACGCTTTGACGAAACCGGCAGGGATTGTCGCGCATCCAAGTAATACGGCGAGGCAATCGCAGACGAGAAATGTCTGTCCCACAACGGGATTTCTGCAAGACGCGTTTGTCGAAAACGAATACACTGCAGGAAGAGAAAGCGTACGGATCGAGGAGAGGCGTCTTCCAACACACGGGGGTGCATCATGGAGAAACCCAATACCGCAGTCGTCCAGGACAATTCCAATCTCCGCCCCAGCGACTTTCCGCTCGATTGCGAAAGCCGCGCTTTCAGACGATTTTCCCTCAAAATGGATCGCCAACTCCGCAAGCTGGTAGCTGAGTGGATCCATCTCTCCGCTCCGAACGCCCTGCGTGTGCAGCGGCGATTCAGCGGGCCATTGCCGGCGCGCAAGAAAGCGTCGTAAACAACGTCCAACCATTCCATCGGCGTATCTCACTCCCACCCCGGTCGGGCAGGTCCTGGCCGGGGTGGTCTTTTTTCAGGAGAGTTCGCGAATTGCCGGGACGAGTCCGCCCCAAGGCCACCGAACCGCACGGCCTATGTGGAGGCGATCCATTTGCCGCTCAGCGTGGCGGGCACCAGCAACAGAACGATCACCGATGCCGGTCCCAAGCCCTGGACCACAAAACAGATTGCCCCGTCGAGCACAATGAGCGAGAGGATGCAGTGCCGGACCGCCGCCTGCACCAGGATGGGCGACGGGGCTGCGATGGCCCGGATCAGGCGGAAACCGATAAGGGCCGCCAGAGCCGTCAGCAGTATCGTCCAACGCCCCGGTTCCCGCACCAGCAGCGCCACGGTATCGGCCGAGAGCCGCGGCAGGGGCTCCAGGAGCAGGATACCGGCGAGGATCGCCACGGCGGCTCCCAGCAACTGGCTTCGGCGGCTCTGTTCCGCCTCGGTTCGTGCGAACCAGGTGATACCGGTCACGTAGACGGTGATCGCTGCCACAATCAGGTAATGCGGGGTTTGCCAGGGACCTGCGGCAAGGCTCATCCCCAACAACAGGTTCAAGCCGCGGCACGCTCCCATGGCCGGAGGCCCAAGCGTTGTCTTCTTCAGCAGACCGTTATAGCCGACAATCACCGCCGCCAGTCCAAGAGCCACGAGGACCGGCCGCGGGTCTCTCGCCCACACGGCTGCCGCGCCGGCCAGTGCCGCGCCGGCGATCAGCGATCCCCAGCCGGCCAGGCTGGCCGCGGCAAGGGAAATCCGCCTCGAGGGGAGTGGCCGCTGCGGCCGCTCGCGGCAATCAAGTTGATAGTCAAACAGGTCGTTGAGAACCACCCCCGCCGCATAGAGCAGGATCGACGCCCCGATGAGCAGTGCCATCGGCAAAGCCTCTCCTCCGGTCCACACGGCATGGGTGAAGCAGAACCCGGCCGCCGAGTCGGCGGCGGCGGTGAACAGATTCGGCAAACGCACAAGCTGAAGCCACGCCAGCAGGGGGTTGCCGCTGGAATCCTGGTCGCACGGGTTCACGGTGTTCTGATCCTTTTCAGCGTTTGTTCCAGGTAGTCCTTGGCGAGTCGCCCCGCCTTGTCCGGATCGTCGATATATGGATACAGCTCCACGGTGACCCAGCCGTCGTAGCCGGTTTCCAGGATCGCCCGCAGGACTGCGTCGAAATCGATAGCACCTTCTCCGGGGACTCTGTGTGCATGGACGCGAGTCGCGGCAATATCCTCAATATGATAGTGCCGCGTGTGCCTGGCCATCCGCGGGATCCAATCCTCCGGTTCCTGGCCCACGCAGAAGGCGTGGCCGATGTCGAAATTGAGCCCGACGACTGGCTAATCGACCCGGTCAACGAACTCAAGATACTGTTCAAAGGTCTCGATCAACAGGCCGGGCTCGGGTTCGATCAGGAGCTGGACGCCTTGCGCCTCGGCAACCTCGACACACGGCATGAACTGGTCGTAGAAGACGCCGGCGGCCTCACGCCACGTCTGGCCCGGATTCAGTGGTCCGCCCGGCTCGGTCTGGATTCCGGGAGCCCCCAACTCTCCGGCCAGCCGCAGGGCGCGCTTGGTGTGCTCCCGGCGAATGGCACGATAGTTCGGGTCCGGTTCGATCCATGAAGGGTGCCAGTAGGGCTGCCGCGGATCGGCCACGGCGTTCATCATGAAGCCGTTGATGTTGGAGATTTGCAGTCCCTTTTCTCCCAGACAGTCGCGAATCGCCTGCTTTCTTTCCTCGAGTAAGCCGGCTGGCCAGGCATGGGGCACGTCGGCGAGCAGTTCGAGGCCGGCGAATCCAAGAGAGGCAATCCGCCGGATCGTCTCTTCCAGGGAGAAATTCATGTAGGCGTTGGAGCTGTAGGCAAGCTGGAACATGAGCGACACGTCTCAAACGGCAGGTAGTAGCGCAGGCGTCGTCGGCCTGTTGGTGCTTCGTCCGAACCCTGAATCCTGAACCTTGACAGCTTGCTCTAGCTGCTGGCGCTCCGGTAGCTCCGCAGGGATCGGTTGAAGATCCAGCGGCTGCCGGCCAGGCTGGCCAGAGTGGCAAGAAGGGCGAATGCGGGGAGCAGCAGATCGAAAGGTGTTTGCGGAACCAGGGGGCGAACGAGGAACCGTGCGGGCACATTGACAACGACGAGCACAGGGATGATGAAGGTGAAAAGTATCCGTAGCGGCGTTCCATACGGGCCGCGGTAGATTTCCATGGGGTAGCGAGAGAAATTCGTGATGTAGAACCAGAAATCGTAGAGCGACTGGTTTCGCCCCAGCCAGATGCTTGTTGCCGCCAGGGCGATCATCAGGCTGTACATGATCGCCACCCCGCACCCAACGAACAGCACGAACAGAAAGACCTGCCAGACGGTCGGCACCCAGCCGATCCTGGCGAGGGAAAAGCAGGCCAGGCCGATCCCAACCGCCAGGTTGCCCGCCGAGGACCAGTCGATGCGCTGCAGGGAGATCAGGAACTGGGTGTCAATCGGCTTGAGCAGCGCGAAATCGAGCGTGCCGGTGCGAATCATCTCGCTGAATTCGGAAGCATTCTCCATGAACAGGGCCTGGACCAGGCTGTTGATGATGAGGGTGGTCGAGAGAAACAGAAAGAACTCGTACTTGCCCCAGGCGAAGCTGTAAGCTCCCCAGTCGCTGACCTCGCCGATCCGCGGGGTATGCTGGAACACGAGGATGTAGAACCCAAGGTTCATGAAGACCCAAGATATGGAGGAGAAGGTCTCGATGAGAAAATTGCCGCGGAACGTCATGTCGCGAACAAGACTGTTGCGGGCAAACGTCAGAAACACGCGGGCGTAAGAGGGATGCTTCACGAAGCCTAACCTCCGAATCCGCTGTATCGCCGCACTCCGCGGCGATACGTCACCCGGCAGGTGAACATGAAGAACAGCACCCAGGCGAATTGGACCCAGAGTCCCTGAATCAACTCGGGACCTTCGATCTTGCCCAGGAATATGGCTGCAGGAAAATAGGCCAGGTACTGGAGCGGAATGATCCGCACCAGTTCGCCCCATGCGCCAGGGAGCATGTCGATAGGAAACATGTGCCCCGAAAAGAAGAAGTTGAAAAGCATGTAGACAAACAAAAGCGAGCTGACTTCCAGAAACCAGAAGCCGATCATGCCGATCGTTGCTTCCAGGAAGAAGCCCAGAAGAAAGGACATCAGGAGCGAAGCGACATAAGCCAGCATGACCTGCGGCTCCGGCCAGCCGCTGGGGAAGAAATCGGCACAAAGGTAGAACACAAAAGAAAACGGCAGGGCGGCCACCGCGTAGTAGACCAGTTTGTGGGCGGTTCGGTTCAGCAGCAGGAACGACAGCATGTCGATCGGTTGAATCAGGTACTTCTTCACAGTCCCGTCACGGATGTCGCGGCCGATTCCCGAGGCCAGCCCCGGCATGCTCGAGAAGGCCCGGCTGATCATCGTCAACAGGTAATAGGCGATGAAATCGCGATATGAGTAGCCCACGATGCGGGCCTGCTCGCCCCCCTGCTGTGAACCAGCGGCGGAAAAGATGGCCCACCAGAGGAAGACTTGCGTGACCATCGGCAAAAATCGCATTAGGGTGCCGAGGGCAAAGTCGCCCCGATAGACCAGGCGTTCTTCGATGCTGATCCTGAGGATCGTCCACCACACGGCCGTGCGAGCGAGCATGCTATCTCCCCCGCTCCGCGATCAGTTCGGCGTTGCACCCGCCCGCCTCCTCGTTCACCTGGGAGAAGATCTCGGCAATCACCTGTTCCAGGGGCGGATCTTCCACGCTCACGTCCTCCACTGGGTGCTGCTGAAGGATGCGGCTGAGCGTCTTGGTGACGTCCGCCCGCTCCACCCGCACCTTGGCACGCGGCGGCTCGGCCGACAGGACCTCGCCGTACACCCCCAAATCGCCCGGAATGTGCCCGCTGGCCAACCGGAG
>CAZLWV010000254.1:5116-6474 GCA_964563135.1 uncultured Planctomycetaceae bacterium
CCTGCAGCAGAGCCGAAACACTCGACGGGGGATCGCCGAAGCGGTCGATGATCTGCGACAGGGATCCGTCGAACATGATCCGTCCGTGAGCGATGATCACCACCCTGCGACAAAGCGCCGCCACGTCCTTCATGTAGTGGCTGGTGAGCAGGGTCGTGATTCCCCGCTGGCGCTGATAGTGCTTGAGGAAGTCCTGGATGTTGTACTGGGCCACGACATCCAGGCCGATCGTCGGCTCGTCCAAAAACAGCACCTCCGGCGAGTGGAGCAGCGCGGCGGTCAGCTCCATCTTCATCCGTTCGCCAAGCGACAATTCGCGGACCGGCTGCGAGAGGAGGCCCCGAATCGACAGCACGTCGGTCAATTCGTCGCGGGTACGACGGAACTGTTCAGGATCGATGCGGTAGATTTGCTGGTGAAGGCGGAATGACTCGGCCGCAGGCAGGTCCCACCAGAGCTGGTTCTTCTGGCCCATGACCAGGGCGAACCGGCGACGATAAGCATTTTCCCTCCGCCAGGGGATGTGACCCAGGACCCGGGCGGTGCCGGAGGTGGGGTTGATCACGCCAGAGAGGAGTTTGAGGGTTGTCGTCTTGCCGGCTCCGTTGGGACCGAGAAAAGCCACGAACTCCCCTGCTTCCACGGTCAGATCGATCCCGCGCACGGCCTCGACCGTGCGATACTTCCGGTGGAACAAGCTCGCCACCGAAGCAGCCAGCCCCTCCGCCTTCTGGTAGATACGATAGGATTTCGCCAGGGATTGGATTTCGACGACAGCCATAGTCATCGATTATAGGCCCCACTCCCGGCGGGGGAAAGGTGCTTCCATCGTGCTCGACTCGCACGTGGGTGGCGTCAGGAGTCGGCCCTCTGGCTGTCCGCCGCGAACAAACCGGAACGAGTCCTCTCCCTGCAACTCCGTAGTGCCTACCAAGCGAACCTGACCTTCTTCAGCGTCGGCAACGTCGCCCGCAACCTGTTGATCCCCGCGTGCTTCTCTTCATCGACCGCAAGCGTCGTGAGGACCAGTTCCTGCACAGCGAAGCAGTGTTTCCCGGAGAACGAGTGTTGATTGTCTTCCCGAGGGGGATCCAACGAGTGTTCGTGGTCAAGCGGTGCCGGCGGATCGCGGCTCGCTGCTTTGACGTCGGAGGAGAGTTCAGCGAACTGCTCGACAATCCAACGGAGGCGGGATTGCGGTAGAACGATGGAGCCAGACAAACCGTGGCCCTTGAACGTCATGGTGGTCGACGACTATGTCGCAACCCCGAGGCTGATTGCGACGATCGTGTTGTCGGCCGGGCACCATGTGTTCCAGGCCAATAATGGTCACGAGGCCCGCCGCACCGGCGCAACGC
>CAZLWV010000255.1:0-6467 GCA_964563135.1 uncultured Planctomycetaceae bacterium
CAACGATTCTCGGCGTTCAGGCGGCTTTCCATATGGGCGGGTCTCTGGTTGGTTCCTGGTGACACTCGGCAAGAGTCACCCACTTGTTGGGAATTGCGTTCGGTTCCCTCGGGTCGTATAACGACACGCTGGCAACGGCTGGTCGACAATGCTCAGAGAATCACGGACAGGAGGTGACTCGATGCTCAGGTCAGTAGTCGGTCTGACAGTCCTGCTGGCGTTGATGCTCGTTCTGTCCGCAACGGTCCGGGCAGTTGATCGCGATGGCGACGGGATTTCCGACCAGTACGAAGAGGCGCTCGGCACCGATCCCGCCCAGCCCGACAGGCTGCAACTGGTGATCGACGACGGCCTGGAATCGGAGGCCAATCGGGCCAAACCGAGCTACGACGGCACCAAGGACGTGCTGACCGTCGAGTTCGGCCACGTGGCCGAGGATCGTTGCCTTTGGCGCTGGACGGTGGCCGAACCTGCCCGGCCCGAGGACACGGTCTTTCATCTTTACGTGGACGCCGACGCCGACGAGTCGACCGGGCGCAAGAGTTCACCGGGGGCGCCGAACCATGGCACCGACTACATGGTCACCATGGCCGGCGGTTCGCCGCGAATCACGGCCTACGCCCCGGACGGTACCTCCACATCCGGCCCGCCGCTGACGTGTGTCGTTGAAGGCAACCGGGTATTGCTCTCCTGCGATATCGACCTCGCCCGTGACGGCGACGGCATCCGTTTTGGCCTCTACATGCTCTGCCACACCGCGACCGGTTCCGGCGAGAGCCCCAAGATGTCGGACTCGAGCGGCAAGATCGACGTCCGCAAGATGCCCGTCCGGCCGGGCAAGAAGATCCTCAGACCTGTGGACCACAAGTCCAACTTCCAGGTCGACGCGACCTTCGGCACAGAAACGCTCCAACTCGCGCTGGCCGACGAGAAGAACATCGTGGTCCCCTACGATAAACTCGAACTCGACGGCTACGAGATCGATCCGTTCGCCACCCGCAAGTGGCCTTATGTCGCCATGAAGGCCCCGGGAGCCGTTGCCCGCACCACGGTTCCCAAGGCCGGGCGGTATCACGTGGGCTTCATCATGTACGACGATGCGGCCGACGAGCGGGTGGTCATCTCCGTGGGGGACGAGATCCGCGGCGTGGCGGTCGCCCGTCTGGGAACCCGCCGCACGTGGCTCTACTGGCTCCACGACGCCGTCGACTTCGCCGGCGGCGAAACGGTTGAACTGAAGGCGGCCGGTTCCGGCGGAAAGCACGGCATTGCCTATGTGGTGTTTCTTGCCAACCCGCCAGAACCCCGGAAGCTGCCGCTGGAAGTGAAGCACACGGTGGCGAAGTTCGAGAAGCCGGGCCGAGTGACCGTTTCTTGGACGACCTCGTGGCCTTGCGCGTCGCGCCTGGAGTGGGGCAAGGGTCAGACGATTGAACAGGGACCGCCGTGTCTGGCCCACCGCGTCACACTCGACAACCTCGAGCCGTGGATAGGCAGGGCGCGGGCCCTCGGAGAAGGACCCAATGGCGAGACGTTTGTTGGCGAAGAGATCGAATTCCTGACCGTCAAGCGATCGCCGACGATCGAGGCGCAGCCAGGCAGTATCCCACTTGCCGTCCGGAATCCCCACTCGTTTGCAGCGCAAGCCTGGCCGATCACCGGGGGCGTGCCTCTGCCAAAGGGTTGTCTCGCCGAAGGTGAGGATGTGCGACTCGTGACGGGCGGTGGAGACGAAGTCCCCGCTCAAGTTCAGGTCACCGCCCGCTGGCCTGACGGGAGCGTGAAATGGGTGCTGATCAGTTTCACGGCTGATGTGCCTTCAAATTCGACGGCCGAGTATCGCCTGGAGTACGGCAACTCGGTGAAAAGGAGTCTCGTGGATCGGCCTCTGGCCGTTGTCGAAGCAAATGGCGAAGTGCAGATCGACACCGGCAAGATGCAGTTTGCTATCGATTCCAGCGGCAACATCAACCACTCGGGTATCTACCAGACCGTGGCCGAGGATACCGAGGGCATCCTGTATCGGACGGCAGGCGCCAAGGCTGAGATCACCGTCGAAGAGGACGGCCCGATCCGGACCGTCGTTAAGACGGTGGCCCCGCTCGCAGATGAAAACGGCAACCAGCTCTTCCTGATCGAG
The DNA here is from genome assembly GCA_964563135.1 of uncultured Planctomycetaceae bacterium. Lineage (GTDB taxonomy): Bacteria > Planctomycetota > Planctomycetia > Pirellulales > Thermoguttaceae > JAAYAY01. The sequence continues at coordinate 2,141 of CAZLWV010000255.1, forward strand.
AAACGGATCGAGACCTATCGCGGTGCGGCCTTCCTCCGTGTTCATCACACGCTGCTTGTCGACGGGCCGGATCGGTTCACGACCATCCGCAGGCTGGACTACCAGGTTCCGGTCGGCCGGCAGACCGCTTCGTGGCGTGCAGCCCTGTCCGAAGACCGCGAAATCGAACTCGATCCGGCGTCCTCAATCCGCCAGCAGACCGACCAGCGGCTGCTGGTTCTGGCAGCCGGCGGCGAGAAAGTGGAAGACGCCCGGCTGGTCGGCTCGCTGATTCCGCCACGCGACGATTCGTGCGCCGTTGCCGTCCGCGACGCCTGGCAGAACTATCCCAAAGGCTTCTCGCTTGACGATCAGGGACTGAGTATCGAGCTCTGTCCGCCCTTCAAGAAGGGCTACTACGACCAGTTTCCCTTCGAGAAGGAAGGGCATCACCTCTACTACTACCTGCTCGACGGCTGTTACAGGCTCAAGCAGGGCGTGGCGAAGACCCACGAGTTGCTGCTCTGCTTCGAGTCGGGCGAGAAGCGGGAGCAGACCTGCCGCCTGTTCCAGGATCCGCTCCTGCTCGCGGTACCGCCCCAATGGATCTGTGACAGCCAGGTGTTCTACAGCGTGGCCCCGCGCGACACCGAGGCCTTCCCGCTCTACGAACAGGCAATCGACAAGAACCTCGACGGTTATGTGCGTTCGCGCGAGCGGCAGCACGACTTCGGCCTGCTCAACTACGGCGACTGGTACGGCGAGCGGGGAACCAACTGGGGCAACATCGAGTACGATACGCAGAACGCCTTCTTCCTCCAGTACATCCGCTCGGGCGACCCGCGGGCATTCTATCTCGGCTGCCAGACGGAACTGCACAACCGCGACGTCGACACGGTCCACTGGAATGACGATCCCAATCGGCTCGGCGGCGTCTACGTGCACCAGATGTGCCATGTGGGCAACTACTATGACAAGGCGGTGGAAGGCTCCCTCGGTTTTCCGAGCGGCGGATTCAGCGTCAGCCACGCCTGGACCGAAGGACATTTTGCCCATTACTTTCTCACGGGCGATCGCCGCTCGCTGGAGACCGGCCGGGCCGTGGCCGACTACTTCGTCCGCGCGGAACTGGGCCGGCCTTACGACTTCTCCAGCGCCCGGGTTCCCGGCTGGCACCTGATCATGCTCTGCTCGGCCTACCATTCGACCGGCGATCCCTACTACCTGAACGCCGCTCGGGTCGTGATTGAGCAGGTTCTGGAGTTGCAGGACAAGCTGCCGCGTCCCTTGCCCGAGCACCAACTCGGCGATCGCAAGCCCTATCAGGAGGGCGGCTGGGTGCGGGCGATGGTTCCGGGGCACTGCGAGTGCGAACCTCGGCACCAGGGTAACGCCGGGTTCATGATCGCCGTGCTCCTGTCTGGAATGAAGTACTACCACGACATCACAGGGGATGATCGCGTGAAGCAATCGATCATCCGCGGCGCCCATTACCTCCTGGATGAAACCTACAGCGACGAGGTGCAGGGTTTCCGCTACACATCATGCCCCAAGACCCGCTACACCCCCGGCGCCTCGCCGCTGATGGTTGAAGGCATCGCCCGAGCCTACCTCTGGACCAGGGACGATCGCTTTCGCCGCGTGCTGACCGAAGCCCTCCCTCGCGGCGCCGGCGGAAACGCCTACGGCAAGGGATTCTCGATGTACTATCGCACGGGGCCTCGGGTGCTGGCGGATCTCAAAGCGGCTGGGATTGAAGTGAAGTAGCTCTTGCCCGATGATGTTGATGTCTGCATGAAAAGTGCCTATGGCCACCCAACGGGCGACCGAAAAATGCCGGGCTTCCGCCGGTGGCTGTCGTGCATGGACTGCGCAGGCGTCAAACCAGGGCGCGTTTGCCTGGCTGCAGTCGCCCCGTAAGCACCTGGAACGAGAGGACGAGAAAGTGAATTCCAGAATGACGCCGAATGCCGGAACAAGTCGAATCTTGCTCCTGGCGATCGCCCTTTGCCCGCCGGTGCGCGATGCGAGCCAGGCAGCGCAGCCGAGTTTCCTGAAGGTCCCGCTCCTCGACGACACCCGCTTCGAGCGCGGCTTCACTGTCTGGTCCCCCAGTCCGGGAAAGCACGTCCGCGAAGGAGCGATTCGCCCCGGAAACAACGGGGCCGAACCGATCTGGGGTCTGGCCCAGTGGCACAGCCGCCACACGCTGGCCGCAACCGAGCCGCAGCAGTTGCCGGGAGGCGCAGTCCGCTTCTTCGACGGGGCGAAATCCGTGACGTTCTTTCCACCGGGAAGCGAGGCCGATATCGCCTTCGGTCTTCGGGGGACGGTGGAGTACGAAGGGAAGGCCCCGGCAACGGGCGATCCCTGGCCGCACCTGCTGGCCGAACGGGCGCTGGCGGCCCATCCCCCCATCACGGAACTGGAAGCCCTGCCGTTTTCTGTTCAGTACCGGTTGGTCCAGGAGGAGGTCTCCCGTCCCCAGGGCTTTGCATCGCAGCGGCATACGGCCCAATTCGTCTTCTACATCACCGTGCAGAATCGCAACCAGGACTCTCCGGGCTACGGGGACTACTACTGGTTCGGTGTGACGATGTACGACACACGCTACCGGGTCCCCGAGGCCCACATGGCGGCCGACGCAGGTTCGGACCGCAAGCCTGCCACCGGAAAGTTCATCTTCAACCCGGCGGGAGACCGGTATACCGCCCAGAGCGCCCATGACCGCCAGTGGGTAACCATCGACCGCGATCTGCTGCCGTTGGTGCGAGAAGGGCTGGAAACTGCCTGGCAGCGAGGCTACCTTAAGGATTCCCGCGACCCGGCCGACTACCGGCTTGGCGGCATGAACACCGGCTGGGAGGTCACCGGTCCCATCGACGTCGAGATGCAACTCCGATCGTTGCGTCTGGATGCTGTTCCCAAGCTTTCCCAGTAGACAAACATTGCCCCAACAGAACCTCGTGAGGATATCCGACCATGCGACGCATCTTAGGCCTGTTCATCGTGGCCACATCGGCGTTCTCGCTGCCAGCCTCTGCTGCCGAACGGATCAGCCTGGAAACGCTTCTGAAGGAAATGACCAACCGCCAGCAGGCGGCAGAAATCCCTTCGCCGCACTACATCTGCCGGCAGGCCAGCAGTTACGACCGGGATACGGTGGGCGTTGGCAAGGACGGCTGGTTCGCCAACTGGGACCGCAGCCAGTTCATCCGCGTGGAGGAGAACGCCGGGCGGAAGGAATACGTCATGCTCGACGCCGCAGGTGCCGGGGCGATCGTTCGGTTCTGGGCCACATGGCACGGTCCGCGGAAGGACGGCAAACTCCAACCGTTCAGCAACGGTACTCTACGGGTCTACCTGGATGGAAAGGCCGAGCCGGCCATTGAAGGCCCTCTTGCCGACATCATCAGCGGCGGCAAACTGATAGGCGCCCCCTTCAGCGAATCGGTTGCCCCCACCACGGAGTACGAGCGCAGGGGCCACAATCTTTACCTGCCGATTCCCTACCAGGCCGGCTGCAAAATCACCTACCAAAGCGATGCAATCGTGGATTTCGGCGCCCAGCAGGGAGAGGCCCTCTACTACCAGATCAACTACCGGACCTATGAGGCCAACACGCGGGTCGAATCCTTCTCGAGGAGCCAACTCGAGGAGTCCAAGCCGCTGGTCGAGAACATTGGTGAGGCTTTGCTCAACGCCGAGTTGGGCGACACGCCCCTGCTGGGCGAGCAAAAGGTGGTCGACATCGAAATGCCCCCCAAGTCTCCCTCGCTCAATCTCTACCAGGGAAGCGGCGGGCCGGGTGCAATCCGCAGCATCTCCATCCGGCTGGCGGCCGACGACCTTGCACAGGCTCTTCGGTCTACCATCCTGATCGCCGAGTTCGACGGGCAGCCGACGATCTGGTGCCCCGTGGGAGATTTTTTCGGCACCGGCTACCATGTCCACCCTTACCGCAGTTGGTACACGAGCGTGGCCCAGGACGGCACGATGACCTGCTATTGGGCAATGCCCCATAAGGAGTCCTGCCGTGTAAGCCTTCAGAACCTGGGCAACCAGTCTGTCCAGGTCAATTCCCAGGTCAAGGGCTCGGTCTACGACTGGACGGACCGAAGCATGCACTTCCACACGACCTGGCACCAGTTGACCAAGGTCGATACGGGCCCCAACAAGGACCAGACCGGTAAAGGCGCCTTCGACGTCAACTACGTCACCGTCGAGGGCGAAGGCAAGATCGTCGGCGATACGCTGACCCTGTTCAACGGCATTGCGGCCTGGTGGGGTGAGGGCGACGAGAAGATCTTCATCGACGGCGAGGAGTTCCCCTCCCACATCGGCACGG
>CAZLWV010000256.1:0-6419 GCA_964563135.1 uncultured Planctomycetaceae bacterium
CGGGGAGGTGGGTCAGGCAGAGCCTGACCTACGGGGTGGTCATGGGTGGGTCAGGCAGAGCCTGACCTACGGGGGTGGTGGGGGTGATGGGTGGGTCAGTCTGCCGGAGGGGCTTTTTCGGCCTCGTACTTCTTGAGGGTCGCGGCGACGGACGGATTGCCCTGGCTGTGCTGGACCGCCTTGGTCTGCCAGCGAATCGCCTCGTCGAGCTGGCCGAGCTGGTAGTGGACGCGGGCAAGGGTGTCGAGAATCTCGGCGTCTTCGTGGCTACGGAGCTCCGAGGCGCGGTTGGCAGCCTTCAGGGCCAGTTGCAGAGCTGGTTTCTGGTTGCTGATGGCGATGCCCCAGGCGATCTCGTTGAGCGCGCCGGCGTCGTCCCACGACTGCTGGACCATTTCTGCCTGAAGCCCGGCGGCCTCCTCATTCCTGCCGGCCTTCTGAAGCACCGACAGCCGCAAACGCGACACTTCAGGCGACGGACCGTGCTGGCCCTGGAACGAGTCGAGCAGCTGAAGGGCCTGGTCCCACCGCTTAGCGCGGACTTTGATGCCGGTCTGGCGGGAAAGCTGCCTGAGCTGCTGGGTCCGCTGGAACTCGGCAACGGCGGCCTGGCGGTCCCAGGTGCCGGCAGCGACCTTGGCAAGAGGCTCGTCGATCGAACCGGGGTGGCCGATCCACTCCACGACCCCATCGGCGCCGACGAGAAAGGCGGTCGGGATGCTGGACTGCCCGGCGGCCTTCATGTAGGCGCTGGAGGTGGCGTCCGCCGAATCGGCGGCCAGACGGTACTGGACGACCTCGGCCCAGGTCTTCCCCGGCGACTGTTCCTTGGCCAGAAACTCGCGGACCGTGTCTTCGGGCTCGCGAGTCACCCCGATGAATACCACATCCGGACCGTATTTTTTCTGGAGAAGGCTGATGTGCGGCATGCTCAGCCGGCAGGGTCCACACCAGGTTGCCCAGAACTCCACGACGTAGATCTGGCCGGCCTGGAGTTGGGCGATCGGCTCACCGGCCACCCAGGCCTGGATCGTCAGTGGGGGAGCGGGAGAGCCGATGGTGAGCGCGGGGGAACCGGCCGAGTCGGGGAGTGCAGGCTGCGAACCGCCGGTGGTACTGCTGGCACTGGAGGCCGGCTGCGGGGCACTGCTGTGAGCGGGTGGCGCGGGGGGCGAGGAGTCTCGGCAGCCCAGGGAGAGGATGACGAGCGCGGCCGACAGGCAAGCGACGCCCCATGGTTTTGCGAGCGACAACATCGGGGAACTCCTGCTCAACAAGGCTCAAGCGACGCGATTGGCGGGCAACGGACCGACACCATGTGGTGGGCATCATGTGGTGGGCCGTGCTCCTCGGTGACGATTTGACGGCTGGTTGACATGGATCGCTGGGTGATCGAGGGACGGGGGCTGTGATGGTCCGCGGTGGCACCACCCTACGGGCGGTTCTTGGGCACGCGATTGGCGGGCGTGGATGGGGGAGGCGTGGATCGGGTAGGTGGGTCAGGCAGAGCGTGACCTACGGGGGTGGTGATGTGTGGATTGGGGCGGTCAGGCACAGCCTGACCTACGGGGGGTGGTGGTGGATGGGTGCGGTCAGGCAGAGCCTGACCTACGGTGGGGGTGGCCGGCCGGGGGACCGGGAACCGGGACGATGGAATCGTAGTCGATTGGTCAGCGGAGCGTCAAGCGTTTGTATTTGCTGCGGCGGTGGCCGGCGTGGGCGGGATCCTGGGCAAGGACGGTCTCTTCGTAGTCGGCGAAATTGCCCTCGAACCACGTTGTCTTGCCGTATTCCATGACCAAGAGGTGAGTGCAGATGCGATCGAGGAAGAAGCGGTCGTGGCTGATGACCATGGCGCAGCCGGGGAAATCCATGAGGCCCTGCTCGAGGACTCGCATGGTGCCCACATCGAGGTCGTTGGTGGGCTCGTCGAGGAGAAGGAAGTTGCCGCCGCGGCGGAGGAGCTTGGCGAGGTGGATGCGGTTGCGCTCGCCACCGGAGCACTCGCCCACCTTCTTCTGCTGCTGGCTGCCGCGGAAATTGAAGCGTCCGACGTAGACGCGGGAGTTGATCGAGATCTTGCCCAACTCGATGGTGTCTTTGCCGCCGGTGATCTCTTCGAAGATGGTCTTGCTGTCGTCGAGCGCGTCGCGATGCTGGTCGACGTGGGAGATCTCGACGGTGGGACCGATCTGGATGGTGCCCGAATCGGGCTTCTCGTCGCCGACGATCATGCGGAAGAGCGTGGTTTTGCCGGTGCCGTTGGGACCGATCACGCCGACGATCGCGCCCCGGGGAACGGTGAAGGAGCAGTCTTCGAGCAGGGTGAGCTTCTGGCCATCGGCCTGGAAACTCTTGCAGAGATTCTTGACTTCGAGGACCCGCTCCCCGAGGCGGCTGCCGGGGGCGATCTGGATGTAGACCTCGCTCTTGTTGTCGAGGGTCTGCTCGCCGGCGAGCTGTTCGTAGGACTTGATGCGGGCCTGGTTCTTCTGGCGCCGACCTTCGTGAGAATTGCGGATCCACTCGAGTTCGCGCTGGAGGGTTTTCTGACGCTGGGTCTCCTTCTTTTCGATGAGCCGCAGGCGTTCGGACTTCTGCTGGAGCCAGGAGGAATAGTTGCCTTCGAAGGGAATGCCGCGGCCGCCGTCGAGTTCCAGGATCCAGCGAGTGATGTTGTCGAGGAAGTAGCGGTCGTGCGTGGCAACAATCACGGTGCCGGGATACTCGCGGAGGGCCTGTTCGAGCCACTGGGCCGTTTCGGCATCGAGGTGGTTCGTGGGCTCGTCGAGGAGGAGAAGGTCAGGCTTTTCGAGAAGGGCCATGCAGAGGGCGACGCGGCGGCGTTCACCGCCGGAGAGCTGGCCGACGAGGGCGTCGTCGGGGGGGAGGACGAGGGCATCGGAGGCGATGTCGATGAGCCGGTCGAGTTCCCAGCCGCCCACGGCGTCGATCTCCTCCTGGAGCTTGCCCATCTGCTCCATGAGCTTGTCGAAGTTGGCCTCTTCCGCCGGATCGGCCATTCTGACGGAGATGTCGTTGAATCGGTCGAGCAGGTCCTGGACCGGCTTGACCGCGGTGAGAAGGTGCTGGCGGACGGTCTGGTCGAGGTGGACGATCGGCTCCTGGGCCACGTAGCGGACCCGCATTCCCTTGGCGATCGTGGCGGTGCCGTCGATATCTTTGTCGAGCCCTGCCATGATCTTGAGCAAAGTGGACTTGCCGGCCCCGTTTTCGCCCACCACTCCGATCTTGGCGCCGTAATAGAAGGAGAGATTGATGTTGCGCAGGACCTCTTTGTCGCCGAAGGTCTTGCTGACGCCGCTCATTTCGAAGATGAATTTTGGGACCATGGAGGAGCCTCGCGGAAGATGTGATGTCACTGGAAGGCTGGTCACGAGCGGCAGCTCGGTTGCCAGCAGCCCGCGGCCGCGGATCGGCAATCCTCGTGAAGGACTTCACGATGCTTGCGGTTGGTCGAGGGGCTCAGCCTGGCGCACGTTACTGCATATCTTCGAGCTCTTCGAGCCAGATGCGCATTTCGTGGTCGTATTCGCTGGCCAGGTCGCCCTTGACGAGCTGGCGGTGGAAGCCGGCGGCGCCATCCTGGAGGACGTCGGCCGCCTCGGCGCTGGGGAAGCGGCGCATCGGATCCGGGGCGATCAGTTGGCGCAGGAAGCCCATGAGCAGGTCGCTGGAGACGACTTCCTCGGGGAGGAGATAGGGGAGTTTCTGGGCGAGGAAACGCTTGGCCTCGAGCAGTTCGCGATATCCGGTGCGACCATCGAAGGGGGGCACGCCGGCGAGCATCTCGATGAGCACATAGCCAAGGCTCGCCAGGTCGGAGCGGGCGGTGCAGGGGCCGCCTTCGAGGACTTCGGGGGCGGCGTAGGCAGGAGTGCAGGTGCGGCGCGCGGGGATGTCGTCCAGCGCGAAGGCCGACCCGATGTCGACGATCTTGGCGTTGCCGGTCCGCTTGAGCATGATGTTGGAGGGCTTGATGTCGCCGTGGACGATGTCTTGCCGGTGCAGGGCCGCCAGGGCGGCAAGGCAGTCGCGAATGATGGCGATGGCCACCCCCGGCTTGACGCGGGGCTGGACCGGCCCGCCGGTGACGATCACCTGGTTGATATAGGTCCAGCGGCGAGCGCTGACCCGCGACTGGAGCCACTGGAGCATGCCGTTGCGCAGCAGGTGGGAGAGGTCGTAGCCGTCGACCCATTCCATTTCCATCATGCGGATGCAACGACGATCGACCCAGTTGTGGACGTCCAGGAGGTTGTCCTGCTGGATCTCGGCAACACGGGCGGCAATGCTCGCCATGCGGCCCATCGCCTCGTTGTACGAGCGTTCGTCTTCGTAGCGTTCGGGGGAGAAGACTTTGATGGCAACGGGCAGGGTGAAATGGTCAGTGCCACGGCGCTCGCTCAGATAAACCACGCCCTGACCACCTGAACCGAGAGGTCGAATCAGGTGATGATGCTCGGTCCAACTGAGCCGCTTCTCTTCGATAATCGTCCGGTAACGTGCAAGCAGTTCTTCTGAACAAGCCGTCGTGGTCGACCCACCCAGGGTTCGGGTGGGGCTCCCCTCCGGAAAAGTCGTCGTCGTCATTAGGTTTCCTCGATGCAACTGGGCAGTCCGTGCCAGAAGACTCCTCGGCATCGGGGAAATTGTAAAGCGCGTTGAGAAAACAAGGAAGAGCAGCAAGCGACCCTGGCGGGGGAGGACAGGCCGTTGGAGTGTGCCCAATCTGAGGGAGAAGAACTTGTGGAAACTGGAAACTCAGGCCTTGAAATCCAAAACGAGCACGGATCGCGCGCAGGTCGTGACTGTCCTGCTCGGCGAGTCTGCCGGCCTGCGAACAACGCTGCGGCGGGCCGCTATTTCAGATCGGCAACGACGTCGGTCCAGAGGGGGTAGCCGGCGCCGCGGATCGGAAAGCCGAGATGCTTGTCGGTGAGGAAGTTCACCAGAGGCCGTCCGTCTTGCCAGCGGCGAAGATTCTCGCAGAAGAGTTTTGTCATATTGTCGATGCGCCAACTGCTCTGTCCACCAACATGAGGGGTAATAATGACGTTGGGCAGTTCCCAGAGGCGGGAGTCGACGGGCAGGGGTTCGGGGTCGGTAACGTCCATGACGGCACCGGCGAGGCGCCCCCTTTGGAGGCGGTCGACGAGATCCTCGGTGATAACCAGCGGCCCGCGGGCCATGTTGGCCAGCAGGGCATGGGGCTGCATGCGATCGAGCTTGGCGCCGTCGATGATTCCGCGAGTGGTTGCATTGAGGGGAAGGCAAAGGACGACGAAGTCGGACTGGCTGAGGAGTTGATCGAGCCGGTCGGCTGGCCAGAGGGCGTCGACGGTGTCGGGCTGGTCCATGGGGAACAGGTCGGTGGCGATCGTGCGGGTTTTGAAGGGGCGCAGCAGCTCGGCCAGCCGGCGGCCGACCCCGCCGAAGCCGACGATTCCCACGGTGGAACGGGTCAGGTCGCGGGTGGGGCGCCGGATGAATTCCTTGACCTGCTGGGCACGAAAGTAGACGGGCAGACTGCGGCACCAGCCGGTCACCAGGGCGATGGTGTGTTCTGCGACCTGATCGGCCAACACGGCCGAGGCGCTGGTGATGGGAATATTCGAGGCGATGACGGAGGGAACCAGACAGTGATCCATGCCGGCAGCCGACGACTGGATCCACTGAAGTCGACCGGCGGCCATGACGCCGTCCCAGTCGACAGGGACCTTCGCGTGGCCGCAGAAGATGTCGGCGGTGAAGAGTTTTTCCGGGATATCCTCCTGCCCGGCGGCAACGATTTCTGCGTCCTGGGGAGCTGCGGCTCGAATCTGATCGATGTGGTGGGACTCGACGGGATAGCAGAGGACAATGCGCATCGGTTCGACTCGATCTACTATGGAATTGTGAAGGCCTGCCGGTCACGAGGCGGCAATCCGGGGCAGGAAAGAGCCTATTGTGAAGAATTTGGCGTGGAGGACAAGGGTGCCGGGCAGCGGGCACGAGCGAGCCGGACCGGAGTCCTCCCCGACGGAGTGCCGGGGTCCAGGTCCGGCAGGGGGAACTGCATGCGGGGACCAATTAAGACAGAGCTACCTGGCACAAATGTGATCCGGCCGGCGGGAGCGTTTTTTGGGCCGCTGGAGCGCTGGCGGGATTGCGCTCGGGCGATTAGAATCGGAGGAATTAGGACGAGTTGCGTATCGAACTGTTACCCGCCTGGTGTGCGACCAGCAGCCGTCCCATCCGCATGTGTCCGTGGCAGGATAGCTCGCCGGTTGACTGGCTATCCGGGGTGAGTGGTTTTTGCGGACCGCGGAGCGTCCCCCCCTGTGCTCGCACACATTAATTCATCCACCGACCTGCATCCTGCACGACAGTGAGAGGAGGTTTCCCCTGAACGGCAA
>CAZLWV010000257.1:0-6300 GCA_964563135.1 uncultured Planctomycetaceae bacterium
TGGGCGGCTGGCACTGGTTCACCAAGTTCTCGGGCGTTCGCCGGCAAGAGACCCGCACCGGTGGAATCGTGTTTGCCTCCTATCAGAACGTACGCCGCGATTTCCAGTTGAAGGGGATCGAGTTCTGCTGGTTCAACATGGACCCCAGCGTGCCCCTGTCCGAAATCGAAGCCTCCATGCAGGCGCTGGCCGATCGCCACGCGGGCGAGACCTACCTTTCGCCCGACCACGGCCAGGTAACGGCCCATCGCCCCAGTGCCCGGGTTACCACCACGCAGACGCTGCGAACGAGCATCGGCAGCCGCGCTGACTCGGTGATCTGGGGTATGAGCCAATTGCCGCTGGTCACCCTGGCCGTCGCCTCCCTGGCGGTCGTCAACACGATCGTCACCTCCACGCGAATGCGGCGCTGGGAGATGGGCGTCCTGCGTTCGCAGGGCATGACTCGCTTCGGGTTGGTCCGGCTCGTCCTGGCCGAGGCAATCCTGATCGGTCTGGCAGCCTGCCTCCTGAGCCTGGCCTTTGGACTGACGGCCGGATGGTGCGGCGCCGGCATGGCCCAGTACGGGGGCAGCTTCTTCGGTGGCATGAAGGCACCGCTTGCCATTCCCTGGGGGCACCTGGCCCTGGGAATCTTTGCCACGCTTGCCCTGTGCTGCGCGGCCGCCGTTTGGCCCGCCGTGGCCACGGGGCGCACGGAGCCGCTGAAACTGCTGCAGGCGGGCCGGGGTACGATGTAGCCGGTCCGACAGCCTCGTTCAACAACCAGGCCGGCATTTCCATCGGTCCATCGCCGGGGGCCAACCTGGCCGAGCCCCCGGGCTCCAAGGTCCGTCGCCGCTCGCTCATTCCGCCTCGCTTCCGGCCGATGCTGCCGCACCGCCGGTCGGCAAAGCCCCCTCGCCTCTGGCGGACTGCTCTTCCGGCGCCGGCTGCCCGGGCGGCTGCTTCCCGACGATTTTTTCCCCCGCCCGCAGACGGCGGAGATCGTCCGGATTCGTGCCGGCGGGCAGCTTGCCCAGGTTGCATACCGGTTCGCCCGGACTGACCGCCGGCAGAGTCGTCATGCCGATCACGACCCCGTGGAACGGCGCCCGGAGCACTCGCCGCTCGCGCCCCAGCAGGGTGGCATGCGTTGCCAGCGGCTGGCCCTGTTCGACGATATCCCCTGGCTGGGCATGAAACTGCAGGAAACCGCCGCGCTCGGCCCGGACCCACCTGGTCTCCTCGATGACGAGCTGATACTCCGGTGGAGACGGCTCGGTGTCGAGCATCTCCAGGTGGCAGAGCACGTTCTTCACCCCGCGCACGGTGGTTTCCACGATCTCCGGCTCCACCTTCCAGACCTCGCCCCCTTCCATCATGATCGTGGGGCAGCCGGCGGCGCAGGCTTCCGGACGAAGGGCCTTTCGCGGCCCCTCGCTGTTGATGATAATTTCGCTCCCAAAGGCTCCGGCAAGCTCCCGCACCGCCGGAAAACTCAGGTCGCCGCGCACGGTGGGGTAGTTCGTCCGCCGAACGGCGGCCGTGTGCAGATCGATCCCGTAATCGCTCCGCATCACGATCGCATCGAAGATCGCTCGGGCCATGCGTGCGGCGAGGCTGCCCGTTTCCGATCCCGGAAAGCAGCGGTTCAGGTCGCGGCGGTCGGGAAGGTAGCGCGAGTGCCGATCGAACCCCAGCAGGTTGAGCACCGGCACCAGGATCACGGCCCCTCGCACCAACTGGAAACGGTCGTCCTGGAGCAGTTGCCGGATCGCGCCGGTGCCGTTGATCTCGTCGCCGTGAAGCGCGGCGGTCACAAACACGACCGGCCCCTCCCTGCGAGCCCGGCGGATATGGATCGGTATCTCCATCGTCATGCCGCTGTAGCTCTCGCTGATCGCCAGGTTCACGTCGCGAGCCTCTCCCGGGCCGATCTTCCGTCCGTTCCAGCTATCGATCGGTTTGCGCCGGCCAAAAGTCGTCATCGGTTGGATCGCTCCCACGGAAATGCCACAGGGATGGGACTGCGCAAATCACGGGCAGGGCGGCGGAGGCGGAGGCGGAGGAGAAGGAGGGAGCTTCTGGACCTTGGGGCGGCGTCTGCGACGCACCTTGGCCGGAATCAGATCGCGCATCGATTCGAGTTTGCCGAAACACAACAGCCGATCCCCCGGCTCGAGCCGGCGATCCGACCGGGGATTCGGCATCACCGCCGTTCCCCGGTAGAGCGTCAGCACGTTGATGTCCTTGTCGTGCAGACCCGATTCTCCAATCGTCTTGCCCACATACTCAGACCCGTCCGGGATCTTCAGCTCCGTCACTCCGTAGCCGCGGCTCACCGTGAGCCGCTGCCGCAGGTCCAGCTCGGGAAAATCGACCTGGGCGGCTATGTAGTCGACCACCGCCCCGGCCACGTCGAGCTGCGTGCAGCCTTCGATCCCTTCCAGTCCCGGCGAGGAATTGACCTCCATGACCTGGGGTCCGTCCTTGCTCTCCAGCATGTCGACGCCCGCCACCCGCAAACCCATGATCTGGGCCGACCGGACCGCCGTTTCGCGGTACGGCTCGTCGAGCAGAACCGGCTCCGTCCGCCCGCCGCGGTGCACGTTGCTGCGATACTCCTGCCCCTGCGCCACTCGGCGCATCGCGGCCACCACCTGGTCGCCGACCACAAACGCCCGGATATCGCGCCCCTTGCTCTCCGCCACGAACTTCTGGATGAGCACGTTCTGCTTCGTGCTCTGAAGCGTTTCAATGATCGCCTCCGCGATCTTGACCGTATCGGCCAGAATCACGCCCACACCCTGCGTCCCTTCCAGCAGCTTGATGATCACCGGCGAGCCCCCCACTCGCTCGATCGCCGGCAGAACGTCGCGCCTGTCGCGCACAAACGTCGTCGCCGGAATGCCGATGTGATGCCGGCTCAGGATCTGCAGGCTCCGGAGCTTGTCCCGCGAATTGGAGATCCCCGCCGAGGAATTCGCGCAGAACACGTCCATCTGCTCGAATTGCCGGACGACCGCCGTGCCGAAATAGGTGATCGAGGCCCCGATCCGCGGCAGCACCGCGTCGTAATGGCTGAGCAGCTTCTGCCGATAGTAGAGGTCCGGTTCTCCCTTCTTCAGGTCGATCGAGAACTTGAGCGTGTTCAGCACCTTGACCTGGTGCCCGCGCTGCCGGGCCGCCTCGCGGAACCGGCGCGTGCTGTAGCACCTCGGACTGCACGAGAGTATCCCCAGTTTCATGCCTCCCCCTTTCCCAGTCTTCCATCCTGGGACGGACGCTCGTGCGCGTCAGACCGCTCCGCGGGCCTCTTCTTCCTCTTCCCCTTTTTCGTGGGCCTCCCGCCGTAATACGACCTGCCCGCATCGACGAGCAGCCGGCTGCGAAAGGCCTCGCGCCCGAGCAGCACCCGAAAACCCATCTGATCGCGGTTCGCCAGCGTCAGCTCGATGGGCCACGACCTGCCCTGCACCTCCACCATGGTGACGATTACGGGGCGCACGGCCGCCTGCCCACTTGAACTGCGAACGTGCCGGTACTCCAGCACCTCGGCTTCCACCTCGACCGCGCCCTCGGCGCTGCGCTGGATGGGATGCACCTGAAAGCGGATGCACGTCTTGCCGTCTCTCTCGAACGTTGCCAGGCCAAAGGCGTGCAGGCTCGACGACCTCGCCCCCGTGTCGATCTTGGCCTTGATCGGCCCCACGCCCAACTCGGGAAAAGAAACCCATTCCCGCCATCCGATGACCGGGAGCCTGCTGGTTCGGTCTGCCGACATGCCTGTTCACTCCGAGTTGGCCGCTTCCGCATGCTCCATGATAGCCGATATCCGCCTCCAGCCCAGCGGCCCCTCGCCCCACATTGTGCCGCCTCGGCCGCGCCGCAGTCTTTCCCGGACCCGCACCGCCGGCCCCCATCGCCTTGCTTCGCTCCACGCCTCGCACTAGACTCACGGGCGTCCGCCTCGGGAATCCGATCGTTTCAGGAGATAGAGACCATGCTCCCTGCCGGCAAACTCGGAGTCTTCGTTGTCATGGCCGCGGCCTCCATCCCCCTCAGCCCGGCCGCCGCCCGGGACATGCGCGATATTGCCACCGGCCTGGTCATTCCCGACGAGGGCTATTGCGACCAGCCCTATGTCGTCATTACCCGCGACGGGAACTGGCTCTGCCTCCTCACCACCGCCGGCGGCACCGAGGGAGCCGCCAATTCCCACGTCGTCTCCACGATCAGCGCCGACCAGGGGCGGACCTGGTCGAAACTCGTCGAGCTGGAACCCACCGACGGCCCACCCTCCGTCTACTCGCTCCCGGTCGTTGCCCGTTCCGGTCGCGTCTACGCCTTCTACGACTACAACGGCGACAACTTCAAATGCCCCGGCCGGAGCGATTGCGTGGGCTGGTTCGTCTACAAGTACTCCGACGACAACGGCCGCACCTGGTCCAGCCAGCGGTACCGGCTCCCCATGCGCATGACCGCCGTCGACCGCACCAACACCTTCCAGGGCAAGGTCCAGATCTTCTGGGGCATCGGGAAACCCGTCACCTTCGACAACACGATGATCTTTGCCTTCAGCAAATGCGGCAAGTACCTGATCGACCGCTCCGAAGGCTGGTTCTACCGGTCCGACAACCTGCTTACCGAACCCGACCCCGACAAGATCCAGTGGCAACTGCTCCCCGACGGCGACGTGGGATTGAAAAATCCCCAGTACGGCGAGGTGCAGGCCGAACAGAACATCGTGGCCATGAATGACGGTTCCCTCTACTGCATGTATCGCACCACGGGCGAACACCCCTGCCACGCCTACAGCCGCGACGGAGCCCATACCTGGACCATGCCCGAGTATGCCACCTATGCTCCCGGCGGACGGAAGTTCAAGAACTCACGGGCGTGCCCCCGCGTATGGAAGGCCTCCAACGGCAAGTATCTCTTCTGGTTCCATCATCATGGGGCGCACGAAAACCCCTACAAGGGACGGAATCCAGCCTGGCTCAGCGGCGGCATCGAGAAAGACGGCTTCATTCACTGGTCGCAGCCCGAGATTGTCCTCTACGACACCGATCCGAACAACTGCCTCTTCGACCCCGAAACCGGAACCCCCGGTCCGGGCGGCGGCATGAGCTACCCGGACCTGATCGAGCAGCACGGCTGCTACTGGATCACCGAAACTCAGAAAACGCTCGCCCGGGTCCACCCGATCGACCCGGCGTTGCTGGAAGGGCTCTGGAGCCAGGGCCAGGAGAGAAGCGTTGCCAAAGATGGCCTCGTTCTCGATCCTGATCCCGACCAGCTCGAGGGAAGCGAGCTGCCGATGCCGCAACTCTCGATCCTGGCCGCGGGGGGCGGCTTCACTCTCGACTTCTGGCTCACGCTCGACGAACTCGCTGCCGGCCAGGTCGTTCTCGACAGCCGCGACTCCTCGGGGAAAGGGCTGGCCCTCACCACCACCGAGCGCGGCACCCTCCGCATCGATCTGAGCGACGGCACCAGGCGGGCCGGCTGGGAGTGCGATCGCGACCTGGTCAAGCCCGGCGTCCGGCACCATGTGGCCGTCATCGTCGACGGCGGGCCGAAGGTCATCAGCTTCATCGTGGACGGAGTCCTCTGCGACGGCGGCAGCTCCGCCATCTACGGCTGGGGACGCTTTGCCGCCGAACTTGGCACCGTCGGCGCGGGCCCCTCGCTGCGGATCGCCCCAGCCTTGCACGGCCGCCTCCACCGCCTGCGGATCTACAACCGCTACCTGCGCACCTCCGAGGCAGTCGCTCACTTCCACGCCGGCCCCGACCCCCAGTGACTGCCGCGCCGCCTGTGGCACAGGTTTCTGAACCTCCGCGGCGCAGCCACAGAAGGTCGTGTTCGCTCCTCCCAATCCAATCACCCGGCGCGCCGGTCAGCCGCGGAGCGCGGATCAGGTGACAGAGGGGATGAATTGAACCGGTATCAGAGAAGCAACCGGAGCGGGGAGACGTGGGACGGACGGGTTTGGTCAACGGGGAATTTCGCAACGCCTTTGCATGTTGTGCTAAAAGTTGGGCGACGGGGAGTGGTGCAAGTGGTTGTGGCTGGGGTGTTTATGGTTTTCGTTTGGGACGTAAAGTCGCACCGGCCACCCGTGGGATGGCGCACAATTCCCTCTGGTGAGGGAGAGAGGGGACAGAGAACAGAGGACAGAGAACAGAGGGGCAGAGGACAGAGCGGCAGAGGACAGAGCGGCAGAGGACAGACGGGGATGGGGTTTTATAGGGGTGGAGGAATTTTGGCACAAGTGTGCGTGGGGTGCAAAAATGTTGGACACAGGGTGGCGGC
>CAZLWV010000258.1:0-268 GCA_964563135.1 uncultured Planctomycetaceae bacterium
AAGAAGACGTACGTGACGGGGACGGGTAGGGCGGCCAAGGCGGTGATCGCCGCCTCCCAGGCCGCCCTCCAGGTCAAGGAAGCCGAAGCCTACCAGGTTGGTGAAGCCAGAAAACGCCAGGCCGAGGCGGCCGTGCTCGAAATCGAACACCGCGCCCGGGCCAAGGCGAACCTCGCCGAGGCCGAGCGGATCGAGGCCAAACGCCGCGCCGAGGTGGAAGCTCCCGCCAAGGCCGAAAAAGCCCGTATTGTGGTCGAGGCCGAGGCCG
>CAZLWV010000258.1:278-6219 GCA_964563135.1 uncultured Planctomycetaceae bacterium
GATACGCGCAAGAAGGTGCTCGATCTGGAGAAGGAGCAGGCCGAGGCCGAGGCCGAGAAACGGCGCATCGAAGCCGAGGGTGAAGCTTCCGCCATCTTCGCCCGGCTCGAGGCCGAAGCCCGCGGTCAGTACGAGATCCTCAAGAAGAAAGGTGACGGCCTCCGCGAGATCGTCGACGCCTGCGGCGGCGCCAAGGAAGCCTTCCAGATGATGATGCTCGAACACTTCGACGACCTGGTCAACGCCTCGGCCAAGGCAATCTCCAACATCAAGTTCGACAAGGTAGTGGTCTGGGAAGGCGGCGGCAAGGACGGCACCAGCGCCACCGCCGGTTGGCTCCACAACATGGCCCGAACCCTCCCGCCCATGATGCAGGTCATGAAGGACGTGGGCGGAATCGAAATCCCCGAAGTCCTCGCCAGCCTCGACGGCTCGCGCCAGTCTACCGAACCGCCCGCTCCCAAACACTGAAATTCGACAACTTCCGTAGGTCAGGCTATGCCTGACCAAAACACCGCGGCAAATCGCCAAAAGCTCCGTAGGTCAGGCTATGCCTGACCGAAATTCGACAAGCTCCGTAGGTCAGGCTGTGCCTGACCAAAACACCGCGGCAAATCGCCAAAACACCTTGCGTGATTCCCAAAAAGAAAGCCGTCATGGAGACAGCCGCGTGGGCTTGCCCCGCGCTCGGGTTCCGTTCATTTCGACGAACCCCTTCAAAACGCCCGCCGCGATTCCTTCATCTACTTGGAAACCGGTTCCTCCAGCGTGATCGCCAGGCAGAACGGGGCGGCCTGGGTGCCGGCGGCAAGGTAATCGATCCGGCTGACCTTCTTCTCCGGGTGGGGATTCGTCCATCCACCGGCAAACAGCCGCACGCTGGTGTTGAGCCATTCGGCCAGCCGGTTCTTTCCCTCCCAGACCTTCGCGCCGCGGGTGGGCGGCTCGGACTGGTCGGCAAACCAATGGCCCACATCCTCCCCGGCCACGATCGCGACCGATTGTTCCGTCTGGTCCTCGTACACCACCCGGTACCAGCCGATGGTCGTGCCATCGGCCACGTTGTGCGTCGGACCGCCGAATTGCGTGCCCTGGAGAACATACATTCTCGCCACGTGCCTCCCAACCGGGATCCCCTCGATCTTCTCGGGGGCTGCGGGCAGCAGGCCGCTGCCCAGTTGCAGCGATCCCGGACCGACCGTGAACTTCACCCCGCCGAAGGTCTGCTCGCCCCGCGGCACCTGGGCCATGTCGTTGACCGGTGTGTCGAACGTGGGCAGGTTCATCGCCTGGTTGGCCTTCGCCTGGAGATCGAGATACGCAAGTTTCCCCGCGGGCTGAAACGGCACGGCAAGATCGAATCGCGCCGCCTGGCCCTCGGGACGATAGGGAGGTTGAAACGAACTCACGGCGGCGAGCACCTTGGCGTCGATCATCCAGATCTCACTTCCGTCCACCAGGTGGGCGTCGAAGGCGATCATCGAGCCGTCGGGCGACCAGGCCGGGGCCACCAACTCGCCCGTGCCCAACCGCACCGCCCGGCCGGTCGCCTGGTCGAGGAACAACAGCCCTCCGAAGCCCCAGACGTTCGTCCCGCCAAGCTGCTTCCCATCCGGTGACCAGCCCAGCAGCCAGTCGCGGAGGTGACGGGTAGGCCAGGTCGGCACGATCTTCTCACCTTCGCCGTCGGCCACAACCAGACGCCCTTGGCCGAGATAGGCCACCCGCGGGCCAACGGGCGAAATGGCGGCCACAAGGCTGCGGGTTGAGATGCCAAACAGCTCCCGAATGGTCCCTGGCGAGCCGTCCTCGTTCACGTCGACCGACTTGAGCTTCTGATCCTTTCCCGAAACGAAGTAAAGGGTCTTTCCGTCAGCCGACCAGGCCGGGGCGTAGCCATCGGCAATTTTCCGGGGCTCGCCCCCCGAGGAATCGATCAGCCGGATTTCCTCGTCTCCGTGCAGCGGGTCGGTGAATCGCCCCTCGGTCGACCTGGAGCCCATGAAGGAGGCGTTTTGACGCCCGCTGGTGTAGGCGATCCATCGGCCCGGTTTGGGCGACCAGGCGGGGTCTCGCCCCGTCTCCCGGAGCGACTTGACCTCGCCGGTGCCCAAATCGAGAACACTCAGTTCGCTGTCCGGAGTCGTGACGCAGACAATCCGCGCAGCATCGGGCGACCAGCTCGGACGTGCCCCCTTCGCCAGAAAAACGGCCCCCAACCGCTTCAACTCCCCGACCAATCGCGGTTCCTCGGCATGGCCAAGTTGGATAGCTCGCGGGGGCTCCTGGATCTTCGGAAACCTCGGCTCTTCTTGCGGCAGGGCCTTCAACTGGTCAACGTCCCATAGCAGCACCTTGTGGTTCTCGCCCGCCGAGGCGAGTTGCCTGCCGTCAGGAGAAAAGGCCACGGCCAGCGCAACAGACCGGTCCGTCCCCGCCTGGCCCAACATGCGCCTGGTGCTCAACTCCCAGATCTTGATCGTGCCGTCGTTCCCGACCGAAGCCAGCGTCTTGCTGTCCGGCGAGAACGCCAACGCGTTGCTGCCATTGACATGACCCGCGAGAACGTGCCGCTGGAGTTCCTCCTCCCCAACTCGAGTCCAGAGCGAGATGGCTTGACCATAGCCCAGTCCGATGGCCATCGCCTGCTGGTCCGGCGCATACGCCAGTGAGCGAACCTCGGTCCAGTTGTTCAGATGGGCGTGCTCTTGCGGGGGATCCGTCCCAAAGATCCTCAAGGGGCCATCGGTCGATACAATCGACCGCCCATCCGCCCCAAAAGCCACTCCCCGCACGGCTCCGCCATGCTGAAACACTCCGCCCGGGACGGGTTCTCCGCTGGCCACCTCCCAGAGCCTCACCGAGCGATCGGCCCCCCCCGAAGCCAACCGTTTACCGTCTCGGCTGAACGCCAAGCAGAAGATCTGGCCCTTGTGCCCCTCGAGGCTCCGCACCTGCTTGCCGGCAACCGGGTCCCAGAGCCTGACCAACCCGTCGGAGCCGCCCGAGGCGAGCAACTGGCCGTCGGGGGCAAAGGCAATCGCGTGGACGGCGATCACGCCCTCCGCCTGAGTCTCAGGTTTCAGCGTTGCCCTTTCCTTTGCCTCCGGCATCTGCCAGAGTTTCACATGACCGTCCAATCCGGCCGACGCCAAGGTTCTGCCGTCCGGAGAGAAAGCCACCGAGCGCACGGCCGCCGTGTGTCCCGAGAGCGTCTTCACGGGCGAAACGGAGCGGGGGGCCGCCGCGGGTGAACCTTTTGCCGCCGAGCCGGCCGCTGCGTCCGCTGCCGTTTCAACGGCCGGCTTCTCTCCGGCGGTCCTGGCGGCCTCTTCGGCCATCGCATCGCAGTGCGCGACGCACAGGCCGCCGACCAAAACGATCGCCAAGAGCACGGCGTCTGCCCATGCCACGACAGGCCCCCTCGAGACTCGATTCATTCGCGTAGCCATGTTCCGTTCCTTGTTCAGAAGTCGAGCAATACGTCCCCTCAACGTAGCGGGCCCTGATTGGACATCGCCACTTCGGTGGCGATAAGGGCTATCTTAGCAACTTGCTCGCCCCCCAGGTATCTATCGCAGGGCGATATTTCTCCGAACAGTCGAAGCCTGTTTCTCGAGCGATGCTTGACTACTCACGTTCCCCACCCCCCGGCAGGATTCAATCCGGGATTTCACCACGCGTCTTGCTGCCCAAGGACGACGTGACCGGTGTCGCCAATTGCAGGACCGATCGTGACTTATGACGACAACTCCTGTGGCAGATACGTCGATCCCATTGCGCACCACGGTCTAACCATCCGGGGTCAGTGAGCCGAATATGAGTAGGAGTAGGAACCGTGCACGGCCCGGGAGCCGTGAACGGTTACGGTTTGCAGACCCTCTTTCACGGGAGTTGCACCGGGCATGTGCGACCCACGGGAAGGGGAGGAAGCCTGTGGTTTCGGTTCGGGTCGGTTCAGAAGCTGTAGTTCAGGCCAAGTTCGCCACCGCAGGTGGTCATTTGCGGATTGATGAACATGGCCGAGGCGGAGCCTCGCAGCATCACCCGCGGGCTGAATGCGTAGAAGGCGCCGAGGGATGTGGTGGCCCAGTCGGAGACGGCCGCAGCGGCGTCCATGGTGTAGGACGGCGCTCCCACGGAGGTGAGCGAGGCCGTTACGGTGCGGTCTCTGCCGGCGCACTCGTGATTCCAGTTCATTTCTGCGAACGGTCGGAAGTCGCCCTGGTCGGCCAGCAGGCGCCAGCCGAGCTGGGTGACGAGGGACTGGCGAGTCTGGTTGTCAAACGACAGGGCCGTGACGCCGCTGTCGCCGGTTTCGGTGAAGCCGTCGATCTCGACCTGCTGGACCACCAGGCCCGCCACCGGGCCGGTAGCGAACCGTCCGACGCCGAGCTCACAGCCGCCTCGCAAGGCAACCGCCAGGGACTGCCCGGAGGTGTTGGCGTGGTTCTGGTCGGTGAAGATGCCCAGCGGCACGGAGCGTTTGGTATCGTACTGAAGGAGGTCGTAGGTCGCCACGGCGTTGCTCCACAGCGACCCGCCGACGTAGCCGACATAGAGGCTCGGCGCCTCATCGACCTGGCTGAAATGGCCGCCGGTGGAGAATCCCGGTACCTGGCTGCCGGAGGTGAACGCCGCGCCCACGATCAGGCCGCCGGCCGTCTGATAATCGATGCCCACCGTGCCGCCGAAAGGAGTGCCGGAATCGCTGGGGAAGCCCGGTGCGTTCTTGACATTCAAACTGTAGGTTCCGGCGCTGGCCCAGAGGTTGCTGCCGGACGGACGGCCGTATCGCCCGCAAGGATCGATCTGACCCTGGATGGTGGCCGCGTGCGCCCAGCCGTTCTGCACGGCGCTTTCGGCCAGCAGGGACATCTGGCTCGGCGCGGCGAGCAGGCTGTATTCGTAATCGGCTTCGATTGTCTGGCCCGCTGTAGTAAGGTGGTGGCCATCGATGAACAGATACTCTTGCTGTTGGGCAGGAGTAAGAACGGCTAGAAGTGCGGTATTGTAGGGTGATGGATCGTTGTACACCGGGGCACTGGTCGCCAGTACGGAATCCGATGTGAACCCGAAACGGGCCGGATTCTGCACCACATATCTGAATACGCTGTCGAGGTCGGCGGGAACGAAGTGCACGCCGGCCGCCGTCAGGTTCGACCACCTCAGCAGATTATACGACACGGACGTCGCGTAGGCGGTGGCGTTGTCCGGGTCCATACCGCCACCGGAAGCGGCATAGACCGCATAGAGAAAAGAATTCGGCACCAGAATGGTACGTGCCCCAGCCGCTTGTAGAGACGCAACACTTGCTGCATTCTGCGATGCCGACTCGCTCAGAAAGTTGGGATCCGAAGACGGAGGGTGAATCAGATCGTTGTTGCCGGAACTGATGACATAGAGAGCGTGGGAGTTGGCGACGTTGTCGACCGACTGGAGGTAGGTCTGAATCTGTCGAATCGTGGACACGTTACCAGGAGACGGCTCCTGGTTGGTCATCGTATAGCAGCCGCCGTTGGCATAGTTGGTTCCACCGTCACTGGATGGACCAGCGTTCAGGCCGAACTTCTCCGCCAGTATGGTTGCGCCCATGACTCCATTCCCGGCGAATCCGCCCTTGGCGCCCTGAGCGATGGCCCCGGGGAGCGCGTCGTCGATCGCTGGAGTTCCCGTCGGGGTATAGCGGAAATACCCGGTATCCAGGGTGCTATCGCCAAGGCCGACGAACTGATCGAAGCCGGCCGCGCCGGCCGCGCCGGGCATGCCCATGGCGATGAATGCAAGCAATGCAGCCATAATAGCAAATTGTTGCGTCTTGGGCATTGCGACAATCTCCAAGGATTGGACTTGAAAGGGGGCTAGAAGCTGTAGTTCAGGCCGAACTCGCCACCGCAGGTGGTCATTTGCGGATTGATGAACATGGCCGAGGCGGAGCCTC
>CAZLWV010000259.1:0-5819 GCA_964563135.1 uncultured Planctomycetaceae bacterium
AGGGGTTTCTGGCACTTCTGCGGACGGCACTCGGAGAGCTCGGAGAGTGCCTGCTACTTGGCAGTTCTCCAGGTCCGGTCCGGAGGGGACATTGATCAGTTTGGAGCCAGGGCAGAGATTTGTCCTGCCGAGGAGGCCGTGGGAGCGACTGTTTGCGCTTGCTGCTGGTCGAACACTGTCCAGACGGGGATTTCTTCGCGCAGGCGTGCGATGCACTCCTTCTGTCTGGCCTGTTTGCGATCCTGCTGGAGACTCTCGCGGATCTTGGTTTGAACCTCTTCAAAGGGTGTGCGATAGGCGTTCTCACGCTCGATGACTCGCACGATGTGGAATCCGGTTTCGTCTTCGAGGATGGGGCTCAGTGTGCCCGGGGGCAGGGAGAACAGCGCCCGGTCGAGAATGTCGGATTTGAGGCTTCCCTGGGTCAGCCAGTCGTGCTGTCCACCATTGGAAGCCATGATCCCTTCGGACTGTGTCTGGGCGACCTGGGCGAACGGCTGACCTTGTTGAACCGCGTTGCCCAGCATGGCGATGTGTTGCCAGGCCTCGCGCTTGTCCGGATGGCGGCGGAAAGTGACCTCCAGATGCTCCCATCGCACACGAGTCGGATGATAGTACTCGGTCGCGTGCGCCTGGTAGTACTCGAGCAACTCTTCATGCGTTATGTCTTCGTCCTTGTCGAGTTTCTGGCGAATCCACTCGCCGACGATCGCCCGTTCGATGAAAGCCCGTTTCTCCTGGTCGAGCGAGGTACCCCACTGGGCCAATCTTGCCTCGAGTTCCCGCCGCGAGCTCACCTTCAGCTTCTTGAGGCGTTCGGAGACCTCGACCTCCTCGAACCGCGTGTTCAACTGCTTGTTGACGTTCTCGATGGCCTCGGCGGGGATATTCCGTTTCGCATCCACGTACCACAGCTTCATCTCGATGAGTTTTGGCAGGATGTTCTTGACCAGTTGCTCGCGGGCCTTGGCAATCTCGTTGTCCGACGCCTTCTCGATGTCCTTGATGTTGCTGAGAGTCTCGTTGACCAGGGGAAGCACCTCGCTGGCCAGAATCACCTCCGATCCCACGCGGGCCAGGATCTGCGCCCCTTCGCAAATGGTCAGGTCCGCCACCGGATCGGCACTCTCCATCTGCACACCGGGTGGATTGACCGGCTGGGCGGGGAAGGTTCCAGAGACTGCCGGCAAGGCAGGGAGCGAGGCCACCAGCGGATCCGCCGACTGCCGCTGGACGGCATCAGGCGGGTAAGGTGCCGTCTGGGCTGCCTGGACCGGCAGCGATGACGACTGAGGCAGGGCAGGCGCCGCGGGCAGCCGATTCATCGGGGCACGCAATGGATCGGCGGCTGTGTTGTTCTGCGTCGCTCCATACGGAGGCAGCGGGTAGCCAGGAGCGGCAACTCCGGGCGTCTGGATTGCCGACGACGCAGCGGGCTGCTGTTGAACGCCGACGCCGGGCAGCGACGGGTTCGGGTTCTGGGCCTGGCTGGGCAGATAGCGATCCACCGTTGCCGCTGTGGAATTGGCGTCCGGAGGTGGCAGGTAACCGGACTGGTCTGTGGGTTTGACGGTTTCCGGCACGCCACGGTAATCCGACCAGTCGCCAGCCCACTGCACCTTGGGATAGACAGCACCCAAACGCCGGTCGGATGGAATCGCCTGCGCGGTGCCGGCGGGTGCCGATCCGGAAGCAGCGCCGCCAGCGGTCGCCGACCATGGTGCTTCTCGCGGCATGCTGGGGCGGAGCGGGTTCTCCCAACGATGGGCCGAAGGAGAACTGATTCCGGATGCCGGGTATGACCCGGTGCTTTCATAGGGCGACAGGGGTTGACTCCGCGATCCAGGATCCTGGACGCCGGGACTACTGGCCAGAACCCGTGGATACACACTCCCAGCGGAGTATTGCCGCTGGGCGGCGTCGGAACCGCCTGGAGGCAAGGTGCCTGCCTGAGCGTAGCCGCCGGCCGACGCCGGAGGCAGCACCGTCGAGCCGAGTGTGGCGGTCGAACGACCGTCATCGGCGACATAGGTCCAGGTTGGATCGTAGGCAGACGAGGAGGCGCTGGGGCCCGAGCTGGTCGAGGGGCCCGTCGACGCATAGCCCGGCTGGGACAGGCTGGAGCGGGCCTCGTCGGCGAGCACCACGGTGGCTCGCAGGGCATCGCTTGCCACCTGGGAGCCCCATTGGCCTGCCTGGCGGATCCACTGCCGAGCCTCGCCCGGGTGCATGTAGACTCCGATCGCTATGGCGACCGTGACGGAAAGCAAGATGGGATAAAGCTGTCGCATCACGAGAGAATTCCACCCAACGGACCGGTTGATTTGAGTCCACGTCTCCGCGGTCGCGCAGGGGACCCCGGAAGAAACCGGGCGGGATTATAGGAGAACCCTCAATTGGACTGCAACAGGGATTTGATGCAGTGGGCGATTTCGTCAGACGCCACAACTTCTTGTGGGAGCAAGAGATACGCGTCATGCCCATCGGCTACCCGCAACTGCCTCCCCGAAAGGTCGGCAAGGCGGCGGATCTTGCGTGGATCCGAGTAACCGAGAACGACATAGCGATCCTCCAAGCGAATGGACCGCACCCCCCATTGGTGGGCAAGAATTCTCAGTTCCGCCAGGTTCAGGAGGCGCTCGGTCTGGCCGGGGATCCGGCCAAAGCGGTCGACAAGTTCCAGACGGAAGTCTTCGAGCTGCTTTCGCTCGGAGACCCGGGCCAACCGGCGGTAGAGGTCGATCTTCAACCGCATGTCGGGCACATACTGGCTGGGCAGGAAAGCCTCGCAAGGAAGGTCGACATCCACGTCGACCGTGGTCCGTGGGGGCATGTTCTTCATTTGGCGAACGGCCTTCTCCAATAGATCGCAGTAGAGTTCGTAGCCGACCATGGCGATGTGGCCGCTCTGCTGGGTGCCGAGGATGTTGCCGGCACCGCGGATTTCCAGGTCGCGCATGGCCACGGCGAACCCCGCTCCGAGGTCGCTGAACTCCTCGATGGCCCTCAGGCGGCGGGCCGCATTGGGCGTGATGTGCCGGTTCGGGTCGATCAGCAAGTAGCAGTAGGCGCGATGCTTGTAGCGTCCCACCCGTCCGCGGAGCTGATGAAGATCGGAGAGTCCATAGCGGTCGGCGTCATCGATGAAGATCGTATTGGCGTTGGGGATATCCAGGCCGCTTTCGACGATCGTGGTGCTGAGAAGGACATCGAACTTGTGCCGCACGAAGTCCGCCATCACCTGTTCGAGCTGGTGCTCGGCCATCTGGGCGTGGCCTATTCCGATCGTAGCCTCGGGCACGATTTGTTCGAGGGTCTGGGCGAGCTTTTCAATATCGAGCACGCGGTTGTGAACGAAGAACACCTGCCCGTTGCGGCTGATCTCGCGGAGGATGGCGTGGCGGATCATCTCCGGATTGAAGCGGGTCACGCGGGTTTCGACCGCCAGTCGATCCTCGGGGGGCGTTTCCAGGTTGGAGATATCGCGGATGCCCAAGAGCGACATGTGGAGGGTCCGCGGAATCGGCGTGGCGGTCATGGTCAGCACGTCCACGATATGGCGAAGGGCCTTGAGTCGCTCTTTGACCTCGACGCCAAAACGCTGCTCCTCGTCGATGATCACCAGGCCGAGGTTCTGGAACTGAACATCGGCCTGGGCAAGCCGGTGGGTGCCAATGACGATATCGATGGTGCCCGAGGCCAGGGCCTCGATGATCTGGGATTGCTGCCTTCGCGTGGCGAACCGGCTGAGGACGGCGATCTCGAAGGGGAACTCGGCCATGCGATCCGAAAAGGTCCGGTAGTGCTGCTCAGCCAGCACGGTGGTGGGAACAAGAATTGCCACCTGATAGCCGGCTTCAACGGCCTTGAAGGCCGCTCGCATGGCGATTTCGGTCTTGCCGAAGCCCACGTCGCCACAGAGGAGGCGATCCATGGGTCTGGGCATCGTCATGTCGTCCTTGACTGCTTCGATGGCCGTGAGCTGGTCGTCGGTTTCCTGGTACGGAAAGGAGGCATCGAACTCGCGTTGCCACTGGCTGTCGCGGGGGAAGGCAATTCCCGGGCGAGCGGAGCGGGCTGCCTGGAGCTGGATCATGTCGGCGGCCAGGTCGATAACCGCCTTTTCGACCGCCTCCTTCTGACGCCCCCAGATGCGTCCACCGAGTTTTGCCAGCCTGGGTCGGCTTTTTGCCCCGCCCACGTACTTCTGCACAAGTCCGATCTTGGAGGCCGGGACATAGAGCTTCGTCGACTCCTGGAACTCGATCACCAGGTGCTCTTCGATTTGTTCGGCCTTTTCGAGCAACTTCATGCCGCGGTAACGGCCGATTCCGTGGGTGACGTGAACCACGAGGTCTCCCTCGCGCAGGTCGACAAAACTGTCGATGGCCTTTCCCAGCCGGCGCCGAACCGGCCGGCGCACGTCGGTCCGGCAGAACAGTTCGTTGCTGGAAAGGAGCAGCACCAGTTCGCTGACGATGCGGAATCCCCGGCGGAGCTTGCCGATCGTGAAGTGCAGCCGGCCCTCCAGGGCGAGCTGTGTCGTGCCGAAGACCTCGGCGAGCCGCTGCACTTCAGCTTCGGTCGGACAGACCAGGAAGACCTCGTGCCGCAGTCCCGCCGCGCCCAGTTCCTCGCGCACCTTGCCGATATCACCGCTGAACCGCTCGACCGATTCAACCCGAAGCTGACAAGTGGCCTCCAGGCTGCTGGCGGCTACCGCCGAGGCGGTGGCCGACGGAAAACGCAGCACTTGTTGGAGCATCTGGCTGGTGCTGTGCATCTCCTGCGGACGTTCGAGACGCGCCAGGTAGTGGCGTCCCGCCTCCTGAATCTCGTCCGGCTCGAGCAGCAGGAACCAGCTTCCTTCGGGAAGATGATCGGCAAAATGGGCTTCATGGCGGACCGTCGGACTGACGGTCGTCAGGTCGACGCTCTCCAGCCTGGCAAGGCTTCGCTGCCCGGCAACATCGAATCGGCGAAGCGAGTCGATCTCGTCGCCGAAGAACTCGACCCGGATGGGGTCGAACCAGTCCGGGGCAAAGATATCGAGCAGTCCGCCACGGACCGCGAATTCGCCCGGCAATTCTACGGCCGTGGTTCGGTGGAACTGATTCTCGGTGAGCCAACGGGCAAGTTGTTCGACATTGGCCTGCTCCCCCACGCGGATCGTTCGCGTTTGCTGGGCCATCGTCGCCCGGCTGGGCACCGGTTGCAGGAGGGCCGCCGTGCTCGTCACGACCAGTTCCGGCGGCTCGGCACTGGCTAGCCGTTTGAGGACCCGAACGCGGTCACCGAACACCTCGTCGAGCAGAATGCGGTCGCCGGACAGGACTTCAAGGGCGGGAAACCGCTCGGGGGTGTAGCGGGAGAAGAGGCTGAAATCGTCGAGAAAGTCGTCGGCATCGTCGGGAGCCGGGCAAACGACCACAAGCGGCCCGTTGCCCTTGCCGACGAGTGCCGCAGCCAGCAGCGCGCACGACGACCCCCAGACTCCGTCAAAAGTGCCCGCGTGGCCCGATTGGAGCTGGCGAACCAATTCGGCGAAATCGTCCTGGGCTGCCAGTCGCCCGACCAGCTCCACGAGCCGGTCGGACGCAGTGGTAGAGATTCCGGCTTCAGCCATAGTATCGTCGCCATTCTACGCCCCTGGAGCCGGGGCCGGAAGGCGAGAATCGCGTCTGACGGGCGTCGGGGGCGTCGGGGTGCACGTCAGCCTTTGCGCGTGCCGGCAGAGAGCGAAGAAGGTCAACAGGAGAATCTGAATCGGGTTGCGTGATTCCCGGAATGGGCCATCTCCTTGAAGCCGCCTCCCGAAG
>CAZLWV010000260.1:0-5700 GCA_964563135.1 uncultured Planctomycetaceae bacterium
GTCAACCCGTGACTTTCGCCAGGCGGCGTACCAGCGCCTGTAGCTGTCGACTTAGCTCTCGATCCTGCTCTGCCCGTGCTTCCAGCCTTTGTACCACGCGATGAACACCGCTGCCGTCACGATAACCAAAAACCTTGGCTACCTCGGTCATCCGCCGACCGCCGTGGCGGACCTGTAGCCAGATGGCGATCCTGGGATCGGTCTGCTCGGCGGCAAGCTTGTCGATCGTTTTGGCCAGGGCCTCGGCTCCGGCTCGCTGGGACCAGCGGACTTCGTCGTCGCCTTCTGCGTTGGCCAACGCCCGGCGCGCCCTTTCCCACAGCGCCTGGCCGCCGAGAACCAGTCCGCCGCGGAGTTCCTGCCAAGGGGAAACAGCCACCTGGCCGAACATCTCGGCGATCTGGTCGCGGTAGGCCGCCTGGGCCGCTTTTCGACTGCGGCCGAAATAGCTGAGCCACTCCGTGCACAACCAGGCCGGCGTGTCGCCCTTGTCCAGGCCGGCGTAGGCCCGGTGGCTGCTCCAGCGGTAACGGGCGAGTTCGGCACGCCGCTCCAGGGGCACCGGCCGGCGTTTGTCCTTCGGACGGACCGGGTTCAGGTGGATGTACTTCAGGAGCGGCCGGGCGTAGAGGTCGGCCTCGACCAGGTGGGCCTTGAAGCGGCCCTGGAAGAGATGCCCGCCCCGCTTGTGCCGGCGATTGAAGCGGATGCTGTAGGTGGCCTGGAGCCAGCCGACCGCGTCAGTCAGGTTGGCACGCGGCGTCTGGAGCAGAAGGTGATAGTGGTTGCCGAGCAGGCAGTAGCCATGGACGACCAGGCCGAACCGGCCGACGGCCTCTTCCAGGGTTTCGAGGAAACGCTGGCGGTCGGCCGGGTCGCGATAGATGTCCCTGCCCTCGTTCCCTCGCGCGGTGACGTGGTAGACGGCCGCTTCGAACTCGACTCGGACAGGTCTTGCCATGCTGGAATCCTACACCGCGACGCCGATCCTGTCAAGGGTTGACCCCGTATCCGTAAACCCCACTCCCTTTGTTCCCAGAACGCACGCCCCCAGCTTCAGCGGATTCTCCCTTGCCAGGCAGGCTCTCCCCCACCAGGTGAATCATCTCCTTGGGTTGCGGGCGAAGCCCGCGCTGGGTTGTCTTGGTGGATCATTCCCAACGTTGTTTGGTGCAATGTTCTCGCCAACATGTCCCCTCACGGCAGGGGCCGTCAACAGGGCCGAGGGTCCACGACCGGACTTCCGCCGGCTGCTCTGACCAGAGTAGGGGTTATCGCCTTATTACGGCTGCCACGAACGACTCGGCGGCAGCCGATGTCTCCGGGCCGGGCTACCGGCTCACACTTCTTCAGGCACGCGATAGTGCTTGCGGTAGGCCGGCCGCTGAAGCCGGTTGGCCTCGTCGCAGTTGGTGAAAGTCTCGCTATCGCCGTCGAAGAGAAGCTGCCGGTTGCCGACCCGGTAGGCCGTATTGGCCAGATGCTCGAGGCACGCACTGTAGTGGCAGACTTCGACGTCGCCCTTGGGTTTCTCACGGCTGCGGATGCAGTCGACAAAATTGGCGATGTGCGGCTCGTCGGGAAACCTGCCGAACTCCTGGGCCACGGGCGTGCCAAAGCCGCCCCCCAACTCTTGAGGCCCGCTCTCGTGGACCTGCCACCCGCCGCCGTGCCGGCCCAGGTACATCATCCGCTTGGTCCCGTAGATCTCGATCCGGGAACTGTTGCGCGGCCAGAAGGGGAACTTGTCGCCAAAACGAATCTCGTTCGGCGTCTTGAACATGTAGGGCGTGAACCCGGTGTTCTCGAAAGTCATCACGAGCTTGTCGAACTGGAATGTGGCGATCTCCAGGTCGGGCATCTCTCCGCCGTCGTCGTACTGCCAGCGTCCACCCGCCGTGGTCACCGACTTGGGGTGCGGTGGGTCGCCGAGTGCCAGCCGGGCCAGGTCGAGCGTATGGATCGCATCCGACGCGTTTCCCCCGGAAAAATCCCAATAACCGTACCACTTGCGGTGCACGTCGGCGTTGTAGGGCCGCTCGTCGGCCGGGCCCAGCCAGCGGTCCCAATCCAGGCCGGCTGGCGGATTGCCGTCGGACACCTCCGCCTTCGGATAGCTCCCATAAACGAAAGGCAACATGTTGAAGACCTTCACGTAGAGCACCTCGCCCAGTCCCCCCTCGGCGATATAATCGCGCGCGGAGTACACGTAGGGCGCGCTTCGGCACTGGAACCCCGCCTGAACGACGCGTTTGTACTTGCGGGCGGCCTCGATCATCTTGCGGCCTTCCCAAATGGTGTGCGAGATGTTCTTCTCGACAAACACGTCCTTCCCGGCCTGGCAGGCCCAGATCGTGGCCAGGGCGTGCCACTGCTCGGGCGTCCCCACAATCACCGCGTCGAGATCCTTGTCGTCCAGCATCTCCCGCATGTCGGGAACCAGCCGGGGCGCGAAGCCCTGGATCTTCTCGAGCTCGCTCGCCGAGCCCTTCCCGCGCGCGTCCTCGACGTCGCTGACGTACTTCACCTCGACGTTCTCCAAGCCGGCAAACTGGCAGGCAAGATAACGGCCCCGACCCCCCGCCCCGATCAGGCCGAGCACGACCTTGTCGTTGGCCGACCGGGCTTCGACAGGATTCGGTGCGCTGAGTACCGAGGCCGCGGCCAGGACAGCGCTGCCTTGCAGCGAACTACGAACGAAACGCCGACGAGTGACCTTGGTCATGATTCGACTCCTGCTTGGTATCACGTCTTCAGTTACTCCAGTTTGAGCATTGTTCCCTGTTCGTCCAGCAGGGATGGCAATCTATTCTCCTTTGCCGAGCGCCGGTGCAGGCCAATTGAGGTGCCTTTCGAGGAACTCAAACGTGCCGACGCCGTGGATTTCGTGGCCGCCATTGAAAAACTCGATTGCCGTGCGCTCGCCGAGGCCGAGCGTGTCGTAAAGGCGGCGAATCTTGGCATACTCGTATTCCACCCACGAACCGGGGGCGACTCCGTCGTAGTGACCGCGTTCGACCATGAAGGGCCGAGGAAAGATCAAGTAGGCCATCTCGGCATAGTTGAACGTGTGGCCCAGATCGAAGTCGAACATCTCCCATTCTCCGGTGAACATATAGCTGGCCGGAAACTCGATGCTCACATTCTTGCGAACCCAATCATTGAAATTAGCCGAGCAGATCGAGAGCGTATAGCCATCCAGCAAGGCCGGCAGGCGCATGGCCGACACGCCGCCGTAGCTGAGCCCGTAAAAACCGATCCGCGACTTGTCCACGTAGGGAAGGCTTCCCAGCCAGTTGAGCATCTGTTGATGCTGGGGGCCGATGATTGAGAAATACGAGGCCCGCAAGGGGGCGGCCTTGCGCCGCAGCATGCGGGGTCGTTCCTGCCCGCTGCGGACGCTGTACAGGTTGTAGGGGGCAAAGGTAACGAATCCACGATCGGCCAATTCGGCGGCAAACGCCTTGTAGGCAGCAAATGCTCGCCCCGTGCGTTCGATCACGTCGCAGGGCACGCCACCGAGCCCGTGCTGGCAGACGACCACCGGCCGCTTTTCACCGGGCGGGATGTTCTTGGGCAGGCACAAGATGCCCCAGGCGTGCAGATCGGGCCACACGTCGAGCACCACCTCGTAGCCGGTCCACTTTGCTTCGTCGTAGATCCGCCGCGTTTGTGGAGCCGGCGGCAGGAGCGGATCATCAAACCAGCCGATCACCTCTTCGCGAAAGATCTTCCGGTACTCTTGTGCATCCCGGGTGAAACTCTCGGGGGTGCTGCGGTCGGTCTTGTCCAGGAACCATTGCTCACGGACCAGGTCCGAGCGGCGCTGGAGAAGCTGGACGTGCCTGACCAGTTCCTCGACCTGGCGCTGCTGCCGCGCTCGGGGGTCAAACGCGGTTCGGCGGTCGACGGGCGCCGCGGCCGAGAGGGATCTCTCGCACCGTAGCCCTTGGGTCTCCATCAGCGCCGCCAACGCCTCTTGCGACCCCGGTCCCGTGGGCTGCCCGTCGGGTCCCGCAACCAGACGTCGCGAGCCCAGCCCGGCTCTGTCCAGGGCGTCGGCGCGAGCCAACTCGCCGCGGACCGACTCGATGGCCGGCGTCCAAAGCCTGCCCGGTGCCGCGCCGCTGCGCCCGTCAACCTGCGGCGGACCGTCGATCTTCGGCACGACGCTGTATTCAACCACCACGGCCCGCGGGCAAATCAACGAGGCAATCTCCGCGTCGCCAAACTCGCGCAGCAGATTCCAGACGTTGCGATAGATCGGTTCCTCCCACACGCGTTGCCGGGAGTCGAAATACCCGCTCACCAGACAGCCGGTGATCCGCCTGTCGGCCGCCGCACTGTAGAAGGCGATCAATCCGCCCTCGGCGTAACCGGCCACGGCAATCCTCGCGTCCGTCGCACCCATTTTCTCGAACCAGTCCACCACCGAGAGCACCTTTTGCACCTCGTAGCCGATCACGTGCCGGCCCATTTCGAAGGCTTGCCGATAAACCCATTCGCGGTGCGGCTGGTTGGTCATTCGCACCTTGGGATTGCCCGAGAAGTCGCAGGTGCGATCCACGAGCACGGGAACCACCACTTGGCACCCGCTTTCGGCCAGATACCGCGCGAATTGCGCGGAAGCCTCGACTCCTTCTGCCAGCCCGACGATCTGTTCCGGCGTCTGGTCGGCGTCGGGGATGGCCACGACGTAGGCGATCGGCTTCCCCTTGGGCTCCAGCAGCAGTCCTTCGCCGCAGACGCCCTCCAGGACCGGCCAGCGGACCTGAAACACGCTGTACCGCTCCGCCTCCGCCACCAGGGCCGGGTTGAAGTCGTCGCTGTATCGCTCCATTGCGATCGGCAGACGCGAGTCGATCACGCCGATGCACTTGCGGAAATGCTCGCGATTCGGCTCGACCGACTTCTCATAGGCCTCTCTATTGGAGAAGTCGCGATTCCAGAGCAGCTCCCGGGCGGTGATCGATTCGTCCAGTTTCCGGTCCAACCAGCAGTGCGCCTCCTCGATAATCCGCACCGACAGATCGTCGGTCCAATCAAGCGGCTCTGTTGCCGGTAGGCTTTCGGCGGCCACGCCTCGGCTGGAGAGAAAAATCAGAAGCACAAGCCCCCAGAACAAGCCGAGTCTCAGCCGGCAGAAGGACTGCGTCCGATGCTCGGATTCCTCCGATACATCCATGTTTCCGGGAATCACACGAGGCCATTTGGGAATCATCTGGGCCTTCCTTCGTGCTCTCATGGAACCGTGGCTGGGCCGGCTCGCCTGCCGTATTTCCGGACGGCGTCGCGCATCGCGAGCACGTTCTCGGGCTTCATGTCGTCGGTCAGGCTGTTGCTCGAGGAAATGATGTAACCTCCCCCGGCACCGATCGACTCGATCCGATCGCGAACCAAGGCCTCGATCCGGGCGGGCGTGCTGCGTACCAGGTCGGTCATGAAGATGTTGCCCACCAGCGCCACGCGGCGGCCGTATCGCTGCTTGACGAAGTTGATGTCCATCACATCCGGCTGAATTGGGTGGATCGCCTGCTGGCCCAATTCCAGCCACGCATCCAGAAACGGGGTCATGTTGCCGTCGCTGTGCGTGATCAGCGGCCGGGTGAAGGTCGCGGCGACCGCCTTCTCCTTGGGCAGGATATGCTCCCGGTAGAAGGCCAGGCTGAACATCGGGCCGGAATTGAAGGCCACGTCGTC
>CAZLWV010000261.1:0-1957 GCA_964563135.1 uncultured Planctomycetaceae bacterium
GTGCCGGAGATGGTGAGAGCGACGTGGCCTGGCTCACCGATCTGGCGACAGCCGACGACCTGGTGTATTTCAAGAGCCACAAGACACAGCTTGTCAGCACCGGCGTCAACGTAACGGTTCGGGCCTTCGACGAAGTCCACGCCACGGCCGATCAGGGTGGGCTGGACGTTGCCCGAATCTCCGATACCCTTGGCGACGACCATCTGGAGGTGGCGGGCGATACGGCCCGGTTGTATCGCCGCCTCGGCACCGAACTGGACCTTCTTTACGAGGCGATCGGCTTCGAACGCGTCAAGGCCTACAGTACCGAGGGGGACGATACGACCGATATCGGCGAACACAGCATCGATTTGCTGCTCTACGGGTGGGATGAGTAGCGGGGAGGTGAATGGTCCATGGCGGTCGCAGAACAGGACTGCCGCCCATCCGGAGAGGATGCAGTCTCCTTCGGCACTGCGATCGATGGTGCTCTGGCCGTGACCACGATCCTTATGGCAGCCTCTCGACCATCAGCCGATCGAAGCGGACCCAACGGACAACGTCCGGCGAGCCGTTCTGGGTGAAGAGGCCGAAGCGAGGCTTGCCGGCGGCCTCGAAGGTGCACTTCTCGCAGTCGGACCACTGCTGGTCGTCCTTGAGCCGCCACTGGCCGGTGACACCGTCGGGCTCGACCTTGAGGCGAAGCTCCAGATTGGCCGTCGGGACCTCGATCTTGCTGATCACGTTGCCGCGGCCGGCAAGCTCGCGGGCCACGACGATGTACATCTTTCCGTCGATCTGTTCGCTGATGAGCTTGACGAAATTGTCGTCGTCGACATACCAGAGGAGGCCGGCCTGCTCGTATTTCTCCTTGGGCTCGTGAGCCACGGTCACGCGTGCCGCCATGGCCTGCGGGGGTAAAGCTTTGAGAAGGAGAAGATTCTTGGCGTCGTTGCCGCCCCAGATGCGGCCGGGCTGGGAGCGGACGTGGAGGCGGCCGTCCTCGATGCGCCACTCGCTCGCCTCCTGGCGAATCCACTCCAGGTCGGGATTCAGCTTCGCATCAAAACTCTCCTCCAGGAGGATGGCCGAGTCGGCGGGAGCCGCCAGAAGCAGCAGGCCGGAAAAGAGAAGCGAGACACTCAGCATGGTGTTGGCCTCCGTCAAATATCTCAGAGTGGATAAGGAAAAGAACGGTGGTGGCCATCGGCGCCCGAGCGAAATGCTCCCGCCCCGTCAGGATCCCGGGGGCGACGGTGCCGCAGCCGACCCCCAGTCTATCGAGCCGGATGGTTTGATGCCAGCAAAGCGAAGAATTCGCAAGGTCGGGTTCGAAGGCGGGGATGCCGCTGGCCCCCCAGGAACGCTCACTTGCACAAGTGGAAATGCTCTGCGAGAATCCACTCGTTGCGGGCTTATCTCATCGGCGGCGATCCGTGCCGGCGGAAAGGACCTTCACTCTCCCGGCACTTCGGACCGGACCGGCCTGAGGGCTGGAGAGGCGGTTTTCGGACGGGCCGTTTGGGATAACGCACTCCACCGACCTCGATGGACATGTCAGCGAAAGGGCAATCTGGTGAGACGATTCCATGGACTGTACGTTCTGACGCTGTTGTCGGCATCGATCGTGCGGGCAGACAGCCTGGACGAGTTGGCCAGGCCCCACGAGGGGCGCAGCATGCGGTCGACCTCGACCGCCGTGGACGAGAACGGCAACTACATTGCCAGCAACAGCGACAACTCGCGGGTGGCCCCCGGTGCAACGAAGGTGGTGCTCGATGCGGAGGGACCGGGGGTGATCACGCACATCTGGTTCACGTTCCTCGCCCCGGAACCCCATCCTTGGGCGCCGGAGGGTTCGGCCAATCATCAGGAAGTGCTGCTGCGGATCTATTACGACGGAAAGGAGCGTCCCGGGGTGGAAGCACCGCTGGGAGATTTCTTTGCCAACTCGTTCGGCAAGCGGAGCGAGGTGATC
>CAZLWV010000261.1:1967-5662 GCA_964563135.1 uncultured Planctomycetaceae bacterium
GCGGATGCCGTTCCGCAAGTCGGTCCGGATCGAGCTGGTCAACCAGAGCCAGAAGAAGTTGAACCTGCTGTACTACAATATCGACTGGATCAAGCTCGACTCGCTCCCTGACGACACGCCCTACTTCTATGCCCAATACCGGCAGGAGTACCCGCTCGAGCAGGGGAAGGACTACGTGATCCTCGACACGAAGGGGAAGGGGCACTATGTGGGCACGGTGCTGTCAGTCCGCACGCGGAGTCCCTCCTGGTTCGGCGAGGGGGACGAGAAGATCTACATCGACGGCGAGGAGAAGCCTTCGATCTGGGGCACGGGCACGGAGGACTACTTCCTTTCGGCCTGGGGACTGCAGACGACGAGCACTCCCTATTTCGGTACGCCGTACTTCGATCAATGGGGGATCGTAGGCGGCCACACGAGCGCCTACCGCTGGCACATTTGCGACCCGATCGTGTTCAACGAGTCGATCCGGTTTACGATCGAGCACTGGGGCTGGATTTCATCGGACGAGAATCCCGAGGGGAAGACCCACAGTTGGAACGAGCGGCAGGACGATTTCTCGAGCGTGGCCTTCTGGTACCAGACGGGCCAGCCGACCTTTGCCGCCCGGGCGCCCGACGCCAAGGAGCGAACGCTTCCGAACCTGGATCTGATCTTCCCGGCGGCCCCGTGCACGGACGAGAAACGGCACGGCCCCGGCGAAGCGCAGGTGCAGAAGAATCTGGGGTTCTTTCCCGACGGGCAACTTTTCTATCGCCCCGAGGAGTCCGAAGGGGCGTGGGTGGAGATTCCGCTGGTGGTCAAAGAAAAGGAACCGCGGCGGCTCTTGATCCGAGGAACGCGGGCCGAGGATTACGGCCGTTATCAGGCCTATCTGAACGGAGTGAAGATCGGCGGCGTCCTGGATTTCTATCATGAAAGCGTCTCGGACTGGGAGTGGCATCTGCTCGACTTCTGGCCTGAACCGGGGGAGTATACGCTCCGGCTGGAGTGTGTGGGCAAGAACCCCAGAGCGACGGGCTGTTTCCTCGGGATCGAGTCGGTTCGGCTGCGCGAGCGCCGCCCGCGGGTGAAGGAGTGGGCGCAGGACATCGACAAGGACTGGCGGCAGGAACCGGTGCTGTACGATTAGGAACCGGCAGGAAGCGGCAAAGCGCGCCCTTGGGGCTGGACTGCATCCTCTGCAGACAGGCCGGAAGTGCACTCCGCCAGGCAGGTGGCAGCGATCCATTGCCCATCCATTGCCCCGGGGCTGCGATTCTGCCTGGTTTTCCCCCCCGGCGGACGGCGGCAAGCCAGGCAGACTTTTCCGGTGGATCCGATTCTGCCAGAAGTAGCGGAGTTGCTGCGTGTGCGCATTTTTTGGAGGATTCCTGAGGTCGCGACGATATCGATTGCAGCGGTGATGCCCGAGATGCGGGCGTGCTTCAGGGGACCGGCTCACGCTGGCTGAGTTGGGAGTATGGATCGATGTCGCGACGATGGACCGCAATCGCAGTACTGGTTTCAGCTTGCATCGCGGGTACTCCCGTCTGGGGGAACGATGAGGTCACCCAGGCCCGGCTCCGCCAGCTCGAGGTGGAAACGGCCAATCTTCGCAGCCAGATGGACGAACTGCGCAGGTCGGTTGGCAGCGGGCCGCAGATGTTGCCGGCGGGATATGGGCGCAGCGAAGCGATGCCGGGGGAGGAGGCGGCCGCGATCATCGAGAGCCTGCGGCCGGAGATAGCGGCCGAGGCGAAGAAGGCGGCCTGGACGAAAGGGGATTTCAGGATTGTGCCTTACGGCTCCCTCTGGGCCAGCATGATCTCGCAGACGGAGAGGACAACTCCGGGGTCGTATACGTTGTGGGTTCCTTCGTCGGACGAGCAGGGAGAAAGCGCGCTGATCCTGGACGCCCGCCGGACACGCCTGGGGTTGAATGTGGAAGGGCCGACGGTTCCCTTCTTCCACTGCGCCACAAGCGGCGGGACGGTCGAGATCGATTTCCAGAGCCCGGTCAGCAGCGACTTCGAGAATCGGGCCACGGTGCAGCTCCGCCATGCCTATTGGGAGGCAAAGGACGACAGCTTCCGCTTTCTGGTGGGGCAGAACTGGGATATCATCTCTCCGCTCTACCCGAGCACGCTGAGCTATTCGGTGGGCTGGGACGGCGGGAACATCGGCTACCGGCGCCCGCTGGTGCGGCTGGACCGGCGCTACTTTCCGACCGACATGCTGGAATTGACGGCCGAAGTGGGCCTGGCGGCCGACGTGGTCACCGACCTGTCGACCGTGACCGGGGTGCGGCGAGAGACAAGCAACTGGCCGGTTCTCGAAGGGCGCATTGCCGCCACGCTGGGCCCGAGACGCGATGACGACCGCAACCCGACGGTCGGTGTGTCGGGACATGTGGGAGAACAGGGCTTTGATTTTCTGGATACGATTTCTGCGGACCTGAACCCCCTGGGTTTTCCGGAAGAAGACGATGTTCGCATCTTGACCTGGTCGATGAACATGGATCTTCTGGTTCCCCTTTCCGAACGGTTGACGTTCAAAGGGGAGTATTTCAACGGGGCGAACCTGGGGACGTTTCTGGGGGGCATTGGGCAGGGGGTCTGCCCGTGCCTGCGGCAGGCGATCCGGGCCAACGGCGGCTGGGCGGAACTGGGCTACGATTTCAGCCCGCGGTGGCACACGTTCGCAGGATTCGGGATCGACGATCCGAACGTGGAGGCCGACGCCTTGTTCGGTCGCAAGTACAACCAGTTCATCTTCAGCACGATCACCTGCGATCTGACCAAGAAACTGAACATGGGGCTGGAAGTAACGTTCTGGAAGACGCTCTACTACGAGGCGAGGGCGGGCCGGACGACCCCCGCGCCGGGCGAATCGGCGGTGTTCGAGCTTGTGGCCCGGTATGGGTTTTAAGGGAATGGGCCGGCTGCGGGCCACTGGGGGGAATCGGTGCTTCGGTCTCTATTCGAGGATCCAGCCGCCGTCGACGACGCAGTTGTGGCCGGTTGAGGCGGCGCTGGCGTCTGACAGGTAGAAGAGGATGTGATTGGCCACGTCTTGCGGAGAGATCTGGCGGTCGATCGCCTGGACCTTGCGGAGCGTGGCCAGGTGGGTTTTCCGATCTTCCTCGTTGGTGAAGTACTCTTCCACCTGCCGCTCGGTGAAGATCCAGCCGGGGGTGACGGTGTTGATGCGGATCCCGTCGGCCCCCAGTTCCCGGGCCAGGCCGGTCGTGAGCCCGAGGATGCCGGCCTTGGTGGCCGAGTAGATCGCCCGTTTGGGTAAGCCCAATCGGTAGTTGATCGACGACACGTTGACGATCAACTACCGATTGGGCTGGCGGAGCATGGGGGCGGCGTGGCGGATGACCAGGTAGTAGGCCCGGAGATTCAGATCGACGAGGTGATCCCAGCGGTCGGCGTTGCCTTCTTCGAGGGTGTATTTCGGGTCAAAGCCGGCCACGTTCACCACGTAGTCCAGCGCATCATGCCGGCCGGTCAACTGTTCGAACACCCGCTCGATGGCGGCAGCGTCGGAAAGGTCGCAGGCCATGTGGGTGTAACGCTCCTGGCCGGCGAAACGGCTTTCGCCCCTTGCCAGCCCGATCACGCGGGCGCCCTGGTCGAGGAGCATGCGGCAGGCGGCCCGGCCGATGCCCTGGGTGGCCCCGGTGACGAGGGCAAGCCGGTCCCGAAAGT
>CAZLWV010000262.1:0-5608 GCA_964563135.1 uncultured Planctomycetaceae bacterium
TTACGCTTCGGGTTGCGAAGATGTGACAGCAGTTGGCAAGGTTACGATCAAGGCCGCAGGGCTCTGCAAGGGCGCTCAGCGGGGGGCCTCTCATAATGTTG
This sequence comes from uncultured Planctomycetaceae bacterium, assembly GCA_964563135.1. Classification (GTDB taxonomy): domain Bacteria; phylum Planctomycetota; class Planctomycetia; order Pirellulales; family Thermoguttaceae; genus JAAYAY01. Next base: position 102 of record CAZLWV010000262.1, read on the forward strand.
CAGCCACCGTCCCCCTCTCTGGACGAGGACGGCCAAGATTCTGGGAAGCATGCATAGCATAGGCAAAGACGAGCGACTTTTCCGGTTACTTTGTTTGCAGAGAATCACAAAAGTTTGCCGGTTAGGCTGCCGATACCAGTTCTGCCGATTGTCAGGACTTGGGCACGCGCATGGTGCGTGCATGGTCCTCATCCGGGGGGAGACGGCGAACCTTATCGTACGAGTTAGCGGCAACCTGTAGCAGGAACGCAACCCCATGATTCGGCAGCTCCCTCAGATTGGTGGACTCCTGGCCAGCACGATGCTGGTCGCCTTGCTCGTGGGCTGCAATCCGCAGCAGCCGTTCTTCATCAATGAAGATGGCGACAAGTCGCACTGGATTGGCCACGCCACGGAGATCGAGTATCCGGACTTGGAGCAGTGCAGTCTTGACGAGGTTGCCGGAGCCATCGCCCCGGCGACGGTGATGAACTTCAAGGACTTCAAGATCACCGACATCACCCTGGAAGAAGCCATTCGCAACGCCCTGGACAACTCCAAGGTCATGCGGAGCCTGGGGGGCGTTTCGTATGGATCGGGAGGCACGCAGGGCACTCCCGGCTCGCTCCTGTCCAACCCCGACGGCACGGTCACCACTTATACCCCAGCCCTGAGCGAATCCGATCCTCGCTACGGCACGGAAGCCGCCCTGTCGGCCTTCGACGCCGAGTTCACCACCAGCATGTTCTGGGAGAAGAACGACACTCCCCAGAATGTCACCTCGGTGGTCAGTTCCTTCCGCCCGGACGTCTTTGAGCAGGACCTGGGAACCTTCCAGGCCAAGCTGCAGAAGACGGCCGCCACGGGCGGCACGTTCTCGTTGGCCCACAACGTGGTGTACGAGTGGAACAACGCCACTGCGTCGCGCAAGTGGCCGAGCGAATACGCCGTCAACATGGAGGCCCAGTTCCGCCAGCCGTTGATGCAGGGGTCCGGCGAGCAGTTCAACCGGATCGCCGGTCTGGGCGCCATCCCCGGCTTCAACAACGGCGTGATGATCGCCCGTCTCCGCACCGACATCGCCCTGACCGAGTTCGAATCCGGGGTTCGCGGCCTGGTCAACGACGTCGAGACGGCCTACTGGAACCTGTACTTCGCCTACCGGCGTCTCGACACGGCGATCGCCGGCCGCGACAGCACCTTGCGGGCCTGGCAGGTGATCTACGCCAAGCGGATCGCCAATGCCGAAGGGGGCACGCTGCAGAGCGAATCGCAGGCCAGGAACCAGTACTGGAACTTCGAAGCCATTGTCCAGCAGTCCCAGTCGAGCCTGTTTGCGGCCGAGAACGCGTTGCGTTACGTCATGGGCCTGGCGCCCAGCGACGGCCGGCTGTTCCGCCCCTCGGACGAACCCACCCGCGCCTACTCCAGTTTCGACTGGAACGAAGTGCTCGGCGAAGGTCTCGCCCGCAGTGTTGAGCTCCGCCGCCAGAAGTGGGTGATCAAGCAGCGCGAGCTGGAGCTGATCGCCTCCAAGAACTACCTCCTCCCCCGTGTCGACGCCGTGGGTCTCTACCGCTGGCTCGGCCTGGGCGACACCCTGATCGCCGGCAGCAACAGGGTGGATTCCGACGGGACTGTCACCAACGGCTACGGCTCGATGACCAGCGGCGACTATCAGGAATGGCAGCTCGGCCTGGAAATGTCGATGCCGCTGGGTTTCCGCAAGGAAATGGCCGGCGTCCGCAACGCACAGCTCCAGATTGCACGGGATCGGGCGGTCCTGGCGGAGCAGGAACTGGAGCTTACCCACCAGATCTCCGGCGCCCTGCGCGATCTGGCCCTGTACTATACGACCACGCAGACCAACCTCAACCGCATGCTCGCGGCCCGCGACGAGGTCGACGGACGCCGTGCGGTCTGGGTTGCCGGCGTCGACAAGCAGCTCGAGGGGGACACGATCAACCTCTACCTCAACTCGCTCCAGCGGTTGGCGGAGGCGGAGAATGAGTATTTCAACTCGCTGAAGGACTACAATGTGTCGATCATGAACGTGCACTTCCGCAAGGGTTCACTGCTGGAATACAACGGCGTGTACCTCGCAGAAGGCCCCTGGGTCGACAAGGCCAAGTTCGACGCCGTCCGCCGAGCCCGGGCTCGCGATGCCAGCATCTACCTCGACTACGGCTTCACCCGGCCGGGCGTCATCAGCCGCGGCGGTTACCAGCAGCACACCAATCAGCCTCAGACGATCTTCGAGGACGGCACGACCTCCACTCCCAACGGAGAGCTGATCCCGACGCCGGATCCCCAGCCCATGAAGAAACCGGCCGATCCGGCCAATAAGGAAACGAGCATCCCCTCGATGCGAATTCCCCGCCTGAGTCTGACCACCCCCAGCTCCTCGACCACCAGGATGGCCGACAAGTTCGACCTTGCCGAGCATTTCGATGTGCTTGGCACCGCCCCGTCGGCCGCCGGCAACGAGCAGTCGTCGGAGCTCCAGCAGGCCAGCTACACCGACTCGGGCACCTCGACCGTGCTCAGCTTCGCCGCGCCCAAACCAGCCTCGAGCCAGCCTGCGGTAGAAAAGGCCAGCGAGCCCGTCGTCACCCCGTCCCCGTCAACAGCCGGCGAATCGACGGGCTGGATCAAAAGGAAACGCTGAACCGGGGATTGAAACCGGAATGGATGGGGAGAGAAAAGGGAAGGCGCCGCCCAACCGCGGCCGCCTTCCCTTTTTTGGCATTTGTTCAGCCGCCTGCCGCCAGTTACGGTGTCGGCCCCTCCTTCTGCGACTCCTTGCACGGGAAGTCCTTCTGCCGACACCCATCCCAACGAGCACCCCCACCTTCAACAGGTTATCCAATTCTGCGACAACAGAGAATACCGGCGTGTCCGTGCGCGGTGTCTGGTTCGTGCGGGATTTGTCTGTTCCACCCGTGCAGGCGTCGAGTTTCTGAACAGGCACCCGAGGAATCATATCCGCCCGCCCGTTGCGGCGTAGAATAGATGGAGCCGATCTCTCCCATTCCTCCAGAAACGCCTCCCTTCCGCATGTCCAAGCAGCGCCCCAACCGCCGCCCCCCCGCCTCGCCTGCGGCAACGCCTCTTCCCATGACGCCGGAAGAAGTAGTGCAGCGCGGTTGGCAGGCCGTCGACGTGGTCTTCGTCACCGGCGATGCCTACGTCGACCACCCCAGCTTCGCCATGGCCCTGCTGGGCCGGGTGATGGAAGACGCCGGCTACCGCGTGGCCATCCTCAGCCAGCCGGACTGGCACAGTTGCCAACCCTGGCGGCAGTTCGGACGGCCGCGGCTCTGCTTTGCCGTCAGTGCCGGCAACATGGACTCGATGATCAACCACTACACGGCCAACAAGAAGGTCCGCAACGACGACGCCTATAGCCCCGGCGGGCAGCCCGGCCGGCGGCCCGATCGGGCCACCCTGGCCTACTGCCAGCGAGCCCGCGAGGCCTTTCCCGGCGTGCCGGTCGTGGCCGGCGGGGTCGAAGCCAGCCTGCGCCGGCTGGCCCACTACGATTACTGGAGCGACAAGGTCCGCCGCTCGATCATTCTGGACTCCAAGGCCGACCTGGTCGTGTTCGGCATGGGCGAGCGATGCCTGCTGGAGATCCTCGGGCGTCTGGCCCGCGGCGAGCCCATCCACCAGATCCGCGACGTCCGCGGCACGGCCTACCGGCTCGGGGCCAGCCAGTCGCCACCCGAAGACGACACGGTCCGCCTCCCCAGCTTCGAAGAAGTGTCGACCGACCGGCGGGCGTTTGCCCGTATGACGAAACTTGCCCACCTCGAAACCAATCCCTTCAATGCCCGTCGGCTCGTGCAGTATCACGGGCGGGAGGCGGTGGTCGTCAATCCGCCGCAGTTGCCCATGGAGGAGGCCGAGATGGACCGCGTGTACGGGCTTCCCTACACGCGGCAGCCGCACCCCGCCTACGGAGGCCAGCCCATCCCAGCCCTCGAGGTCGTCCGCCATTCCATCCAGATCATGCGCGGCTGTTTTGGCGGCTGCACCTTCTGCTCGATCACCGCCCACGAAGGGCGGGTGATCCAGAGCCGCAGCCAGCGCTCGATCCTGGAAGAGATCCGCCGCCTTTCGGAAGATCCCGCCTTCACCGGCGTGATCAGCGACGTGGGGGGCCCCACGGCCAACATGTATCGCATGAACTGCAGCCGGTCCGAGATCCGCGCCAGGTGCAAGCGGCTCAGCTGCGTTCACCCCACAATCTGCAAACTCCTCAACACCAACCACGACCCGCTGATCCGACTGCTCGAGGAGTCGCAGCAGCAGCCCGGCGTGAAGAAGGTCTTCGTGGCCTCCGGCGTTCGCACCGACCTGGCCCAGCGCAGCGAGGCCTATCTGGACCAGATGGTCCGCCACCACGTGGGCGGCCACATGAAGGTCGCGCCCGAGCACGCCGATCCGGGAGTGCTCCAGCTCATGAAGAAGCCGCCGATCGAGGACTACCAGTGCTTCGTGGAGCGGTTCCAGCAGGCCTCGTCGAGTGCGGGCAAGCAGCAGTACCTTGTTCCCTACTTCATCGCCGGCCACCCGGGGAGCGATTTGAAGGCCATGATCGAGGTGGCTCTCTACCTGAAACGCACCGGCCAGCGTCCCGAGCAGGTCCAGGATTTCATCCCCGGGCCGTTCGACATTGCCACCTGCATGTACCACACCGGCCTCGATCCCATGACCGGCCGCGAGGTCTACGTGGCCCGCGGCATGCGCGAGCGGCGTATGCAGCGGGCCCTGCTCCAATTTTTCAATCCCGAGAATGATTCTCTCGTCCGCGAGGTCCTCCAGCAAGCCGGCCGCACCGACCTGATCGGCTCGGGTCCTGACTGCCTCATCCCGACGAACCCGCCCAAGCAGTCAAAGAAACAGCCGCCTGGAAGAAACCGATCCCAAGAATCCACAGGCACGGGCCAAGGCTACCGCCCCCATCGCAAGACGGCTCGCAAGAGAAAGCGTTAGAAGCAAGAAGCTCCTTTCCGCTTCAATTCTTGAACCCCATGTTTCCCATTTGACTCCCCGCACTTTGGCACACGATTTGCGCCAAACCCTTGAGAAGCAGGGGGGCGGACGATCAATCAGCCAAGGTGACAGGGGAAACCTATGGGTGACGCCAAGAACGATGATTTGCAGGTCGGTTTTAACAGCCGCTTGAGACTGAAATTCTGCGGCAGCAAGGTTACTAGCGACGCTGGATTGTTGGCTTATCGCGAACTTGATGAAGCGCTGGGACTCACTCGAATGGGCGCGAACCTACTGACCGATTCGCGTCAGGGCAGCAACAAACAGCACTTGCTCATCCCGCTGTTACGGCAGTCGATCTACACCCGACTGGCAGGGTACGAAGACGTGAATGATGCGACGACTCACACTCTGACCAACTTCCGGAAACGGAACAATGGGACGCTGGGCGAGTGCCCCATGCCGCCACGTCCCCGCTCACTCCCCGCGCCTTTGCATTCAGGTTTTGGGACGCAACCCTCGCCGCTCCC
>CAZLWV010000263.1:0-5529 GCA_964563135.1 uncultured Planctomycetaceae bacterium
GAGCAACGGCATTTGCCTTGGAGCACGAGAACGGGACCTATGACTTTCTGCGAGCCCTGCCCACCAGGACGATTCAGGCGTTTGTCAGCAGGATTGCGTTCACGGTCGCGAGCGCACCGCTGCTGGTGATTGCGTTGGGACTTAAAACCGGGACGCGCCTAGTTTTGTCGATCGGCTTGGTCAGGTATGTCACCCGTCAAGACTAGCTGCGTCCCCGTTGCGGATCAGGGGTTAGTTTTTCAGGCGGAGGCGGAGGGTGGCGATCTTCCAGGGTGGGAGGGTCAGGCGGATGACGCCGCTGCTCAGCTCGACCGGGCCGAGTTCGTGCGTCGGCTCGCCGAGAAAATTGGTTTCCACAACGGAATCGACGGACTGGCTCAGGCTGATGACGGCATCGGTCTGCCGGCCGTTGGCCTCGTAGAGACGTATTTCTACTTCTGGCGATTTGCCGCTCCGTGGCGGCTCGACGATGCGAAGGGCCGAGAGGACGACATTGGAGGGGCTCGCCTCCGCGAAGGAGGTTTCGTCGTCCAGACGGCGGTCTCCACCGGACGGTGCTGTGCCGGGGCTGGCGCGGCGGAGGCCGAGATCGGGAGAGAAAACCATAAGGGGGACATGGGACTCGAGGGCATCGCGATACGAATGGGCTTCGCGCCAGGTGGCGGCGTGCGGGACGAGGGCGCAATCGAAGATGTGGTGGCCGGCGCCCTTGATCGAAGGATCCATCTGTCCCCACTCGCCAGTCGGCAGCGGCCGCACGCGAAGCAGAAGGAATTCGACGGTCTTGGTCGGAATTGAAGGCATAGCCGGTATGGGCGCCGGGGGGGCAGATGAATGTGTAGCCGAACTGGTTTGAAGAGACATCGGTCCAGCGGGTTGCATAGTAGCCGGTCGGGTAACCTTTGACGAAATACTCGCCACGGAAGGGCTCCTGGTCGAAGCTCTCGCGTGGTTCCGCACCAAAGGGGATTCCGGCAAAGACGCGGCCGTCGATGTCCAGGGGGTAGCGGATGGCGAAGACGCCGTTGCCTTCGGCGGCGTCGAGTTCCAGGTGATAGTCGAGACGCCGGCCGTCGCGCCAGAGGCGAAATTCACGGGTTGCCGAGTGCGGGCCGAAGGTTCCCTTGGCGCGCAGGGCCGAAAAGACCGGTCCCTGGACGTGTTCGAGGCTGCTCTCCTGGATTGTCCAACGGTGCGCGGGACCCAAGGGGCCGTTCATTTCCCATTGCACGGGGGGCGGAGCGTCGTAATAGACGATGTCGCCGAGGCCGCCGAGTTCCGCCGAGCCGAGAGGAGCCTGACGGACCTTGTCGAAGATCTCCAGTGTTCCGTCGGTTCGCAACTGTGCCCGATATCCGGCGTTTTCAACGGGGCTGCTGCCGGGGATGAAGCCGGGTGTGGCGGCTACGGGGTCCTTTGAACGGTTGACGTAGAAGGTTCTGTAGCCGCAGGCGGGGACCGCCTCGGCGATGAAGGCCACTAGTTGCTGGCCGGACCTGGTCTGGGAGGCGAGTTGGAGGGGGATGTCCTCGCTTGACGCATCGCGGAGCGTCAGGCCAGCCGTGTCGCCTTCCACGGCAAATTCGGCCGGGCCGCTGACGGGCCAGGCGTGGAAATTGAAAACCACCAGGGGCGAGCCCAAGTCGGCACGGAACTTGATCTTTCCGGTGAGAGTCGAGAGAGTCTCATGGAGGGCCTGCTCGATTCGGACGCGGCGATGCCGGGCGAAGGCGAGGCGTTCCTCATAGTCCATCGTCCATGCCCACTGGATCGCGTGCCCCGTGCAGGAAAGGACGTCGCGCCAGAGCCGGTCCACTGTGCCGGACTGGAGCGGCTCGCCGGCCCGCAGGGCCATGACCTGGGCCTTTTCCAAGGAGAGGAGCAAGTCTTCGTCCTGGTTGTTCTGCATGTAGAGGCTACGATCGCCGTGGATGCCCGCTTCGACGTAGCATTCGAGCGAGTCGAGCGGCCCCTGCAACTCCGTGATGGGCTCGCCGCATTTCTCAACTTCCTCAAAGTACCGGCGGTTGGTGGCGAAAATCTTCTTCTGCGGGTCCCAGCCCGCGGCCTCCTGCGGCAGCTTCGGATCGGGGAGGGCATCGTCAGCCCCGATCGCCTCCCGCCAGATCGACACCGGCAGGAAACCTTCGAGCGGCTGGCCGTAAGTGCCCATCTTGTCGTAGCCATAGAAGCATTTGCTCGAGAGCATTCTCGTTCCATCGAGCCCTCTGCGCCAGAAGACCGCCTGGGGGCCAACCGGACGGGAAAACATGAAGTAGCGGTAGCCGGCCTTGGCGAGGATTTGCGGCATCTGCGTGGGACCGCACATCAGGTCGATCGAGTTGTAGACTTCCAGCGGAATACCCGGGGCATGACGCTGAGAATACTGCTTGCCGAGCACGAGGTTGCGTACCATGGTTTCGGGGTAGACCTCGGTCAACCGCGGATTGCTCACGGCGCCGATGATCTCGATCCGGCCTTCGCGGACCCGCTGCCAGAATTCCGGGATCAGTTCCGGCCATTGGCGCTCCGCCGCGTCAAGGAAAGGAGCCAACTCCTCGTTCTCGTTCTCCAGCAGCCAGACGTAGTGCGGATGCTCGCGCATCAGAAGGAGCACCTGGCGAACAATCTCGGCGTAACGCTGCTCGTGCCAGAGGCGAGTATGACCCCAGCACCAGTCGCAGTGCGAGGAGACGTTGACGACTGTCAGCTTGGGTTCTGGGCCGGGTTTGGCGGCCGGCTCGGCGGGCGCCGCTGGACGCTGGTTGAGAATCGCCAGGGCGGCGATGAGGCAGAACAGGGTGTGGAGGTTCATGGCGGACTGCATTACTCCAACGAGCGCGGGGCAAGCCCCGCGGCTATCGGGGTTCTGTGGTGTGTGGGCTGGAGGTTGTGAGACTACTTCTGCTCGAAGACCAGGCGGCCGCCGAGATAGGTTGCGAGGACTTTGGTGGTCCGGACGTCGTCGACCGGGCAGGTGAGCAGGTCGCGGTCGATCACGATGAAGTCCGCGTATTTACCCGGCTCAAGCGAGCCGACCTGGTTCTCCATACGGAGGATGTATGCATTGTTCCAGGTGTAGAAGCGGATCGCCTGCTGGCGGCTGAGCGCCTCCTCTGGATGGAGCTGACCCTCGTACCAGCGGGCGCGTCGGGTGAGAGTCGTCCAGATGGCCAGCATGGGGTCATAGGGGTTATTCGACCGCAGCGAGCCGATTTTCTGCATGTGATCGGATCCGCCGCCGGCAATCGCGCCCGCTTCGAACAGGCTTCGCAGCGGCTGGAACCACCGCAGCCGATCGTAACCGAATTGCTGAACGAGCGTGCGAGTGTCGAGATAGAGCCAGGCGGGCTGAATGTCCGGGCAGACTCCCAGGCGAACGCAGCGATGGACCGATTCGGGACTCATGAAGTTGCTGTGGGAGATGCAGGGGCGGGAGTCGCGGATGGGGAGGGTTTTGTTCACTTCCTCATACGCATCGAGGAAGGCCTGGACCGCCCCGTCACCCACGGAGTGAGCCGAGAACTGAAGGTTGCACTCGACCGCGGTCCGCACCATGGGGACCAGACGCTCGTGAGGGATGAACAACACGCCGCGATAGGCCGGATCGGTGATCGAATAGATCTTGCTGACTCCCCACGGCTGGAGCATGTAGGCGCTGCCGGTGAGCATGCCGCCGTCGAGATAGGTTTTTACCCCGATCACGCGGACCGGGCCGCTCCGGTCCGCGTATTGCGGATGCTCGGCCACCTTGCGGATCGCCTTCTCGATCTCGTCGATCGGGCCGGAAGAACCGATATCGAGCAGGGCGGCAATGCGTACGGTCAAATTGCCTTGCTCGTCAAGCTTGACGAAGCGAGCCACCTCGGCCGGTGTGGAGTCACGATCGCCGATCGTGGTCAGGCCGACGGAATTGTAATCGTGAAACAGCATCGGGAGGCGCGAGAGGTAGTCGTCTTCCGTAGGGTTCTTGGCTGTCGACGTAGCTTTCAAGAGATCGGTGCAGCGGCGGAGAATGCCGGTTGGCTCGCCGGTCTGCGGATCCTTCTCAGGAAAGCCCGGCTCTCCGGGAGGCATACGAAAACTCTTGTCGATACCAGCCATCCTCAGCGCCAGCGAATTGACCGACGCGTCGGGCCCCGTGGCATAAAGGACCGGATGGTGTGGGGCGACCCGGTCGAGTTCGGCACGAGTCGGGTAGCGCTGCTCGCGGAGACGGGTGATGAACACCTGCCGCAAGATGATCCACTTCCCCGGCTCGACCACCTTGGTGCGGGCCTCGATGTAGTCGAGCACGTCTTGGATCGTTTCGAAGTCGGGCAGCTCATGATCCAACTCGGTCACGCTGGCGTCGGTGGGATGGCAGTGCGAATCGATCAGGCCTGGGAGCACCATCTTGCCAGCCAGGTCGATGGTCTTGGTTGCCGGACCACGGAGTTTCAGAACGGCCGGATCGTCGCCAACGGCCACGATCCGGCCGTCGTTCACGCCGATCGCCTGGTGGATCGTGAAATCCTTGTCGACGGCAACGATCTTGCCGTTGTGGAGAATCAGTTCGGCCTCGGCTGCCGCAGCGATGCGTCCCCAGCAACCGATCAGCACCAACAATCCACCGATGAATGCGAATGCCTGCCGACGCATGATGATGGCCTCCGACCAGTGTGACTCCACCGTTGAGACACCCCCCAGACTGCGACTGCCCCCGATCGTACCCGCGTGGCTGACGTATTTCAACTTGCTCGAGCTCTGGTTGGCCGGAGTGCATTCCAGGTCCTCAGCTCAGAGATCGTCCAGCTCTGAAGTGGTGTCAAGAGAAGTAGTTATGTCGAACGGAGCATCGCGCCGCTCGCTAACCCTCCCCCCGCTGCGCGGTGGGAGGAGATATGCGCCTCTGGACGTTTGCCGGTCTGCTCGTGGGAACCTGGACAGCACTCCCCAGCGGAAAGGTGACGATTTTGTCGGATTTTGGAGTGCGTTGCAGCAAACGTCTTGACGAAACGGGGAAAATGGCTACTGTACTAGGTAGCTAGTACGGAGGACAGTCATGTTCATTCATATTGATCTCGGGAGCGAGCTGGCGATTTACGACCAGATCGTGCGGCAGGTGAAATTCGCCGTGGCCGACGAGGCCGTCAAGGGGGGGGAACTGGTGCCCTCGGTGCGGGAGTTGGCCCGGGAGCTGACGGTGAATCCCAATACGGTCGCCCGTGCGTATCGCCAATTGCAGGCGGACAAGGTTCTGGAATCTGTGCGGGGCACAGGTTTGTCGGTGGCCGAAGGGGCTACGACACAGTGCCGGACGGAGCGGATGCGGCTCGTCCGCAGCCGACTGCGGCAGGTGCTGCTGGAGGTCAAACGCAGCCGGCTGGATGGCGAGAGCTTGACGTTACAGGTGATCTTATGCTTCACGGGGCCCGCCGCAAACTGGGTAGCTCTGTACGGACTGGCGGTCGGGTTTCCCATTCTTTATGCGTTGGGCTGCGGAGCAACGGCATTTGCCTTGGAGCACGAGAACGGGACCTATGACTT
>CAZLWV010000264.1:0-5087 GCA_964563135.1 uncultured Planctomycetaceae bacterium
CCGAGGCGGCTTTTGAGGCGGCCGATCAGTTAGGGTTCTATTACCAGGTGGAATGCTGCTCCTGGGCGAACCAGGGGGCGAGCCTCGGCAACGGCGATCCGCTCGACTCGTGGATCTACGCCGAAACGGACCGGATCCTGAAGGCCTACGGCAATCATCCCTCGCTGCTGCTGATGCCCTATGGCAACGAGCCGGCCGGGCCGGGGCAAGGAGGCAAGTTCCTCGGCCCCTGGGTCACCCATTATCGCCAGAAGGACCCGCGGCGGCTTTACACTTCGGCCGCCGGCTGGCCCATCCTCCCGGAGAACCAGTACCACAACGTGCCCGGGCCGCGGATTCAGCAATGGGGACAGGGGCTTGGCAGCCGCATCAACGCCCGCGAGCCGGAAACCATGACCGACTACACGAGCTTCATCCGCCAGTATTCGGTTCCGGTGGTGTCGCACGAGATCGGCCAATGGTGCGTGTACCCGAACTTCGACGAAATCGCCAAGTACACGGGCCTGCTGAAACCGAAGAATTTCGAGATCTTCCGCGACTTCCTGAACCAGAACCACATGGGAGACCAGGCCCGCGACTTCCTGATGGCCTCCGGCAAGCTCCAGGTGCTCTGCTACAAGGAGGAGATCGAGTCCGCCCTGCGAACGCCGGGCTTCGGCGGCTTCCAGTTGCTCGACCTGCACGACTTCCCCGGCCAGGGCACGGCCCTGGTCGGCGTACTCGACCCCTTCTGGGACTCGAAGCCCTACGTCTCGCCGGAAGAATTCCGCCGCTTCTGCGGACCGACCGTCCCACTGGCCCGGTTGCCGAAGCGGGTCTTCACCGAGGGGAACACGCTGGAGGCCAAGATCGAGATCTACCATTTTGGCCCCGCCGATCTGGTCGATGCGGTCGTCACCTGGCAACTCGCCCGCCAGGACGGTGTGAGAGTCCAGCAGGGTCGACTTCCGGCCAGGACCATAGCTGCGGGCAGCCTGACCCCCGTGGGCTCCATCGCGGTGCTCTTCAAGGGGCTCGACCGGGCCGATCGATTCCGCCTGACCGTGGGCATCGAAGGCACGCAAATCGAGAATGACTGGGATGTCTGGGGCTATCCGTCCCCGGCCGGCACGCCCGAACCCGAGCAGGTGACCATCGCCGGCCAGCTCGACGAGAAGGCCGTAACGGTTCTCAAGTCGGGCGGGCGGGTGCTGCTGCTGCTTCCGCCGGCGTCGGTCAAAGCGGATTCGGTCCTCGGGTTCTCGACCGTGTTCTGGAACACGGCCTGGACGCGCAACCAGCCGCCCCACACACTGGGCATCCTCTGCAATCCGGCCCATCCGGCCCTGGAGGGATTTCCGACCGAGTATCACACGAACTGGCAGTGGTGGGAACTGATTCACGGTGCGGCCGCGATGACGCTCGATGGCCTGCCCGCCCAACTGCGCCCGATCGTGCAACCCATCGACACGTGGTTCGAAGCCCGCCGGCTGGGGCTGGTTTTCGAGGCGAAAGCCGCGGGGGGCCGTTTGCTCGTTTGCTCGATGGATCTCCAGAACCATCTGGCCGCGCGTCCCGTCGCTCGACAGATGCGGCAGAGCCTGCTGAACTATATGCGCGACGAAGCATTCAATCCCCAGGTGGAAGTCGACGTGGAGGCGATCCGAGCCCTGACCAGGCCCCTTTAACCCTTCCAGCGGCAAGATACCCTCACGGTTCTTACTCTCACTCCTACTCCCAAATCTTCACGGACACATTCTGCCCCATAGGTGATTCAGCAGGTCGAGATCGTGGAAAACCGGCCCGCATCCAGGTGCGGGGGCAGGCGTTTGCCTCGGCCGCCCAGGTCGGTGTGGTCCTGCAGGAACAGCCCTGAGTCCGCACCGGACAAAATCGGATCGTGTCGGGCACCTCAGAGACATGCTGTACGGGAGACACGGCGGCGTGTCGCATGTCGAGCCAGCGTGCACCTCCCCAGACCCCCAAGAATCGCGCATACTACGGAGTATGATATGTCGCTCACTGATTACCGGAATCTCGGGATTTGTCGGCGGGTTCCTGGCGGAACACCTGCTCCAGTGTGGTGAAGACGTGCTGGGAACGTCGCCCGACGGGCGGTGGTTGCCCGACTCGTCGGAACTGCTGCGGCAGGAGGCGAGCCAGCCGGTCGCGTGGGACCTGGCGCGCGCAGGCGGACTGCCGCCAGCGGGCCGCGAGAGAATCGAGACCTTCGCTCCCCAAGTGATCTACCATCTGGCTGCGCTCAGCGTTCAGGACGACTGCGGCCAGGACAGGCCGAGTTCCCGGGCGACGGCGATCAACGTGAACGGAACCCGCCAGGTGCTCGAGCTGGCCGCCAGGCTGCCCGCGCGCCCCCGGGTGCTGTTCGTTTCGTCGGCCCACGTTTACGCCCCGGTCGACCGCAGCTGCCCGCAGGTTTCGGAAGACGCCCCTCTCGGGCCAACGCGGGCCTATGGAATGACCAAACTGGCGGCGGAGCGGGAGGTGTACCGCGCCGGCCAGGAGTGGGGATGCGACGCGGTAATCGCCCGCGCATTTCAACACACCGGACCGCGGCAGGTGCCCCGGCTCATGCTGCCCCAGTGGGTCCGCCAGGTGGCGGCCGGCGACACGACCGCGATCGAGATCTACACCCGCGACGCCTGGTTCGATCTGTGCGACGTCCGCGACGTGGTGCGGGCCTACCGGCTGCTGGCTCTCCAGGGAGCATCGGGAGGCATCTATAACGTGGGCACGGGCATCAACCGCCGCAGCGGCGATATCCTTGCTGAGCTTCTGGAGATCGCCGGTTGCGACCGCCCCGTCGTCGAAACCCGGCCGGGCATGCGTCAGGAACCCATCGCCGACACCCGCCGGCTGGTTGCCTGCACCGGCTGGCAGCCGGCGATCCCGCTCCGGCAGACCATTGCCGACACCCTGGCCTATTGGCGGGCCGTGCTGTCGCCCTCCAGGTAACTGGGATACGCTTGCGGCATACCGGGCCGCCTGACCGGGCGGGATACGCTCGGGCGTGCCTGGCGCGTTGCCCATGTGCACCACCTGCCGGGCGTGCGACGAGCTTAGGCAGAGCGAAAGAATAACCTTTACAGTTCATCGCACTGCTTGCGAGCAAGCAGTGCCTCACACGAGGCCAACAGGTGTGCCACGGCCTACTTGTTGGCCGTGCCGCTGCCAAATCACGAATTGTCAGAGTTATTTTTTCGCTCTGCCTAAGTGTTGTTCTGCGTCACTTCTCTTCGCTGATCGCAAACATGTGGCTGCGGGTGGAGATGTAGAGCGTGTCGCCGATGCCGACCGGCGAACCGTAAATCGAGTTGCCCATACTGATCTCTTCGATCACTTCGAACTGCTTGTCCAGGCGGATCACGACCAGGTCGGCGTCCTCGTCGCCGATGTAGATCTTGCCATCGGCCAGAAGCGGGCCGCCCCATATCGTGGCCAGCATGTCGTGCGTCCAGTAGACGCTGCCTGTCTTTGCATCCAGACAGTGCACGAGCCCGGAGAAGTCTCCGATCACAAGCAGCCCCTGGCGAATGGCCCCCGATCCGAGGCTTCGGTGCATCGTCTCTTCGAAGGAGAGTTTTCCATCGCCGTCGGCGTCCTTGCCCCGGTAGTGCCACACGGCCGCCGAGTTTTCGTTGGCAACGACCTTTTCGCCGGCATCCTTGTCGACCGCCGCGTAGCGCCGCGGCGAGACGGGCCTGCCGGCGGCGTCGACGACCAGCTCGCTGCTCACATCGCCGCGGCGGGTCGGATCGATGCACCACAGATCGCCTTGCCCTTCGCCCGACTCGGGATCCTCGCCGGTGGCGATATACACGAGCCCGTCGCAAATGAGCGGCGTGGCGACGATGCTGTTGCGATCGCCCACGCCGCCGCCTTCCCACACAGTGTCCTTGGGATTGCAGTCGAACTTCCAGAGCAGCCTGGGCTTCTTCCAGCCGGCTGCCGGGCGGTTGCCCGCCTTATCGTCTTCCGCCTGCGGCAGGCGTTCCTGGCCACTCTGGGATCGGTTCTCATCTCCGGCGGGCTCGGCCAGGAAGCTGTAGAGCCAGCCGTCTCCGCCGGGAAAGATCGCCTGCGGCACCCCGCCCAGCACGGCGTAGGCCGGGGAGCCCCATTGTCCGTGGAGTATGTTTTCGCCCGGCGAGGCGTCGGCCCAGATCAACTCGCCGCTGGTCTTGTCGAGGGCGATGAAGCTGGGGGCCTCGGGGGCCGGAATCATTTCCTCGTCGCCAGCCACGCCGTTGGAGGTGCCCACCAGGAGCAGGTTGCCGGCGGCGGTGACCGAGCAGCACGCCATGTTGTGCTGCCGGCTGCCGAGCCGACCCATCATGTCGAAGATCCAGACGACATCCGACTCGAGCGGCTCCTCGGCGGCCTCGGACTTGTACGGGCCGTCGTTCTCGCCGTCGCGGAAGCCCTCCGTATCGAGACATACGACCTCGCCACGATTCGTCACGATCCAGAGCCTGTCCCCTTCCACCATGGGCGAACAGCAGATGCCCTGGTCCGGCCAGTCGATGTCGCGGCCGGCCTCGAGTTTCTCGGCCGAGTACTGCCAGAGGAAAGCGCCGTCGGCCTGATTGAAGGCCAGGAGGCATCCCAGGTCCACGTCGGACGGGTAACGTTTCAGGTAGCCGGCCCCATTGTTGGTTGCGCAAAACACCTTGCCGCCGGCGATCACAGGGCTCGCATAGCTTTCGCTGCCCAGCCTGGCGACCCAGCGGATGTTCTCCGCCGTCTCGTTCTTCCACGCCCCGCTGCGGGGATCAAACTGTCCCACGTTCCACGATGTGGGAAGTTTGCCCGTGTTGGGCACGTTGTTGCGGGCGGGTGATCCACCCCACTGCGGGCAATCCGGCGTGAGCTGGGCGTCCGCCGCAAGACAGGGAATAGGCCCCCCCAGCACGACGATGGCCAGGAGCAGAATCGTGACGGCTGTGGCAATTCTCAGCATGGGTTCCTCAATCGTTGTTTCGCTTTGTTTGAGCCGCGGCCCCGCCCGCTGCGGCCATCGCAACCACCCTCCCCCCACACCCATCACCCACGCACCGCCATCGCATCCCCGTAGGACGGGTCTCCAG
>CAZLWV010000265.1:0-5029 GCA_964563135.1 uncultured Planctomycetaceae bacterium
CCGCGACCATGTGATGGCTCTGTTGCGCTTGACCTAGGTTTGCAAAAGTCCAGTCTTAATCCTAATCTTAATCCTAATCCTGCTCCTACTCGCATCCCCCCACGCTGCCCACCGATGCACTGCTCGACGCCATCGCCCGACCGCGGCACGAAACTCCGATTATGAGTGAGATGAAGACTATGATGATGAGTAGGGTGAACGCATAGCAAGTCCCGCGTGGGCTCGAAGCTCCAGCGGCTTGCCATACTCTTGTCACGACTCTGCAAAAAGGAGACCGACACCATGCCCACCGAACTCACTTGGCTCGGACACGGATGCTGGTCGATCAAGTCGGCCGGACATGCGATCCTCATCGACCCCTTTCTCGACGATTCGCCGGTGGCGGCGGTGAAGGCCGACCAGGTCGACGCCCACTACATCCTCGTCTCTCACGGGCACTACGACCATGTGGCCGACGCCGAGAAGATCGCCCGGCGGACCGGCGCCACGATCGTCTCCAATTTCGAGATCTGCGAGTGGTTCAGTGCCAAGGGGCTCCAGAAGACCCACGCCATGAACATCGGTGGCGCCTTCCACTTTCCGTTCGGCCGCGTCAAGATGACCATCGCCCACCACACGTCCACGCTCCCCGACGGCGCCAGCGGGGGCAGTCCGGCCGGATTCGTGGTCGCGTTTCCCGAGGGCAATGTCTACTTCGCCTGCGACACCGGCCTGTTCTACGACATGAAACTCATCGGCGCCTGCGGGCTCGCCCTGGCCTCGCTCCCCATCGGCGACAACTTCACCATGGGGCCCGACGATGCCCTCCAGGCCGTCAAGCTCCTGGAGCCCAAACGCGTTGTCCCCGTCCACAACAAGACCTGGCCCCTCATCGATCAGGACGCCGACGCCTGGGCCAGAAGGGTTCGAGAGGAAACGCCGGCCGAACCGGTCGTCCTCCAGCCCGGGGCCGGTATAACCCTCTGAGGTGGGTCGTCCCTTCGTCACCATCCGGCGGTTTCTCCGGCAGCGGTGGGCTCCTGACGTATACTTCCAGTAGCGGACCCGGTCGCGCCGTGGCCCTTGCGGGAACCGTCGCCGCTGCCGGGTCCTCGGGTTCTTTTCCAGACAGCTCATGCCGATAGGCCCACCGGCGAGAGATCCGCAATCTGCGATCCCTCCGCCGTCAATCTTCACGGCATCCGCTCTCTGGACTTTCCACAGTCTCCGGGAGGAAACAGGTCTGAGGACTATCCCAGCGGCCTTCCCACGGGCAGAAGAAAACGGGAGTGTTGGTCGTTCTGGGATCGGTTCGAAGAAGCCGCGGGAAAGCGGTGCAAGCGGTTTGCGGCACAGGGCCGTTTGCTCTTGAGGGCAGGAGCCCGCTTCCTTCCTGTCTTTCGCTCTCGGAGGCGTTTTCATGGCTGCACCGTTGGTCCTTGTAGTCTCCCGGCATCAGGCGTTTGCCGAAGCGGTGCAGCGGCAGCTTGCCCGCCTCGACCTGATGGTCCGAATCGTTCCTCCCCACCAGTTCGAGGCCATGGCCCGCAGCGGTGTGGCCTTGGCCGAGGTGGCTTTTGTCGATTTCGACGCCCAGCTCTCCGACGGAACTCCCCTCTACCGCCTCGTTGCCTGCCTGGCCAAGGATTGCCAGGTGATCCTGGTCTGTGAGCCCAAGGATACGCCCCTGGTGGCCGAAATCGCCCGCCGATGGGAGGTTTTTGACTACCTGCTGATCGATTCGGTGGTCGATCCCTACCGGGCAGGAATGCTGGTGGAACGGGCCCGCAGCCACTGCCTGCCCGACCTGCCCGAACTCCACGCGCAGGAGAAGCGTCGCTCGCGTCAGATCCTCCGGCTGCTCGGGGAGCTGCGGGCGATCCTCAAGAGCCCGGGCGACTATCCGGTTGTCGACACCCTCAACCGCTACCAGGCCGACCGAAGTCCTCTTTCGCTGGTCGACGGCGGCTGGCTCGCGGGCGTCTATCAGCACTGTCTCATCGACGTCATCTGCGGCCGGCTCAAGAGGCTCGAGCAGGAGTTCGCCGTGACGAGCGGTGGGCATCAGGCGGCCTTCTCCGACGATACCAGGCCCCTCATTCTCCTGATCGAAGACAGCGAAATCTGCGCGGAGATCGCCCGACACATCCTCGAGAACAACGGCATGGACGTGGTCGTGGCCTCCACCGTCGACATGGCCAGAATCGAGCTGGAACGGCGCACCCCCTCCCTCATCCTCACCGACGTGCACCTGGGGGCGGCCAACGGGCTGCGGCTCGTCAACGCCCTGCGCCACGGTGGACGTTGCCCGGATGTGCCCGTGATCGTCTGCAGTGTCGATCGGATGGCTGCCACGGTGAAGCTTGCCGCGCGGCTCAACGTTCAGGGCTATCTCCTGAAACCCTACACGCCGAGCGGCCTGGTCTCGATGGTCAAAAGCGTGCTGGCCCAGTCGACGCTCGAGTCCCTCTGCGCCGCACGCGACACCGGCCAACGCCTGCCCGAAGACATCCCGGAGGACGAGGTGCTGGTCGCCGGCGATCAGGATTACCTCGAGTCCTGCGGCAGTTTCACCAGCACCTGATCTCCCTCCACCCGAACCTCGAAGGTTTCCGCCACCAGTCGGGGAACGTCGATACAGCCGCCGTCTGCCAGCCGAAACGCCCACAGATGCCTCGAGCAGATGACGGTGTCGCCGTGGATATCCCCCAGGGCCAGCGATTCGCCCATGTGCGGGCAATAGTCGTCCAGCGCGTAGAATCGCCCCTGGTGATGGAACACGGCAACCTCTCGTCCCCCGACCGAAAACGCCTGCGACCTCCCTTCCGGAATCTCGCTCGCCTTGGCCACCACCACAAAATCATCCGTGCTCATGCTTCCTCGTCTTCCTCCAGCAAGTGCCTTCTCCAGCAAGTGACTTGCCCGCCAGCTCCGGCCTCGGCTCACTGCATGGCCTGGTCCAGGTCGGCGCAGAGGTCTTCCGGATCCTCCAGGCCCACCGAAACGCGGAACAGCCCGTCGCCGGCATACGCCCGGTAGCGGGCTAGGTGGTCGGCGTCCAGCCGGTAGGAGTTCTTCTGCAGATCGTCGGTCGACAGGCAGAAGATCAGGCTGCGATGGTGCCCCAGCGACACGGCGTAGTGAAACACCTCCAGACGCTCGGCCAGCTTCTGGGCCAGACGCTGGGTGTCGTGGGCCTGAAAGCTGATCATGCCCGAGAAATTCGCCATCTGCCGCCGGGCCAGGTCGGCCTGGGGGTGCGAGGGGAGGCCCGGATAGATGACGCGGGTCACCTGGGGATGCGACTGGAGGAACTCGGCCACCGCCAGGGCGTTTCGGGCGTGGGCCGCCATGCGGATCGGCAGCGTGGCCAGTCCGCGGAGGATCAGCCAGGCGTTGAACGGGCTGATCGCGGCGCCCAGGTGGATCGAGGCGTCGCAGCGCAGCCGGGCCAGCGGCTCGGCTCGTCCCAGAATGGCCCCGCCCAGGGCGTCGCCGTGCCCGCCGAGATACTTGGTCAGGGAGTGGACAACATAATCAGCCCCCAACTCGATCGGACGCGTGGCAATGGGCGTGGCAAACGTGGAATCGACCGCCAGCGCCGCGCCCGCCGCATGGGCGATCCCGGCCACCTCGGCGATGTCCGTCAGACGCAAGATCGGATTGGCGGGCGTTTCTGCCCACACCAGACGCGTGTTGGGGCGCAGCGCCCGGCGCAGGTCGTCCGGGTCCGACAGGTCGGCGGGGGTGACCGCAACCCCGAGCCGGGTCAGCGTATCGCGCACCAGTTCGGCCAGACCCGCGTAGGCCACATCGCTGACCACCAGGTGATCGCCCGACGATAGAAGGTGCAGCAGCAGGGCCGAGGCGGCGCCCATCCCCGTGCTGAAGGCCAAGCCGGCTTCCGCGCCTTCCAGACTGGCCAGTTTCGCCTCGAGCTGGTGGACCGTGGGATTGGCCCAGCGGGTGTAGATATAACGCTCCTGCTCGCCGGAGCACAGGCCGGAAAAGGACCCGCCGGCCTCCTCCAGCACAAACGTGGTGGACATTACCAGGTTGGGGGCCGAAGCGCCGGTGTGTGGATCGGGGCCTTCGCCGGCGTGGACGGCCCGCGTCTGGATACCGTAGTGTCTGTCTGGCTTGAGCATGGTCTCTCCCGCGGATGGTTCGAGGATCAACCATCATCCTAACCGGCTGCCGCGTGCGGGTCGATCCTCCGGAGAGTCGGAGCGGCTCGCCGGCCAAACGACACTCGTCGCCCAGCCGCCGCTGCGGCAAGCGACCATTTTGCACAGGTCCAGAGGAAGGGGGGAATCGGTCCCACCCGCGCGAACGATGCAGCACGGCGGGTGTCGGTCGATCACTCTGTCGGCCAGTCCGGCGAGAATCCAGGGCGAGAATCCAGGGCGGGGACGCAGCCAGCAGTGGCAAGCTGGCAAACGGTAGCTCGCTTGCCTACAGGCTGTCTGCGGTGGTTTCGAGTTCAGCGCTGACGTTTCCATCCAGAACTCGTTCGATATCGAGCAGGATCAGTAGGCCGCTTTCCTGTCGGACCAGTCCGGTGAGATAGTCCTGCTTCAGGCCGGCCACGGTGGGGGGCGGCGGTGCGATGTCGTTCTTCGAGATCCGCAGAACCTCGTCGACGCCGTCGACGATGATTCCGATCGTCCGCGAACCGACCTGCATGACCATGATGCGGCTTTCCGAGTCGGTCTTGGTCTCGGCAAGCCCAAACAGACTTCGCAAGTCGACAACGGGGATCACGGTGCTGCGCAGATTGAAGAGGCCCTTGACGTAAGGCGGCGACTGGGGAACGTGCGTGATTTCACACATCAAGATGATCTCTCGAACCTTGGTGATCACGACGCCGAAAGTCTCGTCGCCCAGATGAAAGCTGACCAGTTGCATCGAGCCGATTGATTCCGATTCGGCCTGTTCCTGCCCATGTTCTTGAAGGTCGGTTGCCATGAATTCCTCCGCGTGGTCTTGAGAGTTGTCAGCCATAGTGCTTTAGAAGCCCTCACAAAACGTACGAGTTTCCCACGGCCAT
>CAZLWV010000266.1:0-4754 GCA_964563135.1 uncultured Planctomycetaceae bacterium
GGTTGAAGGCATGGGGGAACGTGCCTCTGCGGGAGATTGCCTCGAGGCAGTGGATTGAGGAGAATGAGCCCGTGGGAGTGGCGACGGCCGGAGTGAGCCTGGAGCAACGATGGCGGGTGCGAGGGGCAGCGGGCGGCCGGCGTGCCGGGCCCACGGAGTCGACGGCCGAGGAGGGCTTCCTGTGGTAGCGTCAGCGGGGACTAAAGAACCCGCGGCAGGGGCGGAGACCAGGACTATTCAGACAGCCATAATTGGCATTGTGTCCCGATTTCCGCCGCGAGAAGGCCACGCACGAAGCAAGCGATTCTTGTACGCCGCTGGGGAAGACAGGTAACATCTATTTCCGATGCGGGCCTATTCGTAGAAGTCGTTGCGTCCGAGAGGTCCGGCGAGAAGCACCGCATCGGCAGGATCGTTAGAGACGTAGTGGAGCTCGGCTTGCGATCCGACAGGATACGAGGCCACGATCCGATGATAGACGTGACTGTCTTTGGGTGTGGATAATCACCCCATCTCCCCAGTCGGCACCTCCGCTAATCGCTCTGCAGCACGAGCACGGTATCGTGGCCTCGGCCACTTTCCTTCGGTTCGAAGCGTTTCGTTCCCTCGGTTGGGAACTGGCTGGCGGACGAACTGGAACCGGTTCGCGGGTCGAACCAGGAGGCCTTCACCGATTCGCCCGAGAGAGTGTTGAGGCGGATCTCGACCGGCTTTCCTGTGGGCAGATAGACCAAGGCGATGCGGCGATCGGCGGTACAGGCAGCGCTCACATGATCCGCGCCGTCGCCCGCCGGACTGGCGAGGAGCTTGGGGTCGGGCACCAGTTCGTGATAGCGGCACGACTCGAGGAGCCGCCGCATGTGGCCCATTTGGGTCGAGCCCGGGTGGTCGAGGGCTTCGCGCCAGGGCGTACGGGCGGAGGAGATCGGGGGCCGGCCGGACTGCCACATCTGCCAGATATTGTGATCGCCATAGGTGTGGCCACACGCCCCGCTGAGCGTCGACCAGTAGGCGGCCTGGCGGACGTCGTACTGGTCGAACCAGCCGTTTGCAGGTTTCCAGTTGATAGGGTGGTCCTCGTAGCGGGGCTCGCCGTCGAGGGTCGGCTTCACCGGCACTCGCTGGTAGTTTTCGAATGTCGTTTTGTAGTTGGGAAGATTGACCTCGGAATGGCCGGACTGGAACATGTTGAAGTCGAGCCAGTCGTCGTCGTGAAACCACCGGGCCGAGTTGTTGCCGCCCTGAGGGTGGCAGGTCATCGGGTGCCGGCCCCCGTCTCCTTTGCCGAGGCCGCCGGCCATGGCACGAAGGATGGCCAGGTGGGCCTCTTTCTCGGGACTGCGGTCGCCGCCGAGAATCCAGATGATGGGTTTGTTCTTGTAGCGGTTCCCGAGAAACTGGCCGTAGACGGCGGCGTTTTCGGGCGTGAAGATCTCCGGCCCCACACCCCACTTCTTATTCCACTTGTCGCCCCAGGTCGGCAACATGCCGATGTAGATGCCCAACGACTGGGCCTTGTCGACGATGTAGTCGACATGGCGGAAATAGGCTTCGTTGGGGCGGGTGGGATCGTTGTCGTGCAGGGGGCGGTCGCCATAGGAATTCGGCGTCGTCAGCCCGTCGAGTTCCGCCAGCACGACGGCCTGGATCACGGTGAAGCCCTTCCTGGCACGGTTCTCCAGGTACAGATCGGCCTCTTCGCGATTGAGCCGGTGGAAGAGTTCCCAGGCGGTATCGCCGAGGTAGAAGAACGGCTTTCCCTGATCGGTCTGCAGATAACGGCCGTTTTCGCTGACTCGAATCTGCGGCAGGTTGCCTGCGTCGGCCGCAAGGAGCGGCACCGCAGAGAACAGGGTCAGCAGGTACAAGACGGTTCGGGCCATGGCGTGTGGGCTCCTCGGCGCCTGTGGGAAGGAGTAGGGGTGTTTTTGGGGGAACGAATCTGCGAATCGTCGTGCGTTTGTGGAGATCGCCACAGCGGGGCAACTTCACCGAGGGTTGTGACAGCCCGAATCTGGTGCGGTACTGAACGCCAGCCTAGCGCGCCCGTGGCGGGGCCGTCAAGGAATTGGGGTTTTTGTCCTGCCGGAATGCGGAGACGCAGCGCCAAACATCGACCAGCACTGGCCGGGCCAGTGGCACCCGGGGTGGCTTCATGCACGGCTGGAAACGGAAATCCAGTTTTCACACTGGCGCGTGGTATCGGCGGAAAACCTCCCGTGGCTGGGTCACACCGGTTCAAGAACCGCTGCCACCGGCGGACTGGAGCTACTCCAGCTTGATTAGAGTACCATGTCCCGCCAGCAGCCAGTATCCATTCTCCTCGTCCAACGGCAGCAGTCTGCCGTCCTCGGGAGAGACGGTCTGTTTGGTCTTGCAGGCTTTCGCCGTGGCGATCTTGACGTTGGCCGAGCTTTCGAGGCTGAGATTGACAAGCATCACATAGTCGTGGCCCTGCTTATCCTGAAACTCGCCCACCATGATTGGTGGCTTGCCGTCGGAGAAACCTCGGGGAGATGCTGTCGAATGGATCTCCAGCACGATCCTTCCCGGCAGAAGTGGCAGATCTTTCACCGGTGGCGGTGAGGTGAAGAATACACCGGTCGAGGTGAGCCGGTTCATAATCGGCCCCAACGTTCGCAACTGGTGGTTCACAGCTTGCAGGTAACGCCAGGTGAGCGTCTTCTCGCCGGACTCATCGATGGGGGCATAAGCATATCCGTCCTGATAATACTTGAACCACGAGACACCTTGCCCGCCTGCGGCAAGGGTGGTGTAGGCCTGGAAGGCCATGTTGGCGGGCGAAGGTACGGTGGTCTGTTTGCGGATCTGGTTGCAGGAGACGATGTTCCAGAACGGCAGGCCGTACTTTAGAGAAATCCTGCGGACCTCCAGCAGATCAGCGTAGTAGATGGCGGCCTTCGTCTGGTCCTCCAAGTCGTCCGAATACTGGACCATGTAGTTGTCGTAGCTGAGGATCTGCGGCTTCACCTCGTTGACGAACCGCTCCAGATACTCGGTGTAGGTTGCCGTGCCAAGTTGAGATTTGTCGGGCGCGCCCACGGTGGCATAGCTCGGGAAAAGATTGATGTAGGCCAGCTTCCCCGGAGCGTACTTCTTGACGGCGGCGACTGCCTGGGCCAAGGCAGGAAATGCGGGCGATCCCGGTTCATCCATGATGAAGTACCCGAGCACGGACGGACTGTCGCCGGTCGCTTCGACGACTTCTTTGACGGCCCGGTCGATTTCCTCGGCACTCATCTCTCGCCATCTGCCGAACCAAGGCGTGTCGCTCACGGACGGTGCCAGGATGGCGGCGAGGCCGAGCTTCTCGCAAAGCGGGAGATCTTCCGGCTTGACGAACCCAGCGAGCGTGAAATTGCACTCGGCGATGCTTTCCAGTCCGTGTTTCGGATTGCGATGGGGAGGCTTCCAGCCGTGCAGGACATCCCACGGCAAGAGCGGAAAGAGGGCCGGTGAATGGATGAAGGGTTGGATGTCAGACGGCTCAGCGGCGGCCAGACAGATCGGAAACACCATCAAGCAGACGGCCACAATCAACAACACAAGGATCTGCAATCTCACTTTGAAGTCCTCCGATGGAATGGCCTGCATTACCAACCCAAAGCCAAAACCTTTACCGGCTCTCCGGCAGATACTTCAGCACACTTTCAGCCACAGCCGCCCCTTGTGCCTCCTTCCCCTTTTCGTTGAAATGGACGCCATCGCCGGAATGCCAATCTGGATGTTGCTCCACGAGCCCGTACAAATCATTGGTGGGGATGTCACGTTCTTTCACGATCTCGGCGGCGATCTTGTTCCTTGCCCTGACTCGTTCCGTCTGCTCGCTGACGCTTGACAAGTCGCCCGATTCCCGCACGGGCGTGGTTGTGGCCCAGACGAGTTTCGCATCGGATGCGTGGTTCTCGAAGGTCTCCATCAATCGCAGGAGACCATCCTTATACTGCTGTTCAGTGTACCCCCAGCCGTGGAGACCATTGTTGAAATGGATGACGGCGAACCGGTACTGCTTGAGCAGAAGTTGCACCTCGTCCGGGAACGACGGATCGGAGACGCACTTTGACGTGGTCAGCCGGGCGCAACATGCCTTGCCTGCGAGAGCCTTCTCGACTTCAGCAAAATAGCCCCGCGTAATGGAATCGCCGACAAGCAGTACCCTCGGCAAAGCGTCCTTGTCGGCGTCCGTTACCCAGATGTCGGCCCATTCGATCCGCTCCCGGATCGGTTCGGCAGCAGAGAGAAAGTGGGAGACGGCAAGACTGGCGAGCAGGGTAATCAGAAATCGTTTCATGGCAAGTGTCCTTTCAGGTGGTGGTAATCGATTCTACCAAGAGCGTCTGCGACTCAGAGTTGGGCGTTTGTCGAAGCGAATCCGGAATACGCGTGCTGCTGCTACTCGCCCCGCTCCACCCTGGGCTGACATAGGGATGTGCCTTCGGCACGACGAACCGGAAAAGCTAATCCGGGGCAGTTGGAGGGGACAGGTCTCCTATTGACGACGCGGGCGGCATTGATCAGGCTACGGCGATGCCCCCGCACTCGACAAGATCCTCCTGGCGGAACGACTTTCCAGGTTCTGAACCGAGGTGTGGGGCGGATGCGTCTGTTTCTGAAGTACCGCTTACTTCGTGCGCGGCTCATTGACGACCACGATCATCCCAAGACAATCGTCCTCACATGCACGAGAACCCGCGGGTGGCCCAGGTTCTGAACCGAGGTATGGGGCGGCTGCG
>CAZLWV010000266.1:4827-4906 GCA_964563135.1 uncultured Planctomycetaceae bacterium
CCCAAGACAATCGTCCTCACATGCACGAGAACCCGGTTCGGGCAGGGCTGGTCGAGCGATCCTCGGGCTGGCACTGGAG
>CAZLWV010000267.1:0-4868 GCA_964563135.1 uncultured Planctomycetaceae bacterium
CTGTGATCGAGTTCGGGGATGTAACCTCCGTCTTCCACCACGGGCATCACTCGATCGACTTCGCGCCGCATGGTCTCACCACCTTGGACCAGCACTCGCTTGTCCAATCCGCCGACCATGCCCAATTGTCTGCCATACTGGCGGCGAACCTTCACCACGTCCATACCGGACTGGACCTCGAAGGGCCAAAGGTGCGTGATTCCCGCCTCGAGCCAGAGGGGAATCAACGCTTCGATGTTGCCGTCGCTGTCGAGGCCGATGTGCCGAATGCCGTGGGAGCGGAGCCACTCGCACACGCGCCGGTAGTGACGCATGGCGAACCTGCCGAACAGTTCCGGCCCGACCAGGGGCCCCGCCTTGTAGGCCATGTCTTCCCAGAACCAGAACGTGTCGAACTGCGTGTGTTTCAACACCTCGGCAGTGATCTCGATGATCCGATCGGCTCGCTCCTCCATCATCCGTTCGATCAGTCGTGGTTGATCGTAGAACGCCACGCACAGATTCTGCACACCCAGCATGTTGCGCAGCGCGCCAAAGAACCCGCCCCAGCGATCGGCCCAGCACTTGCGCGGCCAGACCTCGGCCGCATCCGCCCCGCTGGTTGCGGCCGCGGTGTCGGCGTCGGCCAGTTCGCCGCGTCCGACGCCCACCTGAACCCGCCCGCTGGCTACCTGCTGCTGCCATTTGGCGGACAGGCGCTGCTCAGCGTGTAGAGCCAAACGTTCCGCTGCGAATCGTTCAAACTCCGCCTCGTTCTCCACGGGGAACTTGATGAACTGAGGCATGCTCATGTCGTGGTTCTTCTTGAACTCACGCATCACGATGCCTTCATGATTCACGTACGTGACGGTCTCGCTGTCCTCCGCAACCACCTCGTACCGGAATTCCGGCACCGGTCCATACCAGGGATCAATCCGCACGAGCCGGTCGAGTTCGAAGTAGTCGTCCAGCGGCGCGCCGTCCCAGCCCTCTTGCCGCCAACGCTCGACCGTCTCGTCCCAAAGAAAGGCTCCCCACCGCACCCAGGGCTTGCCGACGGGTTTGAAGTCGAGCGTGTCGACGAACCGATCGCGAGAAGTGGTCATCAGTGCGATTCCTTTCCTGTTCGTTGACTGAGTATACCCTCTGCGACTGTCGACCAGGAGCCTGGACAAGCCTCCATTTTGCGACAGGGTCGAGGAGCCGGGCGTCTATTCCCTCGCACTGGGGCAGAGGCTACCATGGTGGAACGTCCCGCCATCCTATCCCACCTGTCGCTCGGGAGAGTTCTCATGACCCCACGGTTCGCCGCCCTGCTGTTCCTTTCCCTGATGTTGGCAACTTCGATCCAGGCCGCCGATCTCCCGCCCGAGTGGCAAGCCGCCTGGGGTTCGCCCGCTGCCGCAGATCGCCCCTTGCAGATCGTGCACGAGGTCGACCTGGCCGGAAAGCTCCCCGAGGGCATGGCCCAGCTCCTCCCCGACGGCAAGCCCAGCGGGATTGCCCGCAAAGGACTGGAATACTACCAGCAGCGGGGCCTGGGGGGGCTGGTCTGCAACGTCTCGTTTCGCGACTACCTCCAGTCCGACGAGAACTGGACCACATTGGCCACGGCCATCGAGGCCTGCCGCGACCTGGGAATGGTCGTCTGGATCTACGACGAACTCGGCTACCCGAGCGGCGGTGCGGGGGGCCTGGTGCTCAAAAGGAATCCGCAGTTCGAGGCCCAGGAACTGGCCTACGATGCCTCGCAGAGCGACCCGTTCATCCTCCGTGCCGCCTACGAACACACCCACGCCAGCAACAACTACCACGCCGCCCGGCGCTATGCGAACCTGATCGACAACCGGGCCACAGCCGCCTTCATCGACGTCACCCACAACGCCTACTATGAGCGGCTCAAACCGTTCTTCGGCACCACGATCCAGGCCATGTTCACCGACGAGCCGTCGCTGATCGCGGTCAATATCGGCCAGATCCCCGAAGAGGTCCGCAAACGCGTCAAGGTCAACGACCCGATCGATCCGGCCGCCAAATTACTTCCCCGCGTCCCCTGGTGCTACGACATGCCCGAGCGCTATCAGGAACGATTCGGCGAGGACCTTTTGGCCCAGCGCCGCAGCCTGTTCGCGGGCAACACGCAGGAGGACCGCCGCGTGCGCTGCCAGTTCTGGTCGCTCGTTGCAGACCTCATCGCCGAGCGCTACTTCGGCGCCCTGGGAACCTGGTGCCAGTCCCACGGCGTGGCCTCGTCCGGCCATGGACTATGGGAAGAGGCGATCTTGCACCACGTGCCGCTGGAAGGCAACGGGCTGAAATGCCTCCGAAAGATGCAGATCCCAGGTCTCGACCTGCTCACGTCCGATCCCACCGCCGTCATGCACAGCGGCTGGCTGACCGCCGGCATGCCCGCCTCGGCCGCCCGGCTCGCGGGCCGGCGCCGTGTGATGACCGAGGTCAGCGATTTCGCCCAGAAAATGGGAGGAAAAGGCCCGGTCGGCCTTGCCGAGATGCAGGCCACCGCCGCCTGGCAGGCCGCGTGGGATGTCACCGAGTTCACACTCTACTACAGCCCCAACGACCGCACCGCAGACGAGTATCGCCAGTACGGCGATTTCGTCGGCCGGCTCAACGCCATCCTCAAGCCCGCCGCGCCGGCCCCGGAGGTGCTCCTCTACTACCCGATCTACGATCTCTGGGCCGAGTACCTCCCGGTGGCCGAACCCCTCCAACTGTCGTCCCAGTCGCCGCGGGCGCAGCAACTGGTCAACTCCTTCCTGCAACTGGGCCAGAAACTCCAGCACAGCCAGATCCCGCTCACGCTCGCAGATCACGAGTCGCTGGCCGCCGCCAAAGTGGCCGGCGCCACGCTCCAGGTCGGCGGCCACGCCTATCGCGCCATCCTCCTGCCGGCCGATGCCCAATTGCCGCCGCAGGCCGCTGCGGTCCTTGACCAATTCGCGCGGCAGGGCGGGCAGGTGATTCGCGCCGGGGTCGACGCGCCGGCCCAGTCCGCCGAAGCGCTCCAGACCGCCCTCAGTCCGGGCGAGCGGCTCGAGCCGGCTTCCCCACAGATCGCGCTGGGGCGCTTCGTCCGCGACGGCCGTCAGGTGCTCCTCCTGGTCAATGTGGGGACTACGCCCTATGACGGGTCGTTGCACGTCAAGACGAAAGGGGAGTGGCTCCTTCTCGACCCGGCAACCGGCCAGGTCACCGCCGCCGCGGCAGATCCCGCCGGATCGCTGCCGCTCAACCTGGCTCCACGCCAGGCGAGACTCTGGGTCGAGCTGAAGTAACCGCCAGTGCTCTCAGACAAGGGGCCAGTACCCGCCTGCGGTAGCAGACACAGTCCCGCAGGGTGCCACACCGCAGGCGGGTTCTCGGGCTCTGCCGGCCAAGAGCGGCCTCTCCCCCTTGTTTCCCCGGTTTCCCCGGTTAGACTCAGGCCTGTCGGAAGTAGTCAGACTTCCTGTCACCCGATCACCCTTACTCTTGCCAGGAGGCCCTGACCGAACCCTTGAGTGTTCCACGGGCACTCGTGTGCACGATCAGTGGTTCTGTTGACGGCCTCAGAATCCATGCCATGACCAGAAAACTCATTGCCTCGTGCGCATTCCTTTGCCTTGCCGCGGCGTCGGGCTTCGCAGCGGAGCAGAACCGCGGTTACGTCCCCACACCGGTCCCCGTTCAATCCGACCTGGATATCGCCGCTTTCTACTATCCCGGCACCGACCAGATGGCGGAGTGGGACATGGTCGAGACGACACTTCCCAAGATCAAGCCGCTCCTAGGCTGGTACGATGAAGGAAATCCGGAAGTGATCGACTGGCAGATCAAATGGGCGGTCGAACACGGCATCGGCACCTTCTTTGTCGATTGGTACTGGGACCGCGGCGATCGGCGGCTCGAGCATTGGGTGCAGGGATTCTATCGGGCAAAATACCGCTCCTACCTGAAATGGGCCGTCATGTGGGCAAACCACAATGCGCCGGGGGCGCACTCGTCGGACGACATCGTCGCGGTCACCAGATTCTGGATCAATCACTATTTCAAAACGCCGGAATACTACCGGATCGAGGACAAGCCGGTTGTCCTGATCTGGATGTCGGAGAACCTGGACAAGGATTTTCTCGCCGAGGCCGCGGCGAAGGGCGAGACGCTCGCCAAGGGGGAAGGGGCCAAACGAGCGCTGTCGCTCAGTAGCCAGGTTGCCCGGGAGGCGGGCCTGGAGGGGATCTATTTCATCGAGATGTTCAAACGCCCGTACACCAAGGAGAACGTGCAGAAGTCGAAGGACGAGGGCTTCCGGGAAACCACCACCTACAACTACAGCCATCTCGCCTGGTGGCGCAGCAAGGACAGAGAAACAAAGGGAACCAAGAACCGCTTCTCATACCAATGCGTCGAGGAGACCGTCGCGGAGAGTTGGAAGGAGCAGGCCGACGCGGGCGTGCTCCCCTTCATTCCGGTTGTTCCGACCGGCTGGAATGATCAGCCGCGGTCGTTTCAGAAGGCCACCGTGATCTACGGCCGCACCCCGGAACTGTTTCGCTCGATTTGCAAGCAGGCCCGCGATTTCTGCCGCCAGCGCGGGATCAAGAGGGTCGTTCTGGCCCCGCTCAACGAATGGCAGGAGGGGAGCTACGTGGAGCCGAATGAGGAGTACGGGTTCGCCATGTACGACGCCGTCCGCGACGTCTTCTGCAAGAAGGCCGCAGAGGGTTGGCCCGCAAACGTCACCCCGAAGGAGCTCGGGCTCGGGCCTTACGACTATCCTCCCATGGTCCATCCCGCCCGGACCGAGTGGAACTTCCACGACTCGACGGAAGGATGGTACCGCCAGCCGTACGGCGCCGCCGTGCTCCGCGTCCGCGATGGATGCCTGCACC
>CAZLWV010000268.1:0-4567 GCA_964563135.1 uncultured Planctomycetaceae bacterium
GACCGTACCTGGGCGACGACATGACCGCCACGCTGCGGCTGTGGCTCGAAGACGCCGAGCAACCGGCCTCCCCCCTCGGCAAGGCCCTGTTCAGCGATCCGCACCCCCGGCTCGACCGGCCGAGCCCGCATCGAATCCCCTTTGCGTACTCCGCGGACCAGCCCAGTGCCGCCCGGCACATCGACACCAAGCCGCCCAGCATCCTCTCGGACCTTGCCTGGGGCGACCCGATCCGCCAGAGCGTCGAGTACGGTGCCGATGTCGGGATCGAGCTGGATCTCCAAGAACCTCGAGACGTGGCCGGCGTTCACCTCTGGGCCTACCGGCGCGGCAGCGCGGGGGGATTCGCCGTCCGCGACGTCACGGTCTTTGCCAGCAGCGACCGGAAGAACTGGCAGAAACTGGCCGTTGCCGAGCCGGTCGGCGGCGAACAGACCGGCGAGGCGATCGAAAAGTTCGCCCCCCGATTTCAGACCAAGACGCGCTACCTGAAACTCGCCGTCCGCAAGGCGCCCAAAGCCGAACGGATCCTGCTTGGCGAGATCGAGGTGATTCGCCCTGCTCCCCGGGATGCCGAGGCAAGCCCGCCGCTTCCTCCGTGGCCGCGGCCGATGCACGTCAAGCGGACCCTGGACGAGGCCCTGCTCGATGCGGGTGTGGCCTTCCTGTACAACTGCTCCGCCACCGATGTCCTGACCGACAGCCAGGGCCGCCCCTGCGGCATCGTCATGGCCAACCGGGCCGGCAGGCAGGCCGTCATCGCCAAGACAATCATCGACGCAACCGAGCGAGCCGCCGTGGCGCGGCTTGCCGGCGTCCGCTTCCGCCCCTATCCGGCCGGACCGCAAACCTTCCGCCGCGTGGTGATCGGCGGCGAGGTCCGAACGGCCCCTGAGATGACCTCCCGGGTGATTGAGCCGGCCTACGTCGGCATGGCCCGCAGTTCCGACGATTCGGGGCTCTACCCGATCATCGAGTACACACCCACTCTCCCCATGAGCGGCGACACGCAATCCGCCTGGTCTGCGGTGGACCACCAGGCCCGCACCGCCACCTACCATCCCGATCAGCAGTTCACTTCCGACCTGCTCTTCCAGATTCCTCCCGACCCCATGTACGGGCGGCTGTCCCATGAGGGTGCCTGGTCGAGTGCCGAGGCTCTGCCGATCGACTGCCTGCGTCCAGCGTCGATCGAGCACCTGTATGTCCTGGGTGGCGCTGCCGATGTTTCCCGGGCCTGTGCGGAGAGGCTCATGCGTCCGCTGGCCTTGATCGATTTGGGGGCCCGGGTGGGCAAGCTTGCCGCAACCGAAGCGGCAGGTCTGCCGGTTCCCGAGGGTGCGGAAGTTCGCACCGCGCCCGCGCAGAACCCGGTCGCCGGCGGCGACGTCCGGGAGTTTCTCGCCGGAGTGCGGCCCGTCGACACACCGGAAACGCTCCGGCAGCAGTCGCGGGCCCTGCCCGTGCTCGGGCGCTACGACGTGGTCGTCGTCGGTGGCGGCACGGCCGGCGCTCCGGCCGGGATCGCCGCCGCCCGCAAGGGTGCCAAGACGCTCGTCCTGGAAGCCCTCTGCGGCCTGGGCGGTGTGGGCACCACCGGTGCGATCTCCACCTACTGCCAGGGCAATCGCGTTGGTTTCACGGCCTCGATCGGCGACGGAGCCTCCTGGGTCATCGAGCAGCGGATGGAGTGGTGGCGGCAGGCTCTGCTGGAGGCCGGAGCCGATGTGTGGTTCAGCACGACCGGCTGCGGCGCGTTGGTGGGCGGCCCGCAGGGCAACACGGTCCTTGGGGCGGTTGTCGTCACCCCGTCCGGCCGAGGCGTTGTGCTGGCCGACGTAGTCGTCGACGCCACGGGCAATGCCGACATTGCCGCGGCCGCGGGAGTCCCGTGCGTCTACACCGACCAGTCGGAACTGGCCATGCAGGGCACCGGACTTCCGCCCCGGCAACTGGGCGCCGCCTACACCAACACCGACTACACCTACACCGACGAAACCGATCTGGTCGACGTGTGGCACCTGTTTGTCTACGCCCGGGAGAAATTTGTGGAGGCATTCGACCTGGGCCAGCTCGTCGATACCCGTGAGCGCCGCCAGATCGTGGGGGATCTGACCATCACGATCCTCGACCAGATCTCCGAACGAACCTTCCCCGACACCATCGCCAAGGCCTCTGCGAGCTACGACACCCACGGCTACATCGTCGATCCGTATCTCCTGCTGCGGCACCCCTTGCGGCAGAAATTTGCCAGCTATATCCCCTACCGATGCCTCCTCCCCAGCGGCTATGAGGGGCTGATCGTCACGGGGATCGGGCTGAGCGCCCACCGCGACGCACAGCCGATCGTCCGCATGCAACCCGACGTGCAGAACTTCGGCTATGCCGCCGGTGCAGCCGCGGCCATGGCAGCCGCCCAGGGTGTGGGTGTCCGGGAAATCGACATTCGCAAGCTCCAGCAGCACCTCGTCGAGATCGGCAATCTGGACGAGGAAGTTCTCAACCACACCGATTCCTACCCCTTGCCGACCGAACGCGCTCAGGCGGCGGTCGACACCATGCTCGACGACTACCGCAGCCTGGTCGTGATCCTCAGCCACGGCGATACCGCCCTGCCGCTGCTCCAGAAGGCCTATCGCAGGTCGGAGGGCAGCGGGAAGATCGCCTATGCCAAGGTGCTGGCCATGATGGGAGACACAACGGGTGTGGCGACCCTTGTCTCGGAAGTGAACCGGATCCAGCAATGGGACTCTCCGCCGGCCTGGAACATTGGCAGCGACTACCCCGAAGCCACCCAGGTCGGCTGGGGAATGAGCCACCTCGACAATACGCTCGTGGCCCTCGGCCGCTCAGGCAGTCCAGAGGCTTTGCCGGCCGTCCTGAAGAAGCTTGCCATGCTCGGTCCTGAGAGCGGCTTCAGCCATCATCGAGCCGTCAGTAGCGCCCTGGAATGGCTGGGCGACCCGCGTGCCGCCGAACCGCTCGCGGCGCTTCTCCAGAAGCCGGAAATGGCCGGTTACGCCGCCACTTCGATCGACGCCCGTGCCGCCTCCCATTCCACCCGTACCGAGGCGACCCGCGAACTGATCATCGCCCGAGCCCTGTACCGCTGCGGCGACTGGCAAGGTCTGGCGGAGAAGACTCTCAGAACATACGCCACGGATCTGCGCGGCCATTTCGCCCGACACGCCAAAGCAGTCCTGGAGGCCGGAAAAGAATACCGTCCGCAGCCATAGCATGTTCGCACTAGTTGCGCTCGATGTCTGCAACGTTCGCGAACAGCCTCCCGGCCTTCGGACGGCCCTGGAGATCAGGGGCGACTGTCCGTCGCGGTCCGGGCCCGAGTCGTGGAACCGCCTGGCATGGGCGATCCTCCACGGAGGGTATCAACGTGCTCTCGAATCGCTCTTTGCCAGCGAGGATCGCATTCTGAAGGAGGGTGCTCGCGCTGCTGCCGCCGGAAAGAGCCTCAGCGGTGTTTCGTCCGCGGCTCCTCCCCTGCCTTCTGGCGCTCCTTTCGATACGCGGTGGGCGTCTCGCCCACCTGCCGGTGAAAGGCCTTTGCCAGCGTCTCGGGACTGGAAAACCCCACTAGTCTCGCGAGTTGTTTGAGCGGCATGTCCGTCTCTTCCAACAGCCCCTTGACCCGCTCCACGCGGCAACGCGTGATCTCGCCCAACACCGTCCGTCCCAGCACTTGCTGGAATCGCCGTTCCAGCGACCTGCGCGAGACGGGCAGCAGCGCCGCCACGTCGGCCACATTGAGCGACGCATCGTCTCGGCTCCAGATGATCCGCAGCGCCTCCGCCACGATCCGATCCGGGACATGCTCCTGGAAGGGCTCGGTCGAGGGTTCTGCCGCGTCGCCGTCTGCTGGCGCACAAACCAGGGCGAGGATCTCCCAGGCAACCGCCGACATTCGCAGGGAATTCTCGACCTGATCGCCGGTGATGGCGGTGTGGAACCGGCGGAACGCCTCCACCAGACCGCCGGGATCTTGCGGAATCACGACCGGCCGTTCTGGCGAGAGGAACCCGCGCTCGACGAGGCTCTCGACGAAATCCCCGCCCAGGCCGATCCAGTAGGAACTCCAGCCGGTTTCACGGTGCGGTCGATAGCGATGCCACACACCGGGAAAAAGGAGCACGACTTCGCCCGCATGCCACTGGCGCAGCGGGGTGCCGTCCGATTCGAAAACGCCCTCGCCGCCGGCCAGCAGGATGATCTGGTACTCCGGCAGCACCCTTCCGCGCTCCCACGTGAACTCATACAGATTCGGATGCCCTTCCGGCGGATGCGTTCCGTGGGGTGGAATTTCGATATGCCCGCCTCCCGTTACAAACAGCCCCCAACGCCGCGTGCGAGGACCGATCGGCAGGTAACGGAAGCTATCGCGGATCATGTTCGCGAGTCTCTTCGCCGGACCACTTGAGGCGGACATTCCACTGGCAGCCTCACTCCATGCTAGCATGATTGTGGGCCCGATTGTAGCGAGGCATGCGAACCTGCCGGTTAGTTCTACTGCGCAAGATTGATATTGCATGAATTGGTGAATTTGGCGAATCTA
>CAZLWV010000269.1:0-4414 GCA_964563135.1 uncultured Planctomycetaceae bacterium
CCACGATTGATGGCTAATTGTCATGCCTAAGCCTTCTGACCTCTCCGTCCGCTCACCCGCCGCAACGCGGCGGGTGCACTGCCGGCAGCGTCTGCCAGCCGGCAATCCGCGCGTCTGGGGCACCCACGCTTACGCTGCCGGGATAGACAGCCCGGGCATGCCTCTGAAACGCAAGAGGCGGGCGTTGGCTCGTCCGGCTCACTCGACGTGGGCCATGCCGACGACGTAGTTCTTGCCGTAGTGCTTTGCGCACTTGGGACAGGTCGTGTAGAAGAAATACGAAGTCTTGAGCTTCTTGTCCTGCTCGCGGACGTAGTCGGCCATCTGGCCGCACCAGTTCTTGGCCTCGTGGTAGGGGCCTTCGAAGACCTTGGCGAGAAAGGTACCCGAGAGATTGACCATCTGGCAGCCGGGAACCGGTTTGGTCACGAGGAAGAGATGCTCCGCTCGCCAGGCGGAAAGATCGTTGGTAAGAATCAGGTAGGTTTTTTCTGGCGAAGCAGAGGCACCCAGGATCCTGGCAAACGTCTTCTTGAAGACCGACCCTATATTCAGCGGGATGTGCAGGAAGCTGGCCGTTGTGGCGCGAACGAACGGCCAGTTGTCGAACTGAAAGGTGACTCCATCCCAACCGGCCGGATCGAACCTGGGACAACATCCGGTTTCCGATTGGCTCGGGTCAAGTTCAGGCAGCGTGGTTTTCGTCATGTTCATTCCCCTCCCTTACGAGTAAGTTCCACCTGCGCCAAGTTATACCGTAGGCTGGATCGAGATTGAAGAGGTGGCTGCGGCAGCGCCTCGGCGCCTTCGGCTGGGCGTTGAGCGACTGCACTCCAATCCGTTCAGCTTCTCAGACTGCACCAAAGTGGCGCTGCCCAACTGCGGCACCCGCCCCGATCCGAGACAAACACCTGCCCGATGGCTGAAAGCCATATTCACCGTAGCCTGGGGCACCGCCCCAGGACCTCGGCACCGATCCCATCCCTTTTGGCCGAAGGCCATATTCGCCGTAGCCTGGTCGGACATCGCCACTTTCAGCAGTCGCCAGCAATCGCAACTTCCTGAGGGCTCTTTGTTTAACGCCCAGCCGAAGGCGCCGGCTTCCGTAGTGTGGCCGGCGCCTTCGGCTGGGCGTCAAACGACTGCACTCCAGCCCCTTCAGGTTCTCAAACTGCACGAAGTGGCGCTGTCCAAATAGAATCGGTAACATTCCTCCGGGTGGTCCAGGGCTATTCGCAGGCGAGGGGACGAATATCGATCTGCTCGAAAGCAACCTGCCCCCCTTTGGCGACGAAAAAGAGGCGGTGTCCACCCCGATCGCTGCGGCGGGCGATGAAGGTCCGGCGGTTGCCGATACAGACGTCGAGGATCCGGTCTTTGGCCACCAGGTCGATCGTCAACGGCTGGTCGAGGCCGGCCACCGGGGGCATGGCCCCGGTGTCGCCGCTCATGGTCGTCCGGACGGGCTGAATGGCATCAAGGCCACCCTTCAGGGGGTGGCCGAACTGGACATGGTTCTTGGCCGGCAGGAACAACAGTTCGCTTCCTTCGCGATAGTCGCCGTCGCCCCGCACGCAGAGACCGAAGGCCTCGATGCCTGCCAGGGGACGAACCGTCAGGCGGATGCGGACATCGTGGGGCACCTCGTCCACGGCCGCATAAGCCAGGGAATCTCCGGCGCGAAGGACCAGCTCTGGAAGGTCTCCGCGAGCATCTCCCTTTCTCTCCGCCACACGAAGCGGCAGCGGGTCGCCGGTTGCGGGCACCATTTCGGGAACGAACTTGAGACCCAGATTGCCGTCGCCGGACTGAACAAGCTCACGCACGACGAGATTGCCCCCCCACTCGGGAAATCCGACCCAGCCGGCGGCCAGCGCCCGTCCGTCCTTGAACGCGTGCATCTTTGAGTAGTAGAGGCCATCGAAAATGTCCTGGGAGATTTCCTGCCAGGGGCCGAGCGGGTTGCGGGACTTGTAGATCCGCGACGAGCCGGTGGTGAAGTAGTGCCAGCCGTTCCAGGCCAGCGTGTCGGGGCAGATGCGGCTGAGGTCGTCGCGCTCGGCCGTCTTGCGGAACTCGCTCTCCTCCACGGCGGTCCACTCGACCAGATCGGCGGATTGGTAGTGGGTGCGCCCGCCTTCGGCGATGAGGTGGAATAGGCCGGTCTCAGGAGCGAAGAAGATGTCGCTGTCGAATCCAGGCAGAACCGGTTTGAAATCCTTGCGGAAGTGGATGCCATCGTCGCTGACCGATCGGAACAACCAGGCACCGCGCTGGGGCTTGTCGAAGAACTGGATGCGACTGCCGCAGTCGGTGTAGAAGGCGTACCACTTGCCATCCTTGTCGTTGTGGATCACATTGCCGGTGCCCATGGCGCATTCCCACTGCCTGTCGATCGGCACGGCCAGAGGATGCTCGGTCCACTGCTTCAGGTCGCTCGAGGAGAAATGGCCGTACTGATGAGCGCCAAGGCCCCACTTGGCTCCATGATGAAAGCGATCGTAGAGGTAGAAAATATGAAACACACCGTCGTGGCAGGTCACCATGCAATCTCCGGCATAGGCCTTGCCCCGCGGTTTCCAGTACTGGAGGCTCTTCTGGGGCCGGCCCAGGATCTCCAGGTCGCGACGGGCAACGTGCTCTGGCCCACCCGAGAGCGCGGTGATCTCCTGGGGCGAAAGCGCACGGTCCCAGAGGGCGACGTGGTCGATTTCACCCAAGAATCCGGTCTCGAGCCTGCCGCCAGGGCCGTAGCCTGCCGCAAACAGAAAGGGGCTGCAGAACCGGTGCAGCGGTCCGTGGGGCCACTGCTCGTCGATGAGCACACCGTCGACATAGAGTTCGACCACGGTGTCGGCGAATCGCACAACCACGTCGTGCCAACCGTCGCGTCCGAACCAGTCGACCGGTGCGCTGACCGGGAGCACGCCGTCGGCAAAATCCCTGTTGCGCAGCATGCCCTGGCCCGCCGGGCTGCGGCTCCCCTGCGCCAGCAGCGCTGCCCGCCGGCCCCGCTGCTTGCCGGACGAGTTCTGTTCGCACACAACCTGCGAACCGTCGAGGTGGTCTCGGCGCCAGACGGCGGCAATCGTGAAACTGTCGTCCCCCTCGGCCAGCACCGCCGGCCCCTGGAGGAACTGGCCGTTCTGGAAGTGGATGGCGGGCCGGCCGTCGTCGGCAACCACTCGCCTGGGCATCAGGTCGGCCACACTCTGCTGCATGTCACGGGCGTTGCCCGACAGGTCGGTCCAGCGCGAGACTCGGCCGCCATCGTCGGCCTGGGCCTGGGCAGCATCAAGATGCAGTACCAGCTGGCCGGGCGGAATCTGTGATTTTGCCGGATCCGCCGCGAGCACCGCGGTCCCCTTCGCCCGGAAATCCTGGAGGAGGCGGGCGGTCTCGTCGTCGGCCAGAGGGCGGTTGTAGACCAGGATTCCGGCAATGTCGCCTTCGAGAAACTCCAGACCGCCCGTCTTCGAGCCCACATAGAACGCCTCGTCGCTGACCTGCTGGCAATCGATATCAATCGCTCCTTCGGCCTGGCCGTGCTGATCGGCCACGATCACCCGTCCATCGTCGTGGACGCGGACCACCGAGCAGATCCACTGCCGTGCCGGGTACTCGCGAAGGTCGTGGGCGTCGTTCGACTCGCCGTTGAAGCCGTAGGTCCCGCGGTCGGCATCGGCCGCCTGGCCCTGTCCTGGCTTCTGGATTCCCTCCACACGCTGCCACGGGGGCGTGGTGCGCCAGCGGTAGATGACGTTCCGGCCGTCGCCGTAAACCAGGTTGGCCAGAGGATCGGCGGGGCTGGCGCTGGCCAGGAGGCAGGAGGTCCACTTTCCCGACGGGTCTCGCAGACGCAAACACAGGGTCGCATGCCGGCCGGTCAGTTGGATGGGCGTCTCCGACGAGCAGGTCAGATACCCTTGGCGGAAGCGAGCCGAGTAACCGTCGCCGCCGCGGGCGAGCGAGGCCGCCAGATCTTCCCCCTCCAGCCGAACACCCAGGTCCACGGCGCCGGTCGCCACAAGTCGGCTGGGGCTGCGCCCCGAGCCTCGCTCGTCCTTCATCTGCCACACACTCAGCGCGTCGCACAGGAGAGACTGATCCTGGGCCAGGCCGGTTGTGGCCAGGGCCATCGCGACCCAGAAAGCCGCCAGGGGGCAAAACGGTTCCAGACAGCGCATCTTCTTCTCCTGGACAGGGCGACGAATAACCGCCACTATAGTCGCCTGAGCCGGCCAACGCGAGAGTCTGCTGCCAGTCGGCAGGGGCGGATTTCGAGCCGGTTCAGCCATCTCGAGCGGCCGCGATTTCGGTCTGCGGGCGCCCCTCCGGTTCTCGAGCAACCCCGTCCCGAAGGGACACCCCCAAAATCAGCCCAGGGTGGAGCGCGGCGAGCAGCCCGTCTCCG
>CAZLWV010000270.1:0-4287 GCA_964563135.1 uncultured Planctomycetaceae bacterium
TGGCAAAAGCAAGCAGAGTCGGAAGGAATGCCCGGCCGCCCCAAATCATTCGTTTGCCCCGGAATAAGCCGCTGTCACGATTTAAGGGCGCAACGCCAACCAGGGCAGCAACTTGTTTCCTGTTCAAGGTTCCCAACTCGGGAAGGTTGGATACCGGTATCGGCGTTCCGCCTCTCTTCCCGCCCCCGGCGTTTCCTCGCCGTCTCGGAGACGCCTTGAAGCGGGATCTATAAAAAAATAAACCGCATTCCCGGTGATCGGGTAGGCCCTGCCCATGATTCCCGTCTGTTAGGCTGATTCGGTCATAACGCCTGATGAAATCGAGGTTTGACTTATCCCCTGCATTTGTGTAGATTCCGCAAGTAATTACCGATTGTTCAGACCGACCGGGGGTCATCGGCGGTTTGTTCTTTTTCTCACGCGCTTGGCCGTAAGCTTTCCAGGAAGAAGTTGACCAGCGTTGCCATTCAGGGGGGTGGATGATGCGGCTTGAAGAACTTCAACCCAACGCTGCGGTGCGGGGCGTCCTGCCGGATTGCCTTGTCACGGTCGTGAGCGTCCAGTGGTTCGGTTCGGAAGCCCTTGAACTGACCTATAAAACACCCGAAGGCAGGGTGGCCAATGAGCTGCTCTATCGGCACGACGAGCCGCGGCTCGATCTGGTGGAGCAGGGCCGACCCTGGAGCTTCGACGGCGACGGCGCCCTGTTCCGCCTGGTTTCCGAAGCCCATCGCATCCGACTTGCCCACCTCTTCGACCCGGTGTTGGCCGTCCATACCTCGATTGTGGATCCGCTGCCGCACCAGATCACGGCCGTTTACGAATCCATGTTGCCCCGTCAGCCCCTGCGATTTCTCCTGGCCGACGATCCCGGCGCCGGCAAGACGATCATGGCTGGCCTACTCATCAAGGAACTGATCGCCCGCGGCGATCTGCAGCGATGCCTGATCGTCTGCCCGGGCAGTCTTGCCGAACAATGGCAGGACGAACTCTATCGCCGTTTCCACCTTCCCTTTGAAATCCTGACCAACGACAAACTCGAAACGGCGCGCACCGGCAACTGGTTTCTCGAAACGAATCTCGCCATTGCCCGGCTGGACAAACTGTCCCGGAACGAAGACGTGCAGCAGAAACTCCAGACGCCCGATTGCCGTTGGGATCTGGTGGTCTGCGACGAGGCGCACAAGATGTCCGCCACGATCTTCGGCGCCGAGACGAAGTACACGAAGCGCTATCGGCTCGGTCAACTTCTGGGGACCGTTACGCGGCACCTCTTGCTGATGACGGCAACACCTCACAACGGGAAGGAGGAGGACTTCCAGCTTTTCATGGCGCTGCTCGACAGCGACCGTTTCGAGGGTCGTTTTCGGGACGGGGTGCACGTCTCCGACGTCTCCGATCTGATGCGGCGGATGGTGAAGGAGAGCCTGCTCAAGTTCGACGGCACGCCGCTCTTCCCCGAGCGCATCGCTTACACTTGTCCGTACAAGCTCTCCGAAGCCGAAGCCCAGCTCTACAAGGCGGTGACCGATTACGTGCGCGAGGAGTTCAACCGTGCGGAGGCCCTGGCGAACGACAAACGGGCCGGTACCGTCGGCTTTGCCCTGATGGTGCTGCAACGGCGACTTGCCTCCTCGCCCGAGGCGATCTATCAATCGCTCCGCCGCAGGCGTGAACGGCTGGAGAGCAGGCTGCGGGAGATGGAAGTGCTCCAACGCGGCGGCAAGCCCGCGACGGCCCTGCTGCCCGATCTTCCGACGCTGGACGCCGAGGATGTGGAAGACCTGGAAGACGCCCCGGACAATGAGGTCCAGGCCGCCGAGGAGGAGATTCTCGATCAGGCGACCGCGGCGCGGTCCATTGCCGAGCTGAAGGCCGAGATCGAGACTTTGAAAGGGCTGGAGGCCCTGGCGCTTGGCGTCCGACGCAGCGGCATGGATACGAAGTGGCGGGAGCTCTCCACACTCCTGGGGGAGATCTTCACGACGGCGGCCCTCTCCGGCCGTGTTGCCGAGCCGGCCGCCCCCTACGGCGCGGGTAAGATTCCGCCTCCCGTGCCCTCCATGCAGCAGAAGCTCGTTGTCTTCACCGAACACCGCGACACACTGAACTATCTCGAAAATCGGATCACCACGCTCCTCGGCCGCAGCGAGGCGGTGGTCATCATTCACGGGGGCATGGGCCGCGAGGAGCGCATGAAGGCCCAGGAGTCATTCCGGCATGATCCCGCCGTGCAGGTGCTTCTGGCGACCGACGCTGCCGGCGAAGGCATCAACCTCCAGCGCGCTCATCTGATGGTGAACTACGATCTGCCGTGGAACCCCAATCGCATCGAGCAGCGGTTCGGCCGCATCCACCGCATCGGGCAGACGGAGGTGTGCCATCTCTGGAACCTGGTGGCTGAAGAGACGCGGGAAGGCGACGTCTATCGCAAACTGTTGGACAAACTGGAGCAGGCCCGTGAAGCCTTGGGCGGCCAGGTGTTCGACGTGCTGGGGAAGTTCCAGTTTGAGGGAAAACTGCTGCGGGATCTCCTGATCGAGGCGATCCGTTACGGGGATCGGCCGGAAGTCCGGGCCCGCCTCACGACGGTGGTGGACAAGGCCCTGGACCGCGAACATTTTAAGGATCTGATCGAAGAGCATGCCCTTGCCCACGACGCCATGGACGCCAGCCGCGTCCAACGCATCCGCAAGGACATGGAGCGGGCGGAGGCCCGCCGCTTGCAACCCCATTACATCGAATCCTTTTTCATGGAGGCCTTCCGTAGCCTGGGCGGATCGGCCCGGCAGCGAGAGCCTCGCCGCTATGAAATCACCCATGTCCCGGCCCCGGTGCGTAATCGCGATCGCCTGATCGGCATCGGCGAGCCGGTCTTGCCCCGATATGAGCGGATCGCTTTCGAAAAGCCGCTGGTCACGATCCAGGGACAGCCCCTGGCCGCTTTTGTCTGTCCTGGCCATCCGCTGCTCGATTCGGTCATCGACCTGACTCTCGAACGCCATCGCGACCTGATGAAGCGCGGTGCCGTCCTGGTGGACGAACGGGATCCGGGCACCCTGCCGCGGGTCATGTTCTATCTGGAACACGCCATTCAGGACGCCGGCGTTACTCGCTCCGGGGAGCGTCGCGTCGTCTCCCGGCGCATGCTCTATGTCGAGCTCGATGCCGACGGCGTTACCCGCCACGTGAACTATGCCCCCTATCTCGACTATCGGCCCCTGGCAAAGGACGATCCGGGGATTGAGGCGTTTCTTGCACGACCGGAATGCGCCTGGATCAGCCGTGATCTGGAAAAGCAGGCCCAGGGTCATGCGGTCGTGAACGTGGTTCCCGAACACCTGATGGAGGTGCGCGATCCCAAATTGGCCCTCATTGCCAAAACCGAGGCGGCGGTCAAGGAGCGGCTCACCAAGGAGATCACCTACTGGGATCATCGCGCAGAGGAGCTCAAACTCCAGGAGCAGGCCGGCAAGACCGGCAACCGGCTCAATTCGGGCGAGGCCCGCAAACGGGCCGATCTGCTTCAGGGGCGCCTGCAGAAGCGTCTCGAAGAACTGAAGTTGGAGGCTCAGATTTCACCGCTCCCGCCTGTCGTTCTTGGCGGCATGCTGGTGGTGCCCATGGGCCTGCTCATGGCCATGAAGGGGCTGACGCCAGCCATTTCCGTCACGCCCGCCGACACCCAGGCCAGTGCGGCGCGCGCCCGGGCCGTCGTCATGGAAGTCGAGCGCGGCCTCGGCTTCGAACCGACCGATCGCGAGACTGAAAAGCTCGGCTACGACATCGAAAGCGCCGTGCCGGGTTCCGGCAAGTTGCGCTTCATCGAGGTGAAAGGCCGCGTATCCGGCGCACCGACGATCACGGTGACCCGCAATGAAATCCTCTACTCGCTCAACAAGCCCGAGGACTTCATCCTCGCCATCGTCGAATTTCTCGATGGCGACTCGCACCGCGTCCACTACGTCCGGCAGCCCTTTCAACGCGAGCCGGACTTCGGCGTGACGAGCGTCAACTATGATTTCGCCGAACTGCTCTCGCGGGCCGCGGTGATGAATTTGTAGAGGTGCACTGGAAAGATAGCAATAAAGTCTTGACAATCATGATTGGAGTATCATAATGATACTGAAAAAAGTGATGGACAAGCGTAAACCCCATTATGTGCTCAGCGACCTGAAAAGGCTCTTTTGCAGCGAGAAGACGCGGATTATCACCAGGCGTGCCCATAAAGAGGCTGTTGAGATGGGCTATATGGATGATGCCGATATGCTCGCCGTCGTGGAAAAA
>CAZLWV010000271.1:0-3088 GCA_964563135.1 uncultured Planctomycetaceae bacterium
TGGCACTTGTTGACGC
This sequence comes from uncultured Planctomycetaceae bacterium, assembly GCA_964563135.1. Taxonomy (GTDB): domain Bacteria; phylum Planctomycetota; class Planctomycetia; order Pirellulales; family Thermoguttaceae; genus JAAYAY01. Next base: position 17 of record CAZLWV010000271.1, read on the forward strand.
ACGGCCCCTTTTGGCAAACCTTGGATCATCGGCAGGTCGGGATGCTGTTGTTACGGGGGAACATCGAGGTAGTATCGGGCGCTCGACCACCTCCAATCCGCGGCTCAGCGGGCTGTTGTGGAAAGCTGGACAAGGTCAACTCATGGAGATGACCGGCCTGGTTAACACGCCCTGCGGTCTTCCGGTATGCCATGCCCCGCTTCTCCCCTCTCGGAGATGCTATGTCAACCATCGGGGCGCACTGGCCGAGCCCGAGCCAGTGGCACACTGCTCTCAACCTCTTTCGTCAGTGCCAGCCACTGCGAAACGATGTGGCACTTCAGGGGGAGGGAAACCCGAGGTCGATGCCGGCGTGGGTGGCAAGGCCGATCTGTTCGACATTGCCCTTGCGCCCGTTATACCAGAGCATCCAGCGGCCGCTCGGCTGGTCATAGATGGCGAAAGGCTTGTAGCAGGCATCGCCGTCCCAGGCGTTGTCGGTGGGGAAGAGGATAGGATTGGCAGGATGCCGCTGCCAGCCGGTGATTCCGTCTTGGGAGCGCGCCAGACCGATCTGGGCGCGGTGCTCGTCGCGAAAGCCAATGTAGAACATGAGGTACGAGCCTGCGGCGGGAATCACCTGGCAAGCGGTCACCTTGTGCTGCTCCCACGGGCGGGCCGGATCGGCGGCAAACACCGGGTTGTCTTGGTGCCTGGTCCAATGGAGGCCGTCGGGGCTGGTGGCGTAGCCGATCGAATTGGGTTCGTATTGCTCTCCGGCCGAGTACCACATTCGGTAGAGCCCTTTCTCGGCATCCCAGAGCACGTGGGGGCACATCACGGCCACCTTCTCCCACGGAGCTTCGGCCGACAGCACCGGCTGGGATGAACGACGCTGCCAACGGATACAGTCGGGGCTCGTAGCGTAGCCGATCCAGCTCCTGCCGCGGGCCTGGCCGGTGTACCACATATGGTAGACTCCGTCCCGCCGGAGAACGCCCGGGCGGTTGATATTGCCTTCCCAGTCGGTCTGGTCACTGGGTTCCAGAACGATTTGCGGAGCGTTCCACTCGATTCCATCCCGGCTTTCGACCAGGGCAATCGATCGCTTGGGCCGCCAGGAAAACCACATTCGATAGGTGTTCTCTTCGTGAAGCAGCGTCACGTCAAAACACGTACCCAGGTCGCCACCAAGTACAGGACTGTTCTCGTGTTTGGTCCAGCCGGCGGCGGTGCCGATCGTGGAATTGGCGGTGGCGGGAGGGAGCGGACCTGAGAGGCGTGCAAGGGAATCGGAGCGGGCGATCTCCTGGCCGTCGGCAAAGACCCGCAGCCCCGCGCCTTTGCCGTATCGCCGGCCGGTCTTGTCGTAGAGGATCGTCAGCCAACGGCCATGGTAGCGGACCTGGTCCAGACAGAAACAGTCCCAGGCCTCCGCGGGAACCAGCGGGTTCACCTCGACCGTGTCGTCTGCCCGCGGCCTGAGGCCCACCAGGCCGGTGATGACCAGGTCGCAATAGGTCGAATGGTTGTAGTCCTTTCCCCGCTCACGGCCGCCTTTTCGAGCGTCCCACGTGCCGTTGGTGAAGCTCTTCAGGCGAGTACGGGCGATCCAGTCGCCCGTGAGCGGATTCAGGTTCTCATCGATCCAGGGGACGATCGTGCCGTCGTCGCGTTTCAGGCGATGCGAGTTGGTGTAGATTCGCAGCAGGTCGAGATAGTCCTGGCGGTCAACGACGTCCTGCTGGACGTTGTTCAGAAGGTTCGCCATGGCGGTCAGCGTGACGGCCGTCGAATAGGGCCAACTCGGGCCGTTCCATTGGCATTCGTGGCCTTCGTAAGAGATGGTGAACTTGGGATGCCGGCGTTCCGCCGTCGTGGGACCATAGGGAGCGAAGAACCCGTCCGGATCCATGATCTGCGCCCAGGCGACCGATTTGTCGGCGGCGGGAATATTGAAGTACCAGGGTGTATATCCAAGCAGCTCCCGAACGCCGGCCGGCTTGTCGCTGTCGCGGGGCACAACCTGGTAGAACTGCGTCTGGGCGTCCCAAAGCCGCTCGTCCATCAGTCGCTTGATCCTTGCCGCGTCCTGGTGGAATTCTGCCGCAAGGTCCTTGCGACCGGCCAGTTCGGCAATGCGGGCGATGGCCAGGGCGTCGCCAACCATGTAGGCGTTGATCGTGGGCCTGGTTCCCGTACCGCCGATGGCGACCTCCATGCCGTCGCGATCATCGACCTGCCAGAACAGCCCGTCATCCTGCCGGCGGTCCTTTTCCCACGCCCGATAGTTGGCGACAAGGTCGTCGAGGAGGCCGGTGGCGAAGTCTTTGTCGTTATTCACCAGATAGCGGGCCCAGATCGCATCGGCGGCCCAGAAGCTGTACCGCCGCGGCTCGCCCCCACGGCGAAACCAGAACGTCGCATAGTCGTTGAGGAATACCGGGTCGTGAAGCCATCTCCCTTCGTAGATGTGGTGCCCGGCCGGACAACTGATCGAGTTGTGCTTGCCGGCCCAGCCGACCTGCGGCAGGAACTCCGTGATGATGAATCCGTCGGGCGTGCTCTTGATGTGCTTTCGGTAGGTCCACCAGCGAAAGTAGTAGATCTCCTCGATCTGCTTGTCAGGGCACTCGAACATGGGCACGTTATCGCGGAGGAACTCCCAGGACTGGGCGTTGGAGATGTGCTGCGGATAGAGCTCCTCGTCCTGATTCTTGAAGGCCTCGATGTAATGCTGGAAACTATCGGGCTTGAGCGCCAGGGCGTGCGACCCATCGGCATCTGAGGCAGCACAAGCCACTGCTGCAAGGAGCAGAGCGGCGGTTGCCGAAAGGATTCTACCAGGATGATAACCGGAGATTCTCATCGTTTGCCTTGGGGGAAGGTTCACATGTGGAACTTCGCTTTCTCCGCGAAGAGTGCCCACTCAGTCTAGCAGCAGCGTGCCGGCATGCAACATCTCGATCTGGTCTTCCGGGCGCGAGACTCCCTCGCCGTGCTTCGCTGCAGGACAGTGGTTCCCGTCGTGGGAGTCAGGGAGGTGAGCGGGTGGGGGCGCGACGCTGGTCAACGGGGAGTGGAACCTGCCAA
>CAZLWV010000272.1:0-2641 GCA_964563135.1 uncultured Planctomycetaceae bacterium
CCAGCCGCCCCTACCAGACCTCAGCTAAGATCATGAATAATCCGGGTTAAACGATTCTGCCGCAGCGACTTCAGTCCGATGGACGGCACTGAAGTGGCGCTGTCCAGGTAATCGGGATGCCCGATTTCGAAAACCGATCGTCATGAACTACCTACTCGCAATCACACCGGAGGATGTGCCATGAGATTCCCCGCAGCGCTCTTGTTCATGTCGGTGTTGGTCCTGGCCCCCGCGGCTCTTGCTGCAGAGACCGACGCCTGGGCTGTCGACCCGAGCCTGGCAGCGTACTTTGCATCTGAAACGGCCAAGCTTCGCGATGCGTGCCTGGCGGACATCCACTCTCTTGCAGATTGGGAGGCCAGACGAGGCGAGTATCGCCGGCAACTGCTGGAGATGCTGGGGCTCGATCCGATGCCGGAGCGGACCGATCTGAAGGCGACCGTCACCGGCCGGGTCGAACGGGAGGATTTTGCCGTGGAGAAGCTCCACTTCCAGTCGCGACCCGGGCTCTACGTGACGGCCAACCTCTGGCTGCCCAAGGGGCTCGATGGGCCGGCGCCAGCCGTGCTCTATGTGTGCGGGCACGGCGGGGTGAAGATCGACGGGGTGAGCTACGGCAACAAGGTCAGCTACCAGCATCACGGGGCCTGGTTTGCCCGCAACGGCCTGGTCTGCCTGACGATCGATTCGCTGCAGCTCGGTGAGATCGAGGCCATCCACCATGGTACCTATCGCTACAACATGTGGTGGTGGAACAATCGCGGCTACACGCCGGCCGGCGTCGAGGCCTGGAACTGCATTCGAGCCCTCGATTATCTCCAGTCGCGGCCCGAGGTCGACGCCGAGCGGCTCGGCGTGACCGGCCGCAGCGGCGGCGGGGCCTACAGTTGGTGGATCGCGTCGATCGACGAGCGGATCAAGGCGGCCGTGCCGGTGGCGGGAATCACCGATCTGGAGAACCACGTGGTCGACGGCTGTGTCGAAGGCCACTGCGACTGCATGTTCATGGTCAATACCTATCGCTGGGACTACCCGCTCGTGGCCGCCCTGGTTGCGCCACGGGCGCTCATGCTCGAAAACAGCGACACGGATCGGATCTTCCCGCTGGAAGGCGTGATCCGGACCCATGCCAAGGTCCGTAGTATCTATCGGCTCCACGGGGCGGCCGACAAGTTTGGACTGGTGATCACCCCCGGCCCTCACAAAGACACCCAGGAACTGCAGGTGCCGGCCTTCCGCTGGTTCAACAAGCACCTGAAAGGCGAGGAGCCGCTGGTGGCCATGGCCGCGGAAAAACTGATGGAACCGGCCGACCTGAAGGTGTTCGAGACCCTTCCCCAAGATCAGCTCAACACGACGATTCACGAGACCTTCGTGCCGCGGGCTCCGGCGCCCGCGGTGCCCAACGACAGGGCCGAGTGGCAAACCATGCGCGACGGCTGGATGGAGGCCTTGCGGACCAAGGTTTTCCGCGGCTGGCCGGAGCAAGGACCGCCAATCGGTCTGAAAGAAGAGTCGTCCAAGGAACGAAAAGGACTGGTCCTGCGGCAGTACAGCTATTGCAGCCAGGAACATGTCACCTTGCCGCTCTATCTGGTGGAGCCGACCGGTGCGAAACGAGCCGGCAGCCGACTGGTGCTCCACGTGCTCGATGCTGAAGGATGGTCGAAATGGGAAAAGGCACTGAACTGGGACGATTCTCTCTCGGATGAGCAGTTCGACCAGCATTTTGGCGGACTCCAGGAAATCCTCGTACTGGCCGTGCCGCGCGGAGTCGGGCCGACCGCTTGGAGCGGCGACGAGAAGAAACAAATCCAGATCCGGCGGCGATTCATGCTCCTAGGCCAGACGCTCGACGGGATGCGAGTCTGGGACATCCGACGGGCGGTGGAGGCGGTGCGGTATATCCCGGGACTGGATACCGCACAGATAACGGTCCAGGCAAAAGGCCAGGCGGCCGGACTGGCCTTGTATGCCTCCCTGTTCGTGACGGCGATCCAGCGGCTCGTCGTGGAGCAGCTCCCGGCCACGCATCGCGACGGGCCGATCCTGCTCAATCTCGAGCGGTTCCTCGATATGCCCCAGGCGGCTGCGATGGCCGCCGGACGGACGATCGTGGTCTTCCGCGATTCGGCCGACGTATCGGCATACCCCACGGCAGTGGCCGAGAAGCTCAAGTGGTCCACGTCTGACGGCATAGGCCCGCTGGTTGAGGGTACACGAACCCCGTAGGACACCCCGCGCCGACGACTCTCGAGCCGAGCGGAAGAGCGCGGACAAAATTGTCCGTCGAGGATGTTGTCCCCGATGCAGGGGCCTTCGCGGTTGCGGCTTGCCTTGGCCGCTTGTCTCCGAAGAATACTTGAGTGGGCTTGCGGGATTTCCCGAGGAGTTCAAACGCCGCCACCCACCTGGTGAGATCACTGAAGAAGTCAGTTCCGTTGACTTAAGGCAGAGCGAAAAAATAACTCTGACAATTCGTGATTTGGCAGCGGCACGGCCAACAAGTAGGCCGTGGCACACCTGTTGGCCTCGTGTGAGGCACTGCTTGCTCGCAAGCAGTGCGATGAACTGTAAAGGTTATTCTTTCGCTCTGCCTAATTCTACTGCGCAAGGTTATGGCCACTTGCAGCGAACGAGG